>CAWGIZ010000006.1:0-265162 GCA_963822835.1 uncultured Alphaproteobacteria bacterium | reverse complement strand
GACATGCAGGGTAGTCTTTCGGCGACGCAGGACCAGATCGCCTGGATCCTGACATCCTATGTCGTGGCAAGCGCCATCGTGATGCCGGCGACAGGCTTCCTGGCGGCCCGGTTCGGCCGTCGACGCCTGTTCTTGACCATCATCATCGGATTTACCTTGTCGTCGGTGGCCTGTGGTGCGTCGGGAACGCTTACGGAGGTCGTGATCTGCCGCATCCTGCAAGGCGTCTTCGGCGCGGCGATCACACCGCTCACTCAGGCGACGATGCTGGACCTCTACGAGCTCAAGGACCGCGTCCGGATCATGGGGTATTTCGGCCTCGGCGTGATGGTCGGCCCCATCGTGGGCCCGAGCCTGGGAAGCTATCTGACCGATGCGTATAGCTGGCGTGCCGTCTTCTATATCAATGTGCCGTTCGGGGTCGTCGCCGTCCTCGGGATCTTGAGTTATATGCCGGACGGCCTTGGGCGGGCGGTTGCGGCGTTCGATCGCTTCGGCTTCGTCATTCTGGGCATCGGGATCGGCGCGCTGCAGCTTGTTCTGGATCGCGGCGAGACGCTGGACTGGTTTTCCTCGACCGAAATCGTGGCCGAGCTCGTGCTGGCCGGGCTCTGCTTCTATCTATTCGCTGTACATGTCTTCACCAGCCCCAGGCCGTTTCTTAAACCGGCGTTGTTTCTCGACCGCAATGTGAGCGCCGGTCTGATCCTGATCTTGCTTTTCGGCGCGACGACGCTGGCGTCGCTTGCCCTGTTGCCACCGTTCCTGGCCCGGATGCGTGGTTACCCGACGCTCGATATCGGCCTTTTGCTCGTGCCGCGCGGCGTTGGGACGGCGCTTTCGATGATCACGTCGGGCAGGGTGGTCAACCGCATCGACCCGAGGGTGCTCGTCATGATCGGTCTCGGCTGTACGGCGGTCTCGCTTCACGAAATGGCGGGCTTCACGCTCGATGTCGGGGAGGCGGCGATATCTGGACCGGCGCCCTGCAGGGATTCGGTCTCGGTCTCGTCTTCATGACGCTGAACGTGGCGACCTTTGCGACCCTTGCGCCGGAATTCCGCACCGATGCGACCGCCCTGTTCGCGCTGCTCCGGAATATCGGCGGCAGCTTCGGCGTCGCCATGGTGATGAGCGGACTGGCCAGCGGCACCCAGACGGCCCATGCGCGGCTGGCGGAACTCGCGAGCCTTTATAACCGGGCCCTTCGGGAGCCTGCGGTCGCGGCGTTCTGGAATTTGAAAACGGCCCACGGGGTGGCCGCGCTCGACTACGAAATAAGCCGTCAGGCGAGCCTGTTGGCCTTTCTGGGTGATTTTCGTCTCATGACGGCCGTTTGCGTCATCGCAATGCCCCTTGCATTGCTTCTCCGACCGAAGCCGCAAGCGCGGGCCAGTGTGGCATTTCGGTCATAGAGGTTGGTGCCGAAAATGACCATAAGTTGTTGATCATAATAAGTTTATTGGGAATTTTGGGTTATAAAATTTGATTTATGTGTCTGAAAAGTCACTACCTTGCCATAATTCCGCCGCGAGTTCGGCGTATCGGCCCGCCATATGCGACTCAGGTAGACCGGTTGACCGTGATCGGTTTTCAGAGTGAGGGGCGCCTAGGAGTTAAGAAAATGATCAATCAAGCCATAAGAACAGAGCGCCAGGGGTACTCGCCGCTTCGTGACGTGGATTTCCGGGACGTCAATGATTTGGCTCGTCATCTGGCTTAACCTGCTCGGGATCGACAGCGCGCGCAGGATGTGTCTCGAATATCATTGGAACGGGATCATCCCTGCGATCGACGCGATCCGGGATGCCGTCGCTGTCGAGGACTAGATCTGCCTCGTCCAACGGCCGCCGGTTTTGCGCGCGGCGTTGTTTCGTTAAGGGCGCATTAACGAGAGTGAGCATAGCCTTCGCTTGGAATGAAGTCTTTTTTGCCGACCGAAGCGTTTTCGGTAGGGACGTGCGGAGTCCAATGAGCTCACCCTCGCGTTCGATCCTGAGCAGCTTGTTCGGGAGCCGGTCAAACGACAACAATGCGCCGCAGACCCCCGACGGGCTGCAAATCGGCGACCGCTTTTATAAGGTGGGCCGATGGGAGAGTATCTGGATCGTCCAGAGGCTCTTCAAGCCGGACGGGAACTCTTCGCTGCATGCCAAGATCGTCCGGGACGGCCATCCTGGCGACGTGACGATCATCCGACGGCGGTCCTTCTCGACGACACGGTCTACAAGCCGGACCGCCGCACGCGGGAAGAGCATGACAAGCGGGCGCCCGCTCGTCGCCGAAACGACGATCCGCGTCTCCGCCGCTAGCCGTTCTTCTTCGCCCCGCTGGAACCCGCGTGTCGGCTTTGCCATAGGCATTGCCATCCGCTAATCTCGCGCCTGTCGATTTCCACAGCAAATGACAGGATCCCGTGACTCCGCCGCGCATCCAGATCGCCTCGATCGTCAAGTTTCTCCTGATCTGCTTCGCGGTCGGATGGATTCTGACGTTCTTCGCCGTGCGTCCGAAGGAAATCTGGCACTGGATGGTCGAGACCGTACAGCGCCTCGGCCATCTGGTGGTGGATATCGGCGAGTGGGCGCTGCCCTATATCCTCGTCGGCGCCGGGGTCGTGGTCCCGATCATCGCGATCCGCTGGCTGTATCGTAATTTCCGGGGCCGCTAGCGCTGCATGGCGGCGAGGAAGGCGCGGACCCGTTTGGCGTTCACCCCGACATCGCTTCTTCCGATACGTGATTCAGACCGGATATCGATACGCGAACCATTCGTCGCTTCGCGGATGCGGATGACGATATCGTCCTTGAAGCCGAACCAGAAAGTGGTGGCGGTTGCCTCGATCCGTCCGTCGGCCTTGGCTTCGGCGACGATATCCCATCCCATCTGCTTGGCGACCGCGAGCGCCTTGTCGAAGGCATCGGAGGGCGATAGAGACGTCTCGAGGGGTTTTATGTCCGGAAAGGCGCCGGCCTGCATCGCGGCGAGCTTGTCACCGCCATCCTCCTTGTAGTCCGCCGGGTTAGGCGCGTCCTTGCGCAACGGCAGAACGTCGACGAAAACCGGCGGGTCCTGCGTGTCAGTCGTTATGTCGTGGATCGGCGGGACCCCGGCGGCCTTCAGCCTCTGGTCGAGGGGCAGAGCGATGACGACGGCGCAGACGAGAATGGCGCCGATGGCCTTGAATGTTCCCTGACGGTCCGACCGGATCAGCGCCTCCGCGAGACCGGCAAGCGCGATCAACGCGATGCCGATCGAGGCTATCGGCGCGAACCGCAAAATGCCGAATGATGTGAAAAGCCCCGTGATCTCCATCCGGAACAGAGGGCCTGCCAGGGCCAGGGCGATGGCGGCCAAAATGGCGAGGCCGAGCGCCCAGGTCGCGATCTTCGAATGGCGACCGTCCTGTCTCTGGGCTGTTGACGAGTTTTCCGGGTCGGTCTTGACGGCTGATGACATCGCGCACCCCCTTGGCGATTGTCGGAACGATAGGAGAGGGATGTTAGTCCCATTCGGAGCGAACCGCGACCGTAACTTTTTCGTGAGGCGGAGGTTCGCTCCAGAGCTATTGGGCATGTTCCCAATCGGTGGGCTTGTCTCTATTGGCCCATAGGCGCATCATGGTGATTGACAGCGTATTGGGGACCGTCCGTCGGGAAGCTGTCGAGTGTTTCTGCCGCTCGGGCTGCCCGACTTCACCATCGGATGGAGTGAGCTGGCTATGAATGTGCTCAGCATTTTACGAACCAAGGGAAGCGACGTGATCACCACGTCGCGCAGTGCGTCGGTCATGGATGCCGCAAGGGTCATGGCTGACAAGCGCATCGGCGCCGTGCTGGTGCTGGATAGGGGCAACGTCGTCGGCGTGGTCTCGGAGCGCGATATCGTGCGCACCGTGGCCACAAAAGGCGCGGCGGCGCTCTATCTGGAAGTACACGAGCTGATGAGCAGCGAGGTGTTTACCTGCTCCCGGTCGGCCACGATCGACGAACTCATGGAATTGATGACCGACCGCCGTATCCGTCACGTTCCGATCGTAGAGGAGGGCCAGCTCTATGGCCTCGTCAGTATCGGTGACGTGGTGAAATACCGGATCGAGGAGACCGAGCGGGAAGCCGAAGCTTTGCGCGGATATATCCACGCCAGCTGAAGGCCGCGGCGGGTAACTTCGCTTGGATGAAATCATGCCGAAAGTCTGGTCCTCCGCTTCGGGCGGAGAGGGGGCGGCTGCCTGAACGGGACACAATTCTCCAGAATACAAATAAAATAACCAATGGAGACTAGTTATAATAAGGCAGAATATGCACCATCCATTAACCCTTAATCGATACAAATTGCTGGCAAGTTTTGCGGATTTCCGTGTACGGGTCGGCCAACACAGGCATGGGCCTCCGCTTTTTCAACGGTCCATTGCAACGTGAGCAGGCCGATCCGGACGTGAATCCTGAGCTTCCCCGCAGGGCTTGGCGAGGGGAAGTTGCGCACACGTCAGTCACGAGGCCTGTTTTGTCAGCTATGCCTTCAGCTTTGCCGGGAAATAGAAAGATACATGTTCTCGTCGTCGACGATTGTGAAGGCGATCGGCAACTCATCGAAGAATTCCTCAACGATATCGAAGATTTCACCTATGAGGTGTTTGGGGTCGGCTCGCTGCGGGACGCCGAAAACGCCTTGTCGCGCTATAGTTTCGACGTAGTAGTTCTCGATTATCACCTCGGCGATGGCTGTGGCCTGGATTTCATAAGGGAATCCCGTCACACGCGTCGGGCACCTACGGTGCTGTTGACCGGCTATCGGAACAGGGAACTCGATCGTATCGCTCTCGAAGCCGGCGCGGACGATCTGCTCTACAAGAACGAGCTGCAGCCCTCGACGCTGGAGCGGTCCATCCGATACGCGGTCGAACGCTTCAAGGCGGCCGAACTGCAACGGAAAAGCCAGTTGGAACTCGAAGAGAGCAATATCCAACTGCGCAACGCCAAGGCCCAGATCGAAATTCTGGGGGCAAACTCGATCAAGCTGGCCGAATATCTCGCTAATGCGGTGGGCGACGGAGAGCGCTTGTATGTCGACCACGCGTCCATCGGGCAGCCCGGCGAATGGGCCGGCCTCACCAATACATGCCGGCTCGGAATTTGGCACGTCGACCCACACGGCAAGACGCTCTTCGCCAATGCGGCGATGGCGTCCATTCTGGGCCTGAGGGAAACCGAGCCGATCGATCTGGACAGATCGTTCGTTTCCTATTTCACGCCGCGCGACCAGGAACGGGCCGAACGGGAACTGATGATATGGACGCATGGCGTTTCGTCCAGCCTCGAGGTCGAGTTGACGGTCGCGGATGGAGCGTTCCCGAAGCGGGTGGTGATTTGCGGCGCCCCCTTGAGAAACCTGGACGGCGATGTGGAGGCCATACTGGTATCCGTCGTCGACATCACCGACCGGCGCCGGACCGAGGCGTCGATGCAGAACATGGTGGTGACCGATCCCCTTACCGGCGCCCTGAACCGGCTGGCATTCACTCAATATTTCCCGAAGCTTCTCGCCAATGCGGAGCGGAATGGCCGGCTGGTCGCTACTCTTTACGCCGATCTCGATGGCTTCAAGGAAATCAACGACAATCTGGGCCACCAGGCCGGCGATCATGTCTTGCGGCATGTCTCCAAGATCATCCGGAAATGCACACGAAAATCCGACCTCGTGGCGCGTATCGGAGGCGACGAATTCGTGATCGCCCTGAGCAATCTGGAGCATCCGGAAAATGCCGGACTCGTCGCTGGAAACATCCTTGCCACGCTGGAACAGCCCCTCGAACTCAATGACAAGGAGCTCTCGCTCCATGCGAGCATCGGGATCTCGATTTTCCCGATCGACACGACCGATCCGGACGAGCTTCTGCGATACGCCGATCAGGCGCTATACCGGCGCAAGGGATCCAGCGGCGCGTGGCTACAATTTTTTCGATCCGGAGATCGGCACCTCCTCGGGCGGCGCCTTCGAGCGCGGTAACGGGCACTTGCGGCTGAACCGCGCCTCCTGACGATCGTATTCCGGATTCCCGGCTCTTTTTGGCCTGTTGGCGATTGTTGCCGGCGGTTTCAGCGATTACAGTCCCCACGAGACTAAATCGGTTACGACGAGCCACGGGGAGTAGACGGATGTCCGACACCGCGCAAAACTACCGCATGTTGCACACGATGATCCGGGTGAAGGATCTCGACAAGTCGATCGACTTTTATTGCAACAAGCTGGGTATGAACCTGTTCCGTAAGCACGAATTTCCGGCGGGCAAGTTCACGCTAGCCTTCGTCGGCTACGGCACCGAGGAAACGGCGGCCGCGATCGAGCTGACCTATAACTGGGGCCGGGACGAGCCCTATAGCCACGGTTCGGGCTTTGGCCATGTCGCCGTCGGCTGCAAGGACATCTACAGCCTGTGCGAAAACCTGAAGAAGGAAGGCGTTCCGATTCCGCGCCCGCCCGGGGAAATGATGAATTCCGGCACGCATATGGCCTTCGTCGAGGATCCGGATGGTTACAAGATCGAGCTGATCCAGCGGAAATAGCTCGCCCGGAAAGCGCCATTGGAGCGCGCGCAAGGAACGGTCAATCCATCGGCGAAAGGTCGGCCTGAACCTGATGGCTTGCATTGGGGACTGAAAGGATCGGCTCATGCTTGCCATCGGGCTTCGGCGCGCGCTGCTTATCGTCTTGATCGCCGTTTGCGGTGCGGGACCGGCATTGGCGCGGGTCCACCGCGTGTTGGAGTTTTCGGCCAACCCGGTAGCGGCCGGGCAGGAGAGCCGGCTCACCCTGTATCTCACCAATGAGGGCCCGTCGGACGAGACGGTTCCGGTCAGGGCCACGGTCAAGGCCGAGATTCTCGCGAACGGCGTCGTTTGGCCTGTGACTCTGACGTTGATCGCGCCCGAGACGGCCAAGGATACGAATATCGCGAGCGGGCAGTTCCTTCGGCTGACCTATGGCTTCACGGTGCCGGCAGCCGTAAGCGGTCCTGTGGCATTGCGGCTTTCGGAATCACCGGATACATCCGGCCTCATGATAGTCGAGCGTGCTCAGCCGGCGGCGGGCCAACCGGAAGAGGTCGCGTCCGCCGGGGAGCGGCCGAAGCAATCGCCGCATATCGAGAACCCGGTCGGTACGGACGAACCCGGACACGGCAATGCCTTCCTGAAGAACCTGTCTGTCTACAAGCCGATCTACTTTCTGTTTGGGCCGTCGCCTTTGGACGCCAAGTTCCAGCTCAGCTTCAAGTACCGGCTGTTTTCGGGCAGTGCGGGCCTTGCAAAACGCTGGCCGGTCCTGAAGGGCCTTTATTTCGCTTACACCCAGAAGTCGTTCTGGGACCTCCATTCTCCCTCCAAGCCGTTCACCGACAGCTCCTTCAGTCCCGAGTTGTTCTATCGGACGCATCTGACCTCTGCTCGGCCACAAACTGGACGGCGCCGATGTCGATTTGCAGATGGGCATGTTCCATGAATTCAACGGCAAGTCGGGCGCGGATTTGCGAAGTCTCAATGCGCTGTATGTGAAGCCGTCGGTGACGTTCCCGCTTGGGGGCAACTATACGTTTTCCCTGGTCGGGCAGGTCTGGAACTATATCGGCAGCCTCAGCGACAATCCGAACATCGGCGATTACCGGGGCCATGCGTCGATCTCCGCGTCGGTCGGCAACCCCGACGGACTGCTGGTCTCGACCCAGCTTCGGGGCGGCATCACTACCGGCAAGGGCAATGTCCAGGTGGATGCCTCCTATCCCCTGAGCGCACTGACCTTCTCCAATCTCGATCTGTATTTCTACGTTCAGCTGTATCACGGCTACGGCGAAGATCTGATCAACTACGACAAGAAGGACACCCGCGTGCGGCTGGGCTTCTCCTTCGTGCGATAGCTTCCAGTCGGCGTGATTTCGGAACGACGCGCCATTGCCGGGTTGCCGGTCTTCCGCTACACCTGAAGCCTCGTGGGCATCTTGGGCCGGATCTCACTGCCTTTCGGAGTGCGTTTCTCCCATGAAAATCAGAACCTTGGCCTTTGCGCTTCTGTCCACCGCAGCGCTTGCCGGATGCACGACCGTTGGCGCGCAGCTCGCGAGTTCGGTCCAGAGCATCGGCTGGACGCTCGACACCAAGCATGTCCCGTCCGGCAAATACATACTCGACCCCGACCACACGACTGTTCTCTTCAAGATCAGCCATCTCGGCTATTCGCTCTATGTCGCCCGGTTCAACTCGGTCCACGCCACCATGGACTACGACAACAAGCATCCCGAACAAAGCCAGCTGATCGTCACCATCGATCCGAACAGCATCGATTGCCATAACCCGAAGCTCGAACAGACGCTGACCGGCAAGGACTATTTCGACACGCAGGCCTATCCCCAGGTCTTCTATGCGGCGAAATCTTTGACGATCAAGGACGATCGCCACGGCGTTCTCGAAGGGGAGCTGACGCTTCACGGCGTAACGAGAGCGGTCCCGCTCGATGTGGTTTTCAATGGCGGCGCCAGGAATACCCTGACCGGCCGCTACACCATCGGATTCTCGGCCACGGCGACGATCAAGCGGTCCGACTTCGGTATGAAGACTTTGGTTCCGCTCATCGGCGATGACGTCTATCTTGAGATCAACACCGAGTTCGAGCGCGGCAAGGACAGCTGAGTTTTCGCGGAAACCGGCTCTTTTCGTCACGCCATCCAACACCGGGGCCCGATGCTGGAACTCCTGATCGCAAAAATCGCTTTGATTGGCCTTGCCGGTGTCGGTGCGCAGTGGCTGGCCTGGCGTCTCCAGCTTCCGGCGATCGTTCTCCTGCTGGCCGCCGGCATGTTCCTCGGTCCGGTAACCGGCATGATAGATCCGGTGCAGGATTTCCGGGGTATTCTCAATCCGCTCATCTCCATCGCGGTCGCGATCATTCTTTTCGAAGGCGGGCTAACGCTCGACTTCAAGGAGATCAAGGGCACCTCCAAGGCCGTCCGTCGCATCGTCGCGCTTGGCGCACCGTTGAGTTTCGCCCTCACGGCATTCGCCGCGCAGAAATATGGCGGTCTCTCGCTTTATTCGTCGCTGGTGCTCGCCGGAATTCTCGTCGTGACCGGTCCGACCGTCATAATGCCCCTGTTACGGCAGTCGCGGTTGTCGGCGCGGCCTGCCTCTCTGCTGCGCTGGGAGGCGATCCTCGCCGATCCGCTCGGCGCGCTCATCGCGATGCTGGTCTTCGAAGGATTTCTCGTGCTTGGCGTCGGCCATGCGCCGGAGCAATTGATCGCGCGGGTGGTTGCGGCGGCGGCCGTATCGCTGTTCGGCGGCTATTATCTCGGGCGTTTCGTCGTGCTGCTTTTCGTACGCGGGCACGTACCCGAATTTCTCAAGATCCCGCTGATCTTCGTCACGGTGATCGCGGGCTATGCGATTTCCGATCTGGTGCTGGAGGAAAGCGGACTTCTGACGGTGACCGTGCTTGGCGTCACGCTCGCCAATTCGCGGATCGCCAGTCTCGGTGAGTTGCGCCGCTTCAAGGAGATGATGACCGTCCTGCTGGTCTCGGGCGTCTTCATCGTTCTCACGGCGACGCTCAAGCTGTCGGATCTGCTCTATATCGACCGGAAGACCATCGCTTTCATCGCCATCCTGCTGTTCGTGGTCCGGCCGCTCAGCGTCTGGCTGGTCACGATCAGATCGGGCCTCAACTGGCGTGAGAGGCTGCTTGTCGGCTGGATTGCGCCGCGCGGTGTGGTGGCGGTCGCGGTCGCGGGACTGTTCGGAGGTCAGCTGGCGGGCCACGGCGTTTCGGACGCGCATACCCTGATCCCGATCACCTTCGTGATCGTTTTCGTGACCGTGGTTCTGCATGGCTTCAGCATCGGTCCGTTGTCCCGCCTGCTGCATCTCTCGGTCGCCGGTCCGACCGGCCTGATCATTGTCGGCGGCTCGAAATTCGCCGTGGAGTTCGCCCGCGGTCTCAAGGAAGTCGGCCTGCCGGTCATGATCGCCGATCGTAATTTCGGCCATCTGAGGGACGCGCGGCTTGCGGATATTCCGGTCTTCTACGGGGAAATCCTGTCCGAAGCGGCGGAGCACGCCATCGAGTTCCACCGGTTCGGCTATCTCGTCGCGGCCACCGACAACGAATCCTACAACGCGCTGGCCTGCACCGATTTCGGGCCGGAGCTCGGCCGCAGTAATGTCTTCCAGATTGACCGTCTTGACGGCAAGAGCGAACGCCACGAATTGGCGGTCACGCTCGGCGGGCGGCCGTTTCTCGAGGACATTGGAGGCTATGACGGGTTGCAGGATAAAGTCGCCGAGGGATGGGTCTTCCAGGTGACGAAAATCACCGAGGAATATGGCCCCAAGGCATTCCTCGAAGACCGCGTGCCGGATACCCGGCTGTTACTGGCGCGGCGCGGCGAGAGCCGTGTGGTCTGGCTGGATGGCCGCAAGGAGATCGCGTTGCAGGCGGGCGACGCCGTGTTGAGCTTCGGTCCACTGGCCGTGAGCGCCAAGCCGCGCGAAACAGTTGGAACGCCGGACGCCGCCGTGTAACGTCGCTTGGCTAATAGCCAGGAGGGATGGGGATGGCGTTGAAACTGATCGGCGCGGGATTTGGCCGGACCGGCACCATGTCGCTGAGAGATGCGCTCGACAAGATCGGCTACGGGCCCTGCTATCACATGTCGGTCGTCATGCAGAACCCGCAGAACGCGCGCTACTGGGCCGCGGCCGGGCGTGGCGAGAAAGTGAATTGGGACGAGGTTTTCGAGGGTTTCGTCTCGACCGTCGATTGGCCGGCTTGCACATATTGGCGCGAACTGGCCGATGCCTATCCCGATGCCAAGGTACTGCTCACCGTTCGGGATCCCGAGCGCTGGTTCGCGAGCACCCAGAAGACGATCTTTTCGAAGCCGCATCGCGACAGCTTCTATCTGGACGACTCCGATCCCGATAAACGCGGGATGGTCGAGGTGCTATACGACAAGACGTTCCAGAAACGGCAGAACGACCACGATCATGCTATCTCCGTGTTCAACGCCCATAATGAGGAAGTAAAGCGCTCTATCCCGCCCGAAAGGCTGCTCGTCTACGAAGTCGGGCAGGGCTGGGAGCCTCTCTGCAAATTCCTCGGCGTGCCTGTGCCGGCGGAGCCGTTCCCAAGGATCAACACGACCGATGACTGGCTCGCGCGGCCGGGCCAGGGACGGCCGGGCGGTCATTGAGGACTAACGGTTGAGCCCTGCCGGGGACGGCAGATCCGCCGCCTCGTATATCATCGTGATTTCGCGCGTAGCGCTGCCTTTGCATTTGAGCGTCACGTGACGCAGTGCATAGGCGGTCGCGGGGCTTCCGGACCGTGGTCCGGCGACCTGTATAAACACGGAAGAAACCGGCACGTCGGCGCCGCAATACTGGTCCAGCATGACGCCGGGGCCGTCTTCCTCAAGCCGCACCGTCAGCGATCCGGGGCCGACGCCCCGCGGCAGGATCTGTCTCGCATTCGAGCCCGTGAGGGCATGACCGCGCTCGTCGCCCCATTTGTAGGATTTCACGGACATCCAGCCGCCCTGTCCGAGCCCAAGGCCGCCGTGTCTGCCGCCTCGTGGTCCGTCCATCGGGCCCGGTCCGTATCCGGGACCCATGCCGGGTCCCAAGTCGCGGTCCAAGTCGCGAGCATGGTCGCGTCCATGACCGGGCGACATGCCTTGCAGGCCGAGACCCGTGAACAGGATATACATGTCGCCGTCGGCGAGGGCGGCGGAAGCGAACAGACCGGTTCCGCCCAGCCCGATTCCGGCAGCGACGACAAGGCGCTTCAACGCGTGCATCATGGCGAAATGTCCCCAAACCAGATGCGGATTATACGCCTGGCCGGGACCGTTGCGAAGACGCCTTCCGCTTGGACGAAGTCCGGTCACGCGGTCAGGGCAAAACCCTCATAGCCTTTCGCGACCACCTCGTCGCACTTCTCGACGTAAGGCTGAAAGCCGTAATAGGGCATGAACACCCGAGGCTTGCCCGGAATGTTCGCGCCCAGATACCAGCTGTTGCAAGTTGGGAGCAGGGTCGGGCTTGCGGCCTCGTTGACATGCTCGACCCATGCGTCCTGCGCCGACTCCCTGGCCTCGATCCGGTTGTAGCCTTGCGTCCCCATATAAACGAGGCAGTCCGTGATCCAGTTCACGTGCTGCTCGATGCTCGGGACCATGTTGGAGAGCACGGACGGGCTTCCCGGTCCGGTGATCATGAAGAGATTGGGGAAGCCGGCGACGGTCAGGCCGAGATAGGTGTGCGGCCCGGCTTCCCAGGCGTCCCGCATCTTTATGCCGTTCCGGCCGGTGATGTCGATCTTGAGGATCGCGCCGGTCATCGCGTCGAACCCGGTCGCGAAAACAATACTGTCGAGCTCGTAGGTTTGCCTGGTCGTCCGGATGCCCTGCTCGACGATCTCCTCGATCGGTTCGTCGTGGACGTCGACCAGTGTGACATTGGGCTGGTTGAAGGTGTCGTAATAGCCGCTGTCGACACAGAGGCGCTTGCAGACGAAGGCCTGTTCGGGGCTGAGCTTTTTGGCGAGTTCCGGGTCCTCGACGATCTCGCGGATTTTGTCGCGGATATATTGCGCCGCCGTGTCGTTGGCCTGCTTGCTGTAGAACAGGTCGTTGAACGAGGCCATGAAGGGCAGGCCCCCGGCCTCCCAGTATTCGTCGTAAACGCGCCTGCGTTCGGCTTCGTCGAGTTCAAGGGCGGACGTGTTATTGAACGGGGCGTGGAAGGTGAACGGGCTGTTCCACGATTCCACGCGGAACTTCCGGTAGTCCGCCTTGACGCTCTCGACATAGGCGGGGTCGAGCGTCTGATTGCGGGCCGGCACCGAATAGACCGGCGTGCGCTGGAAGACGTAAAGCTGGGCCGCTTCCTTGGCGATGACCGGAATCGACTGGACTCCCGACGAGCCGGTGCCAATGACCGCGACCCTTTGGCCGTCGAAATGAACCGGCTCGTGGGGCCAGCGGGCGGTGTGATAGGTCGTGCCCTTGAACAACTCGACACCCTTGAATTGGGGCATGTTGGGCGAGGAGAGGCAGCCCGTGGCCAGCACGCAATAACGCGCCGTCGCGCTCGCGCCGTCGCTCGTCTTCACGGTCCATTTTCCGGTCGCCTCGTCGAACCTCATCGCCTCGACGCGGGTATCGAACTGGATGTCGGGCCAAAGATCAAAACGATCGGCGACGTGATTGAGATATTTGAGAATTTCGGCCTGAGGCGCATATTTCTCGGACCACTCCCATTCCTGCTGCAGCTCTTCCGAGAACTGATAGGAATATTCGAGGCTCTCGACGTCGCAGCGGGCGCCGGGATACCGGTTCCAGTACCACGTGCCGCCGACACCGCCTCCCGCCTCGAAGACCCGCACGGAGAGCCCGAGCCCGCGCAGGCGGTGGAGCATGTAAAGGCCGGCAAATCCCGCCCCGACCACGACAGCGTCGTAGTCGCGCATTCTGTTGTCGCTCATGGTTTATCCCCATCCATGTCTTTTTTCGTTTGGTGCCCGCAAATAGTACAGCACCGCGCCGAAAAAGCGATCAATCGGATCAAACCGTCGAGAGCATGCCTTGCCATGTGTGCCGTGGCGACGGAAGATCGCGGATCATCATTCGTGCCGCGCGCAACCGACGAAGGAGATCCCCATGAGCAGCCCCGCCAAGAAAGTGCCGTCGCCCCTGGTCGAGTCCGCGTGGCTGGCCGATCAGCTGGGAGCCCCGGATTTGAGGATCGTGGATTGCTCCGTCGTGCGGAAAGACAATCCGGACGGCTCCTACGGCTTCGGCAGCGGCAAGGCCAATTGGGAAGCCGGACACATTCCCGGCAGCATCTTCGTCGACGTGTTGTCCGAGTTGAGCGACCCTAACGCAAAGACATCGCTGATGATGCCGCCGATCGAGGAATTCGCCCGGATCATGGCCGGGAAAGGCATCGGCGACGACACGCGCGTCATCCTCTACGACAATTCCAACCATGCCTGGGCGGCGCGCGTCTGGTGGATGCTGCGGGTCAGCGGCTTCGACAATGCCGCGGTTCTGAACGGCGGCTGGACCAAATGGGTGGCCGAGGGACGGGCCAAATCGACGGACGCGACGGCCTATCCCGCCGCGACGCTGACGCCTCATCCGCGCCCCGAGCTGATGGCGACCAAGAAGCAGGTGCTCGCATCTCTCGGCAAGCAGAACGTAACGCTGATCAATGCCTTGTCGCCGGAATCCTTCCGGGGTGAGGTGGTCACGTTCCCGCGTCCCGGGAGAATTCCGGGCAGCAAGAACGTGTTCTGCCAGACGCTGGTCGATCCCGAGAACCACGACTATGTCGACGGCGTGAAGATGCGCCAGCTCTTCGAGGCCACCGGCGCGCTGGAGGCCGATCAGGTGATCACCTATTGCGGCGGCGGCATCGCGGCGAGCAGCGACGCGCTGGCGCTGGTATTGCTCGGCGTGGAGAATGTCGCGGTCTATGACGGCTCGATGTCCGAATGGACCGCCGATCCCGACATGCCGCTGGAATTGCCGTGACCGTTAGTTCAGCTTCCAGATCTGGACGTTGAGGATCGTCGCGAAGGTGACCCAGCCGAGATAGGGCACGAACAGGTAGGCCGCGCGCTTGTCGATCTCCAGGAACTGGTAGATCGTCAGCGCGATCAGGGCGAGCAGCAGGTTGATGATCAGCAGAGCCGGGCCGATCGCCTGCGCGCCGAAGAACGTCGCCGACCAGCCGAAATTCAGGACGAGCTGAAGCCCGTAATAGCCGGGCTTCAGGAACAGGGGCTTCCAGCCGGCCTTGCGCCAGACCAGCCAGCCGGCCACGGCCATCATGGCGTAAAGCGCCGTCCAGACCGGCGCGAAAATCCAGTTCGGCGGATTGAAGGACGGCTTCTCGAGCGCCGCATACCACGTGCCCACAGATATCGATGTCGCCCAGCTGCCGAGCCCGGCAATGGCGAAGCACAGCACGAAAAAACCGATGAGGACGGCGACCGAGGTGGCGGGCGATCTGGATGGGACCTTGTCCATCCGGGCAGATATTAGTCCGAGACCTCCGCGACGTGCGAGACCCTAATTATGGCAAGGCTGGTCGGGTCGACGACCTTGTAGCGGATGACATAGGCGCCGGCGCCGAAGCGCAGGAAGATCTCGCGCCGTCCCGAGCCGTCGTCCATCGGCCGGCCGGCCGCCGGCTTGCTCATGAGATTGGCGATGGTCATCTGAATGACGCGCAGGAGGCGGCTGCCAGCCCAGTCGTTGCGGCGGCTGAGCGTGTGGAACAGCGAGTCGATATCGTCGCTCGCCTCCGGGCACCATACGACCTTCATGAGTGCTTGGCCTTGGCTCCGGGCGTGCGCGTCGAACGCGTTGAATTTGGCCGACATCGCGTCCTGCGAGACATAGCGGCCGGTCTCGACGAAATGCTGCCAGCGTTCCTGGTCTTCCTGCTGTCTCGCGCTCGTAATTTTCCTCGCGGTCGAGGAATTCGAAGATCGCCTGCTTCATCAGCCAGTGGGGCGTGCGGGCCTTGATCTTGCCGAGACGCTTCAGCCGTTCCTTGGTCTCAGCATCGATCTTGATGCCGGTCGTGGTGACCATTTGTGTCGACTCCGTTGGGGTTGGTCGGGGAATCCTGGGTGCCAATGGTTGCAACTCGGTAAAGGGAGGTCCCAACCGCGGAATTCCAAGGGATCTGTTCTATTTCGCGCAACGCTGGAGTAGAGTGGGCGGGACCAAACGGGGGAGAGGAGGTCTTTCAATGAATACGAAGGTTCTTATCGCGGCGGCGGCGATCGCATGTCTTGCGGCGGTCGGCGGCTATCGGAAGTCTCGGCGCGCGCGGCGGATGACGCCGGGGCGGGCTTCGACATGGAATTCAATCATGTCGGCATCAGCGTTCCGGACCTGGACGCGTCGATCAAATGGTATCACGACGTGCTCGGCTTCGACCTCCTGCGGAAGATGCATCAGGCCAGTAATCCCGAGATGGATTTCGCCGTGATCCACCGGGGCAATGTGCGCATCGAGCTGTTTCAGGTCGTGAACGGCAAGCCGGCCCCCGACTATCGCAGCGATCCGACGGCCGATCTGTATGTGCACGGCGTGAAGCATGTCGGCTTCGCCGTGAAGGATATCCACGCGGCCGTGGCCTATCTCAAGTCCAAGGGTGTGAAGATTTCCAAGGAACTCACCGAGAATCCGCGGAGCGCCTTCGTGTTCTTCGATGACAATGCCGGGAACGCGATCGAGTTGATCCAGCCCAAGCAATAGGCGCGCGGGGGCAGGCTATTCCTGGGTGCCGCCCCAGCGCTTCACGATGCCCGAATCGATATCGAACAGATCGAGCACGCGGCCGACCGACTGGTTGATGAGGTCGTCGATGGTCTGCGGCCGGGTATACATGGCGGGCATCGGCGGTGCGATGACGGCGCCCATGACGCTCGCCTCGTGCATCAGCCGCAGATGGCCGGTGTGAAGCGGTGTCTCGCGCGGCATCAGGACGAGACGGCGGCGTTCCTTCAGAACGACATCCGCGGCCCGGACGATCAGATTGTCGGCATAGGAATTCACGACGCCCGACAGCGTCTTGATCGAGCAGGGCGCGATGATCATGCCGGCGGTCTTGAACGAGCCGCTGGCGATCGATGCGCCGATATCGTTGGTCTTGTGAAGGACGTCGGCGAGGGCCTCGACATCCTTCATCGGCCCAATCGGTTTCGAGCGTGATGTTCATCCGGGCGGTCGGGCTGATGATGAGTGCGTCTCGACGTCGTCGAGGAGGCTTCAGAACCTCGAGCAGCCGGATGCCGTAGATCAGCCCGCTCGCGCCCGTCATGCCGACGATCAGCCGCATCGCCCGGCTCATTTCTCGACGGGATCGGAATGTTGTCGATCAGCCGCGTCTTGCCGATATAGATGGCCGCGAAGAGCCGCGACCGGCGGCCGATGGCGTTGACCGGCTCCAGGGTTTCGGCATCGCGCACTTCGAGATAGTCGACCCGGTCGATGCCGGCATCGGTCAGTAGCTTCCGGCCGTTCTCGAGACGCGCGGGCCACATCGTCCGGCCTTTTCGACAGCTCGATCGCGAGCGTGTTCAGCATCCACGGGAATTTCCGGGCGCGCTCCCGCTCGTCGGCGCTGAGATAGGCGTTACGGGACGACATCGCCAGGCCGTCGTCCTCCCGCACCGTCGGCGCACCGACACCTCAACCGGAATATCAAGATCGGTCACGAACCGCTTGATGGTCATGAGCTGTTGGTAGTCTTTCTCGCCGAAGATGGCGACATCCGGCAGGGCCTGGAGCAACAGCTTGGTGACGACGGTGGCGACGCCGTCGAAATGGGCTGGCCGCGACGCGCCGCACAGGCCGTCGGTCACGCCGGCGACATGAACCGTCGTGGCGAATCCGTCGGGATACATCTCGGAAACCGTCGGCGCGTAGAGGAGGTCGCAGCGCGCCTTGATCAGCTTTTCCACGTCCTTCGCTTCCTGGCGGGGATATTTGGAAAAGTCCTCGTTGGGGCCGAACTGGGTCGGATTGACGAAGATCGAGGCGAACACCTTGTCGGCGCGCTGGCGGCCGGTCTGGAGAAGCGACAAATGGCCGTCATGCAGCGCGCCCATCGTGGGCACCATCGCGACGGTCGCCCCGTCGCGCCGCCATTTGGCGATCTCGGCTCGCAGGTCCGCGACCGTGCGGACGATCGGCAGGAGTTTCGGCATCTTTTTGGGCGCTTCCGTCATGGTTGGCGGACTTTACTGGAAGCGAATGACGTTTTCTACATGCCTTGCGCCCCAATCCCGCACCGCCGGACGATTACTTACGTGATGGCTTCGGCTATCATCGGCGCATGACAGACAAGAAGCGTCCCATAACGCCCAAGGACAGCAACAGCGAGGTCGCGGCCTTTCTTCATAAGGTCGCCCAGACGCCCGCCCCGGCGAGCGACGGACGGTCGGGCAGGCTGATCTTCGCCATGGACGCGACCATGAGCCGTCAGCCCACCTGGGATCGTGCGCTCCATTTGCAGGCGAGATGTTCGCGGCGACCGACTCGATCGGCGGACTGAACGTGCAACTCGTGTTCTTCCGGGGGTTCGGAGAGTGCAAGGCCTCGAAATGGATGTCTCGGCGGAACCGCTGGCCCGCGCGATGTCGAAGGTCCAGTGCGCTGGAGGCTTCACGCAGATCGAACGGGTGCTCA
Organism: uncultured Alphaproteobacteria bacterium; assembly: GCA_963822835.1. Taxonomy (GTDB): domain Bacteria; phylum Pseudomonadota; class Alphaproteobacteria; order CAVTAV01; family CAVTAV01; genus CAVTAV01. Next base: position 246,903 of record CAWGIZ010000006.1, on the reverse strand, counting down.
AGCACGCCGTTCGCGGAGGCCAGGACGAAGAAGCTCGCGGCTCTGGTTTATGTCGGGGACGCCTGCGAGGAGCAGATCGATCCGATTTGCGCCGTCGCGGGCGAACTCGGGCTTCTCGGCGTGAAGGCCTTCATGTTTCAGGAGGGCGGCCAGCCTTCGCGCGTCAGGTCTATCAGAGCGTGGCGCAGCTCACGGGCGGCGCCTATTGCCCGTTCGACGCGTCGAGCGCCCAGCAGCTTAGGGATTTGCTGAAAGCCGTGGCGATCTATGCCGCCGGCGGCAGGAAGGCGCTCGAATCCTATGGCAAGGCCGGCGGGCGTTCCGTCGCGGGCCTAATCGAACAGATCAAATAGGCGCGGGTCATGATCTGGTTCATCGCCGGCGTCGTCGCCCTCGTGATCGTGCTCATGATCGGCCAATGGTTTTCCAAGGCTGATCCCCGGTCCTTGGCAGTGATCTTGAGACGGCTGGGAGGCCTGGTCCTGATCGGGGTCGCCATCTTCATCGGTATCCGGGGCAATATCGGCATGGCCGCGCCGCTCGCGGTTTTCGGCTGGTTCACAATGATGGGACGCCCCATCGGCATGTTCGGCGGACCATTTCGTGGCATGGGCGGAGGGGCGAGCCGTTCAGCCGGCCAAAGCTCGACGATCGAGACGGCGACGATCCGGATGACCCTGGACCACGATACGGGGGAAATGGAGGGGCGTGTGATCAAGGGGCCGTTTTCCGGCCGGAACCTGTCGGATATGGCGTTCGCCGATCTGACGGCGTTGCTCGGTCTGTGCCGCCGGGACGATACCGAAGCAGCCCAGATTTTGGAGGCCTATCTCGACCGCACGCATCACGACGCCTGGCGGGCCTATCAGGAAAACAATGAGGAGAAGGCGTCCGGAAACGGCTCGGGAAGCGCCCGGACGTCCTCCGGCGATATGGGCCTTGATGAAGCCTACGCAACGCTTGGGCTGGAGCCGGGGGCGAGCCGAGCGGATGTCAAGCAGGCCCATCACCGCCTGATGAAGAAGCTTCACCCCGATCAGGGCGGATCGACTTATCTTGCATCGAAGATCAATCAGGCGAAGGATGTCTTGCTCAAGCACCTTTGAGCCGCGTCACCTTGTCCGGCGCCACCCGTTGCAAAACTTGGAGATCCGCGCTAGACGGCTTTTTAACCTAAGGACAACAAAGTCCCGGATAGAAAAGTCTCACCCCGGCGTTACTTCCCGCGTCACGATTCATGGCGTCATAACTCACGGATTTTCATGTCAAATAACAAGATTAGACCCATCAGGAAGGCCGTTTTTCCTGTCGGCGGCCTCGGTACGCGCTTTTTGCCCGCCACCAAGTCGATGCCGAAGGAAATGCTGCCGGTCGTCGACAAGCCGCTGATCCAATATGCGGTGGAAGAGGCGCGGGCGGCCGGAATCGATGAATTTCTCTTCGTCACCGGCCGGGGCAAGACGGCGATCGAGGATCATTTCGATCAGTCCGAAGGCCTTGAGAACCTTCTCATGGAGCGCGGCAAGCTCGATATCGTCGAGGAAATGCGCGCGACGATCCCGCCGGCCGGTCAGGTTTGTTACACCCGCCAGCAGGAGCCGAAGGGGCTGGGGCACGCGGTCTGGTGCGCGCGGCGCATGATCGGGGACGAACCTTTTGCGATCTTGCTCGCCGACGACCTGATTCAGGCCAAGACGCCGTGCCTCAAACAGATGGTCGAAGCCTATAATGAAGTCGGCGGCAATATGGTCGCCGTGATGGACGTCGAACGCGAGCACACCAAACGCTACGGCATCCTGAACCCCGGCAAGGTCGATGGTTCGATGGTCGAGGTGAAGGGGCTGGTCGAAAAGCCGAAGCCCGAAGTCGCGCCGTCCACGCTTGCGATCGTCGGACGTTATATCGTGCAGCCGGAAGTTCTCGATCGGCTGGCGTCCACCAAGCAGGGCGAGGGCGGCGAGATCCAGCTGACCGATGCCCTTGCGAGCATGATCCCGGACGGGCCGTTCCACGGCTACCGGTTCGAGGGCACGCGGTTCGATTGCGGCGACAAGGTTGGCTTTATCGGGGCTAATATCGCTTTCGCCTTGTCGCGGCCGGACATGGCGGCGGGCGTGAAGGAATTCATCAAACATCTGTCGCCGGCATCGTAAGCGCCGGGCAACTATAAAGCGTCATACGGGCGGCGTAGGTTAGAGGCTGACATGAAAGTAACCATGGTCGGAACCGGATATGTGGGACTCGTCTCCGGGGCCTGCTTTTCCGAGTTCGGGCACGAGGTCATCTGCATCGACAAGGAAAGCAGCAAGATCGAGCAGTTGTCCCAGGGCAAGATCCCGATCTATGAGCCGGGCCTCGACGAACTTGTCGAGCGCAATGTCCAGTACAATCGGCTGAGCTTCTCGACCGATCTCAAGTCCGCCGTGCACGGTTCCGATGCGGTGTTCATCGCGGTCGGCACGCCGACCCGCCGCGGCGACGGCCATGCCGATTTGCAATATGTCTTCGCGGCCGCCGAGGAAGTCGCCTCCGCCCTGAACGGCTATACCGTCGTCGTCACCAAGTCGACGGTTCCGGTCGGCACGGGCCGGGAAGTCAAGCGCATCATCCAGGCCGCCCGTCCGGACGCCGATTTCGATATCGCCTCCAATCCCGAATTCCTCCGTGAAGGTTCCGCCATCGAGGATTTTCTACGCCCGAACCGTGTCGTCTGCGGCGTCGAGACCGACCGGGCCAAGGCGATCATGCGCGAACTCTACCGGCCTCTCTTCCTGAGCGAGACGCCGGTCATGTTCACGACGCTCGAGACCTCGGAACTGATCAAATACGCCGCGAATGCTTTTCTGGCGACGAAGATCACCTTCATTAACGAGATGGCGGATCTTTGCGAGAAGGTTGGCGCGGACGTTCAGCAAGTGGCGCGCGGCATCGGGCTCGATCAGCGCATCGGCGGCAAGTTCCTGCATGCCGGACCGGGTTTCGGCGGCAGCTGCTTTCCCAAGGATACGCTCGCTCTGCTCCGGATCGCGGAAACCGCCCAGTCGGACGTGTCGATCGTTCGCTCGGTCGTCGAGGCGAACGACCGCCGGAAGCGTCAGATGCACGAGCGCATCATCGCCGCCTGCGGCGGAAGCGTGAAGGGCAAGACGATCGGCATTCTGGGCCTGACCTTCAAACCCAACACCGACGACATGCGCGACAGCCCCAGCCTCGATATCGTCAAGGGACTGACCGCCGCCGGCGCGACGGTCAAGGCCTATGACCCCGAAGGCATGGAAGAAGCCGCGAAGCTCATGAGCGGCGTGACCTTCTGCCCCGACGCCTACAAGGCTTTGGAGGGCGCGGACGCCTTCGCGATCGTGACCGAGTGGAACGCCTTCCGGGCGCTCGATCTGCGCAAGGCCGGAAACCTCCTCAAGTCGAAGATCATGATCGATCTTCGCAATATCTACGATCCGAAAGAGGTCGCGGCCGCCGGCTTCGCCTATCACAGCATCGGCCGGCCCCAGACCCTGAAAGAGAAAACACTCGCGGGAGTATCATCGTGACCGGCGCCCATACCTTCCATCCGACGATCCTGCGCGAATACGACATTCGCGGCGTGTACGGTAAGACCCTCTCGCTCGACGACGCCTTTGCCGTCGGCCGTTCGTTCGGATCCGTCGTAGTTCGCAGCGGCGGCAAGACGATCTGTCTCGGCTATGACGGCCGCGTCAGCTCGCCCGATATCCAGAAGGCGGTGACGGAAGGCCTGCTGTCGACCGGCGCCCATGTGCTGCGGGTCGGTCTGGGGCCGACGCCGATGCTCTATTTCTCGGTCAACCATCTGAAGGCCGATGCCGGGATCATGGTGACGGGTTCCCATAACCCGCCGACCCATAACGGCTTCAAGATGATGCTGGGCAAGCGGCCGTTCTACGGCAAGGACATCAAGGACTTCGGCCGGATGGCCGCGGAGGCGGATTTCGTCGAGGCCGGTGGCGGCCGGGTCGAGGACGTGCCCATCGAGACGCAATATGTCGACCGGCTGCTCCAAGGCTTCGACGCGAAGCCCGCGCGGGTCGCCTGGGATCCGGGCAACGGGGCGGCGGGCCGCGTGGTCGAAATGCTGACGGCCCGATTGCCGGGCGAGCACATCGTCATCAATTCCGAGATCGACGGGACATTCCCGGCCCACCATCCCGATCCGACCGAGCCCGAAAATCTGGAGCAGATCCGGGAACTGGTGCGCGATCACGGCCTCGATTTCGGGATCGCCTTCGATGGCGATGCCGACCGCATCGGCGCGATCGACGGGGAAGGCGAGATCATCTGGGGCGACTCTCTGCTCGCCATTCTGGCCCGCGACGTGCTCGCGGACGTGCCGGGCGCGACGATCATCGCGGACGTAAAGGCCAGCCAGGTCCTGTTCGATCAGATCGCGAAGCTCGGCGGCAAGCCGCTGATGTGGCGGACCGGGCATTCGCTGGTCAAGTCGAAGATGGCGGAAACCGGCGCGCCGCTGGCCGGCGAGATGAGCGGTCACATTTTCTTCGCCCATCGCTATTACGGTTTCGATGACGCGCTATATGCCGCGATCCGGTTGATCGAGGCGGTCGATCACAGTGGACGGACATTGACGAGCCTTCACGCCGAACTACCTAAAGTCGTGAATACCCCGGAGCTTCGGTTCCAGTGCTCGGACGAGCGGAAGTTCGAGGTGGTCCGGGAAGCGAAGGAGCTGCTCGCCCGTCAAGGCGCGGTGGTGAATGATATCGACGGCGTCCGCGTGTCGAACAAGGATGGCTGGTGGCTCTTGCGGGCCTCCAACACCCAGGATGTTCTGGTCGCGCGGTGCGAGGCGGGAAGCGAGGCGGGTCTGCGTCATCAGATCGATCAGCTGAGCAGTGTCTTGCGGGCCTGCGGGATCGAGCCTCCTGCGCTGTAGCGGGGGCGGCCGGAATGGCCGGATCGACATGTGCCGGACGGGTCGTCGTCCGGCAGGCGGGTTGCGGCGCACCTAAATTTGTGCGCCGCACAAAAAATTTCTTGACAGGCCAAATTAACCCTCCTATATCTCGGCTATGCTGCGGTGCAACATGATGAAGCGCCCGGCTTTTAACAGGGCCGAGATTTTTGACGTCGGGATCCCCCCGGACCGATGATAGGAGAAACCAGATGAGCAGTGCGAAAGCAAAGACGACAGCCGATATGGGTAATGAAGCTGTCGAGAAAGTTATGAAGGCGGGCAAGGATACCTTCGAAAGCGCCATCAAGGCCGGCGCCGACGCCGCTTCCAAGGGCGTCGAGCAGACCGCCAAGATGACCCGTGAACAGTTCGACACGGCGATCAAGGGCTATGACGAACTCGCCGGCGCGGCCAAGGCCAATGTCGAAGCGATGATCGCTTCCGGCAAGGCGTTCGCGACGGGCCTCGAGACGCTGAACACCGAGATGATGGATTTCTCGAAGAAGCAGTTCGAAGGCGGCGTGAAGGCCTCCAAAGCGCTGGCCGGTGCCAAGACCGCTCAGGAACTTTTCGATCTCCAGAGCGACATGACGAAGAAGACCTACGAGACCTTCGTCGATCGCTGGACGAAGATGAGCGAGATGATGGTGAAGGTTGCTCAGGAAGCGGCCGAGCCGGTCAACAGCCGCGTCATGGAAATGTCGCAGAAATTCGCGAAGCCGATGTCGCTCTAATCTGCGACCGGTACAGCGAGGCAAGAGACGGAGCCCGGCGGAAACGTCGGGCTCTTGTCGTTTCGGGGCTTCGGTCCCCGCAAGGTTTCAAGCCTTCTTAACGACTTCGGCGCACGCTTTGAGGAACTTGGAACCTTCGCGCATGGCATGGTAATTTGGATCCCGGCCAACTATATTGAGACAGGACGACGTTTAGGGATCACCGAGAAGGACACGCCAGGTCTTCGAAAATGGCCGATGATCAACAAGAAAGGGAATTCCGGAACCTCGACGGGCGTTATCACGAAGACGAAACCCGCGACCAAGAAACCGTCACTCTACAAGGTGGTCCTGCTGAACGATGATTACACGCCGATGGAATTCGTCGTCCATGTGTTGGAGACATTCTTCAACAAGGATTTCAGTGAAGCGACGCAGATAATGCTTCACGTCCATCAGAAGGGAGTCGGCATCTGCGGCGTGTATACCCATGAGGTAGCTGAAACAAAGGTGACTCAAGTTATCGACTACGCCCGGCGTCATCAGCACCCGTTACAGTGTACGATGGAAAAGGAATAGTGCCCTCGTTTTCGCCAAATCTTGAACGTACCCTTCACCGAGCCCTGGCCGCGGCCAATGAGCGCCACCACGAATACGCCACGCTCGAACATCTCCTCTTTGTCCTCATAGACGATCAGGATGCCGCCTCCGTTATGCGAGCCTGCGGCGTGGATCTTGAGGAACTTCACGACACCCTCGAAAAATATATCGACGAAGAGCTCGACTATCTGAAGGTCAACCACGCGGTCGAGGCGTCGCCGACGGCGGGGTTCCAGCGCGCCATCCAGCGCGCGGTCATTCACGTGCAGAGCTCGGGCCGCGAGGAAGTCACCGGCGCGAATGTGCTTGTCGCGATCTTTTCGGAGCGCGAGAGCCACGCCGCCTATTTCCTCCAGCAACAGGACATGACGCGGCTCGACGCGACGACCTACATCTCCCACGGCATCGCGAAGCGGCCCGGCCTGTCTCAGCCGCAGACCGTTCAGGGCGTGGGCGAGGAGCAGGACAATAACGGTCCCGCGGGCGCGCCCAAGGAACCCAAACAGAAGTCGAGCCACGAGGCGCTGGACGCCTATTGCGTCGATCTCAACGAGAAGGCGAAGGACGGCAAGATCGATCCGGTCATCGGGCGCGAGGCCGAGCTGGAGCGCACGATCCAGATCCTGTGCCGCCGCCAGAAGAACAATCCGCTCTATGTCGGCGATCCCGGCGTGGGCAAGACCGCCATCGCCGAAGGTCTGGCGCTGCGCATCGTCGAAGGCAAGGTGCCGGAGGTTCTGAAGGACGCGACCATCTTCGCTCTGGATATGGGCGGTCTTCTTGCCGGCACGCGCTATCGCGGCGATTTCGAGGAGCGCCTCAAGGCGATCATCTCCGAGCTCGAAGTCTATGAGGGCGCGGTGCTGTTCATCGACGAGATCCACACCGTGATCGGCGCGGGTGCGACGTCCGGCGGCGCGATGGATGCGTCGAACCTTCTGAAGCCGGCGCTGTCCAGTGGGCAGCTTCGCTGCATCGGCTCGACGACCTACAAGGAATACCGGTCCTATTTCGAAAAGGACCGTGCGCTGCTGCGCCGGTTCCAGAAGATCGACATCAACGAGCCGTCGATCGAGGACGCCTACAAGATCATGCGCGGCCTCAAGCCGTATTTCGAGAAGCATCACGGCGTGCGCTACACCGCCGACGCCATAAAAGCGGCGGTCGATCTCTCCGCCCGCTATATCAACGACCGCAAACTGCCGGACAAGGCTATCGACGTGATCGACGAGGTTGGCGCGGCGCAGCAGCTCGTGCCGGAAAGCCGCCGCCGCAAGGTGATCGCGGTGAAGGATGTCGAGGCCGTGGTCGCCAAGATCGCGCGCATCCCGCCCAAATCCGTCACCAAGTCGGACAAGGAAAGCCTCGGGCATCTCGAAGCCGATCTCAAGCGCGTGGTCTTTGGGCAGGACAAGGCGATCGATGCCCTGTCCGCGTCGATCAAGCTCGCCCGTGCGGGCTTGCGCGAAGGCGACAAACCGATCGGCGCCTATCTGTTCACTGGCCCGACCGGCGTCGGCAAGACCGAGGTCGCGCGTCAATTGGCCGCGACGCTGGGCGTAAAGCTCACCCGGTTCGACATGTCGGAATATATGGAACGCCATACCGTATCGCGGTTGATCGGCGCGCCTCCGGGCTATGTCGGTTTCGATCAGGGCGGCTTGCTGACGGATGCGGTTGACCAGCATCCGCATTCGGTGCTGCTGCTGGACGAGATCGAGAAGGCGCATCCCGACCTGTTCAACATCCTTCTGCAGGTCATGGATCACGGCAAGCTGACGGATCACAACGGCAAGCAGATCGATTTCCGCAATGTCGTTCTGATCATGACGTCGAATGCCGGCGCGGCCGAAATGTCGAAGGAAGCCATCGGCTTCGGCAGGATCGAGCGCGAGGGCGAAGACGAGGAAGCGATCAAGCGGCTGTTCTCGCCGGAATTCCGCAACCGTCTGGATGCGGTCATTCCGTTCGCGGGGCTCAGCCCCGAAATCATCCTCCGCGTCGTCGAGAAATTCGTGCTCGAGCTCGAGGTCCAGCTGGCCGACCGGAATGTCACGCTGGAGCTGACGCCGGCCGCGAATGGCTGGCTGGCCGAGAAAGGCTACGACCGTCAGTTCGGCGCGCGCCCGCTGGCCCGGGTCATTCAGGAGAACATCAAGAAGCCGCTCGCGGATCAGCTTCTATTCGGCAAGCTCACCAAGGGCGGCCACGTCAAGATCGGCGTCAAGGACAACGAGCTTACCTTCGATATTTCGGAAGGCGAGCCCGCCAAGATCCGTCCGCGCGCCGAAGGGCCCAGGAAGTCCTCGGGTGGCGGCAAGCTGAAGAGCACCGAAAAGACCCGGCACTAGGTTTGACATATCTGAAGTCGAAGCGGCCCCGACGTTACGTTCGGGGCCGCTTCTTTCAGCTCCATTTTTCGATGTCATTCCCGCGAAAGCGGGAATGCGCCGCGGCGACCGCCGAGTTTGGATTCCCGCTTTCGCGGGAATGACGTCGATCATTTGTCGGTCACTCGCTCCGCTTGAACGGCGTGTAGTCCTGCAGTCCTTCGATCTCTTCCTCGACATAGCTGACGTTCCGATTTCGAGGTAGGTTTCTCGACCGCCTTGCGGAAGCTCGGGTCGATGATCCAGTGGGCGCTGTAGGTCGGCTTCGGGACGTAACCGCGGGCGAGCTTATGGCCGCCTTGCGCGCCGGCCTCGACGCGCTTCAGGCCGTGCTCGATGGCGTAGTCGATGGCCTGGTAATAGCAGATCTCGAAATGCAGGAAGGGGTGATCCTCGATGCAGCCCCAGTAGCGGCCGTAAAGCGTGTCCGTGCCCTTGAGATTGAGCGCGCCGGCAACATAGCGCCCGTCGCGCTTGGCGAAGATCAGGACGACCGCCTCGCCCATCCGCTCGCCGAGCATCGAGAAGAAACTGCGGGTCAGATAGGGCCGGCCCCATTTGCGCGATCCCGTGTCCTGATAGAATTCCCAGAAGCAATCCCAGTGCTCTTCCGCGATGTCCTTGCCGGAAACGAATTCCACCGTGATGCCGGTGCTCAGGGCCTCGCGGCCGCTCCCTCTTCAGGTTCTTGCGTTTGCGCGAGGCCAGGTCGGCGAGAAAATCGTCGAAGGAGCCGTAGCCGCGATTTTCCCAATGGAACTGCTGGTCGATGCGCTGGAGCCAGCCGCGATGGCCCGCCAACTTCCATTCCGCCTCGGTCAGGAAATTGATGTCGGCCGAGGAAACGCCGAACTGCTGTGCGAAACCGGCGCAGCCTTCGAGAAGATGCCCGCGCACGGCGTCGGCCATGGGGCCGGGACGGGCGAGGAGGCGAGGGCCGGTCACGGGCGTGAAGGGCACGGCGGCGAGCAGCTTCGGATAATACCGTCCGCCGGCGCGCTCGATAGGCCGCGGCCCATTGATGGTCGAAGACATATTCGCCCTGCGAATGGGATTTGAGATACATCGGCACCGCGCCGAGCAGCGTTCCGGCTTCGTCCGTCAGCGCGAGGTGCGAGGGCGTCCAGCCGGTCTCCCGCCGGGCCGAACCGCTTTCTTCCAGAGCCTGGAGAAAGGTGTGTTTCAGGAAGGGATTGTCCGGTCCGGCGCAGGCGTCCCAGTCCGACGCGTCGAACTCGGACATGGCGGAGCGGAGGGAGATCACCGCCTTTTCGCTGTCACCCATTTTTCGACCGACTCACCGAGCACCAGACCGACCGCGCATGATCCGATCCTAGACCAATGAAACTGAAAGTTCACGGCCCGTGATGTCGCGTGTTGTCATGAGCCGGGAATCCCCTCTAAATACGGCATGGCTCGCGATCAGGTTCAATCGGCGGAACTTTCCGCACGGCAGGCGTCGGAACACGCCGCAAGAGGGGCGCAGGCCTATGCGGCAGGCGATCTTGGGACGGCGCTCGGCGCCTATTTCATGGCGCTCGCCCTGCAACCCGGCAATCCTGTCTATCTCCATACGACGGTCACTCTCATCGGGATCACCGATGGTTATGCGCTGCCCCCGATCATAAAGCGGATTCTCGGCGTCGCTGCGCAATCGCCGGACTTCTCCTGTCAGCCGCTCGCCGTCGCAGTTCACAACGATTTCATCCACGATCCGTTGAGCCGTCAGTTTCTCGAACTCGTGGAACAGGGCGGCGATGCGCTGGAGACCGGGCTGGCGGGTAAGACCTTCGATACGGTCCTGAACGGCGCGCTTCTTCAGGCGGTCTTGCAGCGCGCCGTCATCGTGTCGCCACATGCCGAGGCTCTGGTGACCGGGCTTCGCCGTCATGCGCTCCTGCGCGCGGTGGCCGGTTCGCCGAACAGCCTGCTCGGTCAGCGCCTGGAGTTTTTCGCCTGTCTCGCGGCCCAGTGCTTCAACACGGAATACGCTTTCCAGGTGAGCGACGACGAAGAGGCGGGGCTTGCCGAACTCTTGCCGAAGGCGGCGTCGTCCGATCCGGGGCTACTGGCGCTGACGGCTGCTTATCGTCCGCTCCACTCCGTCGTTGGAGAGGTATCCGGCATGAGCGGCGCCATGAATTATCTGATCCGGCAGCAGATCGACGAGCCCCGGCGCGAGCAGCAGATCCGTAAGGAATTGCCGGAGCTGACGCCGGTCGCCGATTTCTCCAGTCAGATGCAGGCGCAGTACGAGAACTTTCCCTATCCGCGCTGGTTCTTCGTGGATTACGCGCGGTCGCGCACCTTCCGCCAGGTGATCGAGGAGCGCTTCCCGCATCTCACTTTCGGCGATCTGCCGAAATACAACGCCAACATTCTCGTGCCCGGCTGCGGCACCGGGCATCAACTCGCGCAAGTCGCGGCGATGTTCAAGAACCCGCGTATTACCGCGATCGATCTCAGCCGGACATCGCTTGCCTATGCGCGGCGCAAGCTCGACGAGCAGAAGGTCAAGATCCATCGCTTCGGGCTCGGCGATATCCTGCGGATCGGCGATTGGACGGAGCGCTTCGATTACATCGAATGCATGGGCGTTCTGCACCATCTGGAGCGCCCGGAGGAAGGGCTCAAGATCCTCGTGAATCTGCTGCGGCCTCACGGGCTGTTGAGGCTCGGGCTCTATAGCGAGCGGGCCCGCCAGCACGTCCTCGAGGCGAGGAAGCTGGTTGCCGAGCACGGCTTTCCGAGCACGCCGGAAGGCGTGCGTGCCGCGCGGAAACTGATGGCCTCGCTGCCGGACGATCATCCGGCCAAGGAGGTCATGCAGAGCCAGGATTTCTACAGCATCGCCGGGCTGCACGACCTGATCTTCAATCTGCATGAATGCCGGTATACGCCGCTCGGGCTCAAGGCCTTCCTGGACGAGGGCGGTCTCGAGCTTCTCGGCTTCGATCATCCCGATCCCGGCGTCGCCGTGCGCTACCGGGAGCGTTTTCCGGACGATACGCATCAGATCGACCTCGCCAATTGGGAGGCATTCGATATCGAGTTTCCGGATACGTTTTCGGCGATGTATCAGTTCTGGTGTCGCCCGGTCAGCGGGACCTAGGGCGTCCAGCCCTCGAAGATCATCGCATCGGCGACACGTTCGGCTTTCTCACGGTCTTCGGGCTGTTTCACCGTCCACGTCAGGACCGGCGTGCCGCGCTTGCGCAAGTCGACCGTCTCGGGCGTCGGCAGGACCCGCAGATCGTAGGCCAGGAACGACGCGCCGCAGCGCCTGACCGACGAGGCGAGAGGGAGAAAGGCGACGCTAGGTGGCTGATCGCGCCCGCCGTATCGCATGGTCGTGGCCACGAGGCCGCGCGTGACATCGGGGGCGTTGTTCTTGAACCAGACGACGGATCGGATGTTGAACGACATCAACGCCGCCGGACCGCTATAGGCAGACACGACGCGCGCGATGGCAGCCTCGAAGCGGCCCACGGCCAACTTCCGCGTCTTGACCTCTATCAGGATTGGCGTGCGGCCCGCCACGACCTCGAGGACTCGCGCGAGCGAGGCCACGCATTGGTCCGAGCCGGTCAGGGTGAGTTGTTCCATTTCGGCGATACGCCGGTCGGCCACCGGCCCTTTGCCGCCGGTCAGCCGCGAGAGCTCATAGTCGTGGAAGACGACCGGTTCTCCGTCGAAGGTTTCCTGAACGTCGAGCTCGATGCCGTAGCCGCCCGCGATGGCGGCTTCGAAGCCGGCGAGGGAGTTCTCGGGAATCCCCGCTCCGCGTCCGTGAAGGCCGCGATGGGCATAGGGTCGTTCGGTGAGCCAGGTGGGCGCCATGACCGCTAGATTACTTCGGGATCGGGAAGCGGAAAATCGTTTCGAGAAATTTCAGATACGAATTTCGAAGATGCCGTCGATCTCGACCGCGACATTCATGGGGAGATTGGCGACGCCCACGGCGCTGCGGGCGTGCTTGCCCATGTCGCCGAAGACTTCGACCATCAGATCCGACGCTCCGTTTATGACCTGCGGTTGCTGGGAGAATGTCTCCGTGCAGTTCACGAAGCCCCCGAGCTTCACGACGCGCGTAACACGGTCGAGATCGCCGGAGCAGGCTTCGCGGACCTGTGCGATCAGATTGAGGGCACACAGGCGGGCGGCCTTCCGGCCGTCCTCGATCGACAGATCGGCGCCGACCTTGCCGTCGAACTCTATGCCGCTGAACCCCATCGGGAGCTGACCGGACACATGGACGAGGTTGCCGACCACGACATAAGGCAGGTAATTCGCCACGGGGGCGGTCGGTTTCGGCAATTGGATCTTGAGGTCGCGTAACCGGGCGTCGATTTTCCCAGCCATTGAGTGTTTCTCCGGGAATCTGGATATGGCCTCGCGCGAGGCCGATGGCGCTGCTGCCGGGAAGACTTTAGATCATGTCCGTGACGGAATGAACCGTCCCGAAGCGGTGTTTGGTTGAAGCGGGGCTTCCGGGATGGTTTTAGGCCGCGTTGCTCGGCCGGCGCCGCTTGTTGCGGTACATTGCGGCATCCGCGCGGGAGAGCAGCGCCTTTGCCTCGGACCGCGGGCCATAGGGCTCGACGCCGATGCTGGCGCGCATCTTGATTTCATGGGGGCCGAATTTCACCACGGTGCGTCCGATGGCGTCGGTAAGGCGATCGACGTGCTTGCAGCCGTCGTCGAAACCGCAGCGGACTAGCACGATCACGAATTCGTCGCCGCCGATGCGCGCGACGAGATCCGATGCCCGCACATTGGCGCGTAACAGGGTGGACACCGTATGCAGCACCTTATCGCCCGCCGCATGGCCGTGCCGATCATTGACGCCCTTGAAGTCGTCCAGATCGAGATAGGCGATGATTCCGGTCTCTTCGTAGCGTTTGGCCGCCGCAAGCGTCCGATGCAGGAAGTCCTCGAATCCGCGGCGATTTACCAGCGAGGTCAACTCGTCGGTCATGGCGAGCGATTCGAGATAATCGATCCGGCGTTTCTGATCGGCAATCTGCTGTTCCGCGACCGCCATTACGCCGAGCATCTCGCGGATCAGATCCATGCGCTTGGACTCCGACTGGAACGACGGGCCTTTCAGCGAGTGCATGATTTGATGCGCCAGCTTGAAGACGATCGGATTTTCCTGGAGCTCGAACGAAACCGGAGCGTATGCAGTGGACATCTTGCAAAACTTCAGTTGTACAAATGAGCCAACCGTTCGGGCGGCCCTAGCACAGGGGTAGTACGCAAGGGGCGTGCCACGAAAAAACCTTGAGATTTAACGATATTCCGCCAGACACGCCCGGCAGGATTTGCCTATCGGGCAAAGAGTTCCTGGTATCGGTTGCGGCTGAGGGAATAACTTTCCGGCCGTTCTTCCGACATGCTATGAAAGCGTCTTATGCCGCGATTCTCGGCGAGTTCCGGAGAGCGCAGATGAAAAAAAGTACCGCCCTGCTGGCCGTGGGACTGATTCTCGGATCGTCCACCGGAGCCTTGGCGGCCGATGCCTTCGCATCACTCCCGTCTTACCGGGCGTCATTCAAGATGTCGCTCCTGAACGCGCGCACGGATTTGGGCATGAACTCGGCCGACGGCCAGATGTTCTTCGAGTGGAAGCGGGTCTGCGGCGGCTACAGCTATCTCCAGCAGTCCTTTAACGACTACGTGACCAGCGCAGGCGAGGTCCAGCGCCAGGAACTGACGTCGGACTCCTTCGAAAGCACCGACGGCACGCAATACACGTTCCATTTCGTCAACCGGACGGATGGGGAGGTGGTCGAGGAATATCAGGGCCACGGCGTGATTTCCGCAGACGGCAAGGACGGCGTGGTGGACTACACGAAGCCGGCTCCCGGCGTGGTCAACCTCCCCGAAGGCACGATCTTCCCGACGATCTTCACGATCGACATCCTGAATGCCGCAAAGAAGGGCCGGCGGACGGTTTCGCGCAATATCTTCGACGGCATGGGCGCGGATTCGCAGTACGACGCGCACGCCTTCATCGCCAAGGCGCTGCCGCCGGAACCCGCGACCCCGTACCACACGATGGTCGATCCCAAGGGGCTGCTCGAAGGGCACAAATCCTGGATCGTCAGCCTTGCCTTCTATACCGACACCACGAGCGATGGTCTGCCGGACTACCAGATGTCCGCGCGGTTCTACGACAATGGCGTCACCACGGAACTCCTGTTCGACTATGGCGATATGACCATGAAGGGCGATCTGGAGCGCATCGAGCCCGTGGCCGACGAGCCCTGCAAGAGTTCCAAGGCGAAACCGGCGGGCTAGGCGCGTTTCATCCACAACCAACGCCAAAGGTGGCGGGCGAACGGCCTTTGGATTAAGGTGCTCGCCAGACAATCCATCCGTAATCAATCAATTATCGAAAAGTGAGGCTAGCCATGGCAGGGAGCCTGAACAAGGTCATGCTGATCGGCAATCTGGGACGTGATCCCGAGGTTCGCCATACCTCCGACAACAGCCCGGTGGTGCAACTCAATGTCGCGACATCCGACGTGTGGAAGGACCGTCAGTCGGGCGAGCGCCGCGAGCGCACCGAATGGCACCGCGTCGTGATCTTCAACGAGAATCTCGGCCGCATCGCGCAGGACTATCTGCGCAAGGGATCCAAGATCTATCTGGAAGGCCAGTTGCAGACCCGCAAGTGGACGGATCAGCAGGGCCAGGAGAAATACACCACCGAGATCGTGCTTCAGCGCTTCCGGGGTGAACTCGTCCTGCTCGATTCGCGCAGCGAGGGTGGTTCCGGCGGCGGCGGCGGTGGTGGCGGCAGCTATGCCGGCTCGTCCGGCGGAGATTTTGGATCGTCGTCCGGTAGCGGTGGTTCGTCGGGCGGTTCCGATATGCTGGACGACGAGATACCTTTCTAGGCCGATCATCGAGGCTGGGGGCGCGAGGAGGACCAGATGAACAAGTTCCTTGCGTTGCTTCTGAGTTGCGCAGCGTTTCTGTCCGTCGCGAGTTTTGCACGGGCGGCGGATCAGACCGTCGGGATCGACGCCCAGAAGGCGCTCGGTCTCACGGTCTATAATGGCGGAACGGCGATGGTGCGCGACGTGCGTGCCGTCCGCCTCGACGCCGGCGAGAACAAGCTCGCCTTCGAGGAAGTGTCCGGCCAGATTCAGCCGGAAACCGCGAGCCTGAAGCCTTTGAACGGCGGCAAGTTCTCGCTGATAGAGCAGAATTTCGACTTCGATCTGCTGACGCCCGCAAAGCTCACCGAGAAGGCGGTCGGCAGTCAGGTCGACGTGATTCGGACGAATCCCGCCACGGGCACGGAAAGCACCGAGCACGCGATCGTTCTTTCGGCTAATGGCGGCGTCGTGCTGCAATACAAGGACCGTATCGAGGTTCTGGGCAGCAACGGCTTCAATGGCCGTCTGGTGTTCACGAAGATTCCGGAAAACCTCCGCGCCCGGCCGACGCTTTCCGTGACGCTGGACGCGAGTAAGGCGTCTTCCGGAGACGTCGAGCTGGCCTATCTCACAGGCGGGCTCACCTGGGCCGCCGATTACGTCGCCAATCTCAACGACGACGAGACACGGATGGATTTGCAGGCCTGGGTCACGATGACCAACAGCTCGGGCACGACGTACCGGAACGCGACCCTGCAGCTTGTCGCGGGGGAGGTGCATCGGGTCGAGCGCCCGGCGCCTCGATGATGATTCAGTGCCGGCGTAAGTTTCGGCGAAAGCGGTCAGCTCCTGCCGCGCGCGAGGAATTGGGCGAATATCAGCTCTATACGGTCGCTCATCCGACCACGATCGCGAACCAGCAGACCAAGCAAGTAGGGCTGTTCGAGGCGTCCGGCGTGAAAGTCACCGGACGGCTGGAAGCGTCGGATTATGGTTACGGCTATGCCCGCACCAGCGGCGACGGCGACAAGATTCCGGTCCGGAAATATCTCACCATCGACAACACCGAAGCGGCCGGTCTCGGCATGCCTATGCCCAAGGGCATGGTGCGCGTCTACAAGGCGGACAGCAAGGGCCGGTCGCAGTTCGTCGGCGAGGATGCGATCGATCACACGCCGAAGAATGAGAAGGCCGATCTGCTGCTCGGAGAGTCCTTCGACGTTACCGTTCGGCGGAAAGTGACCAATTCCAAGCACGTACCAGCGCCACTCGGATTCGCTTGGCGATGTGACTGTGTACGAATCGAGTTACGAGGTCACGGCGAAGAACGCCAAGAGCAAGCCGGAGACGCTGCTCTACAACGCATAATTTCGGGCCAAACTGGACGATAACGGCGGAAAATCAGGCCCATATGAAGCGGTCCGCGGACCTCGCGGAGTGGACCCTGAAGCTGCCCGCCGAGGGCCAGTTCAAGCTCACATACACGGTCCAGGTCGAGGTTCCGCGAGCGGAAAAATAGAGGCGTTTTTTCGTTCGAAATTATCCAATGATTTCAATGAGTTAAAAACTCTCAAGGGCTTGTGCCCGCAGCGCCGGACTGCTATACTGCGTCCGGCGCAAAAACCCCATATCTAGCGATCGCTGGCGACAATAATATCGATATATGGGGGATTTCCGGCGTCATCACGAAATTGCCCCTTCGATGCGGTGATAGGGCCGGGTCGAGGCGGTGCTTGTATTAAGGCCCTTATCGTCAGGATACCCGTTTGACCGACGTCACCATTACACCGCCTGAGCCTCCTCGGTACGACATCAAGACCATCTCCATCGAAGAGGAGATGAAAACGTCCTATCTCGATTACGCGATGAGCGTGATCGTGTCGCGCGCGCTTCCCGATGTGCGCGACGGGCTGAAGCCCGTGCATCGCCGCATTCTCTATGCGATGCAGGAAAGCGGCTATACGAGCGACAAGCCGTACAAGAAATCGGCCCGCATCGTCGGCGATGTCATGGGTAAGTATCACCCTCACGGCGACCAGGCGATCTACGACGCCATGGTGCGCATGACGCAGGACTTCTCCATGCGTCTGCCGCTCCTCGACGGGCAGGGCAATTTCGGCTCCATGGACGGCGACAAGGCCGCCGCCATGCGTTACACCGAAATCCGCATGGCGCCGTCTGCCGAGGCCATGCTCGACGATATCGACAAGGATACCGTCGAGTTCATGATGAACTACGACGAGTTGACCCGCGAGCCGACCGTCCTTCCTGCGCGGTTCCCGAATCTGCTGGTCAACGGGGCGGGCGGCATCGCCGTCGGCATGGCGACCAATATCCCGCCGCACAATCTGGGCGAAGTGATCGACGCCTGCTGTGCCTATATCGACAATCCGGCGGTCTCGATCGCGGAGCTGATGGAATTCGTGCCGGGGCCGGACTTCCCGACCGGCGGCAGCATTCTGGGCACCGCCGGCTGCCGCTCCGCCCTGCACACGGGTCGGGGTTCCGTCGTGATGCGCGCCAAGACGCATTTCGAGGAAGTCCGCAAGGACCGCCAGGCGATCGTCGTCACCGAGGTTCCTTATCAGGTGAACAAGTCGGTCATGATCGAGAAGATCGCCGAGCTGGTGCGCGACAAGCGGATCGAGGGCATCGCGGACCTGCGAGACGAATTGGACCGCGACGGTGTCCGGGTCGTGATCGAGTTGAAGCGCGATGCGGTGGAGGAGGTGGTTCTGAACCAGCTCTATCGGTTCTCGCAGCTTCAGTCGACCTTCGGCGTCAACATGCTGGCGCTCAACGGCGGCCGTCCGGAATTGCTCGATCTGAAGCGGATGATCGCCTGCTTCGTCGACTTCCGCGAGGAAGTGATTTCCCGCCGTACGCGCTTTCTTCTGGGCAAGGCGCGGGACCGGGCGCACATCTTGATCGGCCTCGTGATCGCGGTCGCGAATATCGATGAGGTGATCCGTGTCATCCGCGCCGCGCCGGAGCCGGCCATCGCCCGTCAGCAGTTGATGGAGCGGAACTGGCCGGCAAGCGATGTCGAGGCGTTGATCCGGCTCGTCAACGAGCCCGGAAACGAGGTTGTCGACGGCCATTACCGTCTGACCGAAACGCAGGCCCGCGCGATCCTTGATCTGCGCCTCAATCGCCTGACGGCGCTTGGCCGGGATGAAATCGGCAACGAGTTGGAAGGCCTCGGTAACGATATCCGGGAGTATCTGTCCATTCTCGCGAGCCGGGAGAAGCTCTACGGCATTCTCCGGGCCGAACTCGTGGAGATGAGGGAGAAGTTCGCGACGCCCCGGCGCAGCGTGATTTCCCCGAACGAGTTCGAATACGAGGACGAGGACCTCATCCAGCGCGAAGACATGGTCGTCACCGTCAGTCACGCGGGCTACATCAAGCGCGTGCCGCTGTCGACCTACCGTGCGCAGAAGCGCGGCGGCAAGGGCCGGTCGGCGATGGCGACGCGGGACGAGGATTTCGTCAGCCGCATCTTCGTCGCCAACACGCATCAGCCGATGCTGTTCTTCGCGACCGGCGGCAAGGTCTACGAGATGAAGGTCTGGCGTCTGCCGGCAGGCACCCCGCAGTCCAAGGGGCGGGCGATGATCAACATGCTGCCGCTGGAGACGGGCGAGTCCATCGCGACTGTGATGCCGTTGCCGGAAGACGAGGCGACATGGGATCAGCTCGACGTCATGTTCGCCACCGCGAATGGCAATGTCCGCCGTAACAAGCTGTCCGATTTCACCAACATCATGGCGAATGGCAAGATCGCGATCCGCCTCGACGAGGGCGACCGGCTGATCGGCGTCGGCGCCTGTTCCGATGCCGACGACGTATTGCTCGCGGCCAGCGACGGGAAGGCGATCCGCTTCCCCGTTTCCGATGTCCGCGTGTTCAAGGGACGGACCTCGGACGGCGTGAGGGGCATGAAGCTCGCGAATGGCGACCACGTGATCTCGATGTCGATCCTCAAGCACAACGAGATCGACGTTGAGGAGCGCAACGCGTACCTCAAATATGCGACAGCGTTGCGCCGGGCGGACGGCGAGGCGGAAGCAGACGAGGAAACCGCCGGAGCGGGCGATATCGATCCCGCACGGGCCGAGGCTCTGGCGGCGGAGGAAGAATTCATCCTCAGCGTCACCGAGAACGGCTTCGGCAAGCGGACTTCGGCCTATGAATACCGGACGGCCGGTCGTGGTGGGCAGGGCATCATCAACATCGAGACCTCGAAGCGGAACGGCAAGGTCGTCGCCGCGTTCCCGGTCGAGAACGAAGATGAAGTGATGATGGTGACGAATGCGGGCCAGACCATCCGGACGCCGGTGGACGATATCCGTATCGCCGGACGCAATACTCAGGGCGTCATTCTGTTCCGGGTCGGGGAGGACGAAAGCGTCGTCTCCGTGGCGCGGCTGACGGATCTCGAAAACGGCGAAGAGGGCGAGGAGGGGGCCGAGGAAAACGGTCAGGCCGCTCCCGCCACGCTGACCGTGGCGCCGCCGGACGAGGATGAGACGTCCGTCGATGCATCCGGCGACGAGGCGGACGACACCGAGGAATAATCCCGAGGGCTGACAGGAGACCGCCGTCCGGCTAGGCTGGGCGGCGGACTGAACAGAGGAGGTCGCCTTGGGTAAGGCTCGCGTCGGATTGAGTCCCGGTACGTTCGATCCGATTACCTTCGGGCATATGGATATTCTGCGGCGGGCGTCCAAGCTTGTGGATCGGCTCGTTGTGGGCGTTGCGATCAATCCGGGCAAGGACCCGCTTTTCTCGCTCGACGAGCGGGTGGAGATGGTTCAGCACGTCACCGGGCCCATCGCGAAGCAGATGGGCATCCAGATCGATGTCCGCCCGTTCGACAAGCTGCTGATCCATTTCGCCGAGGATGTCGGCGCGGAGCTGATCATCCGGGGCCTGCGCGCGGTCGCGGATTTCGAATTCGAGTATCAGATGGTCGGCATGAACCGGACGATGAACCCGAATATCGAGATTGCCTTCCTGATGGCCGACGCCAAATATCAGGCGATCGCCTCGCGGCTGGTGAAGGAAATCGCCTCGCTGGGTGGGGATATCAGCGCTTTCGTCTCTCCGGAGGTCGAAAGACGCGTCCAGGAGAGGCTGGCGGCGCGCAACGGCAAGTAGCAGGGCGCGGGCCAAACGGTTTGACACCGCGCGGCCAACCCGATACCAGAACTTCGGCCGACGACATGTTCAACCTTTGAAACGGGCGCAATGATGAAACGCGTATTGTCTTTTTTGGCGGTGGCTCTCACCCTTTTCGTGATCAACCACGGTGCGAACGCCGCGGAAACCATCAACGGATCGGGGCTGGACCCCGAAAATACGCTCTATCTCGATTTGCCCGCCGGCCGCGTGGTAATCGCCCTTCGTCCGGACAAGGCTCCGAAGACCGTGGCGCGGATCAAGGAATTGGTGCGTCAGCACTTTTATGACGGCCTCGGCTTCCACCGGGTGATCGAAGGCTTCATGGCCCAGGGCGGCGATCCCAAGGGCGACGGAACCGGCGGCTCGGGCCAGAACATTCCGGCGGAATTCAACGATCTTCATCACCTGCGCGGCACGATTTCGATGGCGCGGGCGGCGGATCCGAACAGCGCCGACAGCCAGTTTTTCATCTGTTTCGCGCCGGCCCCGTTCCTCGACGGGCAATATACCGCTTTCGGGCGTGTCGTCTCCGGCATGGAATATGTCGATCAGATCAAGAAGGGTAATCAGGCCGACAACGGCATGGTCACGGACCCCACGAAGATCATCCGCATGCAAGTCATGGCGGATGTGAAGCAATAACGGAGAGACCTGATGAGCGGAGCCGACCTCGAAAATCGCCTTTATCTGGACGTGCCGGCTGGCCGCGTCGTCATCGATCTGCGTGCGGACAAGGCGCCGCGCCACGTTGAGCGGATCAAGGAGCTGGTCCGGGAGGGCTTTTACGACGGGCTGACCTTCCATCGCGTCATCGACGGCTTTATGGCGCAGGGCGGCTGCCCTCGCGGCGACGGCTCGAGCGGATCGGGACGCCATCTGAAGGCCGAATTCAACGACCTGCCGCATGATCGCGGTGCGTGCTCTATGGCGCGCGCGCAACATCCCGACAGCGCCGACAGCCAGTTCTTCATCTGCTTCGATGATGCCGGCTTCCTCGACGGCAAATACACCGTGTGGGGCCATGTCGTTTCCGGCATGGAGCATGTCGACGCGCTGAAGAAGGGCAGTGAGCGCAATAACGGCGCGGTCTCGGATCCCGATCGGATCGTGAAGTTTCAGGTGGCGGCCGACGCGGAGGCATAGAACGGCGCTGAACCGCCGTGTCCCCTCCGGGCCGCTGAAAACCTTAGCGCCGGTTGAGTTGTGAAAGTATCCGATTTCGATTTCGATCTGCCGCGCGAACGGATCGCGTTGCGTCCGGTGGCGCCGCGCGATGCCGCGCGTATGCTCGTGGTCGGTGGCGACCGGCCGCGCGACAGCAGCATCAGCGACCTGCCGTCGTTCCTGAGGGCCGGCGATCTCATGGTGTTCAACGACACCAAGGTCATCCCCGCGCGTCTGTTCGGCAAGCGGCGCACCGCGAGCATCGAGGTCACGCTGCACAAACGGGCAAGGGCAGGGGCATGGCACGCCTTCGCGCGGCCGGCGAAACGTCTTTCCGCGGGCGACCGGGTGGATTTCGGCGCGTTATCCGCCACCGTCGTCGAAAAGCTGGACGCGGGCGAGATCCTGCTCGATTTCGAAACCGACGATGCCACGCTGATGGCGGGCCTGGCGCTGGCGGGCGCGATGCCTTTGCCGCCCTATATCGCCGGTCAGCGCGCGGCCGATGCGCGCGATCAGGAAGATTATCAGACGATCTTTGCCCGGCAGGCCGGTGCGGTCGCCTCGCCGACGGCCGGGCTGCATTTCACCGAGAGCCTGCTGCTGGCGCTCGAGGGACGCGGCGTCTCGCGGGTCGCCATTACGCTGCATGTCGGCGCGGGAACGTTCCTGCCCGTGAAGGTTGACGATACCGCCGATCACAAGATGCATGCCGAGCGGGGCGAGGTATCGGTCGAGGCGTGCCATATGATCAACGAGACCCGCGCGCGCGGCGGTTCGATCATCTCGGTCGGCACGACGGTGCTTCGCCTGCTTGAGGCGGCGAGCACGCGTTGGGGCAATCTCGAGAGCTTTGCGGGCGAGACCGACATCTTCATCACGCCGGGCTACAAGTTCAAAAGCGCCGACAAGCTGCTGACCAATTTCCATCTGCCGCGCTCGACCCTGTTCATGCTCGTCAGCGCCTATGCGGGGACGGAGCGGATGCGCACGGCCTATGAGCACGCGATCCGGGAGAAATACCGGTTCTATTCCTATGGCGACGCCTGCCTGCTGTCGCTCGATGCCGAGGCGCGGGCGGAATGAGTTTCCGCTTCGAAAGGCTCGGTACGGACGGCCTCGCCCGGCGCGGCCGTGTCACGACGCCGCGCGGCACGATCGAGACGCCCGCCTTCATGTCCTGCGGCACCGCCGCGACCGTGAAAGCGATGACGCCGGACGACGTTTATGCGACCGGCACCGAGATCATCCTCGGCAACACCTACCATCTGATGCTCCGCCCGACCGCCGAACGCATTGCGCGGCTTGGCGGCCTTCACAAGTTCATGAACTGGCCGCACCCGATCCTCACCGATTCCGGCGGCTTTCAGGTCATGTCGCTGGCGCAGCTGCGGAAGATCTCGGAGGAAGGCGTCACCTTCCAGTCCCATCTCGACGGCAGCACCCATGTGCTGACGCCCGAACGCAGCATGGAAATCCAGCGGCTTCTGGGCTCCGACATCGTGATGGCTTTCGACGAATGCACGCCGTTTCCGGCCGAAAAGGATGTCGCGGCGGAATCGATGCGGCTCTCGATGCGCTGGGCGCGCCGGTCCAGAACGGCCTTTCTTGAAGCGGGCGACCGGGACCGCGGGGCTGCTTTGTTCGGCATCGTTCAGGGAAGCATTTACAGGGACTTACGCGAGGAATCTGCGGAATTGGTTAAGGAAATCGGCTTCGAGGGCTATGCCATCGGCGGGCTCGCCGTGGGCGAGGGGCAGGACGCGATGTTCGAGGCGCTGGACTGGACCGCGCCGCTCCTGCCCGAGAACCAGCCGCGCTACCTCATGGGCGTCGGCAAGCCGGCCGATATCGTCGGCGCGGTGCTTCGCGGCGTCGATATGTTCGATTGCGTGATGCCGACGCGGTCGGGCCGTACCGGTCAGGCCTTCACCCGGCGCGGGCCGATCAACATGCGGAATGCCCGTCATGTCGAGGATCCGCGCCCGATCGACGAGCATTGCGGCTGTCCGGCCTGCACCTCCTACAGCCGGGCCTATATCGCCCATCTCCTGCGCTCGGAGGAAATCCTCGGCGCGATGCTGCTGACGCGGCATAACCTTACTTATTATCAGGATCTGATGAAGGGCCTGCGCGGCGCGATCGAGGCAGGTAAGGCTGAGGACTTCGCGGCCGATTTCGAGCGTGTTCAGGCCGCGGGCGACATCGATCCGCTCTGACGGCCTACGGCACAGCCCTGAACCTCCCATCATTCGGAAAAATTCAGCTCGCATCAGGAAAGAAATGGTGCGGATTGATAACAGGCGTTATTGTCCCGCGATATGTTCTGGACGCGAGGTTGCGGCTTCGCGGTTTCTTCAAGGGGGAGTATCGGCATTGATTACGTTGAATTGGGTTCTGGCGGCTTTTGCGATGGCCGCGGTGGTATGGCTTTCAGTCGTGCCGTCCCACGCGCGAGCGGGCGAGTTATCCGAGGCGGGCATCGCGGATCGCGTGATGATTCAGGATCTGATGTCGCGTTACGAATGGGCCCTCTATACCGGTGACGCCAAGGCTTATGCCGCCTTGTTCGTCCCGATGCCGTGCTCGCCTTCGACGCGCCGCAGCAGATCAAGGGCCGGGACGCCATCGTCAAGTCGATCCCGCCTCACGACCCCCACGCTGGCAGGGTCATTCACTCCTATTCCAACCTCGCCATCGACCTGCATGGCAGCGAAGCCGACGCGCGGTCGAACTGGGTCGCGGTTCGCAACGGCCCGGACGGTGCGCCGATGATCGTTGCGGGCGGCGAATATATCGACAAGCTGGTGAAGACGGACGGCCGCTGGTACTTCGCGCGCCGCGACATTCACGCCACCGTGCCATCGGCGCCGACAGCCCGGTAGGCGGGGCGGAGCGCCCGGTCGGCGTTTTCCGGCATTCGTCGTTGACCGCGGCGGCCGCAAAACCTATTTTCCGCCTGACCTTTCGGGGGCGCTTAGCTCAGTGGTAGAGCATCTGACTTTTAATCAGAGGGTCGCGGGTTCGAACCCCGCAGCGCCTACCAATAAAAACAAAGGCTTACGGCCGGTTGGCCGCTCCTTGGAGCGGCCTTTCTGCTATCCGGCCCGAACATCTTCCAGAGGACAGTTTCCTTAGCCTGCCGCCCGCCGAAGTTCCCGATGCGGGGCTTGGTCCGCTGTTTCGGTAAGCGCCGAGGACAGCTTGATGTTGGACGGAAGGGCCGTAACCACGGCGTGGAAAAGCCCGCTCGCGCGTTGGCTGAGCAGGTCCACCTTGCTGCGGGTGGATCTGACGGCGGCATGTGTCAGGCGTTCGGTCGCTGTCCGGCCCATGCGCGCGTGATGGTCCTCTCCCGACGCGAACGGGCTGCAGGGATAGTGGGCGCGGCTGCCGGCATCCCACACCCATGAAGCCTCGACGATCTGGTCGCGCTCGATCCTGGCGTTGAGGATATCGGTTTTCAGCGCGGCGAAATCCTTGCTCGGGATGGCGTTGTGGCGGCCGAGCAGTTCGTGGGCGACGTTGAGCCGGGATTCGAGCGGCATATGGAACACGGCCACGGCGCCGTTCCGGGAGCCGAGGCGCAGCAGATAGGAGATGACGCGGTCAATCTGAGATTCCAGATAGGACCAGTGCGCGACGATCAGCCCGATCTCGTGGGCCATCGACGGCGGTAAATCCAGGTGAACAGGCCGAGGCGCGAACGAGCCGAGGCTGTTCATCCTCGGGGATTCCTTCGGCGTCGAAAGGAGCAAGTGCATCGTGACCTCCACATTTCGTTTCGCGGCTTTTACTGCCGTTTCGAAAGGTGAAAGCGCAACAACCGTACCGCCGGCCGTAATTCGCATGTATTTCAATAAGTTCTTCGAGAAATACGCTCGCTCAAGAATTGGGCAAGTGTAAGAACTTCCGACGAATAGTGTCCCGCAGGTGTCAAATCGAGACCCGGATACGGTGTATTTCTCACGCGCCTGGCAGGTAGCGGTAGACGTGTGGTTTATTCGTCCGGAAAGCCCTTCTTGCGGCCCGGCTCCAGGGGACCCACCACCATGGAATGCCCGTTAACGCTGAACGGTGGCACTGGCTGGATGACGTCCCAATGCGCGACGATCAGCCCGTCCTTGACCTGAAACAGATCGGCATAGGCGATGCCTCGCGGGTTGTCGTTCGTCGTCACGAGGCGGTGGTAGAGCACGAAATTGCCGTCGGCGATCATGCGTCCCATGGTCGCCTTCATTCCGGCGGCCTTGCGCGCGGCGGCCACGCTGAGGAAATAGGGCGCAACGGCATCGCGGCCCGGCGCGATATGCGGGCTGTGCTGCACATAATCCTCTGAAATGTATTTCTCGGACGCCTCGACGGCGCCGCCCGGCTTGTCCAGTAACTTGCGATAGGCCTCGACCGTCGCAATGGTATCGGCCCGGGCGGAGGCGGGGCCGGATGGGCCGCAGGTCGGGTTCTTGACCGTATCGCCGGCTTTCAGGCCTTCGTCGTAGGTAGTGGCCGTGCCGCAATACATCGTGTTGTCGTTCTTCGGGTTCTCGTAGACCGGCTGGATCACGTCCCAGTGCTCGACGAACTTGCCGTCCTTCACCCGCCAGATATCGACGAAGACCCGGCCGCGATCTTTCGGGTTGGTGTACATGTGCGATTTAACCGCGACGAGATCGCCATCCGCGAAAATATTGTCGACGACCGTCGAGTACTGGCTGGTCTCCAGATATTTCTCGGGGTTCTTCTTCCGCCGGTTTTCGAGAAACGCGTCGTCGCCGTGCGAGCCGTCCGCGATTTCCGCGTCATGCTGGATGAGATCGGGCGCGAAATAGCGTGCGGACGCTTCCTTCGGCTTGTGCTCGATATAAAGCAGCCGCGCAAAGCCTTCGACCGCCTTTCGCGACGCCGCGGTCTGGGCCGCGTGGTCATCCGCGGCAAACGCCGTGACCGCAGTCCCCGCCAGAAAACCGGCCACGGCCATCGCAAGACCCGATTTCGCTATAACCGATCGAAGCATGGTTGCTTTTCCCCAAGATGATTTTGTGCGTCCCCTGCCGCCAATTCCGGCCGCAAAGAAACGACCGGTTGCAGTATACGTCCGCCCCCCGGTAATACAATATTGCCTATCGATCCTTATGCGGGTCGATCCTTGCGGGAGGGGAACATGGCGTTGTTCGTGCTGGTCTTGCGGATTCTGTTGGGGCTCGATCTGCTCCTGAACGGGATCAATTTCTGGCTCGATTTCCTGCCGATCACCACACCCGCGAGCGAACTCGCGCGGGGACTGATGGCCGGGCTCGTGAATGCCGGCCTGTTCGTGATCGTCAAATATATCGAGATCGGAACGGGACTCGCTCTTCTGACGAACCGTTTCGTTCCGTTGGCGCTCGTCGTGATGTTCCCGATCACCGTGGTGATCTTCTGGACGGACTGCGTGCTGATCGCCACGCCCGAAGGCTGGCTTTACGGCGGAACGACAAGTCTGCTCCATGTGCTTTTGTTGATCTGTTATCTCAAGCACTACATGCCGCTGCTGTCGATGCGGTCGAGGCCGGGCTTGCCGGACGGCGAGGATTGGCGGCGAGTCCTTTCCAGCGAAAGGTGATGTCGAACAGGGAATGACCGGCGGCGCGCTTCTTTGTCGCACATGGCGGGCTTTATATCGATAATGGTGGCTGCGAGAGTTCTTTAGTGGGGCCAAGGAAGCCAGCGTCATGAGCGCACGGGGGAGGTGCGACGGGAATGGGAGCCGAAATGAAAGCAGCAGCGAAACCAGCACAGTCTTCAATTCCTCAACCCGAGCCGGAGCTCACGCCCGAAACGATGCTCCGGCGTGCCGAAGAGATGATCCCGATGCTCCGGGACCAGCAGGACGACACCGACGAGCGCGGCCATTATTCCGACGAGGTGCACCGCAAATTCACGGAGGCCGGCTTCTACCGCGCGCTGGCGCCGAAAATGTTCGGCGGCTACGAGTTCGACTTCCCGACTTTCCTGAAGCTGGTGACGACGATCGGGCGGGGCAATCCGTCGACCGCCTGGTGCTTCACGCTCGCGGCGTCGCATTGCGTGGTGCTTGCCTCGCATTTCGAGGAGGCGGCCCAGCGCGAGATCTTCGGACCCGACGGAGACTTCCGGGCCTGTCACCGCGCGCCGCCGGCCGGCGAGTGGAAGCGGGTCGAGGGCGGCTACCGCGTGACCGGCGTGTGGTCCTATTCCTCCGGTGTGCCTGTCGCGAACTGGTTCGGTGGCGGCGGGATATTGCCGGATAAAAATGGCAAGAACGTCCTCGTCACCTTCTTCATTCCGCAGGATCAAGTGGAGATCCTGCCCGACTGGGGCGGAGACAAGAGCCTCGGCGTACGCGGCAGCGGTTCGAACAGCGTCCGGTTGAACGATGTCTTCGTTCCCGATCGCTACATCATCTGGACCAACTATGCGCTCGACATGTATGACCCGGAAAACGGCACGCCGGGATATCGCCTGCACGGCAATCCGTTTTATCTCGGCATCGTAGGTGGACTCTACCACCTGACTTTCTCCGCCATTTTCCTCGGATCCGCGCTCGCGGCACTCGACGAGTTCGAGGAGATCATCCGGAAATATACGGCGCTCGGAAAGCCGTTCACGAAGCTCTACGAGACGACCGAGGTGCAATACACCTATGGCGAGGCGCTGACGCTGGTCGACAGCGCCGAGGCGATCATGTTCGGTGCCGCGCGCAAATATGAAGAGTTCTGCGAAAGATGGGTTCGTGATCGGACGCCGATTTCCGCGAAAAATTCCATGCAGCTTTGGGCGATGGGCCGCCAGAGCACGCTGATGTCGTGCCAGGTGGTCGATAATCTCTTCCACGCCGCCGGGCCGCGCGTCGCCAATAAGGGGCAGAAGTTGCAACGCTATCACCGCGATACCGAAATGTATCGCGTGCATCCCTCGTCCCAGCCCTGGGTCACCTCCGGGCGGGCGCAGACGATGCTCGGGATTCCGATCGAATTCTTCTCGCCTCGGCCGTCCTGACAAGTCCGTCACGACATATTTCGAGCCACCGGTTGCAGCGCGTTCTCCCCGTGTTGCAAGGAATTCCGTTGACAGCAGGTGTTCGCGGCTTCACGCTCCCGTGAGCTATTGGGGTTGGCCTTGCATATAGCGGTCGAGCGCACGGCGAAAACAGTTCTTGCCCAATCCGGGGCTTCGCCGTTTCGCTTTTCTGGGGCGCCGTGACCTGCGAAATTGTTCACCCTTGAAGTGCCGGAGCGGGTATGTTGCCCCGCTCTTACTACGGTCTTGGGGAGACCGCGCGATAGCGCCGGCTGCTACACGGGGTCGGCTGCAGGCACGATTTCCAGTCTGACCGGATATTGTGGCTGCGTGGCGCGGCGATTGACGCCGAACGTCACAAAAGCTGCATTTACGCGTGCTCTAGAGGGCATTGCGAGTTCTTGGGGATGAAGGGAAGCCGCGTGAAACGCCTGAAGATCACTATTATCGATCTCGTCAGCAACAAGCCCACCAAGCGATTTTACTCCCGCGTCATGAACGCGAATTTCGCCAGCATCATGCCTCAGGTGGTGGCTGTGTGGTGCCAGCAGCTCGGTCATGACGTGCGCTTCATGTGCTATACCGGTGTCGAGGAATTCGACGAAGACCTCCTGCGGAACACCGATGTCGTCTTCGTCGGAGCGTTCACGCTCTCCGCGCAGCTCGCCTATTCGATCAGCGCGCTGTTCCGCCGTCACGGTGCGGTAAGCGTCCTCGGTGGGCCGCACGCGCGGTGCTATCCGGAGGATGCCGCTCTCTATTTCGACTATGTGCTGGGACTTACCGACAAGTCGGTGATCGAGGATGTGCTGAGCGACGGCGGTCCGCATCGTCCCCTCGGCCGGCAGATCAGTGCCGCGAAGCAGCCCGCCTCGCTCCCCGGCGTGCGGGAACGGTGGGACTTCATCGAGGCCACGCTGGAAAAGGCTCCTTTCGTCAAGATCGTCCCGATGATCGGCAGCACTGGCTGTCCCTATACCTGCAATTTCTGCATCGATTCCGTGATCAAATATCAAACTCTCGGCTTCGATCAGATGCGGGAGGATCTCAAGTTTCTGGTGCAGAACGTCAAGAAGCCGCGCGTTGCGTGGCACGATCCGAATTTCGGCATCAAGTTCGATGAGTATCTCCAGACGATCGAGGAAGCGGTGCCGGCGGGCACGATCGATTTCGTCGCGGAGAGCAGCCTGTCGATCCTTTCGGAGGACCATCTGAAGCGTCTCAAGAAGAACAGCTTCATCGCGATGCTGCCCGGTGTCGAATCCTGGCAGTCCCACGGCAACAAGTCCAAGTCCGGCACGAATGTCGGGTTGGACAAGGTCCATCAGGTCGCCGACCACATCAATATGGTGCTGCGCTATATTCCCTATGTGCAGACCAATTTCGTGCTCGGCCTCGATTGCGATTCAGGCGACGAGCCGTTTGAACTGACCAAGAAGTTCCTCGATCTCGCTCCCGGCGCCTATCCGGCGTTTTCGATGTTGACCGCCTATGGGCAGGCTGCGCCGCTCAATCTGGAATTTCAGGCGGAGAACCGGGTCATTCCCGTGCCGTTCCATTTCCTCAACAGCACGCGCGCCCTCAACGTGAAGCCGAAGCATTATTCCTGGCAGGACTTCTTCGGCCATATGTCCGACCTGGTGGGGATTCCCATTCGCCGTCGCGGATCATGCGGCGTTTCAAGGCGACGCATGGGTTTCACGCCCGGTGGTTCAGCGCGCTGCGTGCGTCCACCAGCAAGAAACGTAAATATTACAAGAACCTGCAGAATCGGCTTAATGCAGACAGCAAGCTGCTGGCGTTTTTCAACGGCGAGACGCGCGACCTGCCGTCTTTCTTCGTGGATCGCGTCCGCGAGGATCTCGGTCCGCTCTGGAAGGAATTGCCCGAAGGCGCCCTGATGCACGACCAGATGGCCTATTCGAAGAAGCATCAGGCGGCGGCCCCGCGCGGACGGAAGATTGCCGCCGGCGGTGCGGCTCTGGCGGCGGAACGTGTGCCGGCCGAATAATGGCTCGGGGAAGGCTTCGCGCAGAACTTCATTGACATTTAACCGGCTTGGCCTCATGTCTCTCCCAGCCGCAATCGCGGCTTCCGGTACTCCGGTCGCGTAAACGACTTCCGCATCAGCGGCCGATCGTCCTGCCTAGGTACCCCAGATAATCACTTCGTCTTCCCGGATTACGCGGGGACAGGCGGGGAAACCGCCCGTAACGAGCGCCACAGAAATGGCGGCTCGCCGCGATGTCGCGTGGGCGGTCGACTAGGAAAGACTCCAAACTTGACTGAATTTACAAACCTCGGCCTCGCCGCGCCGATCGCTGACGCCGTACATGCCGAAGGTTACACGACGCCGACGCCGATTTAGGCGCAGGCAATTCCGCACATCCTCAACGGCCGTGACCTCCTGGGTCTCGCCGCGACGGGTACCGGTAAGACGGCGGCGTTTTCGCTGCCGATCCTGCACCGGCTGGTGAACAAGCAGTCGCGCGTGCAGCGTGGTCAGTGCCGCGCGCTGATCCTGAGCCCGACGCGCGAGCTTGCCGATCAGATCGGCGAAAGCATCCAAACCTATGGCCGCAATTGCGGCCTGTCGTCCGTGGTCGTGGTGGGCGGCGTCCCATATGGCCGCCAGACCGCCGCGCTCACCAAGGGCGTCGATATCGTCATCGCCACGCCCGGCCGGCTGATCGATCACGTCGAGGCCAAGCATATCCGGCTCGAAGGCGTCGAATGTTTCGTGCTGGATGAAGCGGACCACATGCTCGATCTCGGCTTTCTTCCCGCGATCCGCCGGATTGTCCGTCTGCTGCCCAAGGAACGGCAGAACCTGTTCTTCTCGGCGACGATGCCGAAGGAAATCGGCATTCTCGCGAGTGAATTGCTGCAGAATCCCGAGCGCGTCTCGGTGACGCCGCAGTCCACGCCCGCCGAACGGATCACCCAGAGCGTTCATTTCATCGACACGAAGGACAAGCTTGGCCTGCTGGCGGATGCCGTGAACGGCAAGGGCCACTACCGGGTGCTCGTCTTCACCCGTACCAAGCGCGGCGCGGACCGCGTCGTGCGCGATCTCGAACGCCGGAGGATCCCCGCTGCCGCCATCCACGGCAACAAGAGCCAGCCGCAGCGCGTGCGGGCCTTGAACGGCTTCAAGGACGGCAGCACGCCGATCCTGGTCGCGACGGATATCGCCGCGCGCGGCATCGATGTCGACGGTATCGATCTGGTCGTGAACTACGATCTGCCGAACGTGCCCGAAACCTATGTGCACCGTATCGGCCGGACGGCGCGCGCCGGAAACTCTGGCGTGGCTCTCGCATTCTGCAGCCCGGACGATCTGCCGTTGCTTAAGGCGATCGAAAAGGTCATCCGCCGCTCGATCCCGGTCGCGAATGGCGCCGGGGATGGCGGCGAGGGAACCGCACCGGAATGGGCCCTGGCGGCAACGTCGGGCGGAGATGGTCGTCGCCCCGGTGGCGGCCGGCCGGCAAGTCGTCCCAGCCGGCGTCCCAACAAGAAGCGCAACCGGCTGCCCGGTTCGACGCATGGCGCAGCGCCCGGAACGCGCAGCGGCGAGCCGAGGTCCGTGGCCAAGGCATCGTCGGGCGGATCCGAGGGCGGGCTTCCGGCTTTCGTGACCGGCGACCGCAAACAGCGTCCGGCATCCGATGGGCCGCGCCAACGTCCGGCCAAGCGCAAGCACCGCAAGGGCAACAGTCCGCGCGGGCAGGATCGTGGTCGAGGTCAGGCCGCCGCGGTCTGATCTTCCGATCTAACGAACATGTGATCCGCAGCTCTTGGCGATTGTTGTAGTGTGGTCGCAATTCGGTGGCCGCCCGGCCACCAACAGGAGCTGAGACCGCTGGCTGGTCTCCCTGACGCTCAGCGTCAGGCAAGGAGGAGCGCCCGCAAGTCGGCGCTCCTCCATGCCAGCGCTCTTCCATTCCAGTTTTCTCCCAATCCCGTCCCCCGGGCCACCGGCAATCCAGGATTGCGATCGCCGGCCCGGATGCTTAAGGTTGGGCGCTTGCACGACCCCTCGGCATTTCCGATCGTCTGATCGCTCATGTCCCTGGAACCGCCAGTGCCGGATTTCGTTTGGTAGTGGCGCGCCGTTCCTTGGAAGCCCCTGACCGGGTCGACAACACGGTAATCAGGAGGGCCCCACTCCATGAAAAGTGCTGCTGTTCCGGACTATATTTCGCCCGAGCCTTTTTCGCCCGCACCCGGACGGCGCTTTCAGGGACATATGTCGCTCGCGGAATTCTACGAACACGTCCGCAGTTTGACGGAGGCGCTGGCCCGGCCGCTGGCACCGGAGGATCAGGTCGTGCAGTCGATGCCGGACGCGAGCCCGACCAAATGGCATCTGGCCCACACCACCTGGTTCTTCGAAACCTTCGTGCTCAAACCGTTCTGCGCGGACTACGTCGTGCACAACGCGGCTTACGATCACCTCTTCAATTCCTATTACGATCAGATCGGCGCGCAGTTTCCGCGTCCGCGCCGGGGCTGTTGTCGCGGCCCAACGTGGCCGAAGTGATGGCTTACCGGGCGCATGTCGATGACGCGATGCGGAGGCTCATCGACAGCCTCGAAGCCAATGATGGCACGGCCGACATCGTCACGCTCGGCCTCAATCACGAGCAGCAGCATCAGGAACTGATCGTCACGGACATCAAGCACATGATTGGCCCAGAACCCGCTGGATCCCGCGCCCTATGGCGTTCGCGATACCAGCGCGGATGGCGGTGCCGCGGGCCCAGTGACATGGGTCAACTTCGACGGCGGCATCCGCGAAATCGGCCACGATTTCGATGCCCCAGGTCCGTCATTCGCCTTCGATAATGAAGGGCCGCGTCATGAGGCGCTGTTGCAGCCTTTTGCACTTGCGTCCCGACCGGTCACGAACGGGGACTATCTCGCCTTCATCGAGGATGGCGGTTACGACGACCCGCGATACTGGCTTTCCGCCGGCTGGGCGACCGTGCGCGAGCGCGGCTGGTTCGCCCCCTGCTACTGGCGGAAAGACGATGGCCACTGGACGCGGTATACGCTTCACGGCCGCGAGGAAGTCGATCCGCGCGAGCCTGTCACAAATCTCAGCTATTACGAGGCGTCGGCTTTCGCCGAGTGGGCGGGCTGCCGCTTGCCGACAGAAGCCGAATGGGAGATCGCGGCCGAGGCTGTCTCCATGGACGGAAATTTTCTCGATACGAGGGCGCTGGAACCGCGCGCCGCTCCTGGCCCCGGCGAGGGCAATGCTCTCCGGCAGATGTTCGGTGACGTCTGGGAATGGACCCTCAGCGCCTATTCCCCCTATCCGCGCTACCATGCGCCCGAGGGCGCCATCGGCGAATACAACGGCAAGTTCATGAGCGGCCAGATGGTGCTGCGCGGTGGTAGCTGCGCGACGCCGCAAGGCCATATCCGTCCGACCTACCGGAACTTCTTTCCTCCAGACGCGCGGTGGCAATTCTCCGGATTGCGGCTTGCGAAGGATCGCTAGACCCATGCTGAAAAGATTCGACCGACACGAAGAATTCGAGCCGGAGCCGGCGGGTGGCCGAAAGGGCAGGCCCGCATTTCTCGTGGACTCCCATCCGCCCCGGGATCAGTTCCAAGCCGACGTTCTTAACGGCCTGTCTTTGCCGCAGAAAGCGATTCCGCCAAAGTATTTCTATGACGCGAAGGGCTCGGACCTGTTCGAACGGATCTGCGAGACGGAAGAATATTACGTCACCCGCACTGAGCTTGGCCTTCTGGATGAAATTGGCCCGAAGGTCGCCGAACGGATTGGCGTCGGTGCGACCGTGGTCGAATTCGGCAGTGGCGCGGAGGACAAGATCCGGCGGCTACTCCCGGCGCTGTTCGATCCCTACGCCTATGTCGCTATCGATATCAGTCTGGAGCCGTTGACGCGTTCCGTCGAAACACTTGCGGCCGATTTTCAAGACTTGAAGGTGGGCGGCATCTGTGCCGACTTTCAGACTCCGATCGATCTGCCGGAGGAGGCCATGTCGGACGAGGGCAGGCGTCTCGCATTCTTCCCGGGCTCGACCATCGGCAACATGGAACGCGAATACGCTCTGCCTTTCCTCAAGACCATTCGCGGAATGCTCAGCCGCGACGATGGTTTCGTGATCGGTGTCGACCTGAAGAAGGAGCGCGACACACTGGAGGCCGCCTATAATGACGCCGAAGGCGTGACAGCCGCATTCAACCTAAACATCATTGACCGGATGAACCGGGAACTCGGCGGAACGCTGGACGTCAGCAAGTTCGGTCATGTCGCCTATTACAACGATGAGATGGACCGCATCGAGATGCATCTCGAGAGCCTGGAGTTGCAGAAATTTATCGTTGCCGGCAGAGAGTTCCGCATGGCACGCGGAGAGACCATCCACACTGAAAACTCGCATAAATACTCTATCGGTCAATTCGGCACCCTCGCGGGCGAGGCCGGCTTTCGTCATTCCGAGGTCTGGACCGACGCCAACGACCTGTTCAGCATCCACTATCTCGTACCCGATGAATGAGATCTCGCGGGAATAGAATTGCGCTATCCTGGCGGAAAATCTTGGTCGGGTGAGGGCGAGTTCGGCTATGTGCGGGAGGCCAGGATTATTGGTCAAAGACCAATTGCCGGATGAAAACTCGCTATTAAGCATCCGCGACCTCGAACCAGTTGGTGCCCGAAGGCCTGAATCACGATTCGGCTCGATCGGGGTGTCGCGCGATTTGTGACAGTGTTACCAGCAGGTGACCCCCGGGCCCGTCCGAAAGCCCCTTCAAATCCAATAATGAAATCAAATCAGGCTCATAGCAAAAAAAGCGGAAAAAGGCTTGGCTTTACAAAAAGTTACCAGGGGCCCCTCTTGAGAATTTTTATTTACACCCCAGATTTTTTTTGATATCCACGCCGCCGCTAAATCAGACCCATTCGCGAGATTTAGCATGTGTCAACAATCTTGCGAGGCTCTGCATGATATGGGCAATTACATTGCTGTTCGTGATGCGGTAGCTGGGCTCAACCCGGTTGATCCTCTACATATCCTAAGACCGTCATCACTGCGCAAGGCAGCGCGCTGGTTTCTTGATCGCTTCCCTGGAAATATCCTGTACGCGGTCAAGACAAATCCCGACCCGGCTGTTTTGACAGGCCTTTACGAGGCCGGTATCCGCTATTTCGACGTGGCGTCGATCGCGGAGATCAGGCTCGTACGGAGTATCTTGCCCGACGCGCGGATGTGCTTCATGCACACCGTCAAGTCGCGCGAGGCGATTTCGTCCGCCTATTATGACTTCGGGGTTCGCGACTTTTCGCTCGATTGCGATGCGGAATTGAGGAAGATCCTCGCCATGACCGGCCGCGCGCCGGATCTGGGGCTCTTCGTCCGGATCGCGATCCCGAGCTCGCATGCCAGGATCAGCCTGTCCGAGAAATTCGGCATTTGGGGCCAGCAGGCCGTCCGGCTTTTGCAGGACGCCCGCAAGTCCGCCAAACGTCTCGGCGTCTGTTTCCATGTGGGTTCCCAGTGCATGAATCCGGATGCCTATGCGATGGCGATGGAGACTGCTCGTGATCTGCTCCGGCGCGCCGGGGTCGAGGCGGACGTGATCGATGTCGGCGGCGGCTTTCCGTCGGTCTATCCGGGCATGACGCCTCCGGCGCTGGAATCCTATGTGACGGCGATCCGTCAGGCCGCGCAGGATCTGGACCTTCTGGGCCGAGTGGAACTGTGGTGCGAGCCGGGCCGTGCGCTCGTCGCGGAAAGCGGTTCGGTGGTCGTTCGCGTGGAACTGCGCAAGGGCCGCAAACTGTATCTGAACGATGGCACCTACGGGTCGCTGTTCGATGCCGGCCAGCCGGGCTTCGTGTTCCCGGTGCGTCTGATCCGGCTCAACGGCGAACCGAGTGGCGATCTGGTGCCGTTCCAGTTCTACGGGCCGACCTGCGACAGTGTGGACTCCATGAAGGGGCCGTTCATGCTGCCGAGCGACGTGAGGGAAGGCGATTACATCGAAGTCGGTCAGACCGGCGCCTATGCCCGCACGTTCCGGACCCATTTCAACGGGTTCGGCGGCGACAGAATGGTCAGCGTCATCGAGGAGCCACAGTTGACCATGTATGGTGAACAGCCTCCCGTCGCGGAGCCCTGGATGTTGCCACTGCCAGTCCGGCGTGTCCGGCAGGCGAGACGCGCTAACGCCGAAAGGTAAACGAGATGACCGCTGGAAATGAAAATCGCAAGAAAGCCCTTCTTGCGAACGAGGTTCGACATGTTGATATGACCGCGTTCGACGCGCGGCCGATCATCACCGCGATGGAAGGCATGTCCTTCACGTCGCGCGATACCGCGCGGGCGGCCGAGATCTTCAACCGGATGGTCGGAGACAAGGAGTGCTCGGTCATTCTGACGCTTGCCGGGTCGACCTCGGCCGGCGGCTGCATGAACGTGTATTCGGATCTCATCAAATACAACATGGTCGATGCCGTGGTCGCCACCGGCGCGTCGATCGTCGATATGGATTTCTTCGAGGCCCTCGGTTTCAAGCACTATCAGGGCAACTCGGCGGGTATCGACGATATGGAACTCCGCGATCTCTATATCGACCGGATCTACGACACCTATATCGACGAAGAAGATCTGCAGAACTGCGACAAGACGATCTGCGAGATCGCCAACAGCCTGCCGGCGAAGCCCTATTCCTCGCGTGAATTCATCCGCGAGATGGGCCGCTATCTGTCGGAAGGCGGCGCGGTGAAGAAGAACTCGCTGGTTCAGACGGCCTATGAGCACGACGTGCCGATCTTCTGCCCGGCCTTCACCGATTCCTCCGCCGGTTTCGGCCTTGTGATGCATCAGGCGAAAAATCCGGACAAGCACCTGACGATGGACTCGATCCGCGATTTCCGCGAGCTGACCGACATCAAGATCAAGGCCGGCACCACGGGCCTGTTCATGGTCGGCGGCGGCGTGCCGAAGAACTTCGCGCAGGACACGGTGGTTTGCGCCGAGATCCTGGGCAAGGAAGTTCCGATGCACAAATACGCCGTGCAGATCACCGTCGCCGATGTGCGCGATGGCGCGTGCTCGTCCTCCACGCTCAAGGAGGCCTGCTCCTGGGGCAAGGTCGACACGGCGCTGGAGCAGATGGTGTTCGCCGAGGCGACGACCGTCGTGCCGCTGATCGCGAGCAACGCCTATCATTCCGGTGTGTGGAAAAGCCGCGGTCCCCGCGCTTACAGCAAGCTGTTTTCCTGACAGCTTGCTCGCGGATCCAGACATGACGAGGCGCCGGTTCATCCGGCGCCTCTTTTGTTTCGACAGCGGTGTTCATTCGATTTGATTTAGCGCAGGTGTCCATCCTGGAGACCGCGCTAGTTTGCAATCAGTCGACGTCGAATGCGTGGAAGAGAGTGCGGTGTGAGCTTGCGGACGGTTTCAAGCGTTTGTTTGGCGGTTCTGGGGATGTCCTTGCTGGCGTCCGGGGCCGCGCGGGCGGCTGAATGCGCTTCACCGCTCGGCGCGGATCAGAAGCTGGCGGCGACGCCCGAGCGGCTGGTCGCGGCCGAGGCTGTCGCGGCCCTCTACCGGCAGCACGGTAATCACTGCCTCTGGTCGGTCGGGCAGGGGACGACGGTCGCGAACGAGCTGGCGAAGGTCGCCGATGAAGGGCTGGACCCGTCGGCCTTTCATATCGGCGCGATCACCCGGTTCGGGAACGAAGGCACGCCTGATGCTCTCCGTGACCGTGACATTCTGCTCACCGATGCGGTTCTGCGGTACGCAGCGCTCATGCACGACGGCGACGTGGATATCGCCAAGATCGAAGAAGACACCGAATTCCCGAAGCGGCCCGAGGTCTCGCTGGACGCGGCCGTGGCCGCTGTCGCCGAGGGCCGCGAGACGTTGTCGGATCTCCAGCCGAAGCAGCCCGAATATGGAGGGTTGAAGGCGGCTCTGGAGAGATATCGCGGGATCGAGGAGAAGGGCGGATGGGGCGCTCTTCCCGGGGGGACGACCCTGCATCCCGGAGACCAGAGCCCATCGCTCCCCAAACTCACTGACCGCCTGCGCATGAGCGGTGATTTGACGGGGCCGGTCGATGACAAGAATTACACCGGCGCGGCCGTGGAGGCCGTCAGGCGCTTCCAGGCCCGTCACGGCCTCGCGAGTGACGGCGTCGTCGGGCCGAAGACGTGGGCGGCGCTCAACGTACCCCTCAAGAGCCGGATCGAGACGATCGAACTGAACCTCGCGCGGTGGCGGAGCCTTTCCTACGCCATCCCCGCGACGCGCTTCGAGGTGAACGTGCCCGCGGCCTCGGCACGGCTGGTCGTGAACAACCAGACCGTGCTCGAGCGGAAGACGGTTGTAGGGGATCCGAAGCATCCGACGCCGATGCTGATGAGTGCCATCACCGACGTCATCCTCAATCCTACGTGGACCGTGCCGGTCTCGATCATCGAGAACGAAATCCGGCCGATCCTGAAGCGCGATCCGGGCTATCTCGAACGCAATCACATGCAGTGGCGGGACGGCAATCTGGTACAGGATCCGGGCGGCACGAATTCCCTCGGCGCCATTCGCTTCTCCTTCGCCAATAAATTCGGCGTCTATGTCCACGACACATCGGCGCCGGCCTTGTTCGCGAGCGCCGAGCGGGCGCGGAGCCACGGGTGCATGCGGCTTGAACGGCCGATGGATCTCGCAGCCCTCTTGCTGGCGAACGATCCGGTTTGGCCTCGGGAGCGGCTGGAGCAGGCAATAGCGGAAGGCAAGACCATGAAAATAGCTCTTCCTGCTCCGATGCCCATCGTCATCGCATACTGGACGGCCTTCACCGATCCGGACGGCACGGTCGAATTCCGCAACGACGTCTACGGACGGGATGCCCGGCTGGCCGCGGCTCTTCAAACCGCGCGGGGCGGGCGGGGATCCGGCAACTCATTGGACGAAAAGGTATATTTCGCTGAAGGGTGCGGACCGAGTGACAATTGACCGTGTTCGAGGCTTGCAAGTGGCGAAACTACACCCACATACTGCAGAATACCGATTGTGGGAGAGGATCGCGGTGGAACATCCGGATCGACGGAAAATTCTGGCTTTAGGTGGTGCAGCCCTCGGCGTCGCGCTATGCAAGCCGGCTTTGGCCGCGCCCCTGCCGGAAACCCGGTCGCTCAGCTTTTACAATCTCCATACCGGCGAATCCCTGAAAACGACCTATTGCGTCGACGGCACCTGCGAAGCGGGGGCTCTTGAGGAGATCAATCACGTTCTCCGCGATTTCCGGACCGGAGAAATCCACGATATCGATGTCGGTCTTCTGGATCTTCTGACGGCGATCCGCGCCAAGGCCGAAACCAACAAGCCGTTTCACGTGATCTCGGGCTATCGGTCTCCGCATACCAACCAGATGCTGAGGGCGAATTCCAGCGGCGTCGCCAAGCGGAGCCTCCATATGGAGGGCGAGGCGATCGACATCCGCATCCCGGGCCGCGAGCTGACATGGCTGCGCCAGACCGCACTGGGTCTCAAGCGGGGCGGTGTCGGCTATTATCCGAAGTCGAACTTCGTGCATGTCGATGTCGGGCGTGTCCGGCAGTGGGTCGGCTAGACCGGCCCGATCCCGTTAGACCCCGGAATTCCAGGCAATTGGCTTAGCCGACTCTGCCCAAAGGCACCGGATTGCCTAGTTGGCGTCTTCCGCCTTGCCGTTGGCCGCCACAGGCGCGAGATCGATGACCGTGTTGGTCTGCTGCGGTTCGATGGGCTGCAGAGCGTTCTTTTCCTCGCTAGTCCAGGCGGCGACCATGACGAAGCGTGCCGGGTCGTCTCCCTGTGAGGCGTCGTTGACCGCTTCAAGAACGAACAAGCCGTCCGAGACCACAAAAAACGTATGGTCGCCGAATGCCTTGCGTAGCGGTTCGGCTACCGGGTTTTCCTCGTCGATAGGATCGATGTTCACGCGCTGCTTCACGGCAGCAGCCTGCGTCGACGTCAGTT
Source organism: uncultured Alphaproteobacteria bacterium (assembly GCA_963822835.1). Taxonomy (GTDB): domain Bacteria; phylum Pseudomonadota; class Alphaproteobacteria; order CAVTAV01; family CAVTAV01; genus CAVTAV01. Next base: position 205,956 of record CAWGIZ010000006.1, on the reverse strand, counting down.
TCATAATGATGTCCGGATTTTCAAGTTCGAACCGATCGCGGCACGGCGGCGGCATCGGTCCATCTGCTGGTTCCTTGGACAGCGTGGCAGATCGAGTCCGGCATGACAACCCTGGGATCCACCCGGAAGTTGGGCGATATATCCTAAAAGTTGTACGGGTAGTAATAGGCGATCAAACGCCCACAGGCGAGGACGACCCACCAGATCGCCAGCGATAGGCCCGCGGAGAGCCTAACCATGACGGGTGACGGCGCGTCTGTATCCCATTTCTCCACGTTCCGCAGCGCCACGAAATGCATGAACAGGGCATTGAGCCCAGCGATCGGAATCAAGGCCATTTTGATCAGGAAGGGGCCGTCGTCGACCAGTTTGGCTGCTTCATAAAGGAACAGCCAGCCGCCGCTGAATGCGGCGATAGCGAATCCGGTCCATACGAAGCGCAGAATGTGCCGTTCGAGCGCGATAACGGAAAATTTCCGGCCCAGCCCCAAAAGACGGATGTCGAGGATCGCCATGCCCCCGAAAACGAGGGTCAGGCCAGTCAGATGCGTGATTTCAAGGATTGGAAACCACCACGGCCAGCCAGCGACGATCTGAGCCGGCCATGTTTCCTGAAGTGCTTGAAAAAAATCCATTTTCGGCCCCCATATTCCATTCGAGCGACCTTGGGCGGGTCTTCGAATCCCCAATCGAAACACTGTGGGCGGAAATGCCGTCCAATGACAAGGCTCGCCGACCTAAAAAGGCGGAGTTCCGGGCTTGACGCTTTTTCGCCGCTCGCTTATACCTCCGGCCCATCGGCCTTGGATGGAAATCCGGGGCCGTGAAGTTTTGGAAGGACGGAACAATGGCACGGCGCTGCGAACTTACGGGCAAAGAAGTATTGTATGGCAACAATGTGAGCCACGCGAACAACAAGTCGCGTCGGCGCTATTTGCCGAATCTTCAGCCTGTGACGCTGATCAGCGACACGCTGGGCCGCTCGATCTCGTTCCGCGTGACGACGCATGCCCTGCGCTCGGTCGAGCATAATGGCGGCCTCGACAACTTCCTGAAGAAGGCCCGCAAGGACGATCTTTCGGTGAAGGCCCGCCGCCTGAAGACCGAGATCGAGAAGAAGGCGGCCGTCGCGGCCTGATCAGCCGGACGTCTCTCCCGCGTATGCGGGACTCCAGAAAATAGAACCTGAAGGCTGGATCTCCGCGTTTACCGGGGTCGCGGTCTCGTTCGGACTATTGATTGAGCCGGAATTCCATCAGCAGCGTGCGCTGGAACGGGCTGTAATTGTCGTCCGAAACGACATAGACCAGCGTCGATCCGTCTGGCGCGCGCCGGACGGCCAGCCCCTCCATATTGTCGACAGATAGCGGGGCCTCGATCTCGCCGATCAGTTCGCCGTTCAGATGCGCGCCGGGAACGATGTCGCTGCGCTTCAGGATGCGGAAACGGGCCCGGATATCGAACAGCGGCTTGAAATAGCGCTCGACCACCATCACGTCGCCATCCGGCAAGGTCGCGAAGTCGGTCGGCCGGTAGCCATCGTGCTCGTCGTAATAGAGGTCGGAAATCTTGCCGTCCTTCGCGATGAGCCAGGCGTGGTTCTCGGTTTCGCCGTCGAGCGGGGATTCGAGCGCCGTGAAGATTTCGCCATCCTGAAGAACGGTGAGGCTTTCCAGGCTCTCGTTGTCCTTGGCGCGAAAGAGCGAAAGCGGCATCGGTATGTTTATCGGATGACCGGACAGCGCCTCGGGGCCGGGCAGGGACGGATCGACCGGATAGCGCCAGATCCGATGGTTCTCCTCGAAGCCAACGAGATAGGAACCGTCCTGATCCTCGGCGAGAGATTCTGAATCGGCATCGTGCTTGGTCAGCCCGCCGGGAAACTGGCCACCCAGCACGCCCAGAGTTGACGCGCCGATGCCCGTCAGCTTGTCGCCATTGTGGATCAGCTTCATCGACACCCAGAAACCGCGATCGGACAGGGCGATAAGATCACTGCCATCGGGCGAAATCACGAGGCTAGACAGGCCGCCGAAGCGCCTGTCGTTCGCCGTGAGTTCATAGCCAGCGAGATAGGTGAGCTTGCCCACCACGACCGTGGACGGGTTCTTGGGATCGAGGGCCAGCGGATCGGCCTTTACCTCGATTGACGTGATAGACGCGGCTGAGGTCGCGGCGCGCGGCGGGCTGGAGCAGGCGGCAGCCGAAAAGGCAAAGGCTGCGACCATCGCGACCAGCCGGACGCCGGTCGTCTGTCTCCGGAGCCGTCCAAACGGCACTCGAATGGTCATAGAGTTTCGGATCCTGTCAGATCAAACGGCCGAATGCTTCCTTCCGCGGCGCAGTCCTTCGCGGCTCGGCCTCGGCAAGGACATTTCCTCGGAAAACAGCTCCGCCAGCTTTTCGATCATGGTGCCGCCAAGCTGCTCCGCATCCACGATGGTGACCGCGCGGCGATAATAGCGTGTGACGTCGTGGCCGATGCCGATCGCGATAACCTCGACCGGCGACCGCGTTTCGATCCACTCGATCACCTGACGCAAATGACGCTCCAGATAATTGCCTGGATTGACCGACAGCGTGCTGTCGTCCACCGGGGCGCCGTCCGAGATCACCATCAGGATCCGGCGCTGCTCGGAGCGCGCCAAAAGCCGCTCATGCGCCCAGAGCAGGGCTTCGCCGTCGATATTCTCCTTGAGCAGCCCCTCGCGCATCATGAGGCCCAGATTCTTGCGGGCGCGCCGCCAGGGCATGTCGGCCGATTTGTAGACGATATGCCGGAGATCGTTGAGCCGACCGGGATTGGCGGGCTTGCCCGAGGCGAGCCACTTCTCGCGGGATTGGCCGCCCTTCCAGGCGCGCGTCGTGAAGCCGAGGATCTCCACCTTGACGCCGCAGCGCTCCAGCGTGCGCGCCAGAATGTCGGCGCACATGGCGGTGACCGTGATCGGCCGGCCGCGCATCGAGCCGGAATTGTCGAGAAGCAGGGTCACGACCGTATCGCGGAACTCCACGTCGCTTTCCTGTTTGAAGGACAGCGCATGCAGCGGATTGGCGACGATCCGGGCCAGACGGCCGGCGTCGAGAATGCCTTCCTCCAGATCGAAGTGCCACGACCGGTTCTGTTGCGCCATGAGCCGGCGCTGCAGCCGGTTGGCGAGCTTGGCGACCACGCCCTGAAGCGAGATGAGTTGCTGGTCGAGGAAGCCGCGCAGACGGGTCAGTTCCTCGGGGTCGCAGAGCTCTTCCGCACTGGTCACTTCGTCGAATTCGCTGGTGAATATCTGGTAGGCCGGCTGCGCGGTGCTGTTGCGCATGTCGTTCCGCGACCGGAAAGGCGTTTCCTGACCGTCGGCGGCCTCGTCCTCGGAGCCATCGCGAGGCTGGTCGATTTCCATCTCGACATCGGTCGTCTCGGCGTCCGCGTCGGTATCCTGCTCGGCCATGTCCATCTGCTCGGCCGTCATGCCTTCGGGAGAAACACCCTCCGAGCCTTCCGCCTCGCCTTGCTGGCCTTCGTTCTCGTCCTCGCCGTCGGGATTCTCCTCGCTCTCCTCGTTTTCTTCACCGAGCTCCTCGCCGAGATCGAGATCGGTGATGATCCGGCGCGAGAAGCGGGCAAAGGAATCCTGGTCCTCGATCACGTTGAGCAGGCTGTCCAGATCCTTGCCGGCCTTGGTCTCGACCCAGGAGCGCCAAAGATCGACCATGTGCCGCGCGCTTTCCGGCGGGCGCTGGCCGGTGAGCCGTTCGCGCGCCAGCAGCCCCACGACATCCGCGAGCGGTGCCTCGTCCTTCTGCCGCACGCGGTCGAAGCCGCGCATCCGGCATGACTCCTCGAGCGCTGCATTGAGATTGCCCGCGACGCCCTTCATGTTGCGCGCGCCGATCGCCTCGCACCGCGCCTGTTCGACGGCCTCGAAGACGGCACGCGCCGTGGCGCCGGACGGATTTAGATGGGCGTGTATCTTCTTGTCGTGGTGCCGCAGGCGCAGCGCGACGGAATCAGCGACGCCACGCGCCTCGGCGATTTCATGAGCTGCCATGTCACGGGACGGTTGCGGTAGCCGGGCGACATCACCTTGCAGGCCACGCTCGGAAGCGCTGAACGACACGTCGAGCTCGGGCTTCTCGGAAATCGCGCGCGCGGCGGCGCCGAGAACCCGTTTGAACTTCTCGATCGGCCGTTCCGGCGTCATCGCTACTGACGGACCGTGGACGGCCTGACGGCCGCCTCGGGCAGATCCGTTCCCATGCACCGCTGGTAGTATTCCGCCACGATCGGACGTTCCAGCTCGTCGCACTTGTTCAGGAAGGTAAGACGGAAGGCGAGGGCGATATCACCGAAGATCTGCGCATTCTCCGCCCAGGTGAGGACGGTACGCGGAGACATCACGGTCGAGATGTCGCCGTTGATGAAGCCCGCGCGGGAAAGATCCGCGACACGCACCATGTTGCTGACGGTCTCACGTCCTTCGGTCGTGTCGAGCGACGGCATCTTGGCGAGCACTATGTTCGTTTCGCGATCATGCGGCAGATAGTTCAGGGTGGTGACGATGCTCCAGCGGTCCATCTGGCCCTGATTGATCTGCTGCGTGCCGTGATAAAGGCCGGACGTGTCGCCGAGACCGATCGTGTTCGTGGTTGCGAACAGCCGGAAGGAGGCGTTCGGCTTCAGCACGCGGTTGGTGTCCAGCAGGGTAAGCTTGCCCTGCGCTTCGAGCACGCGCTGGATCACGAACATTACGTCCGGACGGCCGGCGTCATATTCGTCGAACACGAGTGCGATGGCGCTCTGGAACGCCCAGGGCAGAATGCCTTCGCGGAACTCGGTGACCTGCTGGCCTTCGCGCAGCACGATCGCATCCTTGCCGACGAGGTCGATACGGCTGATATGGCTGTCGAGGTTCACCCGGACGCAAGGCCAGTTGAGCCGCGCGGAGACCTGCTCGATATGGGTCGATTTGCCGGTACCGTGATAGCCCTGCACCATGACGCGGCGGTTGTAGGCGAACCCGGCCAGAATGGCGAGTGTCGTGTCGTGGTCGAAGAGGTAGCTCTCGTCGACATCGGGCACCAGTTCGTGCGTCTGGGAAAACGCCGGAATTTCCATGTCGACGTCCAGGCCGAAGACCTGACGCGCCGAAACCTTTATGTCCGGCGCCGCTTCCATCAAGTTCAACTCTGTCTCCATCACGGCACTTTCTAAAATTCTGCCAGTTTGTTGGGGATCGGAATTATGGCGAGGCGGTTTCCTTGACGCCACGCGACCGGACGCCGCTTCTCAGGCAGGCATAAGCGGTGTTTATCCGTTTCAGGCGATCTTCTGCGGCCGGATTGTTCCGGTTGGCATCGGGATGCCAGCGCTTCACGAGCTTCTTATAGCGCGACTTTATTTCTTCGAACGAGACCGTTTCGTCAAGACCCAGGGTTGAAAGGGCCTGCCGTTCCTGGCCCGTCCAGGGTGTCGGTGCAGCCGGATTTCCGTTCCGCGATCCGGGTTTTGCGCGCTCGGGGAACAGATCGAACGGGTCTGACATATTGTCGGGCCAGCCGCCGCTGCCGCCGATCCGCCAAGTCGGCCGTTCCCAGGTCGCCGCGCGGTCCTGAAAGCGCAGGATCTCGTCGCGGCTCATGCCGCGGAAATAGTCCCAGCTCAGGTTGTACTCGCGGGCGTGCGGCTTGCAGAACCATATATAGTCGGCCTGCGTGTCGCGCCCGGCGGGGGCCCGGTGGCGGCCCGCCTCTTCGCAGCCCGGCCATGCGCAATCCGTCGCCGCAGCGGGCTCATGGGGCCGCTGCGAACGGAATTCAGGCGTGCCGTCCGGCGCAAAGGTTCGAGGCTTGGACATCAGCAAAGTATGGGTAGTCGGCGGGGGGGATGCAAGGCCATGATTTCAGCGTTAACCCAAAGACTTGACAGGTGTTACACCGGGTACCACCTTCGCTGCGGGGTTAAAGCAAAGGAGTTCCGCGCCGATGGTCTATGCCGAGCGTATCCGCGACAAGTTGACGGAGGCTTTCGCGCCCAAGGCGCTGGAAATTCTGGACGAGTCGCATCGTCATGCCGGCCATGCCGGTGCTCAGGCCGGAGGCGAGACCCATTTTACGGTCACCATGATATCCGACAGCTTTGCAGGGCAGTCCCGCGTTCAGCGTCAGCGTGCGGTTTACACCGTTCTGGCCGACGAGCTGAAGGAGCGGGTGCATGCCCTTGCACTGAATCTTGCCGCACCGGACGAGGCTAAGCGGTAGGCTAATCGCCCTCGTTTTCCGTTCGGTAGATCAGCTTGCGGAGCATGGACTTCAGCGCGTCGATCTCGGCCTGGCTGTGACCGGCCATCAATTCCGTCTCGAAGCGCATGGCGCGCGCGGTAATGTCCGCGTTCTTCTTTATCCCGGCCGGGGTAACAGCGTAGCGCTGCTCGCCGTCGATGGTCACCTTTTCGAGCAGCTTGTCGCCTTCCATGCGGTGCAGCGTCATCGCCAGCGACGGGCTGTCGAGCATGGCGTGGCGCGCGAGTCCTTTGGTGGTCTGCGGTCCGTTCCCCTCGATATCCGACAGGATCCGCGCCTCCGCCACCGGCACGCCTGAGGATTGAAGCTCGGCGTAGAACGGCGAGGCGACCTGATCGAAAGTGCGGCGCAGCAGCGGCACGATGAAGTCGTCGTTGAAGTTGTGCGGGTTGTCGCGGGTGACGCTGAGCGCGGGGTCGCGGTCGCTCACCTTCGGATGACGGGCGAGTACGCCGTAGCGGCCGCTCAGGAACAGAAGCGCCGGGCGATCGGAATAGTCGAAGCGCTGCACCTCGCCGATGAAAACGAGATGGTCGCCGCCCTCGTGAACGGTCGCCTTGCGGCATTCGATCCAGGCCGAGCATCCTTCGAGCAGCGGTATGCCGTCGAGCCCGGCGCTGAAGTGCGTTCCGGCGAAACGGTCTTCGTTCGGCGAGGCAAACAGGTTCGACAGGTCGACCTGATCGGCCGACAGAATATTGATCGCGAAATATTCCGCGTTCCTGAAGGTCTCGAGATGGGATGATCTCTTGTCCAGGCTCCACAGGATGAGCGGCGGATCGAGCGAGACTGAAGAAAAGGAATTCGCGGTAAGACCAGTGGGATCTCCGCTCGAATCGAGCGTCGTGACGATGGTCACACCGGTCGCGAAGCGGCCGAAACAGTCCCGAAGCCGCCGTAAATCAAAGCTATTCGTCATTTTTCCGCGACAAGACCTTCGCTGCCCATCGAATTTGCCAGAGTATCCGCCAGCGGTTCCAAGCGAGTCAATTCGGGCCGTCCGGATACGAAAACGGCGCGCTTCGGAGAAAGCGCGCCGCCGCGATCCTCTACGCGAGATATGGACGCAGTCAGTTCGTCGCCGTGCTCGTCGAGTTGTTGTTGCCGCCGCCGTCGATGATGAGATAGGCGCCCGCGGCAACGGCCGCGACAAGCAGGACCCACAGGATCGTCCCGCCGCTGAGGACGTCGCCGGAGGCGTTGCCGTCATCCAGCATGGTGATGCCGCCGATCCGGGCGGACCGGACACCGCTGTTCGTGAACCGCACTTCGGCGAGAGATCTCGTCACGGAGTATTTGTTGTTCGGCCCGATATTCTCGCTGAAGGCCTTCGTTGCATCGAGTGAAAGCCCTACATAAGGAGTGGCGCGTTCGTGTTCGGCGCCGAAAGGCACCGAATACCGGATCACGCCGGAAACACCGGGCCGGTTGTAAATGCCGGATTGAAGCGGTGTATCGATCAATTCCGCCGCGCCGGCCGACGATGCCAGCGAAAAGCTGAATGCCGACAGGATCAGTGCCAGGGACAAGACGGCGTGAATGCATTTGCGAATCATCGAATTCTCCCAGCCAAAGAGTTCAAATGCGCGTTTATGCTAGCATTTCGGACGATTAAAATACAGTGCACCAACATGTTACGATCCGGCCCCATGAAGTCTTTTCGATCTCGGCGCGTCTTCGCATGATGACCGCGGAAGCCGAGTTTTCCTCACTGTTGGCCGAGATTCGCGGGTGCCGGATCTGCGCCGGAGCTTTGCCGCATGAACCGCGCCCTGTCCTGAGGGCGGAGACGACGGCCCGGGTCATGATCTGCGGCCAGGCCCCCGGCACGCGCGTGCATGCGACAGGCATCCCGTTCAACGATCCGAGCGGCGTCAGGCTGCGCGAATGGCTCGGCATGGACGCCGGACCTGTTCTACGACAGCTCGAAGGTTGCCATCGTTCCGATGGGATTCTGCTTTCCGGGACAGGATTCGAAAGGTGGCGATCTGCCTCCGCGCAAGGAATGCGCGCTCGAATGGCATGAAAAACTGCGCTCCAGGCTGCCGAATATTCGGCTTACCGTCCTCGTGGGGCTGTATTCCCAGGCGTTCTATCTTAAGGCGCCGGCGGGCTCGTTGACCGAGACGGTGCAAAACTGGCGTCGCTACGGGCCGGATTTCTTTCCGTTGCCGCATCCGTCCTGGCGGAACAATGCCTGGCTGAAGAAGAACCCGTGGTTCGCCAGCGATGTTCTGCCGGCCTTGCGCCGGTCGGTGCACGCGGCGCTGGAGGGCAAATGACACCTCCGTGGATACGACCGTCAGCGACCGGTGTGCTCCTTATGCTGGTGGCGTTCGTATCGCTTGGCGGTTGTGCGCCGACGACCCAGCTGATGGGGCCGCCGGTCGTAACGGCGGCTATCAAAGGCACGAGTTTCGAGATGACGGACGGCGCCCTGTTGCCGTTCCGGGAGTGGGGCAACGCAAAGGACCCCAAGGCGGTCATCGTCGCGCTGCACGGCTTCAACGATTACAGCAAATCCTTCGAGATGCCCGGCGAATGGTGGGCGAAGCGAGGGCTCCTGACGATTGCCTATGACCAGCGCGGGTTCGGCGCGGCGCCGAGGCCGGGGATCTTTCCCGCCAAGGGAGTCTCTGAAGAACGATCTCGAAACGGTGGTTGCACTGGTAAGGGCACGCTATCCCGGCGTGCCGCTCTTTCTCGTCGGCGAGAGCATGGGATCGGCGGTGGTCATGCTGGCGGCGGCGGACGGCGTGAAGGTCGACGGTATCGTGCTGGGCGCGCCTGCGGTCTGGGGCTGGTCAACCATGAATCCGTTCTACGCCACCACGCTCCGGATCATGGCCCATATCCTGCCGCGCGATCATGTGACAGGCGGCGGGCTCGGCATCGTGGCCTGCAGCAACCGCAAGGTCCTGGTCGACATGTATCACGATCCGCTGGTGATCAAGGAGACGCGGATAGACGCCGTGTACGAGCTGGTGTCCCTGATGGACCGGGCCTTCAAGACCGCGCCGGAAATGCCCAGGCGGACCTTGCTGCTTTATGGCGATCACGACCAGGTGGTGCCCGCGTCCGCGATCAATAGCCTGCGAAAGAAGCTGCCGGATTGGGTGACGTTCGAGTCAATTCCGAACGGCTATCACATGCTGTTCCGTGATCTTGACGCCGAACGGGTATGGAAGATCGTCGACAACTGGATCGTCGAGGACGGAAGCAAGGTCAAGGAAGCCGAGGCGCGAAGCGTTTCAGCGGGTGATGGCCGCTAAAGCCGGCTAGGCGACGTCTTTCGTATGGGGCCGGTCGCGGCCCGGGTTGTCGTTGCTTTCGGACACATGCCCGAATTTGCCGTCGCTCTTGATCCCCCAGCGGTGCTTGCCCTGCTCGGGATCGAGACCCTGCTGCACGCGCAGGACCTTCACGAAATTCATCAGCCCGAGGAATATGCCGATCACCAGGATCGGACCGAGCACGAAGATGGTGTTCGCGTAGCCGAGGCTCTGGAACACGCCCGCCACGAGTTTGGAAAGCGTCATGTCGAGCGGTTCGCCGTTGCTCGGCGTCACGTCGCGCGGCGCACTTCCATAGGTGCGGGGGCGGGCGGTTCGTAGGAATAGGCCGACGGGGGCGGTTGATCCAGACTGTTCATGACGGTCGTCGGCGGACTGTCTTCGGTGGTGCGCTCACCGACCGAGAGGACATCCGTCGGGCTGTTGAACCAGTCCAGCGATTGCCGGTCCTGAACGATCCACGGGACGTAGGACTGCTGAATGTCGGCCAGGCTGCTGTCGGTGCCGACCGGGTTGTCGTCACGAGGCGACAGGCTGAATTCGATGACCGGTCCCTTATCGACCTTGTGCCAGCTGAACGTATCGTCCTGCGCACCGGTCCGGTGGCGCGGTGCTGATGATCGCGCCCGCAGTCGCGGCGTGCGCGCCGAGCATGGTGGCGAGCGCAAGCGCTGCCATTCGAAGGCCGGAGCGCGATACAGATCGAGACTTGGTCAAACGCATTGGTCCGAAACACCGATTCTCGCCTTGGGTCTCCCAAAGAGCCCGGCGTGATCCGGAGTATCTCCGTCAGACCTAAACAACAGGTATATGAGCTTTTTCCGCGCTTTAGGCGCGATTGATTGCGTCAGTTTAAAGGATCCGAAAGGCGGATGTCCTATTTAGGCACCCGGGGACCTGGCAAGCATGTTGCATTCATGATTGCTGGCAATTGAGATCCTGCCCCGATTTGAGCGATCACGGCGTCGGGCCGGCTGGGATGACCCAAGCTCCGGATCTCGGAGTCGAACCTGCGGCGGAAACAAGAGCGTTATTCGACATGTTCAGGGTATTTCGACACTATATCCCAAAATCCATTTTCTTTCTTGGGGTTATAGAAGCAGTCCTTCTCGGCGGATCGCTCGTGGCGGCGCTCTATCTGCGCTATTGGATGATCGATACCGCGCCTCCGGAAATGCGTCATCAGCTTCCGGAAATCGCCTTCTTCATCCTTATCAACCTCCTCGTGATGTTGGCGCTGGGGCTGTACCAGCGTGGGACATGTCTCGAATTGAAGGTCGTTACGGGACGCCTTCTGGTCAGCTTCGCGCTCAGTTTCGTGCTGATGTCGGTGGTCTTCTATGCCTATCCGACCATCCTGATCTGGCGAAGCGTGTTCCTGATCGCCGTACAGTTCGCCTTCGTCGTCATCCTGCTCGTGCGGGCCGTCTTCTCGGCCTATTCCGACCACAGCCGCTTCAAACGGCGGGTGCTCGTGCTCGGCGCGGGCACGCGGGCGAAGAGCATGTTGTCGCTTCAGAGCAACGATATCAGCGAGGGCTATCTCTGCGTCGCATTTCTGAGGATGAGTAAGGACGAGACCGCCATTCCGGAAGCCTATGACTTCCAGGACATCGTCTCGCTGGTGGACTATGCGCGCGAACTCGGTATCGACGAGATCGTCATCGCGACGGAGGAACGGCGCGGCAAGCTGCCGGTAAAGGAACTACTGACCTGTCGTTTGGGCGGCGTATCGATCCTCGACTATTCGACCTTCGTCGAACGCGAGACCGGCCAGGTCGATCTGAATTCGCTCAATCCCAGCTGGCTGATCTTCTCGGACGGTTTCATCGGCGGAAATATCGATCACGCCCTGAAGCGGGCGTTCGACGTAATCGTCAGCCTGATCATCGTTATTTTCAGCGCGCCTATCCTGCTGGTGACGGCGGCCGCGATTCTGGTCACCGACCCAGGACCGGTCTTCTATCGTCAGCAGCGCATCGGGCTGCGCGGCAAGGCCTTCAACATCTTCAAGTTCCGCAGCATGCGGATCGACGCCGAGCGCGGCGGACCGCAATGGGCGGGCCAGAACGATCCCCGGATCACGCCGATCGGCAAGGTCATCCGCGCCACGCGGATCGACGAGATCCCGCAGGTCCTGAACGTTCTGAAGGGCGATATGAGCTTTGTGGGCCCCCGGCCCGAACGCGGCGTCTTCGTCGACGCGCTGACCGAGGAGATCCCCTATTACTCAGAACGTCATCAGGTCAAACCGGGCATCACTGGCTGGGCGCAGTTGAACTATCCCTATGGGGCATCCGTCGAGGATGCGCGCCGGAAGCTGCAATATGACCTCTACTACGTGAAGAACTACTCTATCTTTTTCGACCTGCTCATCATTATTCAGACCGTCCGCGTGGTTCTTTTGCCGCACGCCCACGGGGTTCGGTAGGGAACACGGATGGCAGCCGTCGGCTTTGACATCGCGGTTTCCAGCCATGCGGTGGCAGCGCTTACTTTTGGCCTGCTGACGGTCTATCTGTCCGCGAGTCTCAAGCGCCGCGGTCCCGGCCTTTTCCTCGTTCTGGCCTGCGCGGGAACGGCCCTATGGGGCCTCGTTCACGTGGTCGACGATCTTGTCGTTCCGATCCCGCTGTTCCTGGGATTGGCGCACACCCTGCTCGATGCCTTGTGGATGGCCTTCCTCGTCAGCCTGCTCTGCGTTCACTGGCGGGCGGCGGGACGGGCCCGGCTGGCGGCCATCGCGCCGCTTGTTCTGACGATCGGCATCGTCTGCCTTGCCGGCGCAGATCTGCTCTACGCGCTCACGCCGGAGATCACGGCTCAACTCGATATGGTCGACTACCCCGTCTATCGGGGGCTTGTTCTCTCGGTCATCAGCCTTGTGCTGATCGAGAACGTCTATCTGAACACGCTGCCGGCCAATCGCTGGTCGATCAAGTTCCTGTGCTTCGCGCTCGGCGGCATCTTCACTTACGACTTCGTGGTCTATGCCGGCGGTTTGATTCAGGGGCAGATCAATCCGGTGCTGCTAGAGGCCCGGGGCGCGGTCAATGCCCTCGTCGTGCCGCTGATCATGGTCTCGGCCGCGCGCAATCCGGCGTGGTCGCTGGATGTGTTCTTTTCCCGACGCTTCGCGGTACGGCTGTTCTCCCTCGCGGCAAGTATCCTCTATCTGTTCGTGCTGCTCGGCATGGGCGCCCTGATGGACTGGTCGGCGGCGCCTGGGGTGTCGTTCTCGAGGTGCTCGTCCTGTTCGCGGGGGCTATCCTGCTGGTCTCGATTCTCGTTTCCGGCCGCTTCCGATCCGAGATCGCGATCTTCCTGAACAAGAACTTCTTCACCTACAAATTCGACTATCGCGAAGAATGGCTGCGCTTCCTCAATACGGTGTCGAAGTCCGACGAGTATCCCGATCTCTGCGGTCCGCGTGATCAAGGGTGTCGCCGATATCGCGGACAGCCCGAGCGGTGTCCTGTGGCTCCGTCAGTCGGATGGAGGCTTCCTGCCGACGGCCCGCTGGAACTTCCAGCAGGATATCGTCGGCGTCGAGCCCGATGGCGGGCCGGTCGCGCAGTTTCTCGATCGAGACGCGATGGATCATCAATCTCAGCGAGCTGGAGCAAAAGCCGAAGGAATACTCGAGCTTCTCCACGCCCATTGGCTCCGCGCCATCAAAGGGCGCCTGGCTGGTCGTCCCGCTGTTCCATCGCGAGTCGCTGTCGGGCTTCATCGTGCTGCTTCAGGCCGCGTGCGCCGCGCGAGATCAATTGGGAGGATTTCGATCTTCTGAAGACCGTGTCGACTCATTCCGCGAGCTATCTCGCCGAGCAGGACGCCGAGAAGGCGCTTGCGGAGGCGCGCCAGTTCGATGCGTTCAATCGGCAGTTCGCCTTTGTCATTCACGACATCAAGAATCTCGTCGGCCAGCTCTCGCTTGCTGATCAGAAACGCCGAGACGCCACGGCGAAGATCCCGGAATTCCGGCGCGACATGATCGCAACGATCCACAGCTCGGTGTCGAAGCTCAAATACATGCTGAACCGCCTGCACGGCGAGGGCGAACGGCAATATCCGCCGGCCCTGCTTGTCGCTGCCGAGTTTGGTCCAGCGCGTCGTCGAGCGATACGGAAAGCGCAGGACATCGAAATTTCCTGCGACTGCCAGATGCGCCGAGGTTTGGGTCACGGCCTATCGCGACCGGCTCGGCGCTCGGTGTTCACGCATCTGATTCAGAACGCGATCGACGTCGTTGCCGGAAGGTGGGCGGATCGCGGTCGACGTCCGGCTCGACGGCGGCATCGGCCGTCGTCGACATGATCGACAACGGCCCGGGTATGACCCGCGAATTCGTGCAGAACGAACTGTTCCAGCCCTTCAAGACGACCAAACCGAGCGGATACGGCATCGGCGCCTATGAGGCGCGCGAGATCGTGCGGGAGACTCGGTGGCCGGATCGAGCGTCGACAGCGTGCCCGGCGAAGGAACCCGTATGTCCGTCCGATTGCCGATCGTGAGTACCGCGTCCAATATGCCCGCCGAAGAGCGGAGCGAGGAGTTCGTCGAGATGAATGTCGAGGCCAAGAAATCGCCGGTACTGGTCGTGGAGGACGATCCGGGCTTGCAGAGCCAGTTGCGCTGGAGCCTGTCGACTACGACGTCCATATCGCAGGCGACCGGGAAGCGCGCCCTGGACTGCGCTTCGGGAACTGAAACCGGGCGTGGTCTTGCTCGATCTCGGACTGCCGCCCGACGCAGGGAGGCACGACGGAAGGCTTCGCCGCGCTCGAGCAGATCCTCGCCGCGTCGAAGGACACCAAGGTCATCGTCGTGACCGGCAACGAGGACCACGAGAGCGCGCTTGAAGGCGATCTCGCTCGGCGCCTACGACTTCTTCAACAAGCCCGTCGACGAGCAGTTGCTCAATCTGATGGTTTCCCGCGCCCAGCATGTCTTCGCCCTGGAACAGGAGAACAAGGCCTATGCCAAGGAACGGCACGCCCGGTATTGCAGGGCGTCATCTTCGGCAGCCCGCAGATGACGCGCGTCTGCGAGATCATCGAGCGCATCGCTCCGTCCAGCGTTTCGGTCCTGCTGACCGGCGCGAGCGGCACCGGCAAGGAATTGCTGGCCCGCGCTCTCCACAATTCGAGCAACCGCGCCAGCGAGCCGTTCGTCGCGATCAATTGCGGCGCGATTCCCGAGAACCTGCTCGAGACCGAACTGTTCGGACACGAAAAGGGCGCGTTTACCGGCGCGGTCAAGCAGGCCGTCGGCAAGATCGAGCTGGCCCATGCCGGCACGCTGTTCCTCGACGAAATCGGCGACTTGCCGTTGTCGCTGCAGGTCAAGCTGCTGCGCTTCGTGCAGGAGCGCGTCATCGAGCGCGTCGGCGGCCGCAAGGAAATTCCGGTCGATGTGCGGATCGTTTGCGCGACGCATCAGGATCTCGAAGACCATGATCGCCGAGGGCGGTTCCGCGAGGATCTGTATTACCGGATCAGCGAACTGCCGATCCGCATCCCGTCGCTTGCCGAGCGGGAAGGGGATGCCGAGCTTCTGGCGCGCAGCTTCCTGCTCAAATTCTGCAAGGAGTTCTCGCGCTCCATCAAGGGCTTTACCACGGACGCGATTGCGGCCATCTCCTCGCACGATTGGCCGGGAAATGTCCGCGAGCTGGAAAACCGCATCAAACGGGCGGTCATCATGGCGGAAGGCGTCAATCTGACCGCGGCGGATCTGGATATGACGCCGCCGGCAGAGCCGAAGGACGTGCTCAATCTCCGGCGGATCCGGGATACCGCGGATCGGCAGGCGATCCGCCGCGTCATGTCGCTTACAGAGGGAAACGTTACGAGGGCGGCGAAGATGCTCGGTGTCAGTCGCCCGACCCTCTACGACCTGATGCGTCAACACAACATCAAGGAATAAGTCATAGATATTAAACCCAAAATATGGATTTCGTTCCTGTGGCGAAAGAGTTGGCTGCGTTCAAGATGAGGATCTCGACGGCGAGTAATGTCCTGCGTTGCGCGCGAACTCTGGTTCTCGCGGGTCTGGTCGCGTCCACATGGATCGGGCAGGGCTTCGCCATGTCCGATCGAAACGCATCCGCGGCCTATTTCCAGGACGCCAAGGATTACATCGCCCAGGGCCGGACCGACGATGCCATCGTTCAGCTCAAGAACGCGCTTCAGGCGGATCCCAACAATGTCGAGGCGCGGCTCAAGCTCGCGGACCTCTATATCGAGACCAATAACGGCGTATCGGCCGAGAAGGAAGCGCGCGCCGCGATCGATCGTGGCGATCTGAAGGGCACGGCTCAGGACAAGCTCGCGGACGCCTATCTGCTGCAGGGCAAGTATCAGGCGCTGCTCGATGAGATCACGCCGGAAAGCGCATCCGAGGACGTCAGGGCGGAAGTCCTGCGCGCGCGCGGCGAGGCCTACCATGTGCTCGGCGATGAAGATAACGCCATCGCGTCCTACGAGGCGGCGGAGCAGCGCGAACCCAATGCGGCGGGTCCCAAGGTCGGGCTGGTGCGCGTCTATATCCGCCAGCACAATTTCGCGAAGGCCGAGGAATTAGCGGACTTCGCCATGGCGGGCGATCCGTCCTCGTTTGACGCGGTCATCGCCAAGGGGCAGGTATTGCAAGCCAAGGGCGATCTCGACGGCGCCGTTGCGAAATACGATGACGCCCTGAAGTCGAAGCCTGACGATACGACCGGCCTGATGGCGCGTGCCATCGCGCTCGTCGACCTCAAGCGTTACGACGACGCGCTGCAGAACGTGCTCACGGTTCGTAAGCTTGATCCCCATCATCCGGTCGCCGCTTATCTCAACGCGATGATCCTGGCGCGTCAGGGGAATTTCTCCGGCGCTCGCGACATCCTGCTGCAGTCCGACGCGCTGCTGCATAACTATCCGCCAGCCGTTTTCCTGTCCGGTGCGGTTGCCTATGCGCAGGGCTCGTATGAGCAGGCTTCGGCCAATCTGAAACGCTATCTTGAAAGCAACCCCGGCAGTTTGCCCGCGTCGCGCCTTCTCGGCGCTGCGCTGCTACGGACGGGCGATCCGGATTCCGCCGTCGCGGTGCTGGAGCCGATCGAGCCCAAGCTGCCCGGCGATGAGCGGATCCACGCCATTCTCGGCAGCGCTTATCTCGCGAAGAAGCAATACGGCGCCGCCGTGGAGCAGTTCGAGAAGGCCGTGAAAGCCGATCCCGAAAACGCCACGCTGCGTACCAAGCTCGTGGTCAGCAAGCTTGCGGTCGGCGACGATCAGGGCGCTCTGCAGGTGCTTGGTCCGGCGCTCGCCAGCGATCCCGGAGCCGTTAGGGCGGCGCGTCTGCTTGCCGAGAACGAACTTGCCGCCGGTCGCTATGACGCGGTTCTCGGTGTCGGTCAGCAGTTGCGTGACCGCTATCCCGACAATCCGCTCGGCGAGGCGATCATTGCCGCGGCCTATTGGGGCAAGCACGACTTCAAGAACACGCGGGCGCATTACGCCAAGGCTTTGAAGATCGATCCCGGGTACGAGGCCGCTACCCTGTCGCTTGCGCGGCTTGATGTGGCTGAGCGCGACTTTCCGGCGGCGCGCGACCGGTACCAGAAATTGCTCGACGACAAGCCCAACAATGTCGCTGCCCTGATGGGGCTTTACTGGCTCGCCTATCGCGACAACGACAAGGATCAGGCCGAACGGCTGCTTTCCCGTGCGCTCGAAACCAATCCCACGGCGGCCGCGCCGCAGCTGGAGCTGATCCGGCGGGATGCGGCGGCGGGCGAACTGGACCGCGCGCTCTTCGAGGCGAACGCGCTTGTCCGGCTTCATCCGCAGAATGTCGCCGCGCTGGAGATCCTCACTGAAATTCAACTGAGGCTGCGCGATCCCATTTCCGCAAGCGCCACGGCCACGCAACTTGTCGATGTCGCTCCGTCGTCGGCGCGTTCCTATCTTCTGATGGCGCGCGCCCAGAGCGCTTTGGCGAATACCGACGATGCGCGCGCGACGCTGAAGCGCGGCATGACGATCGCGCGCTATGACGCCTCGCTGACGTCGGAGCTGGTAAAGCTGGAACTGCGCCTCGGTCATCCGAGCGCCGCGCTCGACGCGGCCGAGGATTTTCATCAGCATCAACCGGACGCCGTGGCCGACAAGCTGGTCGGCGACGCCCAGATGGCCGTTGGCGATATCGATCAGGCGATTGACGCCTATAAGACGGGCTATGTGAAGGCGCCAAGCGCCGAGCTCGCGCTGAGGCTCAAGGACGCCTACGACCGCAAGGGAGACGCGGCGGCGGGTGTCGATATCCTGAAGACGTGGCTCGACAAGAATCCTTCGGACTTCAATACCGCTGTGATCCTGGGCTCGGCGCAGCTCGCCATGGGCAAGCTCAACGCGGCGGCAAAGACGTTCGAGGCGCTCTATTCCGAAGACCGGACCAATTCGATCGTTCTCAACAATCTGGCCTGGATCTATCACGAGAAGGGCGACTCCCGCGCGCTCGGCATGGCGAACAAGGCCTATGCCGCGGACAAGAATTCGCCGCAGATCCTGGATACGCTCGGCTGGATTTCTCTCGCCGTGGCCAATCCGCAGGACGGCTTGGACTATCTGCGCATGGCGTCCGCGCTGGCACCGCGATCGACCCAGATCCGCTATCATCTTGCCGTCGCCCTGACCAAGACGGGACGGACCGGAGAGGCACGGGGCGTTTTGGATGACTTGCTGACCGGGCACAGCTCGTTCCCGGAACTGGCCGACGCCCGGAAACTGCTCGCGACGCTTCGCTAGGCCGTTTCGCTCAGAGTTCTACTTCCCGCTTTGCGAGACGTTCAACTTTGCCCATGCGCAGAAACTTGATCTCGCGCATCAGCCGGATCGTCGGCTTCAAGGCGAAGCAGATCAGATCCGATCACGAACATCCACGTCGCGGTGAATTGCGTCTCATCCCAGAAGAACAGAACGCTGCCGACCACGAAGAGGAGTGCGGCGGCAAGATCGACGACCGTGTACCAGATTTCGAACAGCGCGTAGACGCGCTCGTGCTCCGGACTGAGCGTTTTGTTCGACGGTGTGAAAACGGCCATGAGATCGCCCTTCGCTACGGAATAAGAAAAGCCTCCGGGCCGAAGGGCCCGGCCCGGAGGAAACTTGTCGTTATTATGCCCGATGAACCTCGATCGCGCTCTTGATCCGTTCGGGCGTGAAGGGCGCGCGGCGGATACGGACGCCGGTCGCGTCGAAGATGGCGTTGGCGATCGCGGCGGCAACCGGACGCGTGGTGCCTTCGCCGGCGCCGTATGGCGGCAGATCGGTGCGGTTCACCAGCACGATATCGATCTCTTCCGGCGCGTTGCTCATATCGAGGATCGGGTAGCTGATCCAGTCGACGCTCGTAACCGCCTCGGGTGAGAACTGCACCTCTTCCCAGAGGCTGCGGCTGGACGCCATCACGATGTTGCCTTCGATGGTGCGCTTCAGCCACATCGGGTTCACGACAAGGCCCTGATCGGCGGCGACGGTGAACTTGCGCGGCCACACCTTGCCGGAACCGAGATCCACGTCGACCTCGACGATAACCGCCGCGACCGAATTGCTGCGCCGTGTATAGGCGACGCCCCTGCCGGATACCGTACCAGATGTCGGCTGCTTTTGCGGCCCGGCGCGGCGCGATTTCCAACCGGCCTTGTCCGCGACGGCCTTGAGCACCGCGACGTCACGGTCTTCCTTGAGGTGCTTAAGCCGGAATTCGAGCGGATCGACGCCCGTCTCGAACGCGATCTCGTCGATGAAGGATTCGCTCGCAAAATGGTTCTGCGGCCCGAGCGGATCGCGCATGTGACCGCAGCGGAGCGGCGACGCGCGGTCCATCAGCGCGGCGATGGTCTGCCAGTACAATAGCTTGTTAGGGAACGTATAGTTTTCCTCCGGGTTACCGAAGCGCGGCACTTGCGCGTTCGGCCAGCCCATGAGCTGACCGGCATAAGTGTCGCTCGGATTGCTTTCGTTCGGAGCAACTTCGCCGGCCGAAAATCCCTTCGAGCGGAGCATATAGGCGAGCACGTTGCCGCGCTTGTCCACGGCGGCCTTCGCGAAATGAACAGAGGCGGGCGCCTTTGGGTCCCATCCGCTTCCCTCGAAGCGCATGCCCTGGACGCGCACCGGCCGTCCGATCGCCTTCGACATCACGGCGGCTTCCATGGCGGCGTCGCCCGCGTCATTGCGGCCGTAAGAACCGGGGCCGAGTGTCCAGATGCTGCGTACGGCGTCCTTCGGCAAGCCGGTGATCGCGGCAACGCCTTCAGCCGTGTAATGGGATTTCTGAGAGCCGGTCCAGACCGTCGCGCTGTCGCCGCGGTAATCGACCACGGCACAGGCCGGGCCGAGGCTCGCGTGAGACTGGAACGGGAACTCGTACTCGGCTTCGATGACGCGGGCGGCCTTCTTGGCGGCCGCCTCGAAGGCGGCGGTATCCGGCTTCACGTTTTCCGGTCCAAAGCCGCTGCCGGCGCTTTCGCGAACGACATGAGCGTTGCGGATGTGATCGTAGAGATCATTCATGGCCGGGAAGGCGGGCTTGGGATCGGACCACGTGACCTTGAGCATCCGCGAGGCCCTGATCGCATCCCATTCGGTGTCGGCTACGACGCCGAGATAGTCTTTTTCATGAACGACACGGGCGCCCGGAATGCCGCCGATCGAATAGGGGTCGACCTTTACCGGCACCGCGCCGACTTTGGGCGGCCGGATCGTGCGGCCGTGCACCATGCCCGGCACTTTCACGTCGACGATATATTCGTGCTTGCCGAAGACGATTTCCGGGATGTCGCGGCGCGGGAAGCCCTTGCCGACGAGCTTGTACTGATCGGGCGACTTCGGCTTGGCTTCGCCTTCGGCATAGAGGAAGTTGCCGATATTGCCGTTCCACTGAAGCTTGACGTCGAAATACTGGCCGCCGATCAATTCGCCGTAGCTCGCCTTTTTCGAGGCGTCTTTCGTGGCGTGGACGATGCCGTCGGTCACGGCCAGCTGATCCTCGGGAAGCTGAAGCTTCTTCGATCCCAGGGAAATCAGGACACGGCGCGCTTCGGCGGCGGCGTTGCGGAGAGGCTTCGCGCCGAGTTCGACGGCCGTCGAGCCGCTGCCGCCACCCTGGTTCACGGTCAGGGCGCTGTCGCCCATGATGACCGAGACGTGTTCCAGTGGTACGTCGAGTTCGTCGCCCACGATCTGCGCTATCGCGACATCGACGCCCTGGCCCATATCCATCTTGCCGAAGAAGGCGGTCACCATGCCGTCCTTGTCGACGGCGAGGTAACTGTCGAGTTGGGCCGGATCGAGTGGCCGGTAGAGGGGCCTTCTGGCCGCGTCAGCCTTGCCCGATGCTGCGGTCAGGCTGGTCGGGATCGCGAAGGAAACGATCAACGCGCCGCCCGCTTTCAGCAATTGGCGGCGGTGCATCTCGACGGTGGCGGAGGTGCTTGCGGGGGAGGTGGTTTTTGTCGTGGTCATGTCTGCTCTCCTCACGCCTTCATCACTTCGGCGGCACGTTTGACCGCGCGCATGACGGCGGTATGGCTTCCGCAGCGGCATTTGAGCTGCGCCAACTCATCCTTGATTTCGGCGTCCGTGACCTTCGGGTTGTTCTCCAGCATGGCGACCGAATAGAGGATCCAGCCGTTCATGCAGAAACCGCAGAACATGGCCTGTTCGTCGATAAAGGCCTGCTGCACCGGATGCGGCTTCTCGGGCGTTCCGATGCCCGCCAGAGTGCGGATTTCACCCTTGGCCCCGGAGACCGGCGTGACGCATGACCGGATCGGAGACCCGTCCAGCAGAACCGTGCAGGCGCCGCACTGGGCAAGGCCACAGCCGAAGTGAGGATTGTTCAGGCCCAGCGTGTCGCGCAGGGCATAGAGGAGTGGCATATCCGGATCGACATCGATCTCATGGTTCTTCCCATCGACATTGATCGTCATGACAGTCATCGGTGCGACCTCCGGTTATCAGCGAGGGGCCGGTTGTTCGAGCTGATGGATCGGCCCTTGAGTGGCCAGAGGGTAAGCCGGTCGGTTCGCCAACGCCAGAAAATTTCCCGTGAGATTCCGACAAGGGAACCAGGATATGGGAACCAAGTCTTCCCTTGGGCGTTTCCCGCCATAACCCCCGGCCATGATCTGGCCCGGTCAAGAAAACCGCAGGAGACGAACATGGCATGGAAATTCGCAATTCCGGCGTTGCTTATGACGCTGAGCGCCACCGCCCCGGTCGCGCTTGCAGAGGACTTCCAATTCTACAAGACCGTCGAGCACAGCCACGACATCTTCTTTCAGGGCCGCACGGTCAACGATGTTCGCAAGCTGCATCCGGTGGGTCCGCGCGGAACGAAGCTCGGCGAGATTGACGGCGTGCTGGTGGGCGACACCCAAAAGCAGAACGACGAAAACAAGGTCGCCGCGCTTATCCTCGATCTCAAGGGCAAGATCGCCAAGCACAAAAAGGTTCTGATCGCGGTGAAGGACGTCAAATTCGATCCCACCAACCGCAAGCAGATCATCATCAACAAGACGGTCGACGAACTGCGCTCGATGCGAAGCTGGGGCAGCGATTGAGCGGATTCCAGGTCGCCCGGGTTTCTGCCCCGAAATCTCGCGCGTCGCCCCGTCAATAATGACGACAATTTCAAAGTGAAATAGTGCGGCTGATCGGTCGAGTTTTCGGTATTTCCGAGCAAGAAAAAAATAAAACACCAGCCACAATAGGAAATAATCCGGAATATTCGTTGTAATATACTGCTTCAGAGGACATATCTTTAAGATGTGTGCGGTATATCCGATCCAAGCTTTAAACAGATCATGAGAAAAATGTCTGTTAGCGAGATGGCCGCCCAATGTGGCCGGCCGACCCCGGAATGTGACCTCGGAATGGCGGCCGCAACTTCTCTCCGACCGAGCTCGCTCGTCAATCGATAGGAATAACCATGAGGCTGTTCAGGCCGATCCACGCGCTCGCCGCGAGCGCGCTCTTTTCTTTGTTACTGCTGTTTATCATCCCGAACTCAGCTTTTGCTCAGGTTCCGCCGCACGCTCAGGCGAACAGATATGGCAGCGGATGGGAATGCGACAGGAGTTACGAGGAAGCGGACGGCGGCTGCACGCTCATCAAGATTCCCGAACACGCCTTCCTGAATTCTATTGGTGACGGCTGGGAATGCGGCCGGGGCTTTCGAAAAGATGGGGAAACCTGCGTCGCGGTAAAGGTGCCGGCCAATGGCTATCTCTCCGAATCCTCATACGGATCGGGATGGGATTGTGCCCGCGGATATCTGCCGGCCGACGATAGTTGCGCGGCGATCAAGTTGCCCGCGAACGCCTATATCGACTCCTCCGGCAAGAACTGGGAATGCGCCCGGGGATTTCGCAAAGAGGGTGATATCTGCGGCACCATCAAGGTGCCGGAGCATGGTTTCATGACGGATTCCGCTTATGGCGTCGGCTGGGAATGCGACAGAGGCTATCGAGCAGAAGGCGACGTCTGCCTTCCGGTCAAAGTGCCTGCCAACGGATACTATGTGGAGTTGTCCTTCGGATCGGGCTGGAAGTGCGATCGGGGTTTTCATGCCGTCGACGACCTTTGCCAGCCCGTAGTGGTTCCGGCAAATGCCCATCTTGATTACGGGGGTAATGGCTGGGATTGCGACCGGTCCTACCGCCGCCGCCAGGACCTATGCGTTCGGCAGTGACGAGGTGACCTGAACCTCGGCCGACATATTCTGCAAGGCCCCGCCACGCCCGACGAAACTTCCCGACACGGGCATCGCCTGACGGATATGCCGCGCGACAGCGACCGGGATGAGATTCATGCCACCGACGCTCCGGTTGGTAGGATCGAAGGTAATCCATCCCGCGCCGGTAACATAGACTTCCGCCCAGGCATGGGTTGATCCGTAACCGCTGGATCCGATCGCGGATTGATCCGGGTTATATAGATAGCCGGAAACCAGTCGCGCGCCGAAACCGAGGCAACGCACCGCTTCGACAAACAACACCGCGAAGTCGCGGCAGGAGCCCCAGCCGCGGTTCAGCGTCTGTACGGGCGACTGTGTTCCTTCTTCCTCCCGGCTCTGATAATTGATCCAGCTCGCGACCCCCAGACTGAGATCCTTGAGCAAGGCGAGCGTATCCGTGGGATTCCCTCGGACGAAGCCCTGGGCCCAGTCTCTGAGCTGGCCATATTCGTCGGGATATTGTCGGACCGTGAGAGCGCCAAGATCGGTCCACTCGTCGGCGGAATATTCGAACGGAAAGTGACTTGCGGAGGCGGCGACATCGAACACGGGCCATGCCTCGGCATGTAGACTGAGTTCCGTGGTGCTTTCGATCACAAGCGTGTCTGTCATCTCCTGAAAGGCTGCGGTCGCCACGGCGTTGCCGAGGACGTCCTGCGCCCAGGTGATCGACGCTTCGGGCGTTATGGTCACGACGTTGGACAAGACCCGGAGATCACGGTTCTCGCGCGGACGAAGCATCAGGCGATGGGGCCCGAGGCTCACCGGCTGGTGATACAGATAGGTCGTCTTGTGATGGATCTTCAGCGTGATCATTTGGGCTCCGCTGAGACCTTCCGCTGATCCGCGTCAGGTCGTCAGTCTTTGTGAGAAACGCCGACCCCTATGCCAGATAGGCGGCGACGATTCCTGACAGGATGATTTCGTCGAACGTTCCCGCGCCGCCGATGCTGAGCGTGCCGACGCTCAACTTGGATATATCCCTCAAATGCAGAAGGTCCGCGCCGATCAGCGGGCCGACGACGCCAGCGATGAAGGCGACCGGCGGGGCGTTGTCGGGCGCGAGGAACATGGCGAGGCCGGCGGCGATCAGCGGCGTCAACAGGGCCGGCATACCGATGCCGATCCCCGGTAACGGACGGGCGAAGCGATAGCAGGCGAAGATGCTCACCGCGCTGGCGAGTATGGCGGCGGTAACCAGCTCCGAGCCCTGCTCCGCGAGATAGCGGAATTCGTAGAGGGCGATCAGGCTCGGGATGATGCACCCGCCGAGATTGACCGCGATGACGGTTTCGCGCGTCCGGTTCACGAATTGCGGGAAGACGCCCCCGAGGCCGTAGGCACCGAAACGCCATTGCTCCATATCCTCGTCGCGCGGGATCCGCTTGATGGGAATGTTGATCGCGCCGCCGAGGATGATCGCGAACACCAGGAAGAAGGCCGTCGAGGCGCTCAGATGCAGCTTCGCAAGGCTGCCGAGCATGAGGCCTCCGAACAGCAGTGGAAACAGCAACAGCAGCGCCAGAAAGAGGAATATCGAGAGCAGGATCGGGAAGCGCATGGGACTCTTTCCGGGACGGTGGCTTTCAGGTGGTGCGATGGACGATGAGGCCATGTTCGGTCAGGGCGGCCATGACATCCTCCGCGTGGGAGACCCCCCGTGTTTCGATCGTAAAGCCGATGATAACACGTTTGGCGACGACCGACGTGAGCAGTCGCGAATGGGTGACGTCTATGATGTTGCCGCCGGCGGCGGCGATCAGATCGACGATCCTGGCGAGGCTTCCGGGCTGATCGCGAATTTCGACCTGGATGGAGAGCAACTGACCGGTCTTCGCCTGCTGGCGGAGGAGCACATAGGCAAGCAGGCGCGGGTCGATATTGCCGCCGCTGATCACGACGCCAACCTTCTTTCCCGCGAAGATATCGGCGCGTGTCGCGAGCGCTGCGAGCCCCGCCGCGCCGGCGCCTTCTCCGAGCGTTTTCTCCACGGTCAGGAGCAGGGACACCGCCGCTTCGAGATCGGCCTCCGTGGCGAGAACGATTTCCTCGACCAGTTCGCGAATGATCGGGACAGTGCGGCTTCCGGGCGATTTGACCGCGATGCCTTCTGCGATCGTATCGCCGGCGCAGGCGGTGGACTTTCCATGGATCGCGTTGTGCATGGAGGGAAAGAGCGCCGCCTCGACACCGTAAACGCTGGTATCGGGAGAGAGCGCCTTTACCGCCGTCGCGACGCCGGAGATCAGGCCGCCACCGCCGACCGGCACGATAACGCTGTCGAGATCCGGCGCGGCCTCGCACATTTCCAGTCCCACCGTGCCCTGGCCCGCGATGATCTCTGTCGTCGTCATAGGGGTGCACCATGACAAGATTGCGTTTCGCGATCTCGTCTGCCGCGACCGTGGCGCAATCGGCCAGCGTATCGCCGGTCAGAATGATCTCGGGACCGAAGCGCTTGGTGAGCTCGACCTTCACCTGCGGCGTGGTCTCGGGCATCACGATGACGGCCGGTATGCCCATCCGCTCGGCGTGATAGGCGACGGCTTGCGCGTGATTGCCGGCGGAGACCGCGAGCACGCCCCGGCGGCGTTCGTCGTCCGTGAGGCTGGCGAGTTTCACATAGGCGCCGCGTTCCTTGAACGACGATGTGAATTGCAGGTTTTCCAGCTTGAGCCAGACCTCCGCGCCGAGCGTCTCGGACAGGGTGCGGGAATATAACAGCGGCGTCTTGAGGACGTGGCCCTCGAGGGTCTTCGCCGCCGCGCGGATATCGTCGATCGAAACAGTCATGGCCGTCCTTGCTTGTGCCCATAACGCGTTGGAGATGGCGCGGCGTCAAGCCCTGCGGTGGCCGGCACGTGAATTTGCATCACACGGGTTCGAGGGCGTTATGCGGCTCGGGCGGAAGCTCGACCGTGACGGTATCGCCGGGCCGGACGTCGCCGCCCTTCAGCACGATCGACATCACGCCGGCCTTGCGGATCAGGCTGCCGTCGGCGCCACGGTCGAGCGTGGCGGCCATCAGTCCTTTTTTGATCCGGTCGAGCTGGGAACAGGGATTGCGGAGCCCCGTGACCTCGACAATGGCGTCGGGGCCGATATGTAGCTTCGCGCCCTTGGGGAGTTCGAGCAGGTCGAGACCGCGCGTCGTGACGTTTTCGCCGATCTGTCCGGGCGAGAGCCTGAAGCCCTTGTCCGCGAGCTCATCCAGCAGCTCGGCATGGAGCAGGTGAACCTGACGGAGATTTGGCGCGGTCGGATCCTTCGCGACGCGCGAACGGTGCTTCACCGTCACGCCTTTATGCGCGTCGCCGTCGACGCCCTGTCCCGCGATCAGACGGATGAACATCTGATTTGCCTTGGACATGTTGTGGCTTGAGCCCCGGCTCACCGCCTTGACGATGCCTTTAAGCGCTCGGATGTTTTCGGCCACGCGGGTCTCCCCGTAACGGGACTCAATAGAGATACGGTATCAACGCCCAGGTGTGGCGGCGATAGTCTTCGTAGTCCCGGAAGGTCTCGCCCATCTTCTTTTCCTCTACCCTGCACCGGATGAGGACGCCAAGCGTGAACAGGGCCGTCGCGATCAGGCTTCGCCATTGGCCGACCGCGATCGCTGTTCCGGCGAAGCCGAGTAGCAGGCCGGTATAGATTGGATGCCGCACGAAGCGATATGGCCCGGTCCGAATGAGCGAATGATCTTCCTTGACCGTGATCGTTCCGCTCCAGTCGCGCCCGAGATGCCGCCGCGCCCAGACGGCAAAGCCGAGGCCGAACGCGACGATCAGGGTTCCGATCAGGGTTGAGGCCGTCGTGACGGGCATATATTGCCCGACGAGGAAGCCCCAGTCGGGGTTCGGCGGGATGATCAGGCCGGCCGCAAGAAGGAAGGGCAGGCCGTGCATCCACCGCCGTCCGGCCGGCTCTTGCCAGCGCGTTACCTTGACGTTCCGGGCGGCCGCGAGCCAATAGGCAAGCAGCGAGATCCAAAGGACCGGAATCGAGGCGCGCAGGAGCAGGATGGTCATGGGGTGTGCGGTTTGAAAGCGGTTCGACGTGGGCCGCCTCCAGGGCGGATCGCGATTAGATATAGTCGTACTGGCCGGACGGGTATAGGCCGTCGACGTAGCATCCGCCGTTCACATTTCTGGGGCGGACGCCTTGCCGGGCGGCCCGAATTCGGGGACTCTTGCCGGCGGCGATCCTGTTTTGCGAGGTTCAACTGACATGTCCGGCGGCCCTCCCGTCATCGTATGGTTCCGCGACGACCTTAGGCTTGCAGATAATCCCGCGTTTTCAGCCGCTGCGGCGACCGGTCATCCGCTTCTCTGCGTCTATGTTCATGACGAGGAAAGCGAAGGCCTGCGCCCGCTGGGCGGGGCCGCGAAATGGTGGCTTCACGGCTCCCTCGAAGCGCTGGACAAGGATCTCCGCAAGCTCGGGGGAGAGCTGGTTATTGTTCGCGGTAAGGGCGACGCGGTCATCGAGGCTCTGGCGGCGGAAACGGCCGCGTCGGGCGTGTACTGGAACCGGCGTTACGACGAGGCGGGCCGGGCGGTCGACACAAGGCTGAAATCCGTCTTGAAGGCGCGTGGAGTGGACGCCGAAAGCTTCAACGGGGCCTTGCTCCATGAACCCTGGGCCGTGAAAAACAAGGCGGGCGCGCCGTTCAAGGTGTTTACCGCCTATTGGCGGGCCGCCCGCGATCTTGGCGATCCGCTTCCGCCGTCATCCGCGCCGACGACGGCGACATTCTTGCCGCTGAATGAATCTCTCCGCGCGCGCGGAATTGCGCTTGAAGACCTCGGGTTTGAGCCGGCGGCGCCCGATTGGGCGGCCGGCATGCGTGCGGCGTGGAGTGTGGGAGAGGCGGCCGCGCAACGTCGGCTTGAGGAATTCCTTGAGGAGAGCCTTTCCGGCTATGCCGGCGATCGGGATCGGCCCGACCTCCCGGCGACGTCGCGGCTGTCGCCCTATCTCCGCTTCGGCAACATCTCGCCGCGGCAAATCTGGCACGCTGCCGCGGGAATCGCGCCGTCCGGCCGGGCGGCGGGCCTCGACAAGTTTCTGGCGGAACTCGGCTGGCGGGAATTCTGCTATCACCTGCTCTATTCCTACCCGGATCTCGCGACCTCAAACTTTCAACGGCGCTTCGATGCCATGCCCTGGCAGGATGATCCCGAGGGTCTCCATGCCTGGCAGCGCGGGCGGACGGGCTATCCGATCGTCGATGCAGGCATGCGGGAGCTCTGGGCGACCGGATGGATGCACAACCGTGTGCGCATGATCGCCGCCTCCTTTCTGACCAAGCATCTGTTGATCCACTGGCGGGAAGGTGAGGCCTGGTTCTGGGACACGCTGGTAGATGCGGATCCCGCGAACAATCCGGCCGGTTGGCAATGGGTGGCGGGCAGCGGGGCGGACGCGGCGCCCTATTTCCGGATTTTCAATCCGATCCTGCAGGGGGAGAAATTCGATCCGGATGGGGCGTATGTCAGACGCTGGGTGCCCGAGCTTTCATCCTGCCCAAACGCCGCGATCCATAAGCCTTGGATGTTGAAGGCGTCCGATCGGCGGGCGGCTACAGGTTATCCGGCCCCGATCATCGATCATGACTTCGCCCGCCGCCGGGCACTGGATGCCTTCGCGGAAACCAAGTGAGCCCTCGGTCAGTGGCCTGTCGCCGGGCCTCCAGAACATAATTCCGGCGGCGATATTTTTACTAAGCGTTTAATCCTTACGCGTATATTTTTTAGAAAGTACAACCATAAATATCTTGGGGCAGGTTGGATCCGGGGCTGAGGGGCTGGGCCATGAATATCGAATATGTTCTGCAGATCTATTCGTTTGGTCATTGGAAGACCGTCCGCCGGACGGTGGACATTTCCAAGATCATTGGTTTGCTCGACGACACGAAGGCGCGCTTCGGTTCGGAAATGCGCGTGCTGCAATCGGAAGTCAGCCGCGAGGGCGAAAGACTCTGGTACCGGCTGAAGGACACCTATCTCCAGCAGTTGCGCGATGAGATCATAGCGCGTGCCGGGGAAGCGGGATTGACCGGAGCGACCGCCGAGGCTGCAGAATCCACCGGTTCCGCGCTGTCTTGACTTTCAGCGCTGTAAGCGCCGCGTCCCGGCTTTACTGCAGGGGCGGGATGGGCCGTTCGGCGACCACGTTGAGGCCATAGCCTTCGAGGCCGACCATCATGTGGCGGCGCGAATTCGTCAGCAGGATCATGTCCTTTACACCCAGATCGGCCAGGATCTGGGCGCCGATCCCGTATTCGCGAAGCACCGTGCCGGAGCCGATGGTCGCCGCGTGCTGCTCGGCCGTTGCCGGTTCGGTGATGACATCGGAAAAGGCCGAAGAATGAGAATGGCGCAAAAGCACGATCACGCCCGCGCCCTCATCGCCGATCACGCGCATCGAGGCATGGAACTGGTGCATGCGCGGGCCCTTGCGGGCGAGAAAGTCGTCCAAAAGTGACATGTTGTGCATGCGCACCAGCGTCGGCTTCGCAGGGTCGATCGCGCCCTTGACCAGAACGAGGGTCTCGGTGCCTTCGATCTTGTTCTTGTAAATCTTCACCGACCAGTCGCCGCCGTAATAGCTGGTCAGCGGATAGGTCTCGGCGCATGTGACCAGCCGGTCCTTCACCCGCCTGTATGAGATGAGTTCCGCGATGGTGCCGATCTTGACTCCGTGGCGCTGGGCGAAGGCCAGCAACTCCGGCAGACGCGCCATGCTGCCGTCGTCGTTCATGATCTCGCAGATCACGCCGGCCGGTGTCAGGCCCGCCATGCGGGCGACGTCCACCGCTGCCTCGGTATGGCCAGCGCGGACGAGCACGCCGCCGTCGCGCGCCGCGAGCGGAAAAACGTGCCCGGGCGTTACGATGTCGTCCGGTCCCCGGCTCGGATCGATGGCGACCTGGATGGTGCGGGCGCGGTCGGCGGCCGAAATTCCGGTCGTGACGCCTTCCCGGGCCTCGATGGATACGGTGAACGCCGTCTGGTGACGCGTGCCGTTATGCGCGCTCATCAGGGGCAGATCGAGCTGGCGCACACGCTCCTGCGTCAGGGCGAGGCAGATCAGGCCGCGCGCGTATTTCGCCATGAAGTTGATCGAATCCGGGGTCGCCATTTGGGCGGGGATGATCAGATCGCCTTCGTTCTCCCGGTCCTCGTCGTCGACAAGGACGAACATGCGCCCGTTACGCGCATCTTCAATGATTTCGTCGGGCGTCGAGAGTTCGGGCAAGCGATTCATGCGATTCGTCTTCCGGGCGGCGATAACGGTTGCCGGCAAGTGTAAACCGGTCCAGTGGGTCTAGCCATGCCTCGGGCGGCCGTCAAGCTGTGTGGCCGTGGGGCACGCTCAAAACGTGAACTCGAACTGGGCCTGAATAACAAGGGCGTCGCCCGTCTCCGGATCCGTATCGGGGTGGACGACATATTGGATGTCGGGCTGCAGGGCGATCCAGTCCGCTATCTGGGCCAGATACGTCACTTCGTAGGCGATTTCCGCCCGTCTGGCCGGGGTTCCGAGCGCCGCCTGAGCCGCCATGTAATGCGATCCGTTGCGGGCGATGGCGACGGCGGCACCGATTTCGTCCTGAGGCCGGGAGGCGGAAAGGCCCGCCGCCTCGATGCCCGCGCCGATATACGAGCCGAACCTGTCCACCCGAGCGTCGCCGATTCCCGCCTGAATGAAGGCCGTGACAGCCCGGTCGGGATGAGTGCCCAGACGGTAAATCATCTTGTCGACAACCAAATAGGCGCCCCGGCTGCCGCGATGCCGGAGCGGCCGGCCGAGGGCGTCCATCTGGCTGAGATCGTCGAAGGCGGCCGTGTAGTACCAGGCCCCGATTGCGAATTTGTCCTGGTAGGGCGGCAGCATGGCACCTCTGCCGATGAGGGAATTCCTCAGACTGGGCGGAATTGCCGGCCCGCCCCGGTACAGATAGGCGAATTCGGAAACGACCAGCGTGCCGTCGTGTCGCGCGGGTATACCCGACGCGGCCGGCGTGCCACCCGGTGACCCGTTCATCACCGCCGTTCGCCATATGATGTTCGGTAACGGCTTATAAGTCAGACGAACCCCGGCGAACGTATCAGGGAAGATCGACGGCCCGTCGAGACCGCTGCGGGAGAAGGCCGGCCCGATCCCGAACGAGCTGTTGAGGAACAGGTCGGCGGATTGCGTCCGGTCGAACTCGGTATTCAGGTCGTAGCGCCCGCCGAGGACGGAAAAGCGGTTTCCGCCGAAGTTGAACTGAAACCACGCCTCGTAGAGCCGAAAGGTCGATGCTGCCTCCAGGGCGCTGACGCCTTGCGCGTCTCCGGCATAGTCGCTCGGATGCCCGCCGTGGACGTCCAGCCCCTCGACATAGGCGGAGAGGCCTGGCACCCCGATCAGTTGGTCCCCGTTTATGGAGAACTGAAGGCGAATATTGCCGATATAAGCCGCGCCCCGTTTCCGGCCGCCGCTCGGAACTGCCGCCAGCGATCCATCATAGATCAGGCTCGGATTGATGCCGATATTCGTGAGCGGCGCCTCGATCGCGTCCAGAGGTCCCGCCCGGACCGCTCGCGGAAACCCGCACGCGATCGGCAGGATAACGGAAAAGTACAGCGCCGCCGGGGCTATGGAGAGCGCTCGGATAGCCATTGGGACTTGATACACCCAAAGGACATGGTTCCCAACCCTGTTGGGGAAGGGTGGCTACTATCCGTTTAAATCGCGTGGTTTGGCTGGGGGACCTGGATTCGAACCAGGGCTGCTCGGGTCAGAGCCGAGAGTTCTACCGCTAAACTATCCCCCATCATCGGGCCCGTTGGATCCGGGCGCGGACGCTGGTTTGGCTAGCCGATCAGAGGGCCCGCTCACGCAGGCGGCCGGCGACGGGCGGCACAATAACCCGAATGGCCGATCTGTCAATTCCCTCTGCTCGCAAGAACAGCGGGCAAAAGGTTCAAGGGCATAGCATCACGCGCTCGTGTTCGTTTTGTTTCGAACATTTGCATGTTGCCGTCTGTTCGGCTGAACTCAAATAATGTTACAATGAAAATTGAAAAGGAAACACGTCAGACCGCGGGTCTCGACATTGAAATCTAAGTCCTTACGAACCGCCGTTCCATGGCGGCGCGCGCATCCTTTCGCCCCAAAGCGCGGGCGATGGCGCCACATCTACGCCGCGGTGGACCTGGGCACGAATAACTGCCGGATGCTGGTTGCGAAACCGTCCCGGCACGGGTTCCGGGTGATCGATTCGTTCAGCCAGATCGTGCGCCTGGGCGAGGGGCTGGCCTCGACCGGCCGTCTCAGCGACGCCGCCATCGAGCGGACAATCGAGGCCCTCAAGATCTGTGTCGAGAAGATGCGCCGGCGTCATGTGACGAGGGTGCGCTGCGTTGCCACGGAAGCCTGTCGGATGGCGGTGAACTGCGGCGAATTCATGCGGCGCGTGAAGGAAGAGACCGGCCTCGACTTCGATATCATCCCTGCCGAGGAGGAGTCCTATCTCTCTGTTTCGGGCTGCGAGAGCCTGCTGCTTTCGGGCTATGACAAGGCGATTGTGTTCGATATCGGCGGTGGCAGCACGGAAATCAGCCTCGTGTCGATCGAGGATCGGCGGGTAGGCGCCATCGATGCGTCGGTATCGCTGCCCTGCGGCGTGGTGACCCTGTCGGAGCAGTTCGAGGAGCCCGCGCCGATCGGCGGCAATTCGAAGGATAACAAGACGGTCCTCAGCGATCTCGACTATCAGTCCATGATGGGGGTTGTGCGGGAAAAACTCGGCGGATTCGAGACCGAAAACCGGCTCAACGAGGTCATTGGTGCCAGCAAAGTGCAGATTATCGCGACCTCCGGCACGGCAACGACCCTGGCCGGACTCCATCTCGGCCTCAAGCGGTACGACCGGAAACGGGTGGACGGCGCGTGGATCGATCGCTCGTCGCTGTTCTCCATGGTCGGCCGGCTTCGTTCCATGACCCTGGAGCAAAGAGCCAGCCAGCCTTGCATCGGCTGGAACCGGGCCGATCTGATCGTGGCCGGTTGCGCCATTCTCGAGGCGATTTGCGGCTCGTGGCCGTTCGAGCGCCTTCAGGTGGCGGACCGTGGCCTGCGCGAGGGCGTTCTTCTGGACCTCATGGAGCGTGAGGACCAGGCGGCGGAGGCCAATTAATCCATGGCGCCGCCGAAGAAGACATCTCAAAAAGGATCGGGAAACCCGAAATCCGGCGCGTCCCGGAAGCTCGCGACCCGGGTGAAGACTGCCCGGGGCCGGAAGATCTCCTCCACGCGATGGCTCCAGCGCCAGCTCAACGATCCGTTTGTCGCGGCTGCCAAGTCGGAGGGATATCGTTCGCGCGCCGCGTTCAAGCTTCTGGGGCTGGACGACCGCTTCAAGTTTCTCAAACCGGGCGCCAAAGTGGCCGATCTCGGTGCGGCGCCGGGCGGCTGGTGTCAGGTCGCGGCCGAGCGCGTGAATGCGAGCGGGGCGGGCAAGGGGCCTCGCGGCAAGGTCGTCGGCATCGATATCACGCCGATAGAGTCGATCCCGGATGTCACCCTGCTGGTCGGCGATATCTATGACGACGCGGCGCTGGAACAGGTCCGGACCGAGCTCGGCGGGCAGGCTGACATCGTGATGAGCGACATGGCGGCCGCCTCCACGGGCCATCGCCAGACCGATCACATAAGAATCATGGCGCTGTGCGAGGCTGGGCTGGATTTCGCGATGCAGATTCTCAATCCCGGCGGGGCTTTCATCGCCAAGGTGCTGAAAGGCGGCACGGAAGACCAGCTTCTGAACGCGATCAAGCGCGATTTCGAGCAGGTTCGCCACGCCAAGCCGGACGCCAGCCGCAAGGATTCTGCGGAGGCTTATATCGTCGCGCTCGGTTTCAGGGGCAAGAAAGCCATGGAATCTGACGGGGAAACCGGGTAAATCCGGCGCCCAATAAGTGAGTCAGTTCATACTATCAATCTCGTGGGCGACATGGCATAGTCCGCGCCAATTCGCGAGACGGGGTCAATATGGAAATACGCGAAGCGCTTACATTCGATGACGTTCTTCTAGTGCCGAACCACTCGACCGTCCTGCCTGCCTCCGTCGATACGCGATCCAAACTGACAAAAACCATCGAACTCGGCGTGCCGCTGCTCTCGGCCGCGATGGACACCGTAACCGAGGCGGACCTCGCCATCGCGATGGCGCAGGCCGGCGGCATGGGCGTCGTCCACCGCAATCTTTCTGCCCGGAAACAGGCCGAGGAAGTCCAGCAGGTCAAGAAGTTCGAATCCGGCATGGTGGTCAATCCGGTCACCATCCATCCCGACCAGACGCTGGCCGACGCTCTGGATCTGATGCGGCGTTACAAGATTTCCGGCATCCCTGTCGTCGAGCGCGGCGCGGGCGAAGTCGCCGGCAAGCTTTCCGGCATCCTGACCAATCGCGACGTCCGTTTCGCCACGGATCGCGGCCAGCGCATCAGCGATCTGATGACGAAGGAAAACCTGATCACGGTCCGCGAGGGCGTTTCCAGCGGCGAGGCACGCAAGCTCCTTCACCATCACCGTATCGAGAAGCTTCTGGTCGTCGACGACGCCTATCATTGCATCGGCCTCATCACGGTGAAGGATATCGAGAAGGCCCAGCTGCACCCAAACGCCTGCAAGGACGAGAAGGGGCGCCTGCGCGTGGCGGCCGCGACCACCGTCGGCGATTCCGGTTTCGATCGCGCACTCGCGCTCGTCGATGCCGAATGCGACGTGATCGTGCTCGACACCGCTCACGGCCATTCCCAGCGCGTGCTCGAGCAGGTCGAGCGGATCAAGAAGCACAGCAATTACGTCCAGGTTGTCGCCGGCAATGTCGCGACGCCGGACGGCGCCAAGGCGCTGATGGACGCCGGGGCGGACGCGATCAAGGTCGGCATCGGCCCGGGCTCGATCTGCACCACGCGCGTGGTCGCCGGCGTCGGCGTGCCGCAGTTCACCGCGATCCTGGAGACGGCGGAAGTATGCTCGACGCGCGGTATCACGGTCATTGCCGACGGCGGCATCAAGTCGTCCGGCGATCTGGCCAAGGCCGTCGCGGCGGGCGCGAGTGCCGTCATGGTCGGCAGCCTGCTCGCGGGCACCGAGGAAGCGCCGGGCGAGGTGTTCCTCTATCAGGGCCGGTCCTATAAGGCCTATCGCGGGATGGGCTCGGTCGGCGCGATGGCGAGCGGTTCGGCCGATCGCTATTTCCAGGAAGACATCAAGGACAGCCTCAAGCTCGTCCCCGAAGGCGTCGAGGGACAGGTACCCTATAAGGGGCCGGCCGGTTCCGTACTGCATCAACTGCTGGGCGGCTTGCGAGCCTCCATGGGCTATGTCGGTGGCGGGACCATCGAAGAGTTCCAGAAGAAGGCGAAGTTCCGCCGCATCACGAATGCGGGCCTCAGGGAGAGCCACGTCCATGACGTGCTGATCACCCGGGAATCGCCGAACTATCCCTCAGCACGCTAGTAAGAGGAACGGGTTCGCCATGCGCCGCGCTGCCCGGATTCACTCTGCGATTGAACTTGTGGATGAAATCGAGGAAAGCCTCGCAACCCAAGGTGTCGCGGCCGACCGTCTGATCGACGCCTATTTCCGGTCGCGGCGCTATGCCGGGGCGGGCGATCGCCGGGAGATTATCCGCATCGTCTATGCGGTGCTGCGCAATCGCGGCATGCTTCTCTGGCACCTGGGCATCAAGGACGGCCAGCGCGCTTCCGGCGCGCAGTCTGGTTCTCGCCTATCTGGCATCCGACGAACATGAACAGCTCACCAGCCTCGCGGGGGAATTCACCGGCGGCAAGTTCGCCCCGGCGCCGCTGTCCGCGTCGGAACGGCGTCTGATCGACCGGCTGAGCGGCTCCGAGGCCGCGGCGGATGCCCCTCTTGGGCGAATTACAACATACCCGAATGGCTCGTCGCGCCGTTGGAGCAGAGTTTCGGCTCCCGGTTTGCCGCTGAGATGAAGGGTCTCGAAGGCCGCGCGAGCGGTCGATATGCGGGTCAATACGCTCAAGGCCGACCGGGAGACGCTGAGGGCCGAGCTGGATCGTGCCGGGATCGCGGTGTCGGATTGCCGCTTCTCGCCTGTCGGTTTGCGGCTGGAGCAAGACGCCCGGCTCACCGAGCTTGAACGCCTTTCAGGCCGGCCACTTCGAAATTCAGGACGAGGCGGCCCAGATCGCCGCGCTTCTCGTCGATGCGCGCCGCGGCATGGTGGTCCTCGATCTTTGCGCCGGGGCCGGGGGAAAATCCCTCGCGATGGCGGCGCGCATGTCGAACAGCGGCACCATCCATGCCTATGACGTTGACAAAGGACGGCTCGGCGAGATCGACAAGCGGGCGAAGCGCGCGGGCGTCAACATGGTCTTTGCGCGCGTCATCCCGGAAGGCGGCGAGCGCGCCAAGATTTTCGGCGATTTCCGTGTCGGGCTGGATCGGGTGGTGCTGGACGTTCCGTGCAGCGGCACCGGGACCTGGCGGCGCAATCCGGAAGCCCGCTGGCGTCTGACGCCTGAAATGCTGGCCGCGAACCGCGATCGCCAGCGCGGGTTACTCAAGGAAGGTGCGGCGTTGGTGAAGCCGGGCGGCCGGCTGGTCTACATGACCTGTTCCATCCTGTCGGACGAGAACAAGGACCGTGCCGACGCCTTTCTGGCCGAGCACGACGGCTTCCGGGCGCTCGATTACCGCGATGTCTGGAAGCAGGTGGGCGGCGTGAACGTGCCCGAAAGCGCCTGCGGAGACGGGCCTTATCTCGCCCTCACGCCCGCCATGCACGGGACCGACGGTTTCTTTGTGGCCATCTTTGAGCGTAAGATTGCCTAGCCGGGCGTAACCGTTGCGCCGGCCTTTGTGCCCATGACGATGATCGGAAGAGCGGCCTCGATAGCCTTGGTGCTGACGGCTTGTCTGCCGGCGGCAGGGACTAGTTCGGCCTCGACCGGGCAGGATCTGGCGGATCAGCACCGGCGCAATCTGGCGGCATCCGCGAAGCTCATCGAAATGGGGGACGCACTGCTGGCGAAGAACGATGTCGGCGGCGCGCTCGACATGTATGAGCGGGCGCTGGTCGCCGATCCCGCCAGCGTTCCGGCGCTCAAGAAACTCGGAATCGCCTATCAGTCGGTGAGGCTCTTTACCGACGAGATGAAGTATTGCCGCATGGCGCTGGAGCTGGAGCCGGACGATATCGAAGGGCTGAGCTGCCAGGGTGTCGGCGCGGCGAACCGGGAGGAATTCGAGCTTGCGGTGCGTAATCTGAGGCGGGTCAAGGAACTGTGTGGAAAGCATTGTCCGGAGTACAAGGCAATCGACGAGGCGTTGAAAGAGAATTTTCCGGTCCTATGGCGGCGATACAGAAAATAGTCGGCAGCGTTGTCAATTGGCATTAGTGGGGTGATTAGACACGGTCGTAACTAGCGATTGTCTTTCCGGAAATCTATGGTTAACGAGGCTTATTAACAGTCTGTTTTTATTGTGTAAATATAGATAGCCTGCTACTCTAGACTGTAGTTCAGGTTTCTCTTTGGAGTCGTAAGCGTCATGGTGAAGTTTTTTTCGCGGCTTTGCCTCGGCGCCGTATCGCTGGTGTTGGCAGTTGCCTTTCTTCCCGCGCGTCCCGCCAATGCCTATGTCATGGATATGTGGTACACGACGGGCAACGGTACCCAATTCCTGGATAACTTCACCGTTGCTGGTTCCATGGTCCGGGGGCGCAGCGCAACCGCGCCGGGGAGTGCGGCGGCCATAGACGGTGTCTTGGCTATATGGGCGCTCGATTTCAGTGACCTCCACGGGGTGACCTATGGTGGGACCAGTTACGGCGATATAGGCGTCACGCCGACGGGCGCACTTGGTATCACGCTTTACGGCTTCGATCTGGGTTCGTATCTCGGCGTGGACCGTCGGCCGGAAGTGCGCATTTTCAACGGTGACTATTCGGCCGAATTAATTCCGGCGCCATTCCTGTCGATCGGCGCGACGCATGGCCATCTGACGACGAGCCTCTATAGCCCCAACGGTTTTCATATTCAGTTCGAGGCCTTGAGTTCAAGTATCGGCATCGACAACCTCGCCTTTGACGTCGGCAATTTCGCTGTTGTCGAAGCTCCGGTCCCTGGCTCGGCGTTGCTCTTCGGCTCGGGATTGGGAGCCATGGGACTACGTGCCCGGCGGCAGGTACTCGCCGAATCAGGCCTGAATTTCGCCGTCTGCGCACCGGCTGGACAGGCCGGTATCCTGACGCTAGTTTCTCGCGATGACAGACCGTGTTTTGATCATCGATATGGGCGGGCAGGTGACCCAGCTCATCGCGCGCCGTGTCCGCGAGGGCGGGGTCTATAGCGAAATCGTTCCCGTCCAGAACGCCGAGAAAGTCCTCAAGACATTCGATCCCAAGGCGATCATCCTGTCCGGCGGCCCGGCCTCCGTGACCTGGGAGGACTCGCCGCGCGCGCCGATGGCGGTGTTCGACATGGGCGTGCCCGTGCTCGGCATCTGCTACGGCCAGCAGGCGATGTGCGCCGCAGCTCGGCGGCAAGGTCGAAAGCTCCGATCACCGCGAGTTCGGCCGCGTCCTTCCTCAAGGTCGTGGACGACTGCGCCATGTTCGAGGATCTCTGGCCGGTCGGCGCGCAGCGAGCAGGTCTGGATGAGCCATGGCGACCGGGTCGTCGCGCTGCCCGAGGGCTTCAAGGTCGTCGGCACCAGCGACGGCGCGCCCTTCGCCGCCATCGCCGAATGACGAACAGCGTTTCTACGGCGTCCAGTTCCACCCCGAGGTCGTGCACACGCCGCACGGCGGCGCGCTGCTGAACAACTTCACGCACCATGTCGCCGGCTGCAAGGGCGACTGGACCATGACCGCCTTCCGCGACGACCGCGATCAAGCAGGTCCGCGAACAGGTCGGCAAGGGCAGGGTGATCCTCGGCCTCTCCGGCGGCGTCGATTCCTCCGTCGTCGCCGTGCTGCTGCACGAGGCGATCGGCGACCAGCTCACCTGCGTCTTTGTCGATACCGGCATGATGCGCGCCAAGGAGGCGCGAGGAAGTCGTTTCGCTCTTCCAGGGCCACTACAACATTCCGCTCGTTCATCGTTGATGCGACGGAGCTTTTCCTCGGCAAGCTCGAGGGCATCACGGACCCGGAGCAGAAACGCAAGATCATCGGCGCGACCTTCATCGACATCTTCGAAGCCGAGGCCAAGAAGATCGGCGGCGCGGAATTCCTGGCCCAGGGCACGCTCTATCCGGACGTCATCGAATCCGTCTCGGCGACCGGCGGCCCCAGCGTCACCATCAAGTCGCACCACAATGTCGGCGGCCTGCCCGAGCGCATGAACATGAAGCTCGTCGAGCCGCTGCGCGAGCTGTTCAAGGACGAGGTGCGGGAACTCGGCCGCGAGCTCGGCCTGCCCGAGAAATTCGTCGGCCGTCACCCGTTCCCCGGCCCCGGCCTCGCGATCCGCGTGCCCGGCGAGATCACCCGCGAAAAGCTCGAAATCCTGCGCAAGGCCGACGAGATCTATCTCGAGGAAATCCGCCTCGCACGGCCTCTACGACGCGATCTGGCAGGCCTTCGCCGTGCTGCTGCCCGTGCGCACCGTCGGCGTCATGGGCGACGAGCGCTCCTACGAGTATGTCTGCGCGCTCCGCGCCGTCACCTCCACCGACGGCATGACCGCCGACTACTACCCCTTCGACCACGCCTTCCTCGGCGCAACCGCGACCCGGATCATCAACGAGGTCAAAGGCATCAACCGCGTGGTCTATGACGTCACGTCGAAACCGCCCGGGACGATCGAGTGGGAGTGAGGCGGGCTAACGGCAGCAAAAGCGTAGCTGCCTTCTCTTGCCGTCGAAGGCTCAGAAGTAAAAAGTATGCCGTCGGAAGCGATCGCCGCGGGTGTAATTGAAACTGGCAGCGCTCTCCGTGTACTCAGGCTCAAAGCGCCAGGTCACATATGTGGTCTCGTCTACGCCGTATCTAGTTGCGGCCAATGCTTATCTCATTGATGAAACGGTCGTCTATCGTATCTTTGGACAACCAGCGGCGATAAAAGAGCTGACCAAATATCGCGGCGATCAGATCTGCGGCAGCCGTGCCTAGCGGTATCTCGCCCCTTGCCTTGGCGCGTTCGAAAACTGCATTGCACGGCGCCATGAAGCCTTGATGTGTTCGGCATCCATGGAGGCAATTTCGGGATCCCGTTCTGCGGCGTCAATGATGAGAGGATAACCGAAGCCCAGGCGGCGGTCCGAAGTTGCTCCGCGAGATGGGCCGCTAGAGCGTGGACGTCGTTGCGTAGAGACCCCGTATTGGGCACTTCCTGCGCGTTCCCGAGCCGGGAACAGGCATCGATCAGCAATGCCGACCGCGATGGCCAATGCCTGTAAATCGTCGTTTTTGTAATACCGGATACGCGCGACACCTCGTCGATGGTTACCCCGCTGATTCCGCTCTGCGTCAACTGCCGGTAGGTCTCCGCCAATACCGCTGCCTTAGAACGCTCCACTCGTTTGTCGGCTGTTTGAACCACCCCAAAACCTTCCTATTGATCATTAAGATACGATACCGTATCGTACTATAAGTACGGTTCCGTCCAGTATCTGTGTCTAACGACAAAGCCGCAAGCCGGAAGGGT
This sequence comes from uncultured Alphaproteobacteria bacterium, assembly GCA_963822835.1. Classification (GTDB taxonomy): domain Bacteria; phylum Pseudomonadota; class Alphaproteobacteria; order CAVTAV01; family CAVTAV01; genus CAVTAV01. The sequence goes on along the minus strand of CAWGIZ010000006.1, from coordinate 164,873 downwards.
CTCGCTCATGAAATTTGCCTACACGCGTCTCGTCACGGATGATGTCTCAAGCCTAGCGAGCTTCTACGAGAAGCTTCTAAGCAGCCCGCCGAAGGGCAATGACGACTATGTCGAATTGCACCCGCAAGGCGCGATCCTCGCGATCGTCAGCAAGAAAGCCGCCGACTACCTGCACGGCTGCGAATGGGCTGCGGGGGCCAATCGCTCGGCCATCCTCGAATTCGAAGTCGACGATGTCGACGCCGAGCGGGAACGTGTCGACGCTTTCGTGACCGATTGGTTGCAGCAACCCAAAGACATGCCTTGGGGCAACCGCTCCATGCTGTTCCGGGATCCGGATGGTAACCCAATTAACCTTTTCAAGCCGCTCGCCAAGGTTTGATCGGCCTCGATCGTCCGCATCCCGCAAACTTTGAGAGCTTTCAATGAACAACAAGGTAGCCGCTATCAGCGACGCTGGGGGAGGTTCGGCCGAAGCATGACGCTCTGTCCGGCGCGACAAGGTCTCAAGCCTTGCTGACGGCCGTTCTTCGGGCGGGCCGGCCATGCCGTAGTCATCGGCGTTTTATAAAATCGACCGATCGGTATCGATCGTCGCTGGAGCCGAGCAAACTACAGATCGTCGAAATTCGAGCTTGATTTCAGGTGCCCGATTTTCTGGCGTCTCGGGAGACGGTTCTTTGCGGTACACAGAAGAAGTTTGTGCCGCCATATCAACGCGCTACCATGTTCCGGAATAACCGAGAGAGAGCGAGGAAACGCGTAGTTGAGGCGTGTGGACCTTGGCGTGGCGCGGACCTTATTGCGCGGCGAACGGGCAGCAACGTATGGTCTAATTGGGCCGTTGAGCGATTACGTCTCGAGATCGAATATGCAGATTTCGCGTCGCCTTGGAGCCAGAGCTGTCTGCGGCGCAGTTTCGAGCGGTCTCGGTCGCCTCGACCCTCGCCGAACGGCGCCCGGTCGACGATCTTTCGCGGCTCGACAAGATGCTTCGCAAAGCCGACATTATTGTATCCGCTCGTGATGCGGGTCGCCTTGTTGGCGTCGCAAGAGCGGTGACCGACTTTTCCTATCGTCCCTACCTGTCCGATTCGGCGGTCGACGTGCGATTACCAGCGTCGAGGCATTGGAAAGAGTCTCATAGCCCAAACCCATCGAACGGCCGGGGAAAACGCAACACTTATCCTGCGTCGCGGCGCCGGGAGCCGAGACCTACTACCCAAGAAAATCGGGATGAAGAACCTCACCAGTCGCCGGGCCATTCCTCGGAAACGATAGGTCGTTATTGGCGTGAATGCCGATGCGCGCTGTCGGCTTGATGGACGGTGAACGCTCCTGCGACTATATCTGCGTGCTCCTGGCCGTCACCTTCACCGACGGCATGACGGCAGACTATTACCCCTTCGACCACGCCTTCCTCGGCGCAACCGCAACCCGGATCATCAACGAGGTCAAAGGCATCAACCGCGTGGTCTACGACGTCACGTCGAAACCGCCCGGGACGATCGAGTGGGAGTGAGGCGGACTGCCGGATCGAGCTCAGATACGTTGCCCGCAAGTATCGGTGCCAATTCCATCAGTGACTTTGCTCCTTCTCGGAGGTGTCGCAATGTCGACTTTGGAGGCTGAATGGTTACGTCCCCTTCTGCTTATACGGAAACGGTGATCCGTCGACCGCGCGGTGAGTGGCTTGGGGGCATTTTCGGTGCCGCATTGATCGGCGTACTCGGCCTTGCGATGCTGACGTTCGGTATCTTGCTGCTGATTGGGGGAGCACCCGGTATCGCGCTGCTTCTTGCGGTTATTTCGGCCGTCATGCTCACGCTTTTTCATCACGTCCTCACCGACGCCCTTGCAAAGCGCGCCTGGCAAATCGCTAGAGTTGGTTCGGAGACCCTGGAACTCCGCTTGCCGCGACATCGATCTCTTACACACTCGTTGAAGCCGGTGCACAGGCGTCTTGAATTCAACGACATAGCCGCGATTGAAACACGGCTTGAAGCCTTTCGCAGTTTCGGAATGGCCAACATGCAGCGCAGCTTTGCGCTGAGATTGACGACTGGCGAGCTCATCATTCTCGGTGAAGATCGTGCCTTGGGAACGGGTATGGCCACCTCATTCATGGCGGACGCCGTCGACACCGTTGCCAGCTTCGGCGGGCTGGAACAGCGCGATCTTGGCACGGTACAAGGCCAAGGCGGTGTACTCTCGGTGTTGCTTACCAGCGTGCCGCCATGGGATGCGCCCGCCGTCGATGCAGAGAGGCAAGCCGCATTGTGGACCCGGGCGAGATGGACGGGGCGACTGGCGCTTTACGTGTCGTTGGCCGTATTGATCACAGCGGCCGTGAGACTGTTTCTCTGAGCCTGCAGCCTGACCCATAACTTTTCATCGGGTACATGCGCTTCCTCGTGTTCTCGCCAGTTGCGTCCGTCGAGTGAGAAACTTGCACAATCAGACAGTGCAGTGATTTCGGCGGAAGTAGCCATGAAGCGACTCTTGCGCCGGAAGCTACAGGCAGCTCTCACGGATTGCGTATTGGCGCCAATTTAGATGCATGCGGCTCGAAGGACATGTTGTCTTCGCGAAGTCTGCTGCCTACCATGACACGGGTTGATTGGGGCGGGTGTTCTGCCATCAATTAGGAGGCTGAGAGTGTTCTTTAGATCTATCTTTCCCTATTCATGCTTTGCATTACTCCTGGCTTTATTGATCCCTGCTGCTGGAGCGAAGGCAGATATCGGTCCGCTCAAGGACGTGATCGATACCGGTTTTTCCGACGGCTGGGACGCGACGCTGGAATCCGGCACCTACTGGCTGGAGAACAAGCAGGAACGCGGCGCGATTCGTTATTACTACACCCCCTATAAAGCGGGCGCTGGCGGCAGCCGACAAATCGACGTGAAAGTCAAAATGGAAACGAATGACCCTCAGGCGAGGGTCGGTCTCGTGTATGGCTACGATGAAAAGACGCACGGTTATTACTTGATCTTGCTGGGGCCCAACGGCCAGTTCGAGGTCGTACGGCGAGATGAATCCGGCTTCAACTTGCGCATGAGCAATTCCGCCGACGTCGACCCGAAAGATTTCAATCAGATCAGCGTGCGCGAAAAAGGCAATGAAATCTCCCTGTCGGTGAACGGCAGGAATTTCGGTGGCTTTGGCAACGATACCGTCGGCAAGGGCTCCGTCGGGATCGTGGCGGTCGGCATGGGCCGCTTTGGCTTCGCCGATTATCGTGAGCAGTCTGAACGGCTCGGCAATTAGACACCCTCGAACGGGCAGCCGGTCAAATCTGCGGCGGCGAAACGGCCTGCTCAGGGCAAGCAGAAATTTGCCATCCGCGACGAATACGGCTTCGAGCAGCCCATGGTGGCGATGACGGTAAGCTTGCCGCAAGGCTGGGACGTCAAGGGCGCGGTGCAGTGGCATGGCAATCCGACATGTGCCATGGATATGGGCGTTCCCAAGTATCATTTCATGGCCACGGCGCCCGACGGCAAACAATGGGTGGAATTTATACCGGGCGGCGCATGGGGCTGGTCGTCGAACTTCGACATTGCACCGCAAATGGCCCAGACGGGAGTGGCGGGCTGTGACGCTCGGCGCATCACCGATATGCAGACCTTCGTCAACGAGTACCTACCGGTAATTCGGCCGAACGCCAGAATCTTGTCCATACGCCCGCGCCCCGACCAAGCCAATGTGGCCTTGTCTGAATTGGTGAATTCGATACGGCAGCAAAATCCGAACCTGCGCCTGCGGCCGGAAGCGGTGGAAATCCGGCTCTCCTACACCGCCAATGGCAACACCGTGAATGAACTGCTGATTCCCGTCGTGCTGTTCATGGACCAGAGGGTCATGGACCTGCAGGGTGGCATGAACGCCATTCTGATACAGGCTCTTGCCTTGGGGACGACAGTAACGGCCACCGTGAACGGCGAGGCCGAAGAACGCCTGCTGGACTTGGTTGGCGATAGCATGGAACCCAATCCGGCATACCAGGCCCGCCTGGAGCAACATTATCGGGACAGGGCGCAAATAATGGCGCAAGCCAATGCACGCCGACTTGCGGCCATGCAGGCTTATAACGCGTCGGCGCGCAATAGCAGCAACAGTGTGGCGCAGACCAACAGCGAGATCCTGGATATCGGCATGAAGGGCTATACTGACCGGAATAAAATGCGGGATGCCGGCCAGGCCAAGACCGTCGACATGATCCACGAACGGCAGCCTTGGCAGAATACCAGCGGTCAGAGCATCTACATGCCGCAGGAATACCAGCGCGTCTACCAGTTACCTAACGATGTCTACGCCGGCACCAATGATGCCTTTTTCAACCCTATGGATGGGACGCAGTTGAGGCCAGCCGGGTATTGAGTAAGCGGGGCGTCTTCGACACCTGCCCAGCGGGATCCGGCGACAGTCTCGGGATCGTCGAGGGTTACGGTGACAGTGCGTCCAATTTTGGCGTTGATGGCATTTGTCATTGGCTAAGTCGTCAACGCAACTATCGGGTGGGCTCTGTACGCTGAAACCCGGAACAGGCCTTTTGTCGAAGTTCATCGATATCGCCAAGTTGAAGCTCGCGACGACAACTCGGTTTGTGGCTTAACTTTCGTTGAGTTTATAATTCCTCGGCAATTGCTCACGCTTGCGGCCATCGGCCGAGCCGCTACAGCCCCAATTCACTCCCGGAGACTCCCTGATGACCGACAATGCCGAATATGTTCCGCCCGAAAGTCTGGACCTGGGACAAGGAAAATGGCGGGCGGTTCGCGAATATCAACCGTCCCATTGCCGGGCCGACCCACGAAAAGGAACTTCCCGTCGGCAAGCATCCGTTGCAGCTCTATTCGCTGGCCACGCCGAACGGGCAGAAGGTCACGATCATGCTGGAGGAGTTGCTGGCGCTCGGGCATGAGGGCGCGGAATACGATGCCTGGCTGATCAATATCGGCGAAGGCGATCAGTTCGGGTCCGGTTTCGTCGAGGTGAATCCCAACTCGAAGATCCCCGCGCTGATGGACCGCAGCGGGCCGACGCCGATCCGGGTTTTCGAGTCCGGCGCGATCCTGATGCATCTTGCGGAGAAGTTCGGCGCCTTCCTGCCGACCGCGCAGCCGGCCCGGGCGGAGACGCTTTCATGGCTGTTCTGGCAGATGGGCTCCGCGCCGTTCCTCGGCGGCGGCTTCGGCCATTTCTACGCCTATGCGCCGGTGAAGCTCGAATATCCGATCAATCGCTATGCGATGGAGGTCAAGCGCCAGCTCGACGTGCTCGATCGCCACTTCGCCGACAATGAGTATCTGGCGGGCCAAGACTACACCATCGCCGATATGGCGACGTGGCCCTGGTACGGCGGACTGGTGAAGGGATGGGCCTATGGCGCCGGCGAGTTCCTTTCCGTCCAGGAATACAAGAACGTCCTGCGCTGGGCGGACCAGATATTCGCGCGGCCGGCCGTGGTGCGCGGACGCATGGTCAACCGCGGGATCGGCGATCCGGCCGAGCAACTCCGCGAGCGCCATGACGCCAGCGATTTCGACACCCGGACGCAGGATAAGATCGAAAAAGGCCAGTCGTCATAGCATTGGATCGGGCTGGCGAGGGCGAGGGGGGCGGTCAATGCTCGAAGTCTATTACTACGAAAACTCCATCTGCGCCGAACGTGTGCTGATGACGCTGCAAGAGAAGGAGATCAGCGATTGGGTTCCGCATCATCTCCTGCTGTTCAAGGGCGAGCATTTCACCCCGGAATATCTCAAGCTCAATCCGAAGGGCGTGGTGCCGACGATCGTCCATGACGGCAAGGTGATCCGGGAGTCGGCGATCATCTGCGATTACATCGATGATCTGTCCACCGATCACCCGCTCAAGCCGGCCGATCCGGCGGAGAGGGCGCGGATGCGCGAATGGGTCAAGGACGGAGACGATTATGTCTTCGAGGCCATCGGGTCGCTGAGCTTCGCCTCGGTCTTCCGCACCCGCATGCTGGCCATGCCGGCGGCGCAAAGAGCCGAACATTGGCGCAAGCAGAAGGTGATCGACCGCGCGCTGCGGCAGATCTCCTGTACCGAGCAGGGCCTCGATTCACCTTATGTGATCCGGGCGATCTCCACCTGCGACCGGACCTGGGGCTATATCGAGGAAGCGCTCGGCGATGGCCGTCCCTGGCTGATGGGAGAGCAGTTCACCCTGGCCGAGGTCTGCTACGCGCCCTATATGGCGCGCATCGACGGCTTGCGAATGCTGGATGTCTGGCTGGAGGGACGTCCGTTGAGCCGGGCCTGGTGGAAGCGATTGACGGAGCGGCCGAGCTTCGTCGCGGCCGAAGTCGGTCCGTCGCCGGCGGAGCGTGAGGAATACGCCCGAGAGGGCGCGCCGGTCACCGCGGGCATCGCGGACCGGCTCGAGCAGATCCGCGCCGGGCGCGGACTGGAGCTCGCCCTGTCGTCCTTCTTCGGGGACCGCGAGCTCGCCGTCGGGCGCTTGACGTGAGAGTGGTGCCGCTAGTTGGCGGCCTCAACGTGGCGTTTGAAGCTGTCGAGAATGGATTGCCAGCCGCCGCGTTGCATCTCGACAGGATTGACTGATTCCGCATCGAACGTGACACTGACGCGCACGCCGCCCTGTTCGGGAGTGAATTCAACTTTGGCGTGACGGTCGCCGAATTCATATTCGATCAGTTTGTGCGTCTCGATCTTCGTATAGGTTCCGGCAAAGTCGAAACCCATGCTGCCGTCCTTCGATTCCATTCGGGACGAGAAGACGCCGCCTTCGCGTAAGTCGACCGTTGCCGATGGCGTATGCCAGTCGTCGGACGCTGCGTTCCATTGCTTGATATCGTCCGGCGTCACATAAGCGTTCCAGACTTTTTCGATGGGGGCCGAGACGATTGCCTGAACTGTGATGGTTTGGGCAGCCATGCGAGTTTCTCCGCGACGGGATGAGCCGGAAAAGCCGAACGCCAAAGCGCCGATTATATTTCTGGCGTCACGGCGAAAGTATAGGAAATTTTTGGCGGCGCTGACTGACGACCTCCCGGTGCCTGGCCGGCGCCGGAAGGTCATTGCGCATTAGCCTCAGCTCTTGGTCTTGCCGACCAAGCCCCACACCACGAAGGCGGCCGAGACGACGAGGGCAGCGATGGCCACGGGCGTCTTGGCCGGCGTATCGGGCCAGTAGAGATGGATGAGCGATGTCGCGGCAAGCAGCCCGCCCGGCAGGATCAGCAGCCAGACGGTCTTGCCCATGTCGTTGAGACGCCGCGCATGCAGCATGAGGGCAGGGAACAGCAAGGTCAGCTGACACCACTGGCTGTTACGGCCCGCGACGATAAAGAAATAGAACCCAAAGGCCAGCGCCAGGACGATGAGCGCAGGGACATATTCGCTGCGATCGGTGCGGCCGTTGGGGAAAACGAACAGATTATCGTAGTTCATGACATCCTCCTCAGGCTTCGCCAACTGCCAGGGCGCGCCGTTGCAGGACACCCTTGTAATAATCGATATAGGCCAGCATCAGCAGGGCATTGAGCCCGACCGCGACGAGCGCGACGATGGCGCCGACGGGTTGATGCTCCAGGATCACGGCCCAGTAGGCCGCGCAAACCAGCGTCGGTATGACGACGCAGAGCGCAAGCGGGACGAAGAAGCCGGCAAGGATCAGGGCGCCGCCAACCAGCTGGATCGCGATAACCACGTCGATGAGATGGCTGTCGTTGAGGCCGGTCATCAGCTGCTGAGCGAGAGGCTGGGTACCCGTCGGCTCCGCATAGAACGGGCCGAAGAAGTGGTTGATCCCGGCGATCAGCATCCAGGCGCCGAAGACGATCCGCCCGATCAGCACGAGTTGCTTCGATCCGAGCGGCTTTGGCGTCGCGCGCATGGTGAAGATGTCGCGGTAAGGTCCGCGCGTAGAACAGCAACAGAAGCACGTTGCACAGAAGGACGGCTCCTCCGAAATAGGCGGCCCTCGATCCTTCGAGCACGGTGTCCCAGTACCAGACGCAGAACGATACCGGCATGCCGATCACCAGCGCCATCGGCAGGAAGAAGCCCGTGATCACACCAAGCCCGGTGATCAATTCGACAAGTTTGACATAGTCGAACAGGCTGCTGTCCCAAAGGGCGTTAAACAGCTCCTTGCTCAGGTGCTGGCTGCCCAATGGTTGGAAAAACAGTGGAATAAAGTGATTGAGGCCGGCCGGAACCATCCAGGCCGCAAAAATCAGGCGTACAAACCATACACCGTACTTCATGGCGCTCCCCCCCGGGTTTGCTATGTTCGGCTACTCCCCAGCAGCCTTTCGGTATCCGAAGAGTAGACGCTACGCGCGGGCATTTGTAAATGCTGTTACTGATGGGGACCTTATCTGGAGGTTCAACAAAGCATCGGGCACAAAAAAACCGGGTGGTTTTGAAACCACCCGGCTTGATTGCGTGTGAGAGAGAGCGAATTGTTCCGCTCTCCTCAAACTGCCTGCTTAAGCGTTTGCGCGGTAGACCGTGCGGGCCTTCGCGAACAGCGGCGCGGGCTGCACCGTGACGCGGATCTTCACCTGCACGTGGTCTTCGACCTGCGGCCTTGCCACGACGGGGGTTTTCGCCCCAGAGGAGCGTCAACTCGGTGCCGGGCTCCGCCAGTTCCGCATCCATGACGCCGAGCGAGAGGATCGCACGCTCGTTCGCGGAATAGCCGGTCCAGGTGGAGATGCCGACCAGCTTGCCGTCCTTCGTCTCGACACGGTCGTGGTGGAAGGTGTCGTAGAGCGACATCGGCAGGTTGATGAACTTCGCGCCCTTACCGGGGTGGAACATCGAGCCATAGGCCTTCTCGGTGTCGTCCCCGTTCCACACGAAGGTGACCTTCTTGCGGGCCTTGTCCTTGCCTTCGGCGATCATCTTCTCGAGCGCCTCGCGGCCGATGAAGTCGTGATCGAAGCCGATGATGCGGCCGTAATCCAGCTCGAACGGCGTGAAGGTAGCATTCCTCGAGCTTCGTCGGATGCAGGCTGCCACCGAGCGGCGAGATGGTTTCATAGGCCTTGTCGCTCAGCCAACGGCGATAATCGGCCAGCTTGGGGCTGGTGTAGATCGCCGGGAACGGCCGCGGCAGCCAGCCGGATTCGAGGGCGTTGGTGTGGTAGGCACGACCGCCGACCTGGGTCAGGCCGTACTTCTTGCCGGCTTCGAGAAGCGCGGCATGAACGGCGTCGTTGTCCTCCCAGGGGCCCCACATTTCGAAGCCGGGCTCGCCCGCCATGCCGTGTCGCAGGGCGCGGACATGCTTGCCGGCGATCTTGAAGTGGGTCATGTAGAAGAACTTCAGCTTCGGCACTTCCTGGCCGGTGGCCTCGCGGATGACGTCCATCGCGCCCGGGCCCTGGATCTGGTAGCGGTAGACCACAGGATCGCCCTTGCGGACCAGCGAGTTGTCGTCGCGCCAGACGCGCACATCATAACCGCCGGTTTCGGCGTGGTAGTGCATCCAGTTGATCGAGGGCGGAATGCCGACGGCCTGATATTCGTCCTCTTCGAGGTGGAACAGGATGTTGTCGCCGATGACATAACCTTCGTGGTTCACGGCGACGAACTGCTTGGCCATGTCGACCGGGAAATGCTCGACGCTGTTGACCGCCAGATCGCGGATCAGCTTCAGCGCATCCGGCCCCTTGATGTTCAGATCGGCCATGTGGTGGCTCTGATCATAGAGAACCGCGGTCCTGCGCCAGGCCAGCTGTTCGTCACGCCAGTTGGTGAATTCCTGAACGACGCGCGGCACGACAGCCGGCGGAGTCTTGCGATTCCCACAAAAGCTTTACCGGATCGCCACCGCTTCCTTGATGGCTTCTTCGAGATTCTTTGCCACGGAATAATCCCCCTTAATTGGCTGCGGATTTTCGATGCTGCGCACTCTTGACCGCTTCCACTCATTTGTAAAACATGTTTTTATAACGAATAACCCAAGGAAAACTGTGGTATGCCGTCGATCCCGTTTACCCTGAGGCAGCTCGAATATTTCGATGCGATCGCCAGCGAGGGATCGCTGGCCGCCGCCGCCGTGCGCTGCCATGTCAGCGCTTCGGCGCTGGCGCTGGCCGTCGACGAACTGGAGCAGCATCTTTCCTTGCAGCTCTTTGTCGGCGCAAGGGCAAGGGCGTTACGCTGACGCTCGGCCGGCTCGCGGTTGCTCACCCACGCCAAGCTGGTGCTGTCCGGCGCCGAGTCGCTTGCCGCCGATGCCTCGCGCTCGTCGTCCAGCGTAACCGGCCGATTTGCGGTGGGATGCTTTTCCGACCCTGACGCCGTTCTATCCTGCCCGGCATCATGCAGGTATTCCAGCGCCGGCACCCCGAGATCGAGCTCGAACTCGCCGAGGCCGGTGCGTTGGACCTTACCGAGATGCTGCTGCAGGGCCGGCTCGACGCGGCGTTCCTCTATTCAGCGGACGTGTCCGCGCAATTGACCTTCGATCCGGTGCAGGACTACCGGCCCTATATCATGGTGGCGAAGGATCATCCGCTCGCGGAGCGCGAACGCATCAGCCTCGGGGAACTGGTCGCCGAACCGCTGATCCTGCTCGACATGCATCCCTCCCGGTCGAACACCGAGCAGCTTTTCAGCGAACTCGAGCTTCGTCCGCGCATAGGCCATATCACGGCGAATTTCGAGCTCGTCCGGTGTCTGGTCGCGCGGGGACTGGGCTATGGCGTGCTCTTTCCAGCGGCCCGCCGTTCCGGTCACCTATGAGGGCAAGGCGCTGACCGTCCTCGAAATCCGAGACAAGGTGCCGCGCACGACGGTCGGACTTGCCCGGCCGGCCGGTGCGCCGCGCTCGGCCCGTTATACCGCGCTGTATGACTATCTCGTCTCCAGCGCGGGCTAAGCGAGGCGCTTGTCTAGGGGGTCGACGGCAGGAGGGCGAAGACCACATCGGTCGGCCGCTTGCCGGACGCCTTCGCCACAGCGGCGAGCGTCTGGTCGGTGGACTCGACCTGAAACCCCTGTTCCATGAGCGTGGTCAGCAGCGCATCCGGCGTCGTCTTCAGTGCGGGCGCGAGCTCCGCGAGACTTGCCTCGGTCAGCAGCGAGACGACCCGGACAGCCGGATTGCCTCCGCTACCAGTGCTCGTCAGGCTGGAATAGGCGAAAGGCACGCCGGCCAAGAGGCAAAGGACGACCGGTATCACCAGCGTGCCGCGCTTCAGATACCCGATGAGCGAGCGCCAGTTCTTCCAGACGTGGAAGGCAAACGGCAGCAGCAGGATCATGCTGAGCCATTCATGCATCGAATGAAACGCGCGCGATTGCCAGTGGAAGAAAAGCGCGACGCCGGAGATCGTGGAGATCGCGAACAGGCCGGTGGTCAGCGGCGTGGCCAGGCGATTGAGGAATCCGTTCAATAGACGGCCCTTGCGGGGCGCGCGCGGTGCCCGGTCAACGGTTGATGTTTCTGATGCCGACATCTGACATATACTCCTTCTCGCTTGAGGCTTTTGGCGCCGGTCGCATGGCTTTCAGCTCAGCAACCAACGTTGAACGTCGTCCTCCTTGGGCAAGCCGCCCGCATGGACGACCTTGCCGTCGATCGAAACCCCCGGGGTGGAGACGACGCCGCATCGCGCAATTTCGGCGTAATCCGTAATCTTCTCGATCGTTACCGGGACGCCGAGGCGCTCGGCTACGGCTCTCACCATGTCCTCCGTCGCCTGGCAGCGTTTGCATCCTGGGCCCAGAACCTTCACGTCCTTCATGGCCATTCCTTTCACGAAAACAGGGCATTGAACAGGAAGCCGACGGCGAGGATGCCCGATGCCACGACGGCGATGAACACGGCGATCAGCCTGAAGCTGAGCACCTTCCGCAGAATGATCATCTCCGGCAGCGACAACGCCGTAACTGACATCATGAAAGCTAGCACCGTGCCCAAGGCGGCTCCCTTGCCGAGCAGCGCCTCGACGACGGGAATTATGCCGGCGGCATTTGAATAAATGGGAATGCCCACCAGAACGCCGGCCGGAACGGACCACCAGGCGTCGGCGCCCATGATGCTCGACAGCAGCGCGGCGGGTACGTAGCCGTGAATGAATGCCCCGGCGGCGATCCCGATGATCATCCAATACCAGACGCGGCCGACGATATCCTTGATAGCGTCCCAGCCGGCATCGAAGCGATCCGGCCAGGTCTTTGCCGTTTCCTCGATCGCGACCGCGCCGGCCCGTATTTCGCGCACCCAGGGCTCGAGCCAGCCTTCGAGCCGCAACCGGCCCAGAACCCAACCCGTGACGATAGCGGTCATCAGGCCGAAAGCGAGATAGGTCAACGCAATTTTCCAGCCAACCAGGGCGAACAGCAGGCCGAGCGCGACCTCATTCACCATCGGCGCCGCGATCAGAAAGGAAAAGGTGACGCCGAGCGGAACACCTGCCGAAACGAAGCCGACAAACAGCGGCACGGCCGAGCAGGAACAGAAGGGCGTGACAATGCCGAAATGGGCGGCCGCAATGTTGCCCAGTCCTTCGCGTCGGCCGGCCAACAGGGCGCGGGTGCGCTCAGGCGAGAAGAAGGTGCGGATCACGCCCATGGCGAATACCACCAGCGTCAGCAGCATCAGTACTTTCGGCGTGTCGTAGAGAAAGAATTCGATCGATGCGGCCAGATGGCTTCCCGGAGCGACGGGCAGGCGCGCGACGACGGCCCGCGCAAATGGTTGCAGCGCTTGATAGAGCACAAACCAAAGAGGAAGTCCGATACATAGTCCCACGGCCCAAAGAGAGGCCCGGTGCCTTCGGGCCTTTCGTCGGTTGGATGGCGATGTGGGTCATATCAGGCGGCCTCTTTCCGGGGCGTGCGGTGTTCCCGGGCAGGCAACGCGGCCATGACGGAATCGATGATCGCAACCCATTGCGGCGAGAGATTGGGCGAGCGGCGATAACGCACCCATTGCGCATCTCGCCGATCGGTGACAAGTCCCGCCGCCTTCAGCCTTCCCATATGCCGGGACATCCGCGACTGACTGGCGCGAAGCGTTTCCATCAGTTCGCACACGCAATGCTCTTCACCGCCCCAGAGGATCTGCAGGGCGCGTAAGCGGGTCGGATCGGCGAGCGCCGCCATCAGGATGTCGGGTGCAGGACTTTTCGTCATGACAGCCTTTTATGCGCATTGGCGCATAGGCGCTTTGACGTGAATCAATATTTCTCGTCCTGGGCTTCAGGGGCGAGGGTAGGGCAGAAGTCGGTCCCGTCAGCGTATCTTGGCCCTGAAGGCGAGCGCCTCGGGGGCCGTGCGGTCCTCGCTCTTGAGGGCCGCGGCGACACCGGGACGGGCCTTCACGCGATCCGCCCAGTCGAAAAGACGCGGCAGGTCCGCGCGCACTCCGATCTCGGGAAACAGACGCTCCAGCATCATCGCACAGTGCGAATAGAAGTTGACGTCGGCGAGCGTGAACATGTCGCCGGCGAGCCACGGCGTCCGGCCCAATTGCGCCTCGACCTTGTCGACCGCCAGACGAACCTTGCGGGTCGCCTCGTCCAGCTCGGCCCGATCGAAGCCCTCGCGCGCCTTGCGCCATTTACGCTGCTGCTCGACGAGCGGGATGCGCGCGACCATCTTCTCGAAGGTTTCCGCATCGGTGCTTTGCGCGAAATAGGCGACGCGCCGCGTCCAGCCGTGGATCGAGACGTAATCCATGACATGCTCGTCGACGAATTTGTTCCAGTAGCGCATCCGGGCATTGCCCTGCGGCGTGTTCGGCCGTAGGGGCGGAGCGTCCGGGAAGGCATCTTCCAGATACTCGTTGATGACCGTCGTCTGCGTAACGATGAAACCATCGTGATCGAGCACGGGCACCTGGCCTTCAGGGTTCATCGCGACGAACCACGGCTCGTGCTGCTCGTATTTCGAGAGATCCATGTAGCGGCTCTTGAACGGGAGCCCTTTTTCATGGAGCGGGATCAGAACCTTGGCCGAATTCGCGACGGGCTCCGCATGGTAGAGAGTGAGAGACACGGAGACCTCCTTAGCGCGGCGGGGCGTAATCGATCGCGGCGCCGGCATCCGCCTGCGCATGCGATAGCCCACGCTTCACCGCCTCCAGTGCGGACATGCGGGACAACCACGCGACAAGTCCGGGCGTCGCGGTGTCATTGGCGGTTTCCGGCAGCAAGTCCGGAATCCGGCGGGCGAGGGGGTAGGCGGCGACATCGGCGAGCGTCAAGGACGCGCCGCAAAGCCATGTCGCCTTCTTCAGTTGCGTCTCCATGATAGTTACGCCATCCGCTACCTTTTCTCGTGCACGGCGGAGGGTATCCTCTTCGGCATCCTGCCATACGGCGCTCCAGCCCGCCGGCTTTTCGCGTTCGGCGAATTCCGTCGAGACGCTTCAAATAGGCCGCGCGCACATCGTCCGGTGTAACCGCGCTCCAGCCGATCAGGTTGACGGAATCGAGGAGCGCGTTGTCGAGCGTGTCGATCAGTGCCTGCACGCGATAACGGGCGAGCGGATCGGCGGGAAGCAGCGCCGCCTTCGGATGCGATTCGGCAAGATACATCAACGTGATCGCGCCGTCGGTGAAGGTTGATGCGCCGTCCTTCAACACCGGTACCTGTCCGCCCGGCGCGTGTTTCTGGTGGGCCGGCTGCCAATTTTCCAATGCCGAAAGATCGACATATTGCCGCTCATAAGGCTGGCCCACGATTTCCAGAGCGATGAGCTGGCGGAGGGATCCGGCGTCCGCGCCGCCGTGAATGATCGTCCTCACAAGATGTTCTCCCCGATTGGCTCAAGGCCGAGCAGCCGTCGGGTGTCGGCAAATCTTTGCGACATGGACCGGGCGAGGCGAGTGGCGCGGATGGTTCCGGGACGCTGATAGATGCGGGTCAACCAATCACGCACATGGGGCGCGTAATCGGCGCTCGCATAATCGGGATAGTTCACGGGCAGAGAATAGAAATTCGCGAAGGTCAGGATGTCGGCCAATGTGTACTGCTCGCCAACGAGCCACGGCTGTTTGGCGAGCGTCTGGTCCATTTCCCTGACATAGGCGCCGACCTTGGCGCGGGCGTCGGCAAGCTGTTCCGGTGTGAAGGTCGCCTTGGACGCTTTCTCCCAGGAAATGCGGCGTTCCTTGGTCGGGATGCGGGCCAGCAGGCGCTCCAGTTCTTCGGGCGATTTAGAGCGAACCATGGGCCCGAGGCTGTTATGCCAGCCGATCACGCTCAGCGCTTCGGCGGCCTTGTCCGTACGCCGGCACCAGCTTCGCATTTCGTAGCGCAATGCCGGATCCGACGGGGACAGCGAGGGCCCTTCGAACACCGCGTCGATATATTCGCTCATCGGTGTGGATTCGGTGAGAACCTGCCCGCGATGAACGAGGGACGGAACGGTTCCCGCCGGATTGATCGCCAGATATTCGGGCGCATGCTGCTCGAACTCGGGCAGGTTTATATAGACGTGGTCGAATTCGACGCCTTTTTCGTTCAGGACGAACAGTGGCTTGCCCGAGTTCGAATTGGGTTCCCAAGTATAGACGACGGGGCGCTCCCCGCTGCCGTCATTTTGGTGTGTCAATGTGCCTTCCCCGATTACGGATCGTTTCTGATGTGCCGCTGGTCGCGCCCGGCGGCTATCGGTGCCGCATGTGCAATTAACGTTGAGCCGTCAGTGGGCTGTCAATCTAGAATCCGGCGGCGGCCCGTCCAAGAGCGTCGCAGAAGAACGTTCCAACGATTGCGACGAAACAGCTCAGAATCAGCCAGTTCCGGGGATATCCCAGTCGCCGGATGAGTTGCCGCACGTTCAGTTCCCGGTCCGCGGAGATTTCCCGCTCAAGCGTTTTCGTCGCCCACCAGTTGCCGGCAATGGCGCCCACGATCGATACAGCCATGAACGCAAATATGAGCGCGAAATCGTTGTCCCGTGGCAGGATTGCGAGCGTGAAATAGTTGAGGGGCAGGGGAATGAGCGGCAGGATGAGGAAGGCGATCGGCCATTTCATCAGCTTGCCGACATAGGCGCGGCGAAGCCCCGTGCGGACGGCAGTCGAGAGCCGGACCGCATATTCCTGCGATGTGAATCCGCCCACTTCCTCCGACAGAGCCTTGAGCGCCGACGCGCGTTTCTTCGACCACATCGAGCCCGCTTTGCTCACGATCTTGGCGTTCATCTCGGACTGGAGAACGCCGGCGAGCGCGGGCAGGACCCCTTTGCCCGTCGAAAGGGCGGCTTCGAGTGACTCCATGTCGCCGGAAAGCAACAGGCTGCCGATGTCCCGGTAGTCGACGATATCGAAGTCCCGGCCATAGCCGTTGATCGTGAGTTCCTTGTCGCCGATCGCGAACCGGGCGGACGCCACATGGATCCTGGCCGTCGTGACGCGCGTCAGCTTCAGGCCGTTCACGCTGGCTTGGGATGTGTAGTCATCGGCCATGGCGAGGATCTGATCGATCCGCCTCAAGCCGGAAAGTTCGCTTCGGATGACATCGTCGTCCGCCTTGACCGAGATCTCCATGCCGGACGCGATTTCGCCGCGCACCTCGCCTTTGCGATGCCGACTGCCCTTGCCGCCGCATGTGCCACAGACCTTGAAGCCTGATCCACCACAACCAGGACAGGTCTGCGTCCCGGCGCCCAGACAGGTCGGGCAGGTCTTCTTGCCCTGTCCTCCGCAGGCCTCGCAAGACTTGGTTCGGGCGCCGCCGCAAGACTCACAGGTCACCACCGCGTGCTGATAGGTGATCGAAACCTCGCCGGTCACAGGATTTGTGCCCCGGACGGGAACCTGCCGGGAGACGTTCCCGGAACCGCGGCAAGTCGAGCAATCCTTCCGGCCGGCCCCCTGGCACGACCAGCAATTCGTTTTCCGAGAACCGCCGCAGCCGGAGCATGTCGTCTTGCGCTGGCCGTGACATGTGTTGCAGGTCGTCTGGCCTTTGCCGGCGCATGCGTTGCAGGTGGACGTAAAACCGACCGCGCCCTCCGAGTTCGAACAAATCGCCGACGCGCGGCGCGGCCTCGGGGCTGGAACCATTACTTCGGGACCAGGCAGCAAGCTTGCCGGAACCGGCTTGGCGCGCACGGTCCAACATGGTCTCCAACTCGGCCTCGAGACGGCCGTTGCTGGAGACGTCCCGGATACCGCTCGGCAGCTTGCCGTTGCCGTCGTCCGTCGTGGTGCCGAAACGTGCCTCGAAGGTCTGTGTGATGACGATCGGTACCGAGATTTCCGAGCAGGAAACGAGCTTCAGGTGGCTCTTGTCGAACCGGGTTAAAGGCTCGACGAAATCGCCGACCCGTTGCAGCATCCGAGCGCCGGCATCTGCGGCACCCGCCGTCGTCATTGCCATTGTAATCGATCGCCTACTTTTTGGGAGCGCCAGCCCCAGAGGAATGATGAGTTCTCAGAGCTCCATGCGCAAGCATTTATGGCAAGAAAAACCCGGCCCTCAGAGGCCGGGTTTCTTTCGTTGATACGGCTTTCCCCGATGTGCTCTGGAACGGGGCTCCGTGACGGGCTCCCGTCTATTGTCCGGCGGCTTTGTCCTGCTTCTTCTGTTTGGAAAAGAACTCGAAGACATACGGAACCGTCGGGGCGATCATCGAGCCATGCGTGCCGCCTTCGACGATGTGGATGGCCGTGGTCATGCCGCGCTGATCCATGGCGTCGATTTCGGCCTTGCTAGCGGAGACCGTCGAGGTTTCGGTCGAGCCGGCGGAAAGCATCACCGGAACGTCCTGCAGGTCCGCCAGATGAAAGTCGTGGTTCGCAAAGGTGCCCGACATCGGCGCGATCGCGGCCCAGATGTCGCTGTATTTCGCGCCCAGGAACCACGTTCCAAAACCGCCCATCGAATGACCCATGAGATAGATGCGGCTTGGATCGACATTGTATTCATGCCGAACGAGCCCCATCACGGTCATCACGTCCTGCTCGCTGAGGGCGCGTTCGTGACGAAGCTGGGCCGGTGTCTTCCCGGCGTCGGGATTGGGCGGCGGCGGGGCGTCGCTATTGGCCGGACGGCTGCGCGGAATGTCGCCG
This sequence comes from uncultured Alphaproteobacteria bacterium, assembly GCA_963822835.1. Taxonomy (GTDB): domain Bacteria; phylum Pseudomonadota; class Alphaproteobacteria; order CAVTAV01; family CAVTAV01; genus CAVTAV01. Next base: position 146,827 of record CAWGIZ010000006.1, on the reverse strand, counting down.
GGAATGGAGAGCGGCGCACCGTACCAGCCGCCGACTGAGTAGCCCATCGGGGCAACGAAGATGAAGCCGTATTTCTCGCAAAGCTCAGGGATGTCCTTCGCGATGGCGAAGAAGTAGTTCTGGTTGCCGCCATAGCCATGCAGCGCCACGATCAGCGGCATGGCGACCTTCGGGTTGTAGTTCTTCGGGACGTAGAGGCGGTAGGGCATTTCCTTGCCCGCCGCCGCGAAGAAGTAGTGGCGCTGCTGATCGCCCTTCGCGCCCGGCTTTTGGGGAAGCTTGGCGAGTTCGTCGCTCGAAAGGCCCGGGCCGAACGCGGCCCGGATTTCAGGCGGCATGGACGGCGTCTGGGCGATGGCTTGCGAGCCAATCGCCGTCGCGGCCAAGGCCGCCAATCCAAACAGAACGTTTCGCACGATGTGAACCTCCCCCAAGGCGGCTGTGCCGGGTGGCGCCGGACGGCGCCGTTTCGATGAATGTCAGGTCGCCGAGCCTATCGCCCTCGCATTGCCGAGGCAAGCGGCAGCAGGTACGCGCCGCCCGTTGTCGCAATAGCCGTCGATCCAGTCGGTGCGGCGGCCCTCGGACGACCAGAGGACGGGAAAAAGCTTTCGTCGAGAGAGGGATCCCCGGTTCTCTGATAGCGGCGATAGATATAGCCGCCCGGCCGGTCGCTGAAGCGGCGCGTCGTCACGGATCATATGAACGCCGATGGAGCGGCGCATCCTGTCGCCGGTGACGTTCGGCCCGGAGCCGTGCCAGATCTCGCCGGCATGAAATACGCAGGAGCCCGCAGGGATCTCGATGAAGATCGGTTCCGGATCGGCGATGCCCGCAGCCCGCGCCGCCGCCTTCATTCGCGCGCGATAGTCCTCGGCGATGAAGAAATCGTCCGGCAGATCGGCGATCGGCCAGCGATGCGATCCGGGAACATATTCGAGCGTTCCGGCGTCCCGGTGAGTGTCGTCGAGCGTAACCCAGCAAGTGATCGTTTGCGGCGGTTCGAGGAAGTCCATGAAGGACGAATCCTGATGAATCGCGATCGGCTTGGTCTGGGGCGGCTTCCACCACAGGGTGTCCTGACCGAGCTTGATGCCGGGCCATCCCGCAAGACGCGCCGCCGCGCGACCGATATCCTCGGAAAGCGCCAGCTTCGCGATGGTCAGATCGGATTTCCAGGCATTCGCCATGTGGCGCGTCACGTCGGGCAGGCTCATGCCCTCGCGCCAGTACCATTCGTCGGGATAGACGCCGGTATCGAACTGGCCCGCGAAGACCTTGGGAAAACGCTCGCGCAGGGCGGCGATCCGGTCCGCCGACAGCAGTCCCTCGACGATCACAAAGCCGTCGCGGCGAAAGCGGTCGATGTCGTCCTGCCCAAGGCTTTCGAGCTGCGGGAAATCGAAGGCGGCCATGCCGAACTCCGTTTGTTATTCGGTTTCCAGAGCGATATTATCGTCGGCATGAAAGTCAATCGAACGAATAGTTTCCGCGAATCTGCTCAGAATATCCAGTTTGGACAGGATGGACGTCGCCATTCTCGGCCTTTTGCAGAACAATGCTCGGCTGTCGGTGAAGGAGATCGCGGCCGAGATCGGTCTGGCGCCGTCCTCGACCCACGAACGGATCAGGCGGCATGCGTGAATCCGGCGTGCTGCGGGGAACGCATGTCGAGGTCGATCCGAAGGCCCTCGGAATCGGACTCGAAGCCTTGTTCATGATCGGCCTCTCCAAGCATCAGCGCGGCACCGTCGACCGCTTCATGGAGGATGTCGTGAAGGTGCCCGAGGTCCGGTCCGCGTTTCTGGTCACCGGGCGCTACGATCTCGTGGTCCACGTCGTGGTGCGCGATACGCAACATCTGAAGGACCTTGCGCTTGACGAATTCACGAACCGGGCAGGGGTCACCCGCATCGAGACATCGATCATTTTCGATATGCGGCGGCGCTACGAATTGCCCGTCTTTCTGAACGTGGAATAGGACGCGGGAAGAGCAGGTTCTGATGTCCAAGGTGACGCGTGCGACGAAGGCGCTGGAGCAGGCGGAAGTGGCCTTCACGGTCCACAGCTACGACTATGATCCGGATGCCGACAGGATCGGTCTTCAGGCGGCCGAGGCGTTGGGTGCGGAGCCGGCAATCGTACTCAAGACCCTCATGGCCCTCGTTGATGGCAAACCGGTCTGCGTGATCGTGCCCTCGGACCGGGAGGTTTCGATGAAGAAGCTCGCGGCGGCATTCGGCGGCAAGACGGCCCAGATGATGGCGCCCGCCGATGCCGAACGCGTAACCGGCTTCAAGGTCGGCGGCATCAGTCCGTTCGGCCAGCGCCGCCTGTTTCCCGCTGCGATCGAGGTTCAGGCTCTGGCGCATGAGCAGGTGTTTCTCAACGCCGGTCAGCGCGGATTGCAGGTAAGGCTAAATCCGCGTGATGCCTCGAAGACGCTGAAGGCGCTGGAGAAGCCGCTGGTGGCCTGATCGGATGTTGACCTGATACGGTCCGTCGGGGAAATTCGGGACCGGGGCGTTCGGGCCATTTGATCTTCGAGGCTCGGGACAGGCAACTGCAAGGGGGGCGACGTTGCGTGGTACAGCGACAGGGCGCGGACGGCGCGCATGAATAGGGAAAGCCGCGTCGACGTCGAGCAGGTTCTCGACAATCTCGCGCTTGGCAACCGGGCGCTGATCGTGGCCGTCGTCATGGCGTTCGTGCTGATCGCCGATGGCTTCGACATCATATTGCTGGGCTTTGTTGCGCCGTCCATCGTGGCCGAGTTCCATCTCGGGCATGGCGGGCTCGGCGGCGTTCTGACTGCGTCGCTGATCGGCGTTGCGCTCGGCGGCTTCGGCGGCGGCTATCTCGGAGACCGGCTTGGCCGCCGTGCGGTCGTGTGCCTGAGCCTGTTGGTGTTCGGTATCGCCACGTTCTTTTCCGCCACAGCATCCGACATCTATATCTTCAGTGCCGCTCGATTGATTGCGGGCCTCGGGCTCGGCGCCGCCACACCGAACGCGGCGGCCCTGATGGCCGAGGTGCTCCCGGCGACCTGGCGCGCCCAGATCATCACCATCGCTTATGCATCGTCCACCATCGGCACGACTTTCGCGGGCCTGCTCGCCCGTCAGCTTTTGCCGACATGGGGATGGCGCGGCCTGTTCCTCGCGGGCGCCGCCTTGCCATTGATCGTTTGCGTTGCGGTTGCCGTGCTGGTCCCGGAATCGCCGGGATTTCTGGTGGCGCGGCGCGGTGGCGGCATCAAGGCCGCCCGCGCTCTCAATTGGCTGCTCGGCCGTCAAGACTATGACGGGACGGAGACCTTCGTCGGCGGCGCGTCGGAAAAGCAATCCGGGCAGGTGAGGGATCTTTTCACACGGGATTACCGGCGCGACACGCTGGCCCTATGGGCAATGATCTTCATGATCCTGTTCTCATGGGTCGGGCTCGGCAACTGGGGCACCGTGGTCATCACGTCGCTGGGGCATCCGCTGCCCGACGCGATCTCCATCATGACCGGCTACAACCTCTTCGGCCTTGCGGGCGCGCTCGGCACCGCCGTGTTCCTGCGGCGGCTGGGATCGCGACGGATCTTCGCGAGCCTTGCGGTCGTCGCCGGGACGGCCTCGCTCGTCTTCGCGGGGCTGCTTTCCATCGCGGCGGTTCCCCTGTGGGGCATCGCGATCTATGTCTTCATTATCGGCGCGACGCTGACCGCTCTCCTGCAGGCCAATTATCCCGTCGCGGCGAATGTCTATCCGACGGAATTTCGCGCCACCGGCATGGGCTTCGCCTTCGGTTTCGGAAGGCTTGGCGCGGTCAGCAGTTCGGCGGTCACGGCGGCCTTGATCGCCGGCGGAGGGCCGCCGCTGTTCATCTTCGGACTCGCCGTTGCGACGGCTCTCATCCTCTGCGCCGTGCTCGTCCTGCGGCGGCACATTCCGGCTCGTATTTAGGGCTCAGCGGGCCAGAAACCAGAGGCTCCAATAGGTCACGAGAGTAGGGGCTGCGATCCCGCAAATAATCGCGATGATATGCCGTGCCATTGGAAGACGGTTGGTGCGGCCACCGGGTTTGCCCGCGAGGCCATCCAGGCTTGGTGGCCCCGCGAACGGCACCAGAAAGGCCCGGTACCGGTCGAGATGTCCGAGGGACATCATCGCATTCAGCGCGATGATAATGATCGCGACGGAGAGTCCGAAGGCGTGCAGGTGCGAGCCGTTCACGAAGGCGATCATCAGCGTCAGCGGCCATGCGGCCACAATGGCGAGCGCGGCATAGAAGTCAGCCAGCAGTGCGAGACCGATGACGATCTCGAGGACCTTCACGATCGCCATTACACCGGCGGCAACGAGGGCCGGGATCAGGCCCGGCCCCGGACGGATGGTTTGGTCGGCGTAGAATTCGAGCCAGTAATTCAGCCCGTGAAAGAGAAACCATCCGCCATAGAAGAACTGACACCCATAGACGATCCGCGCGAAGATCTTTTCGCTACGGGCGTCGAAACGCTCCGCCGCCATGTCCTGCCCCCATTTGCGCGCGGCTATTCGGCCGCGGACGCCTGCTTTCCCCAAAGCCGCTTCGTCGCGATCGCCGCGCCTTCGGCCAAAGCATCGAACTTGGCCCAGACGATTTCCGGATGTTGCCGGGCAAGACCGAAGCCCTGGGCGAAGCCGCAATCCGTGCTGGCGATTACGTTCTCGCGGCCCACCAGATTGGCGAAGCGCATGATCCGCTGCGCGATGAGTTCGGGGTGTTCGACATGCGCGGTGGCGTGGCTGATACAGCCGGGAAGCAGAATTTTGCCATCGGGGAGCTTGGTCGTCTCCCATACCGCCCATTCGTGCTCGTGGCGCGGATTGGCGGCTTCGATGGAATAGCCCTGGGCATTGATCGTCAACAACAGGTCGACGATCTCCGTGAACGGCACGTCGCTGATGTGTGGTCCCGGCCAGCTACCCCAGCAAAGGTGATAGCGAATTTGCTCTTCCGGAATGCCGCGAAGCGCGTGATTGAGTGCCGCGATATTCATCTCGACCCATTTGCGATAGTTCTGACCGCTGTCGACGACGGCATTGTAAAGGTTCGTCAGAATCGCATCATCGACCTGCACGATCAGGCCGGCGTCGGTGATGATCTTGTATTCCTCGTGCTGGGCGTCGGCGAGGGCGAAAAGGAACTCTTCCTCGGTCTTGTAATACTCGTTGGCGTAGCTCGGCGCGATGCTGCAGGGAGCTGCGACGGGCAGAAACGCCCCCTGAACATCCACGCCCTTGAGCGCCGCCGTCATGTTCTCGACGTCGCGCCGCATCAATTCGCGGCCTTGGTCCGTATACTCGATCGGTCCGACGCACATCCACTGGCTCATCTGCCTGTGTCTGCCCATTCGCGCCATCTGTTCCTTCATCAAATCTTCGAAGTACTCTTTGAAGCGCTTAAAATCGTGCCCAAGAAATTTCAGCATATCCGGGTCTTCGCGCATCTCGAATCCGGTCAGCCGGCCTGCCGAATAGGCGGTCCAGGAGTACTTGCCGAATTCGCCGTCGCTGACGACGTCGATCTTATGCTTGGCCTGTTCACGCACGATATTTCCAACCTCGGCGCGCAAGGTCGTTTCATAGGCCTTCGCGTCTATCTGCTTCCCTTCGGCGATCGCGTTCGTGAACGCTCGAATGGATTCCGGTCGGATAAGGCTGCCGACGTGGCTTATGAGAATGCGGTCGGTGCTGCGCTTCATTATTCTGATCCCCCGTATTGCTGCTCACGGCAAAACGATCGAAGCGACGGTTGCGGCGCACGGGGGCTGTCGATATGCAGCGCCCTCGACTTTGGCTCGTAGATCTGGGACCGATACTGTGTCTACGTTTGGAGGCGCACCATCCTCGATCGTCTATGTTTGAAGTTCTCCAGGCGTATCGACCCGCGGCTCTCCCCGAAGCGCGTGCCGATCATGGCTTTTAGTGAACCATGAAACGGTATGCCCGCGCTACCCCCCACTGACGGTGCTCAGCGCGTCCAGATAGTCGGCCGAGGCCGAACGCATACGGAACTCGTTGAGAAACACCTTGCCGTAAACATAGAGACTCTCGGCCGCGCTGAGTTTGACCCGTCCCCGTGCCAGCATGGAATGGAACTCGTCGAGCCCCGGGGCGCTGAGGTCGTTGTCGGGCTTGCTGCCGCCGAGGCCTGCCGACGCGTGCGTGATCATGATGCAGGCATAGCCGAGACGGGCGAACTGGCGCGCGAGAACGAGGCGCGCCCGGAGCATGCGGTCCGGCGCGCGGCCCTGCCATGAGGACAAGAGCGCGTCCTGCAATTCGGGCGTCGGCGCGAGGTAGTTGGACAGATTGGCCAGATCGATCAGGGGATCGTTCCGGAACGCCACCTCCCAGTCGACGAACCATAGACGCCGCCCATCGAAAATGATGTTGCCGGGATTGAGATCGTTGTGGCTCGAGACGGTCGTCGCCTTATCCCATTCATAAGCCTTCACGAGCTGCTTGAACGCATCGCGGTGCGGGTCGAGCAGGCCGGGCGCGAAGCGTCCGGATTTGACGATCTGATCCAGTAATCCGTCCAGAATGACCGGGTAATCCTGAATGGCGGGGAAGGGCTCCGTTTCCTGCAGCCGGGCGACGAGCGCCCCCAGGTCGTGCGCCAGTCCGTCCCGGCCGGTCGGGTACTGGAACAGGGAGTGCGAGGGCAGGAAATCCATGATCGCGACCCCCTGGGCCGGGTCCGCATAATAGAGCCGGGGGGCGATGCCGGCCTTGGCGGCCGTCTGCATGCAGATATAGCCGCGGCCGGTGTCGTTGAAGGCGTCTCGCTTCGTTTCCAGCCGCAACAGATAGGGCCGGTTGGCGACTTCCGTACGGTAGATCAGGGCGCCCGACGCCCCGCGTGTGATTTGCTCGAGCGCGGTCGGCTGGGCGCGACCGAAGGCCGCCGACATCGCGGCCTTGGCCGTCTCGCGGCGGTCCGGAGGGATGGGATCAAGAAATACGTTACGCATGCTTCGACTTGGTCACACGAGTTTTCAGCCCTCTGTCCTGACCGACACGGCCTGTTTCATTCGATCTGGCGGGCTAGAAGCTGACTGTGATCCCCGTTCGGGCGATCCCCCGTGACTTAAATATAGGGTGACCGATCCCAGTCAACATCAAAAGATCACCAAGAAGATATTAACCAACAGGGAATATTCGCGAAAAAGACAGAGACCTCATCCGAAATTCTGGGCAGGAATTGGCAAAATTATCGAAGGATTCCCGCCCAGGTATCGTCTCAATCCGCCTTAGGCAGCGGAGGGCCGCTGAATTCGGCTTCGAGGATCACCGTAACGTCGTCGCCGACGCCCATGGTTGAGCCGGGCGCCGGGACGCCGAAGCCCATGCCGAATTCAGACCGCTTCAGCGTGCCGTGGGCCGAAAAGCCGATCCGGGCGTTGGGATCCATTGACATGCCGGGATAGCCGCCGTTGAAGGTCGTCTCGAGCATGACCGGATGCGTCTCGCCGTGTAGCGTAAGGTCGCCGGTGATATTGGCCGTGTTCGGACCGGTGAGTTCGATTGCCGTGGACTGAAACGTCATTTCGGGAAACTTGTCCGTCTCGAGAAACTGTTCGCCGCGAAGCTGAGCGTTGAAATCGAGCGCTTCGGGATGCGGAAAATCGGTCTCGATCGACGTCGCGTCGACTGTCGCCGAGACGCTCGATGCGGTGGGATTTGCGGGCTCGAAATGAAGCTTTGCGTCGAAGCGTTTGAACCGCGCCGTATAGTTCGAGAAGCCCATGTGATTGACCTTGAAGATCAGGCTCGCATGAGACTTGTCCAGCACGTAATCGCCGGCCGGAGCGGTGGTTGTTACCGGCGTTATGGGCGCGGTGCTTCCGGCGTCGGAAGTCTTTTCAGCGGGCTTGGAGCAGGCGGCGAGTGAAAGCAGGAGGCACACAGTCAAAAGGTGGCGCATTGGTCGTTTCCTTATCAGTGCCGCCGCGCGGCAAGTTGTCCCGGATGTCGGCAAGGGCTCGTCCGACGTTGTTGATTTCCACTGCTTTCCACCTAGAATGGCGCTCAATCACCTAGGAGGAGAGTTAGAGAGAATGAAGAAACTGCTCGCGCTCGTCGGGCTTCTGCTCGCGGGCCTCACCACGACGACGGTCTACGCGGAGGAAGGACCCGCGACTCCGTTGAAGGATCAGCTCGAAATGCTGAAGAGCGACGATCCGATCTTGGCACGAAACAAGAAGGTCGTCTTCGACTTCTGGCGCATCGTCTACGAGGGCGGGCATATGGACCGCGCTCCGGATTTCATGACCAAGGAATATATCCAGCATAACCCGAACGTGAAATCGGGCCGGGATGCCTTCATCAACACGATCGGCAAGGCGCGGCCGCCCAAGCCCGTCGTGCCCTATATCAAGATCCCGGTCTTCCAGATCATCGCCGAGAAGGACATCGTGATGGTGGCCTTCAAGCGGAAGGTGAGGGACCGTCAGAACCCGGATCATATCTACTTCATGACCTGGTACGACGTGTTCCGCCTGACCCCGGATGGCAAGATCACCGAACATTGGGATCCGTCCGAAATGTGGGTGAACGGCAAGCCTCCGGGAGCGGAGTTCTTCCCCTAGGCCGGTTCGAGACGCGGCGGCGGGCGGCTATCGGCGACATCTTCGCTGATGGCCCCCGTCAGGCCGCGAGACGGCGTTCGTAGTCGCCGTAAAGCCTCTTCCAGGCCGGCCTGTCCTCACAGCGCGCCTTGTAGGCCGCAAGCTTTGGGAATCCGTTCAGGATGTCCGTGTGCTGAATAGCACGGAGCACCGTCGACATCAGAATGTCCGGTGCCGTGAAGTCGTTTCCAAGCAGATAGGAACGGTTTTCCAGGTGGCTTTCCACCGGCTTCAGCCTCTTGTTGACGAGTTGCACGAGGCCCGGACGGCGCATGCCTGCCCAGTCCTGATCCTGATAGAAGGAATTGATGGCGCGGAGATTGGCGAGTTCGGGCTCGATGGTATTGAGCGCGGCAAAAGCCCACTGTGTCGCAAGCGCGCGACCATTGGGGCCTGGGGGCAGCAGCTTGCCCGTCTTATCCGCGATATGGAGCACGATCGCGCCGGATTCGAACATGGTCAGGCCGTCGTCCTCGATCGCGGGAAGCTTTCCGAACGGGTTGATCGCCAGGAACTCGGGCGCGCTTTGCTCGCCTTTCATCGGGTCGACCGGATGGATTTTGTAGGACAGGCCTGTTTCCTCGGCCGCCCACAGCACGCGCAGATCGCGGCTGAGACCGATCGCGACGGGAGGCAGTTTGCTGAAGGCGTAGATCGTGATCATGGTCGCTCTCCGGGTGTTGGGACGGGGTTGAAGGCGGGTCAGCCCTTGTAGGCTTGTTCGAGCTTCGCGATATCGAACTTTTTCATCTGCAGGAAGGCGTTGGTGACGCGCTTGGCAGCTTCGGGATCGCCTCCCGACAGAAACTTGCCGAGGGCCGTGGGCACGACTTGCCAGGAGAGGCCGAACTTGTCCTTCAGCCAGCCGCATTGGCTTTCGGTGCCGCCCTCGGTGAGTTTGGCCCAGTAGTAGTCGATTTCCTCCTGCGTCTCGCAGGGGATCTGAAACGATATCGCTTCGCTGAATTTGAAGATCGGGCCGCCATTGAGGCCGACAAAAGACTTGCCGTCGATCTCGAACTCAACCGTCATCGCCGTGCCGGGCTTCTTGCCGTGAATCTCCTGTCCGGCATCGGAGTAGCGGCTGACGTTGCGGATGCGCGAATTCTTGAAGATGGAACAATAGAACTCCGCGGCTTCCTCGGCTTCGGAATCGAACCACAGGCAGGGTGTAAGCTGTTTCATGGTCCAGGTCCTTTCTATGTGTATCTGATGCCAGGACGAACGGCGCGGCCACTTCCCGACAAACGCCTTCAACTCTTTTGACCGGGTCAGTCGTTGATCGCCTGATAGGCGAGGGTCCAGAAGTCGCGGAAAGTCACCGGAATGAGCGAATCCATCATCCGTTGGGTCAGCAGGACGCCGATCAGATCTTCCGCGGGATCCGCATGGCCCGAAGTGCCGTATCCTCCGTCCCAACCAAAACGGCCGGGCGAGAAGAAGTCGTTGCGTTTCGTGACGACGGCCATGCCGAAGCCCCAACTCGCAACGCCGCGAAAGAAGAAATCTGCACCCGTCTTTTGAGCGTCGGTCAACTGGTCGCTGGTCATGAGGGTCACGGCCGCACGGGAGAGGATGCGTTGTCCATTGTACTCACCCTTGTTCAGCAGCATGCGGAGGAATGTTGCGTAATCGTCGGCCGTCGAGACGAGGCCCGCGCCGCCGGCTTCGAATTTCGGCGGTGCCGAGAAGCGCCCGCTCTTCGCTTCATCGAACATGGCGAGTTTTTTGGTCGTGGGGTCATACCGATAAGCCGTGGCCAGCCGGCCGATCTTCTTTGCCGGCGCATGAAAGGCCGTATCCTTCATGCCCAACGGCTCGAAAATCCGCTCGCGCAAGAAGGTGTTCAGGCTCTTTCCCGTTACGCGCGTCATCAGCACGCCGAGAACATCGAGCCCGGTGTGATAGAGCCATCCCTCGCCGGGCTGGAAGGCGAGGGGCAGCGAGCCCAGCCGTTTCATGTATTCGTCGGGCGTGTGGAGCGAGAATTCAGGGCCCGGCGCGACCTTCAAATCGTCCATGGCCGTCTGGATAGGATAGGTATTCGGTGGCGCCATGATCGCGCCAAGGCCGAACGTGAAGGTCAGAAGGTCGCGTATCGTAATCGGCCTGCGGGCCGGGACCGTCTCGTCCAGCGGCGCGTCCAGGCGCTTCAGCACTTGCCGATTGGCCAACTCGGGCAACCATTGGTCCACCGGATCGTCCAGCCGGATGCGGCACTCCTCAACCAAAATCATCGCTCCGACCGCCGTCACCGGTTTGGTCATTGACGCGATCCGGAAGAGAGTATCCCGCTTCATCGGCTTTCCGCCGAGCGCCATCGATCCGACGGACTCGACATGGGTCACGCCTTTTCGGCTGACGAGCGCCACGAGTTCCGGGCACCGTGCCCTCGTCGACATGCGCGCTCATGACGTCCTTCAGGCGGCTGAGCCTCTGTTTCGAGAATGATCCCCCTGGCATGGTGCTTCCTATCGTTGGCTATGTTCTTTGTCCGGTCAGTCCGCCGTCGCCGGATTTAGGCCCGTTTGGTCGGCTCCATTTATCGGGTGTCGGACCACAAATGTGTTATTGCTGGGGAAACTCATTGAGCCGGAGGATTTCGCACTCCGCGTCACCGGCAAGCACCAGGAAGCGTTTGATCAAATCCTGGAGTTCGGTCTCGGTTTCCGTCCTGAGGATGGCGTAGCCCGCTACGAGTTGCTGAGCGGCGGGCGCCTCTTCGACGTCGAATTTGCCCTTGATCAGACGCATATTCGCGCCGTTCGAACGTGGCATAAACGATCCCGTACTCAACAGGGTGCCAGCTTTGAACGATTCTTCGACGAACTGCTGCATTTGGGCCATGTGCTCAGGATCGGGCGCTGCGGCGGAAACAGGCTGAGAGGGCCGGTAAATGGACAGAAATTGCATGATATTTCCCCGGATTGCGGCGGAACTCAAAGGTCATTGACAAAATAAGTTGATATCAACATATTATTGGCATGTCAATGAGGGATGATCTTCCTATCGAACTGACACACCTGGTTCGGGACACGTGCTTATGTCTTCACATCCAGCGGGCGGCTCGGGCGATAGGACGCCGGTTCGACGAGGCACTGCGGCCGGTGGGCCTGACCAACGGGCAGTTCTCCCTGCTGATGTCGCTCAATCGTCCCGAGCCCCCGACGATCAGCAGCGTGTCCAACTTGCTCGCCATGGACCGGACGACACTGACTGCCAATCTGAAGCCGCTCGAACGCCGTGGCTTGATTGAGGTGGTGGTGGACAAGGCCGACCGGCGCAGCCGCAGACTTATTCTCACAGAAGAAGGCCGGGATGTGCTCGCGAAAGCTGTACCGCTTTGGAAGGCGGGGCAGGCGGAACACGCCCGTCTCGTGCCGGAGTCCGAGGATCTGGACCGGCTCCTGACCTTGTTATACTCACTCTCCTGAGCCTTGCGGCCCAAAAACAACTTTGTTTTCAAGACACTTGGATGATGGGAGGCACGGGACTAATATCCCCGTTACGGGGATCATCCAGCGGAGGCCATCATGGATATCAAGGAAGCGGTTCGCCACGTCCTGCAGAATTATGCCAATTTCGAGGGGCGGGCATGCCGGTCGGAATACTGGTATTGGGTTCTGGTCATGGTCGTGATCGGAATTGTTCTCGATCTCATCGGCCTGAGGATCTTGCAGATCCTTCTGTCGCTTGCGACGCTCGTGCCGTCATTTGCAGTGGGCGTACGCCGGCTGCACGATATCAACAAGACCGGGTGGCTCGTGTTGATTGCACTGATTCCATTTGTCGGCTGGATCATCATGATCATCTGGGCCGCGACAAAGGGAAACAGCGGTCCCAACCAGTACGGTCCGGATCCGCTGGCCGGGGCGTCGGTTTAGGCCGGGGAACCTTCGGGCGTCGGCCGCGTTCTTAGCCCGGGAGACCGTCATGCAAGGTATCGATTGGCGTAGGGGATTCCTGCGGCTATGGCTCATCGCGGTCATGGTCTGGTTCGTCGTGCTCGGCTTTCTGCCGCAGGTATTTTTCGGGGCGGAGACCACCGAAAGGCTCCATCTCGTGACTCACTGGAGCGAAACGGCGGCCGCCCGCGAGGAACTCCAGTCCCTCAAGACCATCCAGGAACTGCAGGATCTCAAGGACCGCAAAGGGCTACACCAACTTCTTCGCCCTTGAAGCGGTGAAGCCGATGTCCTTCCATCTGCGCCATCTCGTAACGGAAATGGCCCCGATGGTGTTTCTACCCCCGATAGGCCTTCTGGCCCTGCTCTTTGCGCTGGCGTGGGCGCTCGAGGGATTCAAGCCAAGACGCAGATAAGCCGGGACTTTTCGTTCACCCCTCGTAAATCTCTCTCTGCTAGCCTCAACGGCTGTTCGACGGCACAGGGGAGCTGTCGTGGGAGAGTGAGCGTAGAGGTCAATGCAGGTTATTGTTCAGGACAACAATATCGAGAAAGCGCTTCGCGTTCTGAAGCGCCGGATGCAGCGCGAGGGAATTTACCGCGAGATGCGCTTGCGGCGGCATTATGAAAAGCCGTCGGAAAAGCGGGCCCGCGAGAAGGCCGAGGCGGTCCGCCGGTTGCGGAAGCAGGAGCGCAAGCGCAAGGAGATGGAAGGCTAGCCTTCCGGCCCCTCCGATCAGTCCTTTGACCTTTTTAGATCGAGCCAATCGCGCTATTGTCCCGCGCTAGAACTGGGCGCAGGAACGTTTAATTGCGCGAGGCCGGCATGTCTTCAACCGTCGACGTCAAGACCATCACGATCCGCCAGATCCGCGAACGGAAAGGCGGCGAGCCCGTCGTCTGCCTGACGGCCTACACCACGCCCTTTGCCGAAATTCTCGACGAGATCGTCGATTTGATCCTGGTCGGGGATTCGATGGCCAATGTCATCCTCGGCTATCCGAACACGCTCCCTGTCACGCTGGATGAGATGATCTTCCATGCCCAGGCCGTGAGCCGGGGTGTCAAGCGCGCCTGTCTCGTCTTCGACATGCCGTTCGGGTCCTATGAGGAATCGAAGGAGCAAGCCCTTCGCAACTCGATCCGCGTCTTGAAGGAAACCAGTTGCGTCGGCGTCAAGTTGGAGGGCGGGCGGCATCTGGCCGAGACTGTTTCATACCTTACGGAACGAGGTGTTCCGGTCATGGGGCATGTCGGAATGTTGCCGCACTATGTGAATCAGCGTGGGTTCGCCGTGCGTGGCCGGACCAATGTCGAAAGCGACGAAATTCTGGCCGATGCGGTTGCCCTCGATGAGGCCGGGGTGTTCTCGACCGTTCTGGAAGCCGTCGCCGAGCCGCTGGCCCGCAACATCACCAAGTCGGTTGGCAACATAACGATCGGCATCGGAGCGTCTGCGGCTTGTGACGGGCAAATCGTCGTTACCGAAGACATCCTAGGCCTCACCGCCAGGACCCCGTCCTTCGTAAAGCGCTATGCCGAATTGCGTAAGATCATAACGGATGCCGTAAAAAACTATGATACTGAAGTGCGGTCACGGCTTTATCCCGGAACAGAACACACCTACTCTATAAAAGGTAAGGGTAAGCCCAAGAGATAGGAGGGTGAGCATGTCGGCTAGTCAGACGTTGGAGATGCGGCAAGACTGGATTGCGGCGGACTTCAATCTTCTGGGGGCTGATGGCAAGCGATACACCCTTCGCGACGTGCAGGGGCCGCGTGGCACGCTCGTCATTTTCATGTGCAATCACTGCCCTTATGTGCAGGCCGCGCTCGATATGATGATCGCGGATGTCAGGGGGCTCGGCCCCATGGGCATAGGCGCGGTAGCCATCATGCCGAACGACGTCGCGGCCTATCCGGCGGACTCGATCGAGAATATGGGCAGGCTGGCCGATGAGAAACGTCTGCCCTTTCCCTATTTGCTCGATGATACGCAGGCGGTGGCGCGGGCTTACGGCGCGGTTTGTACGCCCGAATTCTACGGTTTCAACGCCGATCTGCAGCTGAAATACCGTGGGCGCATTGCCGAGTTCTCCCAACTCAGGCCGGTGCCCAATGCCAAACACGAGATGTTCGACGCCATGTCCATGATCGCCGCTACAGGCGAGGGGCCGCTCGATCAGAAGGCGAGCATCGGCTGCTCGATCAAGTGGCGTTAGAGCCACTCTGCCACAGGCCATCGAAACAGCCTTTCGGAACAGCACGCATTGGCTTATGCTGCGCGCCGCAAACCGCTCATTAGCCTGACCCCGCGTTTTGGAGCCAGCCGTGTCTGATATCTTCCGCGAAGTCGACGAAGACGTCCGCGCCCAGGAATATCTACGCCTTTGGAAAACCTACGGCATCTACGTGATTGCCGGCCTGGTGGCGATTGTCGCCGGTACCGCAGGCTCGGTCGCCTGGCGCACCTACCAGACCAACAAGCTCCGCGCCGAGGGCGACAAATACGCGGTGGCCGCCGCGGAAATGCAGGCGGGCAAATATAGCGAAGCGGCGACGGCACTTGGCAAGATCGGTGAAGACGGCACCAAGGGATACAGTGTCGTCGCGCGTCTGCAGCAGGCGGATGCGCTGTCTCAGGCTGGCAAGACGGACGAGGCCATAAAGGTCTATGATGCGGTGGCGGCGGATAGCAGCTACAGCAAGGTCCTCCGCGACCTCGCCTCGTTGTCGTCGGTCATGCAGCAGATGGATACCGGCGATCCGGAAAAGCTGTTGGGCCGTCTCGACGCGCTCAATACCGAGGACAATCCCTGGCGGTATAGTGCTCAGGAGCTGTTGGCGGCACTGGCGCTGCGTACCAACGATACGCAGACCGCGCAGAATCTTTTCAAGACTCTCGCAGAAGACGCTACAGCGCCGAGCAGCATTCGCAGTCGGGCGCGCGAGATGCTTTCCGCAATGGGTGCCAAGTCATAATGCAGTTCGTCCGTCGACCTGAAAGTGACCGAATGGCGGCTGAGGGCGAACGCGGTCGCGTTGGTTTCTTCGCTGTCGCCACCCTGTTTCTGGCCGTGGCCATAACCCTGAGCGGCTGCAGCATCTTCAAGGGCAACGGGCAGAAGAGCCGGGACAAGAACAGAATTCCGGGCGAGCGCATTTCCGTGCTGTCCTACGAGGGAAGCCTTTCCGCCGATCCCAGAATTTCCGGTCTCGAAGTCACCCTGCCGAAGCCTCATGACGATATGACCTGGCCTCAGGCCGGGGGCGATCTGAGCCATGTGATGCAGCATCTGGAGCTTTCGCCAGATCCGCGCGTCGTTTGGCGCGTGAAGATCGGTAAGGGGTCCGGGGGCGTCGAGCGGCTGGTCGCGTCTCCCGTCGTGGCTGACGGCAAAGTCTTCACGCTGGATGCGAACAATACGGTAGAGGCGCGCCGGACTTCGGATGGAAAGCGTCTCTGGTCCACGGTCTTGCGGCAGAAGGGCGAAAAGAAGGAATCCGGCCTTGGTGGCGGGATTTCCTACGATGACGGCGTTATTTACGCGACGTCTGGATTCGGTTTCGTGTCCGCGATCGACGCGACGAACGGCAAGGAAATGTGGCGCAAGGCGACCGGCTCGCCCATGCGCGGCGCACCGTCCATCGCGGACGGCCGTGTTTTCGCGCTGTCCTATGACAATCAGCTTTTTGCCCTGACGACCTCGAATGGCGACATCGTCTGGACCCATGTCGGCATCGCCGAGAACGCTGGTGTGCTCGGTACGGCAAGCCCGGCGGTCGTGGGCGATACGGTCGTGGTCGCGTTCTCTTCGGGCGAGATCTATGCGCTTCGCGTCGAGAACGGTCAGGTTATCTGGACTGACACGCTGAGCCGTACGAACGTCGGCCTGCCGACGCCGATGTCGAGTCTCAACGACGTCGACGGTTTTCCCGTGATCGATCGCGGCGATGTCTACGCGATCAGCCAGGGCGGCCGCATGGTTTCGATAAATCTCCGGACCGGCGAGCGCGTCTGGGAGCGTAATATCGGCGGCACCCAGACACCGTGGGTCGCGGGCGATTTCATCTATGTCGTCACGGCCGATGACGAGGTGCTGTGCCTGTCCCGCCGGGATGGCCGTATCCGCTGGGTGCGTGAACTGCCGGACTATCTAAATCCCGAAAAGCGCAAGCAATTCGTCTATTGGAGCGGACCGGTCTTGGCCGGCGATCGCTTGATCGTTGCTTCATCGCTTGGCTATGCGGTTTCGATTTCGCCCTACACCGGCAAGATGTTGAGCAAGATCGAGCTGCCGGATCAGGCCTTCGTCGCGCCGATTGTGGCCGACAAGACGCTGTATATTCTCAGCAATGACGCGGTGCTTCTCGCGCTCAGATAGACGCGCGGTGCTGTCCGGGTTTCCAGTTACGGTAATTGAATGAGTGTGACCGTCGCCATCGTCGGGCGCCCGAATGTGGGCAAGTCGACGCTATTCAACCGGCTCGTCGGCAAGCGCCTTGCGCTAGTCGACGATACGCCTGGAGTTACGCGCGATCGGCGCGAGGGCGATGCCAGGATCGGCAGTCTGTCGTTCCGGGTGATCGACACCGCGGGTCTCGAGGATGACGGCGCAACGGACAGCCTTTCGGCCCGCATGCGCCGGCAGACGGAAGCCGCCCTTAACGTGGCCGACCTGACCCTGTTCATGATCGATGCCCGCGCCGGCGTCACGCCTATGGACCAGCACTTCGCCGATTGGCTGCGGGTCAGCGGAAAACCCGTGCGGCTTCTCGCCAATAAGTGCGAGGGCAAGGCCGGGGAGCCCGGCTATTACGAAGCCTTCTCGCTGGGGCTCGGCGAGCCGGTGCCGATTTCCGCCGAGCACGGCGAAGGCATGGCCGATATCTTCAATATCGTCGAGGAGTTCTCGGAAACCCACGAGCCGGGCGAGGACGTCCCCCAGGATGAGGACGAATTGTCCCGGCGGCCGCTTCAGATCGCCATCGTAGGGCGTCCGAACGCCGGCAAGTCGACGCTGATCAACCGGATCATCGGCGAGGACCGGCTTATCACCGGGCCGGAAGCCGGACTGACGCGGGATTCCATTGGCTTGCCGTGGAAATATCGCGGCATGCCCATGAAGCTGTTCGATACGGCCGGCCTAAGAAGGAAGTCGCGGGTCACGGGAAAACTCGAAAGGCTCTCGGTGGCGGACGCCTTGCGCGCGGTGCAATTCGCCGATGTCGTGGTTCTGCTGATCGACGGCGAGCTGGGTCTGGAGCGTCAGGATGCCCAAATCGCGGATCTGGTGCATCGCGAGGGCAGGGCGCTCGTTATCGCCGTCAATAAATGGGATCTCGTTCAGGACCGGACCACAGGCCTGAAGGCGGTGCGCGAGAAGGTCGAGATGGTCTTGCCGCAGGTCCGGGGCGTCCCGCTCGTCACGCTGTCGGCGGCGACGGGCGAGAGCGTCGACAAGCTGATGCCCGCGATCAAGAAGATCTCGGAGCTCTGGGACACGCGGATCCCCACACCGGCGCTCAACCGGTGGCTCGAAAGCATGGTGGACCGCAATCCGCCCCCTGCCGTCCATGGACGCCGCTTGCGTTTGCGCTACATCACCCAGATCAAGAGCCGGCCACCGACGCTCGTTCTGTTCGTCAGCCGGCCCGCAGCCTTGCCCGAGGCCTATGAACGCTATCTGATCAATGGGTTACGGGAAGATTTTAAGATGCCGGGTGTGCCGATTCGCCTGCTGAAACGCGCCGGCGAAAATCCCTATAAGCCGAAGAAGAAGCGCAGCAACTAGCGCCAGTCCCCGCCTGAAGCTCGCCGGAATGGGAGCTCAGTCGGCCTTGTAGCGGACGATTTCCCCATGACGGGTGCAGTCCGGTGCGGCAAGGTCCAGGAATAGGCCCGTCAGGGCTTCTGGCGGTTTCACGGTCTGAGGATCCTCGCCCGGCATGGCCTTGTGGCGCATTCCCGTGCGGGTCGCGCCCGGATCGAGCAGATTGACCTTGAGGGGCGTGGATTTCACTTCCTCGGCGTAGATCTGAACCATCTTTTCCAGCGCCGCTTTGGTGACGGCATAGCCGCCCCAATAGGGCCGGTTAACCGCCGCGGCATGCGAGGTCACGAAGATCGCGCGTCCGGCGGGCGCCAGCCGAAGCAACGGATCGAACGAGCGGATCAGCCGCCAGTTGGCCGTGAGGTTGATGTTGAGCAATTCGTCCCAAACCTTGGGACGGATATGCGCCACTGGGGTCAGATCGCCAAGCACGCCCGCATTCGCTACGAGAATATCGAGCTTCTTCCAGCGCTCCATGATGGCCGCGCCGAGACGATCGATACCCGCGAAATCCTTGAGATCCAGCGGTACGAGGGTCGCCGAACCGCCGCGCTTGCCCGATCTCGTCGTCGAGCTCCTCAAGTGCGCCGGTGGTCCGGGCGAGAGCGATGATGTGGGCGCCCTGGGAGGCGAATTCGAGAGCAACCGCCCGGCCAATGCCGCGCGATGCGCCGGTGATGAGTGCGACGCGACCGTCGAGCCTGCCAGCCATCGATTCTAGCTCAGTTCGGCGAGTAGCGAGAGTTGGGCCGAATTGTCGCCGCCTTCGCGGTCCGTCAGCGGTATCGGATAATCGCCGCTGAAACAGGCATCGCAAAAGGACGGGGCGTTATCGCGCGCGCGGCAAGCCGCCGACGGCCCGGTAAAGCCCGTTCATCGACACGAAAGCGAGGCTGTCCACGCCGACGATCCGTGCCATTGCCTCGACATCGTGGCTCGCAGCGAGAAGCTCCTTACGCTCCGGCGTGTCGACGCCGTAGTAGCAGGAATGGGTCGTCGGCGGGCTCGCGATGCGCATATGCACTTCTCGCGCCCCCGCGCCGCGCATCATTTCCACGATCTTGATTGAAGTGGTGCCGCGCACGATGCTGTCGTCGACGAGCACGATGCGCTTGCCCGCGATCTGGTGGCGGTTCGGATTGTGCTTCAGCCGCACGCCGAGGTGGCGGATCTGATCCGTCGGCTCGATGAAGGTCCGGCCGACATAGTGATTGCGGATGATGCCGAGCTCGAACGGAATGCCGGCCTCCGCCGCGAAGCCGATGGCCGCCGGCGTCCCGGAATCCGGCACAGGGATCACGAGATCGGCGTCGACGGTGCTTTCGCGCGCCAGTTCCTGACCGATGCGCTTGCGCACCTCGTAGACGCTCGTGCCCAGAGAAATGCTGTCCGGCCGCGAGAAATACACGAATTCGAAGATGCAGGGGCGGGCCTTGACCGGCGGAAACGGCTTGATCGATTCCATGCCCTGGTCGTTGATCACGACGATTTCGCCGGGCTCGACGTCGCGAACATAGACGGCCCCGAGGATGTCGAGTGCGCAGGTCTCGGAGGCGAGGATCATCGCGCCATCCTCGAGCCGCCCAAGAACCAGCGGGCGCACACCCAAGGGATCGCGCACGCCGATCAGGGAATCCTTCGACAGCGCGACCAGCGAGTAAGCGCCCTGAATTTGCATCAGCGAGCCGACGATGCGGTCGATCAGCGATCCGTGCGCATTGGTCGCGATCAGGTGCTGGATGACTTCCGTGTCGGACGTCGACTGGAAGATAGAGCCCTTGTTGACGAGTTGTCGGCGGAGCGTCAGCGCGTTGGTGAGATTGCCGTTATGGGCGATCGCGAAGCCGCCGGACGAGAGATCGGCATAAAGCGGCTGAACGTTGCGGAGCAAGGTCTCGCCCGTGGTCGAGTAGCGGACATGGCCGATCGCCGAATGGCCCTTCAGCGAGTTCACCACCTTCTCAGAGGTCAGCGTATCCGCCACGAGGCCGAGGCTACGATGGGCGTTGAAATGCTTGCCGTCGAAACTGACGATGCCGGCCGCTTCCTGGCCGCGGTGTTGCAAGGCGTGAAGGCCGAGAACCGTATGGGCGGCGGCGTCAGCCGTACCGAAGATCCCAAAGACCCCGCATTCCTCGCGAAATTTGTCGAAGCCGGCGGTGTGGTCGCGGTGTGGTTCCACCATCAGTTCTTTTGCACTCCATCTACCAGGCTATCCATCCGCTGACGTTCCTGGTCGCTATAGGCGCCGTCGTTATGGGCCGACGCATCCGGGCTTGGCAAGTCCAGCGATTTATCAAGCGTTTTCATGAGCTTGTCCGGCTTACTTTCGGTCTCGTCGACGAGGCCGGGCCACAGATTCGCGAGCATATAGCCGCCATAGTCGATTATCGGCAGCGTATGGGCGTCGCGCAGCCATGGCGGCGGGTCATCGCGGTTGATGACCGGAATGACCCAAACGGCGACCGCATAGACCAGGCAGATGGCGAAGATGCCCCGTATGAGCCGTAGACGAGGCCGAGCATCCGGTTGAAGAAGCCGAAGGCGTCACCGTCCACCAATTTCGCCGCCGCGCTCCCCAACAGGCTCATGACCACGAGGACGACCGACGAACACAGCCACGGCGATGAGCATGGTCGATGTTGGCAGCTTGGCGACATAACCCCAGCTCCGGGTTCTCGTGCCGTTGAAGACGTAGAAATAGGTAACCGCCGCCGCGACGATCCAGGCGACGAGCGAGGCCGTTTCCTTGAGGAAGCCACGCATGAAGGCGAGCAATCCCGACAACAGGACGACCGATATGACAATCAGGTCGGGAGCCGGAGAAGGGCAGGTTAGGCATGGTCTCTCCGACGATAAGGCGCGGTACTGGCTCGCGCATCGAAAAATTCCACGAGTTCGCGGAGATGGCGAATGGCGGCTGACGTCCAGCCCGGCGGTCTGGAGCCGGGCGGTCTGAGCGTCAAGGCCTTCGTGAAACCCAATTTGGACGCCTCCTTCAAGCCGCGCATCGGCTCTGCGATACGGGCCGGACTTCGCCCGATAGCGAGATCTCCCCGAAAACGACCGTCTCCGGCGGCATCGGGGTTTCGCTGGCCGAGGAAATCAGCGCGGCCGCGACAGCCAGATCAGCGGCCGGCTCGCCGATGCGCAAGCCGCCGGCGACATTCAGATAGACATCATTGCCCGCCGAATCCAAGCCCGCCGCGCGCATCGAGCACCGCGAGGATCATGGCCAGACGCCCGGAATCCCAGCCGACCACGGCGCGGCGCGGCGTGGCGAGCGGGCGACGGGGCGACCAGCGCCTGGATTTCGACCAGCACCGGCCGCGTGCCTTCCATGCCGGCGAAGACGGCCGCGCCGCTGATTCCGGCCGTCGCGGTCGCTGAGGAACAGCGCCGAGGATTGGTGACTTCGGCGAGGCCCGCCGCCGGTCATCTCGAACACGCCGATCTCGTCGGTGCCGCCGAAGCGGTTCTTGACCGCGCGCAGGATGCGGAACTGGTGGCCGCGCTCGCCCTCGAAATAGAGCACGGTATCGACCATGTGCTCGAGCACGCGCGGACCGGCGATCTGGCCTTCCTTGGTGACATGGCCGACCAGCAGGAGCGCGCAGTCGCGGCGTTTGGCGAAGCGGATCAGCTCCTGCGCCGAGGCGCGCACCTGGGCGACCGTGCCGGGCGCGGAATCGAGCTGATCGACGAACATGGTCTGGATCGAATCGATCACGACGACCTGCGGCGCCGGATCGGTGTCGAGGGTGGCCAGGATGTCGCGCACGCTGGTCGCCGCGCCGAGCTCGACGGTCGCATCGGCGATGCCGAGCCGCCGGGCGCGCATCCGCACCTGCGCGGGCGCTTCCTCGCCCGAGATATAGACGCAGTGCCGCGCCGCCTGCGCGTCAGGGCCGCGCTGACCTGCAGCAGCAGCGTGGATTTGCCGATGCCGGGATCGCCGCCGATCAGGGTCGCCGAGCCCGGCACCAGGCCGCCGCCGACCGACGCGGTCGAATTCGCGCGATGCTGGAGACCAGACGCGGCGGATCGGCGGTCTCGGCGTTAGGCGACGATCAGCTCGACCTTGCGGCCCTGCGCCCGGCCCCAGTCCCTTGGGCACGATCTCGCGCGCGAGCTTCCTCGACGACGGTGTTCCACTCGCCGCAGGATTCGCAGCGGCCCGACCCATTTGCGATAGGCGGCGCCGCAGGACTGGCAGATAAATCGCTCGGCGGTCTGCGCCATGCTGAGCGGCTTTCTTCAAACCCGGCCGTTACAGGAGCCGCCGGGCGTCACGGCTTCAACACGTCCATCTGGATCGGGCCCTTCGGCCCGGCCATTGATGAACTGATCCACATATTCGTTGCCCGATTTGTCGATCTCGCTCGACCGGGCCCATCCAGATGATCCGGCCTTTATACAGCATCCCGATCGCGGTCCGCGATCTTGCGCGCGCTGGCCATGTCATGGGTGATCGTCAGAGCGTGGTCGCCCCGAACTCCTTGACGGTGCTGACGATCAGATCGTTGATCACGTCCGCCATGATCGGGTCGAGCCCTGTCGTCGGCTCGTCAAAAAAGATGATTTCCGGCGCGGTGGCGATGGCGCGGGCAAGGCCGACGCGCTTTTTCATGCCGCCGGAAAGCTCGGCCGGATCCAGATCCGCGACCTCCGGGCCGAGGCCGACGAGCGCAAGCTTCTCGATGGCAATCGTGCCTGCGCGTCGGCGCGCTTTATCGCCTTGGTCGCAAGCAGGCCGAAGCCGACATTCTCCCAGACGGGCAGGCTGTCGAACAGCGCCGCGCCCTGAAACAGCATGCCGAACTTGCGCATCACCTTGTCGTGCTCGCGCAGGCTGAGGGCGCTCATGTTCACGCCGTCAACCTCGATCGTGCCCTGTTCCGGCTTCAGGAGGCCGAGAATGCACTTCAGCGATGACGGATTTGCCGCTTCCCGAACCGCCGATGATGACGACGGATTCGCCCGGCATCACATCCAGATCCACGCCGTCGAGAACGATCTTGGGTCCGAACCGTTTGTGCACGCCGCGCATCCTGATCTTGGGCACGCCCGTGCCGGTCGAGTGCCGGGTTGAAGCGTGTTTTCGGTCATGATGCGAAGAAGAGGTTGGTGATGAAGTAGTTCGAGATCAGGATCAGCACACAGGCCGAAACCACCGCCTTGGTGGTCGCATTGCCGACGCCTTCCGCGCCGCCGTCGCTGTTGTAGCCGTGGAAGCATCCCATCAGGGCGATGATGAAGCCGTAGACGGCCGCTTTGACGAGGCCGGAGACGACGTCATAGGTCTCGAGGAAATTCGCGGTATTGTTCAGGTAGACGGCGCCGTTGAAATCGAGCTTGCCGGTCGACGACGACGTAGCCGCCCATCACGCCGATGATGTCCGCGATGAGGACCAGCGGGGCCAGAACCAGCGTCGCCGCGATAATTCGCGGCGCGATCAGGTAACGGAATGGATTGGTCGAGAGCGTCGACAGCGCGTCGATTTGTTCGGTGACCCGCATGGTGCCGATCTCGGCCGCCATGGCCGAGCTGACGCGTGCGGCCACCATGATGCCGCCCAGTACCGGGCCGAGTTCGCGGGTAATCGCGAGCACGACGATATTGGGCACGATGCTTTCCGCGTTGATGCGCGCGCCGCCGACATAGGTTTGGAGCGCGAGAACCGCACCGGTGAAGAACGCGGTCATGCCCACGATCGGCAACGAGTAGTAGCCGATGTTCATGACCTGCGTGACGATGTTCCTGAAATGGAAGGGCGGCGTGACCGAATAAAGGATAGCCCGGCCGGTGAAGACGGAAACCCGGCCAATCAGCTGCATGATCCCGAGAAAGACATGTCCGATGATCGCGAGAAAGTTCACGGACGCGCCTCGCTGGCTAGGGCGCCGCTGCCGACATAGTGCCGTTCGTAGCGGGAGCCGAGATTTGTGAGCAGTTCGTAAGCGATTGTTCCGGCCCGCCGGGCGATGTCGTCGAGATCCGCACCGTTGCCGATGAGATCGATGAAATTTCCGGGTTCGGACCGGGCGGGATCCGCCGCCGTCACATCCAGCGTGATGAGATCCATCGATACGCGGCCGACGACGGGGACGCGAATGCCGTCGATGCAGCCATAGGCCTGATTGCCCGCGGACCGAATATAACCATCGCCATATCCCAGAGCCACGGTTGCCAACCTTGTCCGCCTTCTGAATGAATGGGTTGCACCATAGCCAACGGTCATAGGACTGTCAACGAACCGGCTCTGGACGATTCTGCCTTGTAAATGAACAACTTCCGCCATCGGGTTGGGTTCGTTCTGGGTCGGTGCCCCGCCATAGATCGAGATCCCCACGCGGGTGAGATCGTGATGAAACGGGGAACCCAGGAACACCCCACCGGAATTGGCGAGGCTTGCCCGCTTGGTCGGGAAGCGTTTGGCGACAGCCGCGAATTTCGTTCCCTGTTCGCGGTTCATCGGATGCGCGCGTTCGTCGGCGCAAGCCAGATGGCTCATGACCATATCGAACGGGCAGTTCTCGATCAGGTCCGGACGGGCCAGGAAGGCTTCTACTTCCTCTGGCGGCAGTCCGAGCCGGTTCATGCCAGTGTCGATATGGATTGCGGCCAAAGGCAAGGCGGCGGTCGAAGACCGGGCGTAGGCGGTCCAGGCCTCGATCTGGGCCAGCGTGTTCAGAACAGGCGATAGCCCGCGTTCCAGAAATGCCGCTTCCTCGCCGGAGGGAAGGCCATTCAGCACGTAAATCCGGGCTTCGGACAGCAGGCCTCGAAGGGCCAGCCCTTCGTCGAGCGTTGCGACGAAGAAGGTGCGGCAGCCGGCGTTCCAGAGGGCAGGGGCGACGCGGGCCATTCCGAGCCCATAGGCGTCCGCCTTCACGGCGACCGCGCATTCGGCCGGCGCACCGCGCGCTTTCAACAGTCGATAATTCGCGCCGAGAGCGTCGAGATTGATGGTCAGCCGACCGCCATAGCGCTCAGGGGATGGCATCAGGCAGATGGTCGCTATCGATATAGTCGCTGAACCGGGTGGTGTTGCTGTCAAACAGCAGTTTGATGTTGCCGACCGGGCCGTGACGCTGCTTGGCGACGATCACCTCGGCGCGGCCGTGGATGCGTTCTTCCTTCTCGCGCCATTCCTGCATGTTGGGCAAGTCGTCGTCCGGACCGGCGCTGCTGGTGGTAATACTCCTCGCGATAGATGAAGAGCACCACGTCCGCGTCCTGCTCGATCGAGCCCGACTCTCTGAGGTCCGAAAGCACCGGCCGCTTGTCCTCGCGCTGTTCGACGAGACGGCTGAGCTGCGAGAGCGCGATCACCGGAATGTTCAGTTCCTTCGCCAGAGCTTTGAGGCCCTGGGTGATCTGCGACACTTCCTGCACGCGGCTGTCGGATGACTTCGAGGTGGTCGGCCGCAGCAACTGCAGATAGTCGATCACGATGAGCGAGAGGCCGTGCTGCCGGTGCAGGCGCCGGGCCCGCGTCCGCAACGCGCCGACGGTTATGGCCGGCGTGTCGTCGATGAACAACGGCAGGGTCTCGATGTCGTGGGATGCGCGAACGACATCGGGAAACTCGGCGGCGGAAATCTGTCCCTGGCGCAGCTTGTGGGACGAGATGCCGGATTGTTCGGAAAGAATACGCGTGGCCAGCTGCTCGGACGACATTTCGAGCGAGAAGAAGCCCACGACCGCGCCGTCCGCCGTGCGCGGATCGGCCCCTTCCTCGAGCGCGACCTTGCGCGCCTTGGCGGCATTGAAGGCGATATTCGTCGCGAGCGACGTTTTGCCCATGGCCGGACGGGCGGCGATGATCAGCAGGTCCGACTTGTGGAGACCACCGAGGTTCTTATCGATGTCCCGGAAGCCCGTCGTGACGCCGACCAGATGGCTGTCGCGGCGATAAGCGGCCTCGATCGACTGAACGGCCATCTTGATCGACCGCTCGAAGGACTGGAAACCGCCTTCCTGACGGCCCGTTTCCGCCAGCTTGAACAGCAAATCTTCGGCCTGCTCGATCTGCTCGGGCGCACCGGCCTCGATCGGCGAGTCATAGGCCGTCAGAACCATCTTCTCGCCGATCTGGATCAGCTCGCGGCGGAGGGCGAGGTCGTAGATCTGGCGTCCGTAATCCTCGGCGTGGATGATCGTGGCGGCTTCGGCCGCGAGACGCGCGAGGAAGGTCGCGCCACCGACTTCCTTGAGGCCGGCGTGATTTTCGAAATACGGGCGCAGCGTCACGGGCGTGGCCCGCTGATTCCGGTCGATCAGCTTGAGCGCCGCCTCATAGATCTCGCCCAGAACCGGCTCGTAGAAATGTTCGGGCAGGAGGAATCCCGTAACCCGGCTGGCGGCTTCGTTGTTCACGAGAATCGCGCCGATAAGCTGAGCCTCGGCATCGAGATTATGCGGCGCCGAACGGTAGCCGACGCCCTCGGCCTTGTCGCCCCGGACGGAGACGACGGCCGCAGATGTTTTTGCCTGTTCCATGGTCCCGGTATAGCACCCAATGAGGCGGCGGTGACATGGTTAATTGTGGATTAAAGATGAGGATATCGGGGATAGTTATTCCGCCGCCGCCCGCTGATCCACGCGTTTCTCCCATTCGGTCATATAGTCGCGGGTCAGAGGAATGGCGTGCTGGCTCCGCGCCAGCTGGATCTGGAAGTTGCAGTGCCCGCCAAAACGGAACGCGCATTCGCTGCCGGCGAGATAGAACTCCCACATTCGGCAGAAGCGTTCGTCGTAGATCTCCTTCACCTTGTCCCTGTTCGCCAGGAACCTTCGGCGCCATTCCTTGAGCGTTTCGGCGTAATGGAGACGAAGGATTTCGATATCCGTCATGATCAGACCGGCGCGCTCGATATGCGGCACGATCTCGGACAGGGCGGGGCTGTAGCCGCCGGGGAAGATGTATTTGCGGGTGAAGGGGTCCGTCGCGCCCGGACCGTCGTAACGGCCGATCGTATGGACCAGCGCAACGCCGTCGTCCGTGAGCAATTCGGCGATCTTGTCGAAATACTCCTGATAATGCGGAGCGCCGACATGCTCGAACATGCCGACGGAGACGATCCGGTCGAACTTCTCGTTGATTGCGCGGTAATCCTGCAGCCGGAATTGCACGTTGTTCGCGAGACCCGACTTCGCCGCTTTTTCCTGAGCGTATTTGAGCTGTTCTTCCGAGAGGGTGACGCCCGTCATCTCCGCGCCCGAAACCTCGTTCAGATGGAAGGCGAGGCCGCCCCAGCCGCAACCGATATCGAGAACCTTGAGGCCTTCCTTGAGCAGCAGCTTCGAGGCGATATGGTTCTTCTTGGCGAGCTGGGCCTGCTCAAGCGTGAAGTCGGGTTCGGCGAAATAGGCGCAGGAATACTGACGCCCGGCGTCGAGAAAGAGGTCGTACAGCGTATCGGACAAGTCGTAATGATGGGCGACGTTCTTCTTCGACCGCGACGCCGGATTGAATTGCGTGATCCACCGGGTCATATTGTGCGATGCTGGCTTGGAGCTTCAGCAGCCAATAATCCGAATGCCGGTACATGTTGTCGGATGCGAGCGCGAGAAAATCGTACAACTCGCCTTCCTCGACGATCAGCCTGCCGTCCATATAGGCTTCGGCGGTGCCGAGTTCGGGGCTGTTGAGTATGCCCCATTGAACGGAATTGTCCGCAAACCGCAAGGTTACGCGGGGTGCCTGACCATCTCCGAATTCGTGCCTGACGCCCTTGTGGTCGATGATGACCAGGGTGCCTTCATGGATGATGGCCCGCAGCAACGAGGATAAGATCATTCGCTACCTCCTTGTGCGCACTTCGATATCGTCGGCAGCCGAGACGGATTCTGGCTCAATCCGTTATTCGGATACCGAATGTTCCAAACGTCCTGTTAAGTAATTTTAAACGATTCGAACGTTGGACCGAAGAGGCTTTATTTACAAGGCCCCGAGAGCGCCGCTTCGCACACAAAAAAACGCCGGAGGAACAGGTCCTCCGGCGTTCTTGCGCTATTTTCTGCGGTTGGGCTATTCGGCGGAGGTCTCTTCCTCCGCGTCCTCGCCGCCTTCCTCTCCGGTCAGGGACTTGGTGGCCTGTTCGGCCAGTTCCTCGGTCTCGAAGATGGCTTCAGCCTCCATGAGAACCTCGTCCTTGTCCGGCTCGGACTGGCGACGGGCTTCTTCCTCGGACCGCGCGACGTTCACGATGACATCCGCGGAAACCTCGGGATGCAGCGAGACGCGCACCGTATGAACGCCCAATTCCTTGATCGGGTTGTGCAGCTGGATCTGGCCGCGCTGGACCTTGAAGCCCAGGCCGCTGACGGCTTCCGCGACGTCGCGCGCCGTGACCGATCCGTAAAGCTGACCCGACTCGGCGGCCTGACGCAGCAGAACGCAGGTCTGGCCATTGAGCTTCTCGGCAACGCCTTGAGCTTCCTTGGCCCGCTCCAGATTGCGCGCCTCGAGGACGGTCTTTTCCGCCTCGAACCGCGCGCGGTTGGCGTCGGTTGCCCGGAGCGCCTTGTGTTGCGGCAAGAGATAGTTACGCGCATAGCCGTTCTTGACCTTGACGACCTCGCCCATTTGGCCGAGCCGTTCGACGCGCTCTAACAAGATGACTTCCATAGTGGTGTCTCCGATGTCCTTAAGCGCTATTCGATCACGAAGGGAAGCAGCGCGATATTCCGGGCGCGCTTGATCGCCTGGGCCAGTTCACGCTGCTTCTTGGCGGAAACAGCCGTGATGCGGCTCGGCACGATCTTGCCTTTCTCGGAAACGAACCTCTGAAGGAGCTTCACATCCTTATAGTCGATCTTCGGCGCGTTGGGGCCGCTGAACGGGCAGCTCTTGCGGCGGCGGAAGAACGGACGGCGGCGGGCGGGGCCTCCGCGGGAACCTGCGTTATCACTCATTCTGCATTTCCTTCCGACGAAGAATTCAGTGGTGTCGTCATTGCTCGAGTCGGCTTCGGCCGGGCGGCCGAACCGGCGTCCGCCACGGTCTCCGCGATCGCCACGGTCGCCGCGCGGGCCGCGGTCGTCCCGGTCACCCCGGGGCGGACGGTCATCGCGGCTCGACTTCGCGATCAGCATTGCCGACGGGCCTTCCTCGAGCTCGTCGACGCGGACGGTCATCAGACGGATGATGTCGTCATTGATTCGCATAATGCGCTCCATTTCCTGAAGCGCGGCGGCCGGACCGTCGATGTTCATCAGAACATAGTGGCCCTTGCGGTTCTTCTTGATCTTGTAGGAAAGGTTCCGCAGACCCCACTGCTCGGTCTTCGCGACCGAACCACCATTATCGGTGATGATCTGGGAGAACTGACCGGTCAGGTCCTCCACCTGCTGGGGAGACAACTCCTGACGCGCAATAAACACATGCTCGTAAAACGGCATATTTAAAGACTCCTTATGGCTATTCCTGCCGCCCTAACGGCGGCCTAGCCGACAGATCTGCCGGCAAGGAGCATCGCAGCACCATACGGAACCATTCCGCAGGCCTACGCTGAAGTGGGCGCACTATACTTATTTTCCGCGCTACCGCAAGGCTTTCGGTCGTCGTTCTTGACAAGCCCGGACGGCACATGACAACTGTCAGGCTTCATTGGGGCATAAATCGAAAAACAAGCTGGTATTACAAGACTATGGTTCTTGCATTCACCTTCCCGGGGCAGGGAAGCCAGGCAGTGGGAATGGGCAAGGCGCTGAGCGAGGCTTCCGCCACGGCCCGGCTCGTCTTCGAGGAAGTTGACGAGGCGCTCAAGCAGAACTTGACGAAGCTCATGTTCGAAGGGCCGCCGGACGAGCTGCAACTCACGGAAAACACCCAGCCCGCGCTGATGGCCGTCAGTCTCGCCATCGTGCGCACCCTGGAAAAGGAAGCTGGCTTTTCGATCGCGGACCGTGTCGGGTTCCTGGCCGGACATTCGCTGGGCGAATATTCGGCGCTTGCCGCCGCTGGCGCGCTGAGCATCACCGATACCGCGCGGCTGCTGAAGCTGCGCGGACAGGCGATGCAGCGGGCGGTGCCGGTCGGCGAGGGCGCCATGGCCGCTTTGCTCGGTCTCAATCTCCCCGAGGCGGAGGAGGTGGCCAAGGAGGCGGCGGGCGATGGCGTGTGTGCCTGCGCCAATGATAATGCGCCCGGACAGGTCGTCGTCAGCGGCGACAAGGCCGCCGTCGAGCGCGCGGTCGAAATCGCGAAGACCAAGGGTGCGCGCCGCGCCATGCTGCTGTCGGTGAGCGCGCCCTTCCATTGCCCTCTGATGGCGCCGGCGGCCAACGAAATGGCCGAAGCGCTGAAGGCGGTGCGGCTCAATCCGCCGGTACGGCCTCTGGTGGCCAATGTAACGGCCAAGGAAGTGCTGCAGCCCGAGGAGATCAGGCGACTGCTCGTCGCCCAGGTGACCGGCCTCGTGCGCTGGCGCGAAAGCATCGGCTATATGGTCGGCGGCGGGGTCGATACCTTCGTCGAGCTTGGTTCCGGTAAGGTACTGACGGGTCTCGTCAAGAGAATCAACGGCGATGTGACCGGCGTTTCGATCCAGGGCCCGGACGATATCGACGCCTTTCTGAAAACGCTCTGACGCGCCGCTCTGGAGAAGGTATCCATGTTCGATTTGACCGGTAAAACGGCCCTTGTCACGGGTGCTTCGGGCGGCATCGGCTCGGCCATCGCGCGCCAGCTTCATGCACAGGGCGCCACGGTGACCCTGTCCGGAACCCGCGAAAGTGCGCTCAAGGAAGTCGCGGAGTCTCTTGGCGAACGGGTTCATATCGCCGTCTGCGACCTTGGTGACGCGGAAGCCGTCGCGGCTCTCCCCGGGACGGCCGAGGGGCTGATGGGCGGCCTCGATATTCTTGTCAATAATGCCGGATTGACCCGCGATAACCTTGCGCTCCGCATGAAGGACGACGAGTGGGATACCGTCTTGCGCGTTAACCTGACGGCCGGCTTCAAGCTTGCCCGGGGCGCGCTGCGCGGCATGATGAAGAAGCGCTGGGGGCGGATTATCTCGATTACCTCCATCGTCGGCACAACCGGCAATCCGGGGCAGGCCAATTACGCGGCTTCCAAGGCCGGCATCACGGGCATGACCAAGGCTCTGGCCCAGGAGGTCGCCTCGCGCGGGATCACGGTGAATTGTCTCGCTCCGGGCTTCATCCAGACAGCCATGACCGACGCTTTGAACGAGGATCAGCAGAGCAAGCTGTTGGGGGCGGTGCCGCTCGGCCGTCTGGGGACTCCGGCGGATATCGCGGCCGGCGTCGTATATCTTGCGTCGGACGAAGCGGCCTATGTCACAGGCCAGACGCTGCATATCAATGGCGGTATGGCCATGATCTGAAGGCGGATGCCTTCTGCTGGATTGCTGGCAAATCCTGAACTAGTGTGTTAGGGACACTGCGGTAACCAAGGTATCGGCATAGCTTGATTTTTGCTCTTGTGAAGCCGGTGTTGTTGAGTCTAGTAAACACCCCGCCACAACAAAGAGGGACCACTGGAATGAGTGACGTTGACGAGCGCGTAAAGAAGATCGTTGTCGAGCACCTTGGCGTCGACGAAGACAAGGTGACCGAAACCGCAAGCTTTATCGACGATCTGGGCGCTGACAGCCTGGACACGGTCGAGCTGGTCATGGCGTTCGAGGAAGAGTTCGGCGTCGAGATTCCCGACGATGCGGCAGAGAAGATCCTGACCGTCAAGGATGCCATCGACTATATCAAGGAAAACGCCGCCTAATTGGCCAAGGCTCGAGTGCGCGGAGGCGTCTGAGGCTGCGGGAAATCCTCGGGAATGTCCCGGACTTCCACGGACGCCGCTAATAGCCAGATGGAATGAGCGTTCATGAGACGAGTAGTCGTTACCGGGCTTGGTGCTGTCACGCCGCTGGGAAGCGGATTGAAGCATACGTGGACGCGGCTTCTGAACGGTAAGTCCGGAGCCCGTCGCATTACGCGTTTCGATCCCGAGAACTTCGTGGCGAAGATCGCTTGCGAAGTCGTGATGGGCGATGGCACCAACGGCACGTTCAATCCTGACGATTGGATGGTGCCGAAGGAACGCCGTAAGGTTGACGATTTCATTCTGTTCGGCCTGGCTGCCGCGCAGCAGGCGATCGAGGATTCCGGCTGGGTTCCCTCGAACGAGGAAGAACAGGAAAGAACGGGCGTCATGATCGGCGCCGGCATCGGCGGCTTGCCGGGGATCGAGGAAGCCTCGGTCACCTTGCATGAGCACGGCCCGCGCCGCGTCAGCCCGTTCTTCATTCCCGGCCGCCTGATCAATCTGGTTTCCGGTCAGGTCTCGATCAAATACGGCTACAAGGGCCCCAATCATGCGGTCGTGACCGCGTGCTCCAGCGGTGCGCACGCCATCGGCGACGCGGCCCGTCTGATCATGTGGGAAGACGCGGATGTCATGGTGGCGGGCGGCGCGGAAGCGGCTATCTGCCCGATCGGCATCGCCGGTTTCTCGCAAGCCAAGGCCCTGTCGACCGCATTCAACGACGATCCGACCCGCGGTTCGCGTCCTTATGACAAGGACCGTGACGGGTTCGTGATGGGCGAGGGCGCCGGCATCGTGGTGCTCGAGGAATACGAGCACGCCAAAAAGCGTGGCGCGAAGATCTATGCCGAGATCGTCGGTTACGGGTTGTCGGGCGACGCCTACCATGTGACCGCGCCGGCCCCGGACGGCAATGGCGGCTACCGGGCGATGAAGATGGCGCTCAATCGCGCGAAGATGGATCCGAGCGAGATCGACTACGTCAACGCCCACGGCACCTCGACGCCGCTCGGCGACGAGATCGAGCTTGCCGCCGTCAAGCGGTTGTTCGGCAATGCTATTTCGAATGTCTCCATGTCCTCGACCAAGTCGTCGATCGGCCACCTTCTGGGAGCCGCCGGCGGTGTCGAGGCGATTTTCGCCATCATGGCGATGAACGATCAGGTCGTTCCGCCGACGATCAACCTCGACAATCCGTCGGAAAGCTGCCTTGGCGTCGACCTGGTGCCGCATCAGGCCAAGGAGCGCAAGGTGCGTGCCGTGCTGTCGAACAGCTTCGGCTTCGGCGGAACCAATGCCAGCCTCGTCATGACCAAGCCTTCCTGAGGCCTGGACCAACTAAGCGGCGGCGAGAGCACAAAAAACGAGGTGGCGATTGCGGCCACGCGTATTCTGGTCTGTGCTTGTCCTCTTCGTCGTCGCAGGCGGCGCGTTTGGCCTATGGCAGGGCGTAACCCATTCCTATCGTTCGGCCGGTCCCTCCGTAAAGGAGACGACGGTGGTCATTCCGAAGGGCTCGGGCGTCAAGCAGGTCGCCGCCATATTGGCCGATGCCGGCGTCATCCGGAACAAGCGCGTCTTTCGCTTTCTGGCCACGATTTACCGCACCGACCGGCTTTTGAAGGCCGGTGAATACGCCATTCCGCCGGCCGCGAGCATTCGCGCCGTCATGTCCATCTTGATATCGGGCAATACCGTCGTTCATCAGGTCACGGTGCCGGAGGGGCTGACCAGTGCGGAAGTGCTCAAGATCCTGAATGGCGCCTTTGGGCTGCTGGAGCCGGTGACGACCGTGCCGCCCGAAGGTTCCCTGCTTCCGGAAACCTACAGCTACACCTATGGAGACACTGTCGCCGAGATGATCGAGCGGATGTCGAAGGCGATGGATCAGGAAGTCGCGACATTGTGGGCGGGCAGGGCCGAGGGACTCCCGTTCCATTCGCCCGACGAGGCGGTGATCCTGGCCTCGCTCGTCGAAAAGGAAACGGCCGTTCCCGCCGAACGCAGCCGGATCGCGGCTGTCTTCATCAACCGACTCAAGAAGATGATGAGACTTCAGTCGGACCCGACCGTCGTATATGCCATCAGCCCGGACGGACCGCTGGGCCGGCCTCTGACGCGTCAGGATCTGGAGATCGCAAGCCCGTATAACACTTATCAGGTTTACGGGTTGCCGCCGGGCCCAATCGCCAATCCGGGCAAGGACGCGTT
This sequence comes from uncultured Alphaproteobacteria bacterium, assembly GCA_963822835.1. Lineage (GTDB taxonomy): Bacteria > Pseudomonadota > Alphaproteobacteria > CAVTAV01 > CAVTAV01 > CAVTAV01. The sequence goes on along the minus strand of CAWGIZ010000006.1, from coordinate 112,413 downwards.
GTATGCCGCGCTCCACCCCCTGGCGACGAACGAGCTCTATTTCGTCGCCGACGGCACCGGCGGGCACACCTTCGCCAGTACCCTGGACGAGCACAATAAGAACGTCCGGAAATGGCGGCGTCTCCGCCAGGCGCGATAGGGCGGCCGAACATTCGCGGCTTGTTGCCGCGAGGTTCGCTGCCTATAGTGCGGCGGAATTCGGGAAAACTCTTTCCAATCAGTCCATTGTTAGCCGCGGGGGATTCATGAGTTCGCTTTCCAGCATGACCGGCTTTGCCCGCGCCGAAGGGGAATGGAAGTCCGACCGGTTCGTCTGGGAGGTGCGGAGCGTCAACGCCCGGGGGCTGGATATCCGCTGCCGCTTGCCGGCGGGCTATGAAGCGCTGGAGCAGGACGTCCGGTCGCGAGTTTCCTCCAAGCTTACGCGGGGCAGCGTCAATCTCACCTTTTCGGTTATTTCAGGGGCGGCGAACACGACCGTTGTGCTGAACCGGGCTGCGCTCGACGCCCTTATGGCGTCGGTGAAGGATGCCGCCGATCATTACAACATGCCGGAACCCCATCTCGAGGCCTTGCTGCCCGTTCGGGGCATCGTCGACGTCAGCGAGCCGACGCTTTCGGACGACGACCGGACGGCCAGAGGCAATGCCATGATGGCGGCGCTGGACAAGGCGATCGACAGCCTGATCGAGGCCCGGCGGCAGGAAGGCGTGCATCTCTCCGCCCTGCTCAAGGGCCATATCGACCGGATGGAGGGTCTGCTGGAGTCTGCCCGGACTACCGCGGAGGCGCAGCCGGAGGCATTGCGGGAGCGGCTCCAACGCCAGATTTCCGAGGTCATGGGGAGCGCCAAAGGTCTGGACGAGACGCGTCTTGCGCAGGAATTGGCACTTCTCGCGACCAAGGCCGATGTTCGCGAGGAACTGGATCGGCTCGCGGCGCATATCGCGGCCGCGCGCGACCTTCTGGGCGCTGAGGGAGCCATTGGGCGGAAATTCGATTTCCTCACGCAGGAATTCGGCCGTGAGGCCAATACTCTATGTTCGAAGGCAGCCGATATTGCACTGACGCGGATTGGCCTCGATATGAAGGCGGTGATCGATCAGATCCGCGAGCAGGTTCAGAACGTCGAGTGACAAGAATGGCCGAGACCCGATCCATTCCGACCATTAAGCGCCGCGGCCTGATGCTGGTATTGTCTTCTCCCTCGGGGGCGGGCAAGACGACGCTATCCAAAGCACTTCTTAAATCGGATCAGGAAATCTCGCTATCCATCTCGTACACCACGCGAAAGCCTCGGCCGAGCGAGGTCGATGGGCGAGACTATTACTTCGTCACGGAAGACAAGTTTCAGGCGATGGTCGAGGCCGGGGCGTTTCTCGAACACGCCACGGTATTCGGCAATCGTTACGGCACGCCGGGGGCAGTCGTCGAGAAGCTACTGGCTTCCGGCAAGGATGTTCTGTTCGACGTCGATTGGCAGGGCACCCAGCAATTGAGACGGAATGCGCCGGACGATCTGGCATCTATTTTCATTCTCCCCCCCTCGATCGCGACGCTCGAATCCCGGCTGACGACCAGAGCCGAGGACAGCGCGGATGTCGTCGCGGAGCGGATGCGGCGCGCGCGCGACGAGATCAGCCACTGGCGGGAATATGACTACGTGGTCGTTAATCGCGATGTCGAAGTCTGTCTGTCGCAGATCACGTCCATTCTCGTGGCGGAGAGACTGCGCCGGGAACGGCGGGTCGGCCTTGAAGACTTCGTTACCGGCTTGGATCGTTAGTCAGCGCCCGCCCCGGGCCTCGTAAATCCGCGCCAGGGCGCAGAATTCCTCGACAGTAAGGGTTTCCGGCCGTCTCTCAGGATCGATGCCGATCTCCTCGAGCCAGCGAGGTGCATCCTGGTGCAACCCCTTCAAGCTTGCCCTCAGCATCTTGCGGCGTTGCCCGAACGCGGCCGCTGTAACGGTTTCAAGAGCGGCGAGCGACGCCGGTGCGACGGGTTCGGGCAGAACCTCGAAGCCGACGACACTGGACGTCACCTTGGGTTGAGGCACGAAGGCACGGGGACTGACATCGAACAGGACCTTCGGCCGCGTCCGCCACTGGCTCAGGATGGACAGGCGCCCGCGCGCCTTGCTGCTTCTGGGAGCGCAAATGCGATCGGCGACTTCCTTCTGAAACATCAGGGTCATGGAAGAATAGAAGGGCGGCCAGGTGGGGCTGGATAGCCATTTGACCAACAGCACGGTCGCGATGTTATAGGGCAGATTTGCCACGATCCTCACCGGATCGGATCCGGCAAAAAATCTGTTTTCGTCAAGCTTTAGCGCGTCTTCTTCAACGATCGCGAGTTGCCCGGGATAGGCGGCGGAAAGCTCGCCGAGGGCTTCGACGCAACGGGGGTCGAATTCCACAGCGACGATCTTTGCCGCGCCTTCCTCCAGAAGGGCGCGGGTCAATCCGCCCGGGCCGGGACCGATCTCCAGGATCGTTGCGTTTTCGGGACTCCCGGACGCGCGGGCGATGCGCCGGGTGAGATTGCCGTCGAGCAGGAAGTTCTGACCGAGCGACTTCCGGGCCGCCAGCCCGTATTTGGCGATGATGTCACGAAGCGGCGGAAGCGCGGGTGGCTCACCGGCGGGCGGCGTTTCCATAAACGTCACGCCGCCGCGGCGGCAAGGCGGTTTTGCGCCATGGTTCCGGCAAGCTCGATGGCGGAGATCAGGCTGCCGGCGTTCGCCTTGCCCTTGCCCGCGATATCGAAGGCCGTGCCGTGATCCGGTGATGTCCGGATGATCGGCAGCCCGAGCGTCACATTAACGCCTTTGTCGAAGTCTATGGTTTTCAAGGGAATTAGGGCTTGATCGTGATACATGCATAGGGCCGCGTCGTAACGCGCGCGGGCGGCTTGATGAAACATGCTGTCGGCTGCGTGCGGGCCCGTGACATCGATGCCCTCAGCCAGCAGGGTGTCGACCGCCGGGGTGATGATCTCGATTTCTTCCCGCCCGAAGACGCCGCTTTCGCCGGCATGAGGATTAAGTCCCGTGACGGCCAGACGCGGCCGGACGATCCCGAAATCCAGTTTGAGCGAGTGGTTGACGATCCGGGCCTGTTCCACGATCCGATCCGTCGTCAGCTGCTCGAAAACCTCCCGAAGCCCGCAATGGATGGTGATCGGCACGACCTTGAGCTCCGGGCACGCCAGCAGCATGACCGGTTCGATGTGCTCGTGTTCGGTGCTGCACAGCGCGGCCAGGAATTCGGTGTGGCCGGGATAGGGAAAGCCCGACGAAATCAACGATGCCTTATGGATCGGGCAGGTAACGACACCGCCGGCGGCCCCCGTCTGGGCCAATTCGACGGCCCGTTCGATCGATCTGATGACCGCAGCGCCGTTGGCCGGATCCGGCATTCCCGGCGCTGACCGCTTGGCAAGTGGCGCGTTCAGAACCGGCAAGGCCTTGCCGAAGGCACGGTTCGCCTCGTCGGGAAACGTTATTTCGGTAAGCTCGAGATCGATGCCGATCTTGTTCGCGGTGTCCCGCAGATAATCGATATCCGCGACCGCGAAGAACGGCCGCGCCCGGGTCTTGTGGAGCGCCGCCCACGCTTTGAGCAGGATTTCACCGCCGATTCCGGCCGGCTCGCCCATGGTGACGGCCAGCGGCGGACCGTCCGGCCGGGTCATTTGTAGTCGACGATCGCGTCGCGTCTCAAATCACGAAGATAGCGGCGCGCCAGCATGGAGAGACGCTGGTTGAACAGGTTGTTCTCGATCTCTTCTGGGCTCGGCATGCGGAATTCGGGATCGGTCCGTTCACAAACGACAAGCACGCGTAGCATGTTGTCGGCCTGTATGGGCTCCGTCGCCTGGCCGGCCTGCAGATCCATGACGGCGCCCTGCATGGCTTCCGGCAGGTCGCCCGCGCGGACCGTGCCGATATCGCCGAAGTCTGGCGTGCCGATGGATTTCGCGACCTGCTCGACCTGATCGCAGCTTGTGATTCCCTTGGCGAGGCTTGCAAATCCGGCCTGAACCGTCTTGATCTGGTCCGCCGGGGTATTCGGTTTGAAGTGAACCGCGATCTGCTTGAGTTTGAACTGGGTATCCAGCGGATCGGCGCTCAGGATGCGCCGGCGATCCATCAGATTGACGATGTAATAGCCGCCGGTCGTCTTGATCGGATCGGAGACTTCCTTGGTCCGCATATGGGTCACGACTTGCTCGACGTCGGGATCCAGCTGGCCCTGCTGAACCCAACCGACCACGCCGCCATTGGCGGCCGTCGCGGATTCGGAAAACTGGCGTGCGATACCCTGGAAGGGCGCGCCGTCGCGGATCTGGTTGACCAGCCGCACCGCGGTCTGATGAACCTCCTCGTCCTTGGTCGGGCTATCGGAGATCAGGAAGATTTCGGCGACCAGATATTCGAACTGGCCGGCATTGGCCTTGAGGCGGTCCAGAACGGCCTGAACTTCCTCATCGCCGACATCGACGCGAATGGTCCGGCGCAGCAGCTTGTTCCAAGCGAGTTCCGCATGGATCTGGTCCGCGAGCGACGTGCGGGCGGTTCCGAGCGAATTCAGGAACTGGGCGAACTGCGCATCGGGCATGTTGTTCTGCCGCCCGAGATCGAGAACAGCCTCCTGGATTTCCTTGTCGGTGACCTTGATGTCCTTCTTCTTGGCTTCCTCGAGTTGGAGCTTCTCGTCGACCAGATTGTGCAGGACCTGCGTCTTCAGGCGTTTCATGTCGGCCGGATCGTCCGGCACCTGGGTCACGGTCTTCACGAGGTCGATCCGTTGATCGAGGTCGTATTCGGAGATGATCTGATCGTTCACGATCGCGGCAATGCGCTCAACGTCGGTATTTTTCGGCGTCGCGGCGAGGCCGGACGTCGCGCTGACGGCAAAGATGCTGAGCGCCAGACCGGAAATGACGGCAAGGCTGGTCAAGATCGATAATTTCCGAGGAAGAAGAGGATTGCGGAGCTCAATCATTAAAAGCAAACCTGATCCTTGGTAACACTGGTGCCAACCTCCGACGCGAAAACATCGCGCATCAATAATCCAATCAACATAATACGATAGCCCGGAATTGCAAAGTCATCGCGGAAATATGCCGCAGTCTGCCCTAGCTGCCGAGGTGGCTCAAGACGACATTGATGGAAACGGTCGTGCTTGGCTGAATGTCGCGGTCCCGGGTGAAGTTCCGGCGTACCTGCGTGCGGATCTTGAAGCATTCGTCCTCATATTGCAGGCCGATTCCGTATTTCACCGTATAGGGGCTCGAACTGACGTTCTGAATGATATTGCCGACGATCGCCCAGTGCCGGGTGAAGTTGATGCTGCCGTCGGCCTGCACTTCACGCCGGTTCTGGAACTCCGTCGCGGGATCGACCTGCGACAGATCGAGCAATCCCAAGGTCAGATGAAGAACCTTGGTGTCGGCAGCGAAATAGACTTCCTGGCGCCGCACCGCGAGCGTTCGCCGGTCGAAGCGCAGCCGGTAGAACACGGAGAAATAGGGCGGAATATTAAGATCGAACCGCGCGACATAATCGGAAAAATTGTGGGCGAGGCCGGTGTCCGGGCCGTAATCGGCGGTGTTGTTTAACCGGTAGCTCTGGCCGACGGTCAAACCCGCCGAGGGACCGGTCAGCAAGTGATATTCGTAGCGCATGCCGTAAGCGACGCGCTGACCGCCTTCCCAGACGTCGAGCCCGGAGAACCGGTCCACCGAGAAGACATTGAGCGCGTTGAGTTCGAACGCGGAGCTGTCTTCATTAGGAACTGTCAGCGGATTTCCGCCGTTTTTTCCGGCAACCGCGACGACGATGGGCTCCAGGACCTGATAGGACGAACTCGTCCGCCGGATCCACGGATACCGCCATTCCAACGCGATTTCGGGCAGGAAACGGGTATTTGACTCGGTCGTTGCTGGGGGCGGTCGGATTGCCGAACGGATCGTAGCCGCGGGTCTGATATACGTCCCCGCGCGCCCTCAGGGTCAGACGGTAGATGTCGCCGGCAGGCGAGGTATAGGGGACCTCCCACTCCGAATTGATCGAGAAGCGCCGGGTATCGGGACCTGAGGTCCGCTGCAGGTTGAGAAGGTCGATGTCGGACCGCAGAACGCTGTTCCAGAACATCGGCTTGCTGACGAAATGATAGGTTATCCAGGGCAGCGCGGTCGGCGTCTGGCCCGCAATGTCCTGTGCGCGCAGGCCCTGGAACCCGTAAGTGTTGATCTCGCCGTAGCTGCGGCCATCGAAGCGCTCGTAATAGAGCCGGCTGGTCAGGGTATCGGCCAGATCGAATCCATACAGCCGCAGGAACGTGTCGTCCGCTGTCCATTCGCCGTTGAAGCCCCACCGGGAATTGTCGGTGATGTTGAACAGGCCTTCGCCCTTCACATAGCCGCGCACCTGATGGCCGGGGAGCGGCAGGTTCGTGTCGCTGCGATTGCCGACGCGGGTAATGCCGCCTTCCAGATAATAGCTTCCGGAATTGATGATCTGACGATACTGGCCCGCCGCCACGACGCCCGCATTGGTCGTAAACAGCGGCGAAAACGTGAAGTCCTTGGTCGGCGATATGTTCCAGTAATACGGGATCTGCGCCTGCAGGCCGAGGGACGTGGAGTTGCCGACGTCGGGCGCCAGGAAGCCCGACTGGCGCTTCACCGTCGGATCGGCATGCTTGAAATAGGGCGTGTAAATGATCGGGATGCCGAAAAATTCCAGAAACGCGTCGTGATAGGTGATGGTGTGCTTGTTCTGGTCATAGATGACCCGGCGCGCGCGGACATCCCAGAGCGGTTTGTCGTTCGGGTCCTCGTCGCAGACCGCGCACGGCGAATAAATCGCGTTCTTGAGCCGCGTGACGGAGCCGTTTTCGCGTTGCCCTTCGGTGGCGGCGGCCCGGGAATTGTCGTTGAAGACGATGTGAACGCCTTTGATGAAGCCGTTACGGAGCTCGTTGTCGAGTTCCATGACATTGGCGTAGAGCGTGTTCCCGGTCCGGTCCGTGACCGTGACGTTTCCCTTCGCCGTAACCGTCCCGGTCGTCAGGTTGTAGGTGACCGTATCGGCATGCAGGGTATTGGTTTCGCGATGGATTTCGACATGACCCTGAGCCGTGACGCTGTTCAGGTCCTTGTCGTAGATCACCTCGTCCGCGACGAATTCCAGCTGCTTGGACGTCAGGATATTGCCGTCCGAGGCATCCTTGGGCTTGGAGTCGGCCGCGACGGCCCCGGAACCGGCGGAAAGCCAGGCTAGTGCGGTCAAAATGGCCAATACGGAGGTCTGCGAGCGGTTCCGCATTCAAACGGTCCTCATGGACGCAGCGAACTCCTGAAAGTGACGGCCTGTGAGACTCTAAGCCCTGTTAACGCGATTGCAGGCCGGCCGCCGCCCGGATTTAAGGGCATGTCACGCCAGCTTCCCCTGCGCATCGGCAACCGTCATAGAGAAAAAACATGGCCACCTCAAGGCGTGGCGCTCCGTTACGGCTGCAATTCGACGCGGTGGCCTTTCCATTCCCGCCCGAACTCGGCTAATAATCCTAGAAGGACAGGGTTGGAAATGCTTCGCCCATTCCGCCGCATATTTGCCGCCCAACCGAACAAAGATAATCGAACCAAGACAAGGATCCCCCATGAGAGTTGCATTCGCCGGTACCGCTTTGCCTGCCAAGGGCGCGTTGGTTTTGTTTGCCTCCGATGGCGGCAGCCTGTCGGCCACGGCCAAGAGCGTCGACGACCGGACGGGCGGTGCGCTGTCCCGGGCGATCGCCTCGAGCCGGTTCAAGGGCTCGAAAGGGCAGACTCATCACGATATCGGCGCCGCACAACACGGCGCTTCAGCCGCGTAGTGATCGCGGGCACCGGAAAAGCCGAGGATGTGACGGCGCTCGCGATGGAAACGCTCGGCGCGAAGATCTACGCGGCCGTCGCGAAGACCGGCGACAAGGATGTGCATGTCGCCCTCGATCATCCGAAGGGAGCCAAGCTCAACACCGGTGATATCGCGGCGCGGATCGCGTACGGCATGCGTCTCAAGAGCTACCGGTTCGACAAATACCGCACCAAAGAAAAGGCCGAGGACAAGCCGAGCCTCGCCAAGGTGACGATCGGCGTAAAGGATTCCGCCGCCGCGAAAAAGGCCTTTACGCCGCTCGACAAGATCGCGGATGGCGTTTTCATGACCCGCGATCTGGTCAGCGAACCGGCCAACGTTCTTTATCCGGAATCCTATGCGAATGAGATCAAGGCGCTGACCAAGCTCGGCCTGAAGGTCGAGGTGCTGGACGAAGCCAAGATGAAGAAGCTGGGCATGGGCTCGCTTCTCGGCGTCGGCCAGGGAAGTATCCGGGAACTCCTATTTCGTCATCATCCAGTGGAACGGCGCACCAGCCTCCCTCCAAGGAAGCGCCGGTGGCCTTTGTCGGCAAGGGCGTGACCTTCGATACGGGCGGCATTTCCCTGAAGCCTGCCGCCGGCATGGAAGACATGAAGTTCGACATGGGCGGTTCGGGCGCCGTTGTCGGCCTGATGAAGGCGCTGGCCGGACGCAAGGCCAAGGTCAACGCGGTCGGCGTCGTCGGGCTGGTCGAGAACATGCCGGGCGGCAACGCCCAGCGGCCGGGCGACGTGGTGACGTCCATGTCGGGCCAGACCATCGAGGTGATCAATACCGATGCCGAGGGCCGTCTGGTTCTCGCCGATGCGCTCTGGTACACGCAGGACCGTTTCAAGCCGCAAGTTCATGATCAATCTCGCCACCTTGACCGGCGCGATCATCATTTCGCTGGCCCATGAATATGCCGGCCTGTTCTCCAACAACGACGAACTGGTCGAAGAAGCTGGTAGCGGCGGGCGAGGCCGAGGGCGAGAAGCTCTGGCGCATGCCGATGGGCGACGTCTATGACAAGCAGCTCAAGAGCGAGATCGCCGACATGAAGAATGTCGGCACGCGCGACGGGGGCAGCATCACGGCCGCGCAGTTCCTGCAGCGTTTCGTCAACAACGTGCCCTGGGCGCATCTCGATATCGCCGGCACGGCCTGGACCAAGACGGAGATGGACACGGTGCCGAAGGGTGCGACGGGCTTCGGCGTCCGCCTGTTGAACCGCCTCGTCGAGGATCATTACGAAGGCAAATGACCGAGGTCAGCTTCTACCATCTCGAACGGCAGTCCCTGGATCAGGTGCTGCCGAAGCTGATGGAGCGCGTGATCGGGGCGGGGTTGCGGGCCGTCGTTCTGGCCGGTTCGCAGGAACGTGTCGACAGGCTCAATGCGCTGCTCTGGACCTATGACGACGAATCCTTCCTGCCGCATGGCGCCTCGGCCGACGGCAATGTCTCCGAGCACCCGATCTTCCTCACCACCGAGGAGGAAAACCCCAACGGCGCGACCGTGCTCGCGGTCCTCGATGGCGTGAAGCCGGCCTATCTCGGGCAATTCGACCGCTGTCTCGATATCTTCAACGGAAACGACGAAGGCGACGTCGCCGACGCCCGCGAACGCTGGAAGAAATACAAGGCCGAGGGGCACGACGTCGTCTATTGGCAGCAATCGCCGCAAGGCAAGTGGGAGAAGAAGGGATAAGCCCTGACTGTCTATCATCGCCCTTCTGCGCGCCATCAATGTCGGCGGCCGGAACCGCATCGCGATGGCGGATCTGCGGTCACTCGCCTCCGGTCTCGGTCTGACCGAGCCACGGACATTGTTGCAGAGCGGGAATCTGGTTTTCCGGGCCGAAACACAGAGCCGGGAGGAACTGGAAGCGCTTCTCGAACGCGAGACCGCCAAGAGGCTCAAGGTCCAGACGGACTTTCTCGTGCGGACCGGCCAGGAATGGGCCGCGATCGTGAATGAGAACCCGTTTCCCTCGGAAGCCAGGATGGACCCGAGCCATCTTGTGGTCATGCCTCTAAAACGCCCGCCGAGGCCAGAGGACGTCGACGCGCTTCAGTCCTCGATCCAAGGATCCGAACTCGTTCGACCCGGCGGGTGCCACATCTACCTTTCTTATCCCGATGGCATCGGGCGATCGAAGTTAACCGCCGCCCGGATCGAAAAGACCCTCGGGACGACGGGCACGGCGCGGAACTGGAATACGACGCTGAAGCTTCTGGAGATGTGCCTGCAAGGTTAGGTCAGCCGATTTCGGCGGCCTCTGCCCGCTCATATTCGTCCAGCGCCTTCATCCATTCGAACTCGACATCCTTGATCTCGCTCTCGAGGTCCGCCTGACGTTTGGTGAGCTGAGCGACCTTATCTGCGCTGCCCGCGGCGTCTTCATAAAGCGATGGATCGTTGAGCGAGGCGGCGACGCCGGCGAGATCGATCTGCAGCTTTTCGTGACGCTTTTCCATCGTCTCGACCTTGCGGCGGAGCGGTGCGATCTTGGCGCGGGCGGCGGCGGCGTCGCGGCGGGCCTCCTTGCGGGAAGGCTTGGGCTCGCTCTTGCCGTTGCCCCGGCCGGCGGCGCGGGCGCGGCTCAGGATCAACTCGGCATATTCGTCCATGTCGCCGTCATAGGAAGCGATCGTGCCGTCGGCGACGAGCCACAGGCGGTCGGCCGTGGTTTCCACCAGATGCCGGTCGTGGCTGATCAGGATCACCGCACCCTGGAACTCGTTGAGCGCGCGGTTCAACACTTCGCGGGAGTCGACGTCCAGGTGGTTGGTCGGCTCGTCGAGCACCAGAATATGCGGCGCATCGCGCGTGATGAGCGTGAAGACCAGCCGGGCCTTCTCGCCGCCGGAGAGGTTCTCCGTCTTCACGTTCATGGTGTCGTAGGGAAAGCCGAAATTGCCGAGAACCGCGCGGACCTGCGCTTGCGTCTTTCCGGGCAGCACCTCCACCATATGCTCGATAGGCGGTTTGCTGCGGGTTCAATTCGTCGAGCTGGTGCTGGGCGAAATAGCCGATCTTCAGCGCCGGCGCGCGCTTGACCCGGCCGGTCGATGTGATTGAGGCGCTTGGACAGCAGCTTGGCGAAGGTCGATTTGCCGTTGCCGTTTGCGCCGAGTAGCGCGATACGGTCGTCCTGATCGATCCGGAGATTGACGTTTGCTCAAGATCGGCGGGCCGTCGCCATAGCCGGTCGAGACATCGTCCATCGTGATCAGCGGCGGGGGCAGGGGCGAGGGATCGGGAAAGCGGAATTCCGGCGTCTTGTCCTCGGCGAGCGACGCGATCGGCTGCAGCTTGGCGATCGCCTTCAGTCGGCTCTGAGCCTGGCGCGCCTTCGAAGCCTTGGCTCGGAAGCGGTCCACGAAGGCCTGCATGTGTTTTCGTTGCGCGTCCTGCTTCTCGATCGCCTTCTTCATATTCGCCTGCTGCAGCGCTCGGGTACGCTCGAAAGTGTCGTAGCCGCCGGAATAGAGCGCCAATTTGCATTCCGAGAGATGCAGGATGTGATCGACGGCGCGATTGAGGAAGGCGCGGTCATGGCTGATGATCAGCAGGGTATTGGGATAGGTCTCGAGAAACCGCTCGAGCCATAGCGCGCCTTCGAGATCGAGATAGTTGGTCGGCTCGTCAAGCAGCAGGATATCGGGCTGGGCGAACAGGGCGGAAGCGAGCGCCACGCGCATGCGCCAGCCGCCCGAATAGGACGAGCAGGGCCGTTTCTGCGCTTCTTCGTCGAACCCGAGGCCGGACAGGATCGTGGCGGCGCGGGCCGGGGCCGCATAGGCCCCGATTTCGGAAAGGCGCATATGGATTTCGCCGATCTCACCGGGGTCGGTTTCGGTTTCGGCGCGCGCCAGAAGGTCCGCGCGCACCGTGTCGGCATCCAGCACGGTATCGATCAGGCTGGTGGAGCCGCCGGGGGCCTCCTGCGCGACCATGCCGAGCGACATGCGCTTCGGATAGGAGATTTCGCCTTCGGAGGGATAGATCTCGCCGGTTATGAGCTTCAGGAGCGTCGACTTGCCGGAGCCATTCCGGCCCACGAGCCCAACCTTATGGCCCTGCGGGATGACCGCCGAGGCCTTGTCGAACAGAACGCGTCCGCCGATGCGGTATACGATATCGTTGATATGCAACATGGCGGGCTTCCTACCATTGGATGGGCACTCCGGTCATCAGGAAGATGAAGATTCCGGCTTGCGCTTTGTTCGCCAGCGATGGTTCGATGCCGGACGCAAGGGACGACAAAGGGGGACACCGTGGACGCACCGGCCGGACAATTTTCGTTTTCGCAGCTTGAACGGATCATTTTCGGCCCCGGCAAGATCGCGGCCATCGGCGGGGAGCTTGACGCGCGCGGAAAGTCGCGGGCGCTGGTCGTGACCGGCAGGAGCCTCGGCGGTTCGCCGCTGCTGGAGCAGGTCACTTCGGCACTTGGGGAAGCGCTGTGCCGGTGTGTTCAAGGGCATCTCGCAGCACGTGCCGAACCAGGCCGTGCGCGCGCTCTATGAAGAAGCGAAACGCGTCGGCGCGGATAGCCTTATAAGCTTCGGCGGAGGCAGTCCGATCGACGCGGCAAAGGTCGTGGCGGCCTGCCTGATCGAGGGCAGGGACGTCATCGCCACGGCCGGGGAGCTGGATTTCGATCGAGCCGTGGCTCTCGCCGAGCCACCGTCGGTGATCCAGATCGCGGTGCCGACGACCCTGTCGGCCGGGGAATTCACCCCGGCGGGCGGAACGACGAACGAAGAGACCCACGTGAAGCGCGGCATTCTGGACCCGCGTATCATGCCCCGGGTCATTATTCACGATCCGGCGCTGACCGCCGAAACGCCTGACTGGCTCTGGGCCTCGACGGGCATGCGGGCGCTCGATCACGCGATCGAGGCGGTCTATTCGATGCGGCACCAAGCCTTTGCCGACGCCCTCGTCCTGCAGGCGATCAAACTGCTGATCGAACATCTTCCGAAATCGATCTCCACGTCGGGAGACGAGCGCATAGCGCATCGCGGCTATTGTCAGACGGCGTCGTGGTTCTCGATCTTCGGGGGCATGAACACGGGGTTCGGCCTGTCCCACTCGCTCGGTCATCAGATAGGGCCGACCTGGAACGTGCCGCACGGGGTCACCTCTTGCATCACGTTGCCGCATGCCATGCGCTACATGGCGGATATCGCGCCGGAGCGGTTTTCGATCATCGCGGAAGGGCTCGGCCTGCCGTTCGATCCGGCCAAACCCGGTGTAAGCGCGCGCGCCTGCGCGGATCGTGTCGCGGAATTCATCGCAGGCTTCGATGTGCCGAATTCGCTGAAGAAGGCCGGTGTGGCCCACGACGACGTCGGGATCATCGCCGGGCGCGTCTGTGACGAGCTGGCGGTATTTCCGGTCATCGAGAAAGAAATCGGCCTCGAGGATGTGACGCGCATCCTCGAGGCCGCTTATGACGCCTGACGTTATTCGCCGATATCAGGCAGGAATGCCGAAGATCCGTTCGGCGTTGCCGTGGCAGATCATTTCCTTGTGCTGCGGGTCGATGTCCGCCTCGTCGATCCAGTGCACCGCGGGCGTCGTCGGCTGATAGGGATAGTCAATCGCCCACATGATGCGCTCCGCCCCGATCTTCTCGATGCAATAACGCAGTGCGACCGGGTCTTCGACACCGCTCGTGGTGATCGCGAAGTTGTTCATGAAGTATTCGCTCGGCTTCAGCTTCTGCGTCGAGCGGCCGCGCGCGGGATTACCCATGAAATCCAGGCGCCACAGCCAGAACGGTACGGCTTCGCCCATATGACCGAGGACGATCTTGAGCTTCGGGAACTGATCGAACACGCCGCCCAGGATCAGACGCACGGCGTGCGTGCCGGTCTCCATGCCATAGCCCCAAACCGCCGCATCCATGCGGTAGTTGCGGAACGGCGCGGCCATGCCGTCGGACGGAGCGCGGGGGTGGATGTAGATCGCCTTGTTCAGGGCTTCGGCGGCTTCCAGGATCGGCCAGAACTTCTTTTCGTCGAGATATTCGTTGGCGGTGTGCGAATTGACGATGAAGCCGTTGCAGTTGAGTTCCTTGACGGCCCGCTCCATCTCCTTGACCGCGCGCTTGGGGTCCTGAGGCGCGAAGCTCGCCAGCATGGCGAAGCGGCTCGGGTGCTTCTTGCAGGCTTCGGCGAGCCGGCTGTTGGATAGATGCACGAGCTCTACTGCGGTGTCGGCATCGAACATCTGAACGCCCGGTGCGGTCAGCGACAGGAGATGCATGTCGACCTTGTTGTCGTCCATGACCTTCAGGCGCCCCTCATCGATGTCCAGCAGGCTGCTCAGCAGGTAGGGCATGGGCTTGTTCTTCGGCGCGTTGTAGATCGGCCGGATCAGCTTCATATCCAGATTGTCCCAAACCGTGCGGGAGCAGGCGCGAAGCGCCTCGGCGACTTCCGGAATTGAGCAGGCCTCTTCCGTTGCGATCTTCTTCACACGGGTTCCGCCGGCCTTGGTCGTCGCTTCGGCCGCGCTCGCGCCGCTCGCGTTTCCACCCATCGTACTTGCTGCAACGGCGCCCGCCGCCATCGCCGACATGCTTCCGAGAACTTTTCGTCTGTCTATCGTCATCATAGCCTCCCTTATAAATTGAGCCGGAGTACGTCGAAACGTGCCCCGGCTTCGCTCAAAGTTTGATCGGATCTCGTTCTTTACTTTACGGCAAAGCCGGCCTTGGGATTGAGCACGGTTCCGTTTTCCGTGGTCGCGGTAATCCAGGCGGCGGCGGGACGGCCGTCCTTCATCGGGTGGCCGGTGATCGTGAGCTTCATGCCGGGCTTGATATCGCTTTTGCGGATGCCGGCACGCATCAAAGTGCTCGGGCCCTCGGCTTCGAAGCCCCAGGCGGTCAGGGTGCCGTCGTCATTCTTGGCTTCGACAATGAGCCAGGAATGCGGGTTGGTGTACTGGAACTCCTTCACCACGCCTTTGATCGTCACCGTTTTGTTCATGTCATACATGTACGCCGAATGATGCGCGGAGGCGGAGCCGACCCATGACGCGGCGATCAGGGCGAGACCGATCGCGAAGCTGCGCAACAGATACTTCATTTCTTTTCGTCCTTCTTCTTGTCGTCCTCTTTCGTGAACGTGAAATCGGTAAAGGTCGAAGCCCCATTCTTCTCTTTGGTGATTTCGTTGTTCTGGTTTTCGCCGCAGGCCCAATAACGGATCCGCAGCGACTTATCTTCGTTGGTCAGTTTCTTGTAGCGCTGGCGCATGAACCAGGGCTCCACCAGCGAAGGCGGATCGTAGATCCAGACATAGACATCCATCGTCCGGGGATCGGTCATGTTGCCAGATTTCGACGGTCTGGACCTGATCGGAGTGCGAAGGCTGGCCGCGCTGGTAGATGCCTTCCATCAGCTCATCCGTGTGCACCACCAGTTTGTGGCCATCCCAGAAGCCGATCGAGTCGCCGTTATAGAGAGGATATTGGTCTTCCTTGGGCGGATGACCACGTCCGTCCGTGTAGACGCGGCGAATATCGTTGCCCGCTTCGTTGATCAGCAGGGTCTCGCCCGGCGTATCCACGAATTGGCGCAGAAACGGTTCGGCGAGCCAGCGCGGCATGCCGGGCGGAACCCCGCATGAGCTGATCGGGTCGTATTCGATACCCTTCTTCCGCATTTCGAGAATTTTATCGAGTTCGGCCTGATATTTCGGCGTCAGCTTCGCGGTCGGCAATCCGCCGACGGCCTGATCGGGGTCGAACTGGAAGGGGCTGGCCTCGCGTGTCCACACGCCCGTCCAGTCCGGAAGCTTGTGCGGATCCGGATTGATCTGGCCGCCCTTCGCCTGCGCCTTGAAATATTGATAGAGATCCCAGGCCGATTTGTGCTCGGCGCCGAGCTTGGTCAGCTCCGCCTTCTTGGCAAGCCAGGCCGGGTCCGGCGCTTGCTGCGTGCGCTGAGCGTGTGCTGGTTGCCAGGCTTGGGCACAGACAACGAGCGCGACGGCGCCTATGCAGGACATAATCCTGTTACGTATCATTGCTCCCCCTTATTATTTTTTCGGGATGTTCTCCCTTTAACAATCTCATTCAGAATAACCCATGCACCTTATTCCGCAACTGAATGCCGGGTATGCGGCAGATCGGCGCATGCGGGAAGGCCGCGGTTCGCTGGTGTTTCGGGGATTGCGGCGTTTCGCCGGCCGGATCATCCTCGTGCGGAATAGGGCGGGGACTGGACAGGGCGCGAGCCGTCTTCATAATTGGACGAAAGCAAGGGGGATGTATCATGACAAAAGTCGATCTTATCGGTTCCTACTGGACCTTGGCCGGCAAGGCCTTTCCGCATCAGCAGGAGGAAAGCCCGTTCGATTTCGCCGATCGTGTGCGGGAAGCGGCGCGGGCCGGCTTCAAGGGTATCGGGCTCTGGCACACCGATATCGAGAACATCCTCAAGACCTACACGCATAAGGAAATGAAGAAGATTCTCGACGACCACGACATGTTCGTCGAACTCGAGTTTCTGACCGATTTCATGCACCGCGACGAGCGCCGCGTCTGGTCCGATCAGATGAGGAAGCTGTTGCTCGACACGGCGGAAGCACTGGAGGCGCCGCATATCAAGGCCGGCGATTTTTCGGGCGCGCCGTGCCCCATGCCGCAGATGATCGACGAATTCGCGCAACTCTGTAAGGAGGCTAACGAGCGCGGGGCGAAGATACTCTACGAGTTCATCCCGTTCTCGGTGATCAACACTTTCGACAAGGCAAAGCAGCTCGTCGAGGGCGCGGCGGCCAAGAATGGCGGCGTGATCGTGGATATCTGGCACGTGGTTTCGATCGGCATCACCAACGAGCAGCTCGCGACTTTCCCGCCGCAATACATTCTCGGCGTAGAGCTGAATGACGGGCCACTCAAGATGCCGTCCGATTGGCGAGACGAGACGATCAATCACCGGCGTCTGGTGGGAGAGGGCGAGTTCGACATCCCGGGCTTTCTGGCGACGATAGACAAGCTTGGCTTCAAGGGACCGTTCGGTGTCGAGGTGCTCTCAGCCAAACTGCGGGAACTTCCGCTGCGCGAATGCTGCGAGAAGGTCTACAAGACGACGATGTCGGCCTTCGGTGGCTAAACTCCTCCCGAAAAAATAGGGGTGCATATTTCTATGCACCCCAAGGTCAATCCCAAACACGTTGCTTGGGTGGAGGGTTAGAAACTCCGCTTCACGACGAGGGCCCATTGCCGGGGCAGGCCGGGCTGCCCCGTTACCTGACCGACGCTGCCGGCTTGATCGAACTTGTTCAGGAAGTAGTACTTGTTGAACAGGTTCGTGACCTCGAACGACACCTGCCAGTCTTCATCGTGGGCGCGCCAGGTCACCCGCGCGTTGGCGAGCGTGTAGCTGTCCACCTTGTTGGTGGCTGCGTTGGTCGCACTGGCGTAAATGTGCGACTGATAGCTGCCGTCCAGCCGGGCGATGAAGGTGCCGAACGACGTCATCGGGAACGCATACTGGATGCCACCGCTCCATTTCCATTCCGGCGTGTAGGGCGTGACCATGTCCAGCGGTGCGATCGTGCTGCCGGTCAGCGCGGCGGGATCGATGAAGGTGTACTGGAAGTCGATATAGCTGAGCGAGCTATCGATCGAGAGGCCATCCACCGGATAGAACTCGACTTCGAGTTCGCCGCCTTTCACATGCGCACTGCCGACATTGGCCGGTTTCGCACAGGGCGCACCGATCGGTGTCGGGAAGGGCGGTGAGGGCCGCTCGCATTCCGTCAACGTGAGCTGGATGTTCTTGTAGTCGTTATAGAACACAGCACCATTGAGCCGCATCCGGTTGTCGAGCAGCGTGGTTTTGAAGCCGAGTTCGTAAGCCGTCAGCGTTTCCGGATTGAACGTTTGGAGCTGCTGCGGGAAGAACGGCCTCGGATTGACACCGCCGCCCTTGTAACCGGTCGACACCTGCGCATAGGTCATGATGTTGTCGGTCCAGTGGTAATCGAGTGCCGCGCGCCAATCGAACCGCGTGTCACGGAACTGAGCCAACAGCCCGTTCACGCCGAGCACGCGGATATTGATGCCATTTGGATAGGTCCCGATATCCGTGTTATCCGGATTGTGCCGGTGATGCGTGTAGTCCTTGGCCTCATCCGAATAGCGGATGCCGCCGGACAGGTTCAGCCGATCGGTGATGTGGAAGACCGTGTGGGCGAACAGGGCCCAGGTCTTGGCCGGGGTGGGATCGGGTCCGTGGATGAAGTCCAGATCGGCGTAATTCAGGTCGATCCGTCCCTCATAGAAGCTCTTCTGATCGAAGTAGAAGCCGCCGACCGTCCAGTCGAGGAAGTCGTTGACCACGCCGTTCAGCCGAACTTCCTCGCTCCACTGGCTGTGCCAGACCCGGTTGCCCACGAGCGTAAGGGCGATGGGCGAAAGATCGAAGTCCTGATTGAACTCGCTGTTGTAGTGGCGATAGGCGGTGATCGAGGTGAGGGTGATCATGTCGCTAAACCGGTAATCGATCTTGCCGGACATACCCCACATATTCAGCGTGCTCTTGGAGGGAAGCTGGGCCGGCTTCCACGGCACGGTGACGCCATCCTGGGTCGTCGTCGTATCCAGCATCGTCGAATAGTTCACGAACTTGTCCGTGATCGGATCCGCCGGATTGTGATTGGGCCCATACGGCACGAAGATGTTGTTCTGATAATAGACCGGCGGCGTGTTCGGGTTGCCGTCATCGATGAAGAACGCCGTGCTCGGGTTATGGCCATATAACAGAACGCCGGCTGCGGTTTCGGAAGTGTCCGCAACCACGTCGCCGATGATGTTGATGTCGAGTTTAGGCGTCGGCGTCCAGAGGATCGACGCTCGGGCGCTGACATAGTCCTGTCCGCCGTTCGTTCCCACCTTGCATCCGTTGCTGGTGCGATAGGTCGGAACGCCGGATCCGGGATGCGTGCAACCGTAATCGAGGACATCGACATATCCGTCCCGGTGACGGGCGGCGCCCGAAATGCGGGCCGAGAGTTCATCCGGGACCAGTGTGAAGTCCGCGACGGCGCGAAGATCGAGCCGGTTCAGAGAGCCGTATGAAACCTGCCCGCTGCTGCCACCGGAGCCCGGCTTCTTCGAATAGAGCTTGATAGCGCCGCCGATCGAGTTTCGGCCTGCCAGCGTGCCTTGCGGACCGCGCAATACCTCGACGCGCTCCAGATCCAGCAGGTCGAGAAGGGAACCGGTCAGTGTCGAGTAGTAGACGTCGTCGACGTAAATTCCGACGCCTGGTTCAAGGGCGGCGACGAAGTCATCCTGACCGACGCCGCGAATGAAGGCCACCATGCCGGACCGGGCCTGGCCGGCGGGTTTCAGCGTGACGTTCGGTGCCTGAGCCGCAACTTCGAACAGGTTGGTCTGGCTGCGGGCATCCATCATCTCGCCGGTGATGGCGGTAATGGCGATCGGCGTGTCCTGAACATTGGTCTGGCGGAATTCCGCAGTGATCATGACCTCTTGCAGGGAGGAGCCTGCATCTGCCGTACCGCCCTGCGCCTTAGCGAGCGACGGATAAAGCACCGCGGCCATCAGTAGTGCCGATGTGCCCGATAGAAGCGCGCTCCGGAGCAGGCGCCGGGCCGGTCGAAAAGTTGTGTGTGAAATAGTTCCCGAGCGCACCGATTCCGAAGAATCGGACAAATATACGTGATTCAATTGAGCCTCCCCAAACAAGTGGCATTCTTGAAATGCCACTCAGTCCAACGTAAATCGTTCCAAAAGCAAGAATTAATATCCGATCATTTCTTTTCGAATATTTTTGTTTGTTACTTTTATTTGCTTTTAGACCATTTAATACTATTTACGGCTGTGCCCAAGTCAAATGGAATCGTGAATGCGCGGATCTCCGTCCGCGCGACCAAGCGGAACGCGAAACGCTTTCGGCCCCTCGCAGCCTGCCGGAATTTAGAAATTTGAGTGGCGGTACGCCCGCTATTTAAGGGCGGCCAGGGTCGGCCAGTCTTCGATCGGGATACGAGCGACGAGGACCGTTTTGCCGGTACCATCCGGCTTGAAGACCAGGGCTTCTCCGGCGGCGATGTTGGCGGCTTCGTCGCCGAAGGCGGCAGCGATATTGGGTGTATGGGTGACGACCAGCGTATCCGTGCCCTTGGGTGGAAGTTCCTCGGTCCGTTTGCGGAGCCAGTCTGACTTCTTCTTCTCCGCCTTGGCGCGCATGCCTTTCTTGCCCTCGCCGAGTTCCCTGAAGGTCATCGGCTCGGAAAAGCCGGCAAGACGCACCGTCTCGCGGGCGCGGAAGGCGGGACTTGATATGACATCGACGATCGGAATGTGAAGAGCCCGGACGGCCTTGCCCATGGCCTCGGCGGACAGCTTCCCATGTTTGTCGAGCTGACGTTGCAGGCGGTCGTTACCCGCATCCGCGGTTGCTTTGGTCGGCAATTCCATGGGTGAACTCGCATGCCGCATCACCAGAACAAGCCCGCCGCTCTGCAGCGCTTCCACCAAAGCCTTTCCCGACAATGTATCGGCGTCGACGGCATTTGCCGCGAAGGCATAGAAGAGAGCCGTCAGGCCGATAGCGAAGATTTGAAAGGCGCGACGCTTTTTCATTCGGGACTCCGCCGACAGGGTGCCCCGAGTTGAACGGCGTCGCGGAAACTTTGTCAAATTAACCCTCAGTAATCGAAGCGGACCGTCAGACCGGCCGTGAGCGGGCGGAGCGGCGTCACCTGTTTTTCGAAGGCGAGCGAGAAAGGGTTGCCGAAAGAGAAGCTGTTGCCGGTTTCCGACCAGCTGTTCTGCACGAAGGCGCCCACGGACCAGGCATTCTTGCTGATCTCAACCCTGAAATCGGTCACGTGATAGTTGCCCATCGACGGACTTCTGATTGCCGAACATCAGATAGGACTTGCCGGTGTAGTTGTAGCGCGCGGCGACTGTGCCGTGCATGCCGTAACCCAACTCGAACCGATATGTCGCACTCGCGCCGGCGGCGAAGTCGGAAATCCCCGGCAGCCGGTCGCCTTTTTGCGCCCCGAGGAAGCTGTTTGCTTCCTCGAGCTGCGGGGAGTTCCAGAATACGTTCGCGGTTACCTCGAGATCGTCCGTCACAAGAGCGTTCAGCTCAAGCTCGAAGCCGTAATTCCGGGCGTCGCCGGCGTTCAAGACGTAGGGCAGACCATTGGCCAGGTACTGGTCGGTTTGAATGCCGGTCCACAAGACATAGAAGATCGATCCATTGAGCCGGAGGCGGTTGTCGAGCCACTCCGTCTTCGCGCCGAGCTCGAAATTCCAGAGATGATCCGGATTGAAGATATTGATGTCGTGCCCGGGTTCGTGATGTTCGAAACCGATGAGAGCATCGAGCGGCGTGTTGATGTTTATACCGCCGTTCCGGTAGCCCTCGGAGGCGCTGACATAGACGAGCAGATCGTCCTGCGGCTGGTAGGATAGAGTCACCTGGGGGGTGAACCCGTTGTGTGGATTGGTTCCGGAAACCTGGGTCGGCGTGGCGTTAAGAACGCTGTCGAGGTTGGCCGACGTATAGTACTTCGACCTGAAAAGCCGGGCGCCGGCCCCGAGCCGGAGGTGCCAGCCGAGATAGACGGTAGCGTTGCCGAACAGCGCGCCCTCTCTGACATGATCGAGACGTTGCTCGGAAAACAGGACGTCGTTCGGAGCGGCCGCGCCCAGAACGTCTCCGGCGCCCGGCGCGGTCAGCGTGTAGGATCCGGCTTCATTGCGGCGGAGGAAAAAGGCGCCGACCATCCATTCGAGATTGCTGCCTTGCGACGAGAGGCGCATTTCCTCGGACACGGTGTCGATATCGCGACGGGTGTCGAACGGGCTTGGCGTCAGCGGGATGGCGATGAACTGGGATATGGCCTGCGTGGCGTCGTTGCGGCTGCGGTTGTCCCGGCGGACGGCGGTGGTGGACGACAGGAAGGTGGCCCATCCCATGTCGCCGGTCACCTTTAGGTTCCCGAGCTTGAACAGATCGCTGTAGGGCTCGGCAAGGTAGTTGTCACGGTTGTAGCGGCCGAGGCTCTGGACGAAATACTGGGTGTCGTCCAGTTCGGTCTTCTGCAACGAACCTGTGAGATCGACCGTCCAGTCGTCGAGCGGCTGCCAGCGTAGAATTCCACGGATGGCGTTGATGCCGGCCGTATTCACGTCTTTCCGGCCGAGACGAATATCGTCGATATAGCCAGAATCCCGCTCGATCGATCCCGCCAGACGGATACCGAGGCGATCCTGCACGATCGGCACGTTCACGACGCCTTCGCCGGCATGGTTGAAACCGCCGTCCTCCGTGTAGGAATTGGAGGCGGAGCCGTAGCCCGAAACTTCTTCGAGATTGGGATAATTGGGGATCACACGGAACACGCCGCTGACGACGCCGGCTCCATAGAGCGTGCCTTGAGGCCCCTGCAGCACCTCGATACGATCGATGTCGACGAGTTTTATATCGGGATAGGGATCGTTGAAGGTCATCGGCGCAACGTCGAGATAAACCCCGACGGTCGACTGAGTCTGGCCCGAGAAGGCCCCATCCGAAAGACCGCGAATGAACAGCTTGTTGCGCCCCGGCCCTTGATTGGTTGTCATGAGGCCCGGCACCTGCGAGGTGAGTTCTCCGACGCGGGCGACGCCAAGGTCCTCGATAGAACTGCCTTCGACGACCGAAACAGTCGCGGGGACGTTCTGAGACCGGTAAGTGAGCTTGGTCGCGGTCACCACGACGTCGGTGATGAACGGCCTGATGGGCAATGGCGTGACCGGGGGCGAAGGCGGCGGAGGCTCGGCCACCGTCACCTTTTTGGGCAGCGGGCTGATGATCGCGGCCTCCGGGTTGACGAAGCGGTAGCCGACGCCGGTATTTTCGAGGAGCTGTTTCAGAGCTTCGTCCGGCAGCATATAGCCTCGGATCGCCCGACTTTTGAACTCGCCGAGTTGGGTCGAGGACGTGCCGATCGACACATGAGCCTGGCGAGAGAATTCACCGATCGCATCGGTCAACGATTTCGAGGGGATATCGAACCAGATAGGTTTTTCGGCCGCAAATGCGGGACCGCCGCCAAAGAGGGCGGCGGTGGAGGTCATGAGGGCTGCTATAAAGGCACGCTGGCCGATGCCGGGACGGAAATGCGCTCTAATTTTCGGTTTTTCCGGGTTCTGTACGCTTCAATACGAAGCTGTCTCCGTCATGACGATAGCTCAACGACATGAAACTCGAAAGATTGCGCGCGATGACATCCTCGTCATCGATGTAAAGGCTGCCGGTGAAAGGCATCGCAGCCAGATCCGATCCCTCGACGCGGAATGGATTGCCCGGGAAGTAACGGTTGATTTCACTGACCACGACCGAAAGCGGCGCCTGGTTGAAGGTCAGGCGGTGGTCGGTCCAGGTGCCGACATTCTTCGGATCGATCATTTCCCGCTGCGGCGTTGACGACTTGGCCGAGAAAACCAGCTTTTCTCCGGCAGGCACCTGCGAGCCGGTGGTCGACAGCACCGCCTTGTCGGCGGAAACGCCGACCAGACCGCGGGCCACGGCGACGCTCAGTTGATCGTTCAGCGAGGAAACCTCGAATTTCGTGCCCAGCACGCGGATGTCCCTGTCATTGGCCTCCACGATGAACGGCTTCTGCGGATCGTGGCGGACGTCGAAGACCGCGCGGCCGTGCGTCAGCTTGGTGAGCCGTGTATCGCCGGAATAGGCTACGAACAGTTCGGAATTGGTGTCGAGATCGGCCGTGGAGCCATCGGGCAACGTGATCTGGCGCACTTCGCCGGTGAGTGTGGCATAGCGCGTCATCTCCGGGCCGCCGAGAT
Organism: uncultured Alphaproteobacteria bacterium; assembly: GCA_963822835.1. GTDB lineage: Bacteria > Pseudomonadota > Alphaproteobacteria > CAVTAV01 > CAVTAV01 > CAVTAV01. The sequence goes on along the minus strand of CAWGIZ010000006.1, from coordinate 88,631 downwards.
ATTTGACGCCGAAGGTCCCGGCAATCACCAGTGCCAGTAGGGCAAAGGCGAAGCCTCCGGCGAGAGCGGGCCGGGCGCGGACGAAGCTGAAATCGAACAGACCGGCTAAAAATCCGCTCTTCGCATCGGCGGACCGGGCCGGGCGCGCTATCGGAGTTCCGGCAGCTTGCCCCTGGGCATAATGATCCTGGACCGCGGGCGCGGTGACTTGCGCGCGCTCGAAAACCTCCTGGATGGAGATGAACTCGTCCAGATGGGCGGGATCGGCGGCGAGCCAGTCAGCATGGGCGGCCCAGTCCTCCTCACTCGCTTCGGGGGAGGCAAGCCGCGTGTGCCACGCCAGCGCTTCCTCGGCGATACCCGAAAGCTCCAGGTCAATATTGTCAGATCTATATGCCATGCCCCGTCCGGATCCTCCTTACCCCAATAGTCGGAACCGTTGGTGAAAACACTCCGTGGAACTGCCACAAAAGTTTCTCACGCCGGACATTATAGCGCAGATGAGGTCGAAAATGTTGCAATTTCGCAACATCATGGCCTCCTCAGCTTCTGAATCAGGTGCCGGCTGACCTTCATAATGTGCTTTTCGACGGTGCTTTGCGCGAGATTCATGCGCGCGGCCACGTCTTTGAGCGGTAAGCCCTCGAAGCGATGCAGGATGAAGGCGGTGCGGAGTGTCTCGGAGAAACCGTCGAGAACCTCGGTCACCTTCTTGATGTCTTCCTTGGCGGCGACCTGGCGTTCCTGGCTGGCATAGTTGCTGCCGAGCGTGTCGTCGTCGGAGCGCGACCGGTAGTACTGATCGCTCCAGGACCGCTCCCGGTTCTTGCGGCTTGCGTTGGCGCGAATGCGATCGACGGCCTGATTGGAGCAGATGCGAACCAGAAGCGCGTAGTCGTTCTCGACTTCCGTGGTCTCACGGGCCTTCACGAAGCGCATGAAGGCTTCCTGCAGCACCTCCTCGGCTTCCTCGTGATTGCGCAGCCGCATCTTGAGATAACGCAAAAGATTGGCCCGATGCGCCGTGAACAGCGCATTGATTTCGGCGTCTGGTGCCGTCATTCGCAGGGGTCCAGACACGCGTCGTTACAAGCCATCATGCGGGAAATACTGTCGCTAACCCCAATTCCAAGATACGCGCGGATGATACCGGCTTCGCGACAGCAGGCAAGCTCAAGGGCGTCCGGAATGACATTTTTCTCAATTCCGGCAACCTTTTTAGTCTGACTCTTAGTCTCAGAAAAAATCTTTTCCGGGCTCCAAATTACGATGGAGGTCGATCCCTTCGCGCTCCGGCATACCGCTAGAAACCAAAGGGATGGATCGTACCCGGAGTATCGAAGTTGCCAGCTTCTCTCCCCGGTTTGCCGTCGTGGCTCCGTATTGTCCTTGACCCTGGTTTTTGCGCCTTTCTGAACTGTCGCTGCGAACCGGAATAAGGACAAGAAACATGGAGGATGCCCACCCCGGCGGGCTTGGACAGGCGTTACGCGTCAATGGCTTACGTGTCGCCCTGTTCTCAGGGAATTACAACTGTGTCAGAGACGGAGCCAACCAGGCGCTCAATCGCCTCGTGGCGTTTCTCGAAGACGTCGGAGCAACGGTACAGGTCTTTTCGCCGACATGTGACGAGCCCGCCTTCGAACCCGCCGGAACGCTGACCTCGGTCCCCTCAATTCCAATTCCACGGCGTCCGGAGTACCGGTTGGCCTCGCCATTGACCCGCGACATAAAGGCGCAGCTCAAGGCTTTCCAGCCCGACGTGATCCACATCTCGGCACCGGACATACTTGGCTGCTCCGCCGTGAACCTTGCCCGAAAGTGGGGCATTCCGGCCGTGGCCTCGGTTCATACGCGGTTCGAGACCTATCTTCAGTATTACGGTCTGGCCGCGCTCGAAGGCCTTGCGCAGCGTTATATGAGCTGGCTCTACAATCGTTGCCAGCAGGTCTATGTGCCGTCGCAATGTATGGCGGACATTCTCACGAACGCCGGTGTCCGCTCCGATATCCGGCGCTGGACGCGTGGCGTGGAGCACGACGTCTTCAACCCGGGGCGCCGCGATCTCGAATGGCGGCGGTCGTTTGGCATCGAGGATGACGAGGTCGTCATCTCGTTTGTCGGCCGTGTAGTCATGGAAAAGGGCTTGGAGCCCTTCGCCGCGGCTATCGACGGCCTTGAGGACAAGGGACTGAAGTTCCGGCCGCTGGTCGTGGGCGATGGGCCCGCGCGGCCCTGGTTCGAAGCCCGTCTGCCGAAAGGGATCTTCACGGGGGCGCTGTATCGGGCGGACCTCGCGCGCGCCTTTGCGTCGTCCGACATCTTCTTCAATCCGAGCGTCACCGAAGCCTTCGGTAACGTCAATCTGGAGGCGATCGCCTCCGGTGTGCCGGTGGTTTCGGCGAGGGCCTCCGGCAACTCATCGATCGTGGAAGACGGCGTGACTGGCGTTCTGGTCGATCCGAAGGGCGAAAACGGCTTTGCGAGCGCGCTCGAGGACCTGATCCGCAATCCCGAAAAACGAGCGGCGTTAGGGCGAAACGGTGTTGCCGCGTCCCAGCGCTACCACTGGAACGAAATTCTGAGTGAAGTCGCAGGGCATTATCTCAGTGCCATCGCGTTGCATCCATCACGACCCATGGAAGCGCCTGCTCTTCGTGGCTTTTTCCCCAAATTTTTCGAGGGATCGACTGGCGTTTCCAAATGAAGTTGCTAGATGTCGCCGAGTTCTACAGCCCCTTAGGCGGAGGGGTACGCACCTATATTGAACAGAAGATAGCGGTAGGCCGAGGGCTCGGATGGGAAACCGTCATCGTTGCTCCCGGTGCCGAGAACCGCGAAGAGACGCGTGACGGCGCGAAGATCATCTGGGTCAAGGCGCCCCGAATTCCGTTCGATCATCGCTATCATCAGTTCGTTTCCTATGCGGGCATTCACCGTGCGATCGAGCAGGAGCGGCCGGATGTTCTGGAAGCCTCGTCGCCCTGGGTTGGCGGCTGGGCCGTCGCGAAATGGCAGGGCGATTGCGTGAAGTCGTTCTTCATGCACAACGATCCCGTCGGCGCCTATCCACATGCGATCTTCGGCAATTGGCTTGGCATCGACCGGATCGACCGGATGTTCGCGCCGTTCTGGAGATATCTCGGCCGGTTGCGCGACGGGTTCGACACCATGGTCGTCAGCACCGACTGGATGGCCAACCGGATTTACAAATTCAATATCGCCCGCCCCGAGGTGATCGGTTTCGGTGTGGACCGCTCGCTGTTCTCGCCGTCGTTGCGGGATCCAGCGGCGAAGCGCGAAATGTTGGCGGCTTGTGGCATCGACGATCCGGACGCACCGCTTCTGATCGGCATCAGCCGTCATCATCCGGAAAAGAAGGTCGGAACGATGATCGATGCCTTCAAGCAGGCATCAAGTAAGAAGCAGATGGGATTCTTTCTCGTCGGCGATGGATTCCTTCGCAAGAAGGTCGAGAAATTGGCGGCGAAGGTGCCGGGCATCTGCGTGGCCGGCGTAATCTCCGATCGGGCGTTGTTGGCGAAATTCTTGGCGAGCGCGGACGTCTTTTTCCACGGTGCCGGTTTCGAGACGTTCGGTCTCGTGGTTGCCGAGGCGTTATGCTCCGGCGTGCCGCTGGTCGTGCCGAATACCGGAGGCGCCGGCGAGATGGCGGAATCGGCTTTTGCCGAAACCTATGACGTGGGCGATGTCGACGGGGGCGCCCAGGCGATCGAGAGGATTCTCGCGCGGGATCTTGAGAGCCTTCGTGTTGAAGCCGCTGCCGCAGGCGACCGTCTCAGGGAGCCGGAAGCCCATTTCCGTGAACTGTTCGATTATTACGGGCGGATCGTCCGGCAGCGCCCGATGCTCAAGCCGCGGCCAGTTCTCGATATTGAACCGGTTGGCGTTCCTTTAGCCAGCGATGCAGTACCCGCTCAAATTCAGACTCTAGGGAACTGACATCGAGATCGTGCGGATGCAGCGCCAGCCGTACGACGTCGAATGGCGCAAGCGCCGTCGTCGCGATCCGGGACCAGAGTAGCGAACTCGCGACGCGCGCCGGGGAACGGCTCGCATAGCTGACGACCGGCGAGAAGGCGAGCTGGCGCCGCGTCGCCGGAGACCATACCCGCATGTGGTCCTCGGCCGTGAGAAATCCTAGTTCGGCAAGTACGTCCTTCGTCGCCTCGCTATAGAGCCAGGCAGGCGCGACGAAGCCGTCGACCGTCCGGCCGAGCAGCCGCTCGAGCATGTCGCGGCCCCGGATCAGCCGGTCCCGCGCGGCATTGCGATCCAGCGACAGGAATTCGCCTTCATTCTTCGTCATATAGGCGGCTTTGAACTTCGCGCCCATGCCTTGTGGCGGTGTATCATCCAGATGGTAGTAGCCGTGGAGCAGCATCTCGACGCCCGAGTTAGCCTTTTTCCGCAGCCAGTCGCCGAACCGGCTATCCGCGTCGAGCGGCCAATCTTTCCAGAAATCCGGGACGACCAGCATCGCATAGGCCGCGCCGATGCCGCTCGCCTGAAGGATCTGATCGATCCTTTCCAGCCGTTCGAAATGGCGCGGTGTCACGTCGTGGATGCTGAATAGAAGCTTCTTCATTGTCGTCCGTCAGGCAGTTCTTCGGTTACTGCCAGGTCTTGTCGCGAAGATTGACATGCGCGAGCCCGCGTGTCTCGAACCGCCGGCGGAGGAAGCTGTAGAAGAACCAGTTCTTCTGCCGGTAGGTGGTGAAATGATACAGGATCCGCTCAGATAAATTCCAGGTTACGGATGTGCGGTTCTCCCGCCGGCCGGAGCCCAGACACCAGAGATCATAGTGATATCTGGATCGGCCCAATTTGAAGATCCTGTGCACGATCTCATGGTCGAACAGCACGTAGGGCCAATAAAGGTCGGACCATCCGCCGGCACGGCGCATGGCGTCGGTGCGGAAGGTCTGGGCGTAACCGCCGGCGTGAACCTGCCGCGAGAGGATCTTGGAGACGAGCACCTTGTGAAGCCGCCGCAGGCGGGACTTCATGGCGGTCGGGGATCCGTAGATATCGGCGGCCATGACGGCGACGATCTTATCGCCGCCGCGGTCGAACAGCTCGGTGCAGAGTTCGAGATAATGCGGCGGATAGATCGTGTCGGCGTCGCAAGTCGCGACGAACTCCGTTGTGACGGTGGCAAAACCGGCTTCCAGCGCGTAGAGCTGACCTTGCCGCCGCTCCGTCAGGTAACGCACCGGAATATCCGGATAGCGCGCCATGACCTTGCGGCAGATGTCGGTCGTGCCATCGGTCGAGGCGTTGTCGACCAGGACCAGGACAAAGTCGCGCTCCCGCTGCTCAGCGAGCGAGGTCAGGGTGCTCTCGATAAAGTTTGCCTCATTGTAATAGGGAACCACGACGCTCCATCTTTGGCCGCGATGCTCTGCTTCCATGGGCTCTTCCTGCACGGGTCGTTCTATTTCTTGAGGCCGCGTTGGGGTGGCCTCGCGCCGCTCGAGAAAAAGTAGTGGACATCGATCGTCAGATGCGTGACGCGGCCCTTGGCGTCGATCGCCACGTCGTCGACACTTGGAGTCGAGAAGGCGATGTGCGGATTATTCGAAAAGCCGTAGCCGTCCTTGAAAAGATCGAACTTGTTGTCTGCATCCCGGTCGTGATGAACGACGATTGCGTAGCGTCCCGGTCCGGGAAGCTCGACGCACAGAGTTGGATCGGTGCCCTCTGGTATCGGGCTATCGGTTCGACCGAGCCGATTTTTGAGAAAATCCTTCTCGTTATCCGGATAGACTTCGAGGATCAGATCGCCCTTGTTGTCCTTCAGGCCCTTTATCGTGACGATCGCATAGGCGGGGTGCCCTGGCTTGCACAGATGCATATCGGGATCGACCGGCTCGGCGGCGGCATGCGGGCTGAGGACATCCGCCACGCTGCCTTGAACCGCAAGCGGTGCGAACAGCCCAAGCACGACAACCACCGGCACCGCCGCAAAGGCGATCCAACCTAGGGTTTCGCTACGGCGCCGCTTCATTCGGGGCCTACCCAATTGATCTCTGGTGGGGTGCTTCGCTGCGATAGCCGACCGCGGAAAATCCGCCTAGCTTGTCGCGCACCGCCGACCAGCCCGTTGTTGCGAGGCCGGCGATCTGATTGAACGGATGGCCGCCGCGCACGGTGAGCCGGTACATGGTGAAGCAGAAGCCGGCATAGCCGACGTAAAGCGCCCAGAGGATTTCGGGCGTATGCGGCAGGGCGGACGAAACGACGAAGTCCAGCGACTTGAGCAGCACGATATAGCTCGCTAGTCCCATGACGAGCCCAACCACGGAGGTCGTCCGGTTCGGGGGAATGCCCATCGCGAGAGCGAGGAACGGCAGGGTGAGCACCAGGGCGCACTGGACGAGGCGCCGGTGCAGATGCGCCCGCGCCAGTTGCCGGGTGACGGTCTCCACATGGGCGTCGCGGCTGATGGACCACAGCTCTCCGAGCGTCAGCTCGTTGTTACGGTCGCCCCGTTTCCGGAAGGACGGTGCCTCCGGCAGATGAATCGGGTAGTCGTAATCTGCGAAACGCACCACGTCAGGTGTGGGGTGGTCGGGCGTTTCGTGCGTCGCGACGCCGTTTTCCAGGTGGAGGATGATCGTGTGACTATGCGGATCGTTGCTCCGGAACAGCTGGCCGGAGCGGGCGGTCAAAGCCAGCTTCGACTTGTCGGCCTGCTTGACCTTCAAGAACACGGACTTCAGAAGTTGATGGCTCTTGTCCACCTGTTCGACGCGCAGGGTGACCGAATCCGTGAGGTTCAGGAATTCCCCGCTCTTTATCGACATCCCGAACTGGCCCGTGCGAACCAGATAAAGCAGGTTCTGCAGGGTGTATTCCGCCTTGGGCTGAATGAAGCCGATGGTAAGGAATGTAGCCACCATCAGGGTTCCGGCCAGCAGAAGCGGCATCCGGAGCACCCGGAAATGGCTGAGCCCGGCGTTGAACATGGCTTCGAGCTCGTGCCCGATGGCCAGTTGGCGAATGGCGAGGGCGAGGCCGAGAAGAACGCCGATCGGGATCGCGAGCCCCAGATATTCCGGCAGAAGGGCCGCAAGCATCGTCGTCACCACCCAGGCGGGTTGGCCCTTGGTCATGGTAAAATCGAACAACCTCAATAGGTTGTCGAGCAGCAACAACATCAAGGCCACGCCGATGACGGCGGTCATCGGCTTGATCACGAGTTCAAGGATATATCGGTCGATCCGGCCCAAAATTCGGGTCTCGCTGTACGGCGGTTCTACTATTACGTAGGAAAAGCCGTAGGCGACGGCACGGAACCTCCAGCGGATGCCGCGCTTTAGGGCGATTTACCCGTCGTTAATGTGTCAGGCGAACGATCGAGGCCTTGGGATACCAGTTAAGGCGTTGGGACAGGAGTGCCAGCTATGTACGTGACCCTCAGGCATCCCGGCTCCGGGACCGTGAAGATGATCGAGGCCGGATGGAGCTGGTCGTTGTTCATGGGCGCAGGATTTCTCGGCCTTCCGCTGTTCTTCCGCGGTCTCGCCAAATGGGGAGTTGTCATGTTTGCGGCGTGGGCCGCGCGTCTCCTCGTGCCTCTGGCGACGGACTCGCTCCCGGACATCGCGCAGATCGAATGGGTGATGAGCTTCCTGATCGGCGGGCTCTGCCTCTTCCTGGGCCTAAAGGGAAACGATCTGACCAGGGAGCACTATCTCGCGTGCGGCTACGAACTGGCGGAAAAGCGAAGCATGGAAGAAAGGGTCGCCGGCCAGCTCTGGGGACAGCCCCAACGCTGACCAGCGACTCCAACGGCCGATCTTCGATTTATTCGAGAGTCTTCGCGACGCGCATGCCGAGATAATTACGTCCACGCGTCGTCGGGTCGTAGCCGGGTGACCGGTTCCCTGACCGGTGCATGAACGGATGGCTGATGAAGGTGCCGGAGCGGAACATGCGCGTGCGGCAATCGCCGTCCAGGTTCGGCGATCCGTCGGACGGGCCGCCGGAGACGTCCTTCTTGTAGCAATCCTGCAGCCATTCGAAGACGTTGCCCTGCATGTCGTAGAGCCCGAAGCCGTTCGGCGGGAAGGAGGCGACCGGCGCGGTTTCGTTGTCCCACTTGTCGCGTCCCTCGACCATGCCACCGAGTTGTTCGGCGTCGTTGCCGAAATTTCCGTAATTGTGGTCGATCTTGTCGCCCCATGGGTATCGCGTGGTCGTGCCGCCCCGCGCCGCATATTCCCATTCGGAATCGGTCAACAGCCGATACAGGTCGTCGCTGCCGGTCTTCTTGTTCAGCCAGCCGACGAAGGCGAGGGCATCATACCAGCTCACGCCGACGACCGGCCGCGTTGCCGCGTCCGAAATCGACATAGTCCTTGTTCGGCTTCCCGTCGTGGTCGAGGCGGAGGGCCGTCTCGACCGCATAGCCGTTGCAGGCGCCGTCGCGAACGCAGGCTTCCCACTGGTTCCAGGTAACCTCCGTAGCGCTTACGGCATAGGAATAGGCGATCGTCACCTTGTGCTGGACCTCGTCGTCCTGCTTCATGTCGTCGCTGTCGGGCGTGCCCATCATGAACGTTCCCGGCGGTATCACGACCATCTCGGGGCAGTTGCGGCATTCCTTGAATGTCGAGCCGGGTTTGTAGTGCTTCTGCGCGGCCTGCAATGCGCCGGACTGGCCGAGCAGGATTCCGGCGGCGAGTGCCGCGACAACGAAAACGTATTTTTTCATGTGATTCCCCAAATCTGATTATTCGATCAATGCGGCGCCGGATGGATGTCCAGATTCTTGCCATGTTCGAGCCAGCCGTTCTTCTGCCAGACCTTGATGGCGGCTTCGGAGTTGCAAGTGCCATCGTTCGGCCGGGTGATCGTTCCGTCCTGCTTCTGGACGAAGCACAGGGCCCCGGCTTTCCGACCGTCCCGCAACGGGCTCATGACGACTTTGACGAGCTCGCCCTTGCGGTAGGTCTCTCCGGTAACGCCTTGCCGCGTGACGTGGACGGGTGCTCCTCCTTCGAAGCTCCATCTGGTCATGACGCCGTTTTCGTCCGGCCCTTCTATCATGAGCCAGCTGTGTGGGCTGTTATAGGCCCAGTTCGTGACCCGGCCCTCGACCAACTGATGGTGCCCGGTATCGAACATCGCGAAGGAGTGATGGGACGCCGCCGAGCCGGCGGCAAGGGCCGTGCCGGCTAGAATTAACGCGCCGATCGAAAGTTTCAGTATCTTCATAGCTGTCCCCCTGACGCTTGGCTCAATGGCCATTCTGATCCGGCTCGGCGTCGAAGATCGGATTCAGCGACTGCCCGGGCAGGTCAGGAAAATCGGTATAGCCGCGCGGCTCCTTATATTGAGGATCGCCGGGCAGATAGAATTCCGTGTTGCCGTCCTTGTCCTTGTAGGAATTGCTGGTCGTGTTGCATTCCCAGTTGCGGATGCGCACGCCGGCCGCTTCCAGATCCGGCCGGGAGTCATGGGTGTAAACCGCCGATAGCGGGTGAACGAGGCTTAGCGGATCGTAGAACGTTACCTGCGTCACGAGGCGCCGGCCACCGTCGGGCCGCTTAACTTCCTGCCAGGTTTCGACCATCTCGAACTGGTTGCTGGTGAGAGGCATGCCGCGGATATAGTCCGCCGGGTTCACCCACTTCGTCCATATCACGAGCTTGTTGCCGTCCCAGAAGCCGATGCTGTCGCCGGTCGAGGAATGCTTGGCGTCGATGTTGATGTGCTTGCCGCCGATGTAGATCCGGCGCGTCTCGTTCATCATGTCGTTCATCATCCACGTCTGCTTGGGCGTATTGACGAACTCCTTCACATAGGGCTCCCAGAGCCAGCGCGGCACGCCGGGATATTCGCAATTGGTCAGGCGGTCATAGCGCTGCTCGCCATATTTATCGACCTCGGCGCGGCGCGCCTTGAATTGCTTTTCGTAGGGCGGCGTGAGTACGCCTTCCTTCACGGTGCCGCCGGGCCTGAACGCTATGGCCATTGTGCCGTTGACGAGAAACAGGCTCGGCATCGTGTTGTCGCCGCTGGTCCAGAGCCCGTCCCATACCGGAATGTCCGCCATGGTGTGCGTCGTGCCGCCATGGGCCTGCTTGAGGAGATAGCTGTAATGCTCCTCGGCGGTCTTGAAGTCCCGAGGCGGCTTTTCGACCGCGGGCGCTGCCAGAAAGGCGGGCGCCTTGGGTACGTCCTGAGGTTCGGCGAAGCCGGTGGGCGCGCCAAGAAGACAACCGAACGCGCAAATAACCAGTGCTGCGGCGCGTCTCATTTAGGCCTCCGTTTCACGAGGGTCACGACGCGGCAGGGCTGGGTCGGCCAGTTCCTGCATAACGCCGCGGGCCATCCTCCCCCAAGAATGACCACATCGACCAATTGTCACGAAGGTGGGGTAATCCGGCTAAGCTTGCAGGAAGACCATTCCGTTGGCAACTGCTTCGAGCGTTACGGATAGACGCGGAACGGTTCGCGCCACGCCTAATGGCCCGTTGGCTTGTAGATCATGAAATAGAACACGGCGGCGAGCGCCAGGAACGTTGCACCGGCGGCGAGCGTCCAGCGTTTTTCTATCGTTAGATAATCCGGTCCGAGAGAGACATCCTTTTCGACAGCCTCGGCCGCCAGACGACGCATCCTGATTTGAAGACCGACCGTCGGCACCCAGAAGGCGAGGGCGAGTACATAAAGTATGACGCCGGAGAATATCCAGAGTTCGGCGGGATTGAACTGCGCGACGAAGAGGAGCGCGGCACCTGTGCCGAACTGGATGACGAGGGCAGGGGTGGTGACGGCCAGATTGGCGACCGTAACCACGCGCGCGGCCTGAAGGATTAGGTCCCGGTCGCCGAGCCTGTTGGCCAGAAACATGCCGAGGACGCTCGCGCCAAGGGTCCACATCAGGATCGTCGAGCAAACGATATGGGCGAGCTTGACGAGGAAGTACGTCATCGGACGGTCACATTCCTCGTCAAGCCGCCAACGCTGATATCCAATCCGGCCCGGCGCCTATTTGTTCAGGCTGTTTGTGTTCGGATTGAATTTGAGGGCATCGGCTGTTTTCTCGGCGGGATCCCAATGTTCCACGATCTTGCCGTTCTTGATCCGGAACATATCGAACCAACTCGAGGCATAGGGATTGCCGTCGGCATCCTTGAGTTGCCGCACGAACGTCAGCACGACGCGGTCGCGTTCCGCGACGATCGACACGAGCGGCAGTTTCAGGACCGGCTCGACCGGCAATTCCGGCCGGGAGCCTTGGACGAATTTCTCCAGCGCCGCACGGCCGTTTACGACATTCGGATTGTGCTGGATATAGTCCTCGGCGATGAATTCCTTGGCCCGCTTCCACTGGCCGGCCTGAAGAACGACACGGTACATGTCGTAGCAGAGCTTCTTGTTGGCTGCGAGTTGCGGATCCGAGCTTTCGAGCCATTTGGCCTGATCCTGCTGCGGCATTGCGACCGGAGGTTCGGCCGAAGCCGGCGATATCGCTGCCATGCTCAATATCCCTAAGCAGAAGGTGGCTGCAAAGACGTGCGCTAGTTTCATCTTATGACTCCCCCGCGACCCATTGAAAGGGCACGATTGATTTGACTGTCGGGACGCGCCCGACCTGCGCCCAATAAGACCCGCCGCGCCTGTTTGGTTCAAGGGTAAAAGCGGTTGCGGAGCCGTTCGAGCCGCGCTCACTCCTTTGTTATGCCGTCGGACAGGCATATGATTACCGCCAGACAGGAGGCGACTGGCATGCGTTGGGAACGTGGAAACCGGTACGGCAATGTGGAAGACCGCCGCGGCATGCGCGTGGGCGTGGCGGGCGGCGGTGTTGGCGTCGTGGTGTTGGGCCTGATCGGTTACTTCTTCTTCGGCCTCGATCCCAACGCCGTCATGGAGGCAGCTAACCAGCTCGCGCCCGCGACGCAGCAGCAGGGCAAGGTCGGCTCGCCGACGGACAAAATGGGGCAGTTCGTCGACGCCATCGTGTCCTCGACAACCGATGTGTGGACGGATCAATTCGCCAAAGCCGGCGCGACCTATGAGCCGCCCGATCCGGTCGTCATTTACGAGCAGGCCACGGGAACGCAATGCGGGTTGGGGCAGGCGGCTATGGGGCCGTTCTATTGCCCGCGCGACCGCCGCGTTTATATCGACCTGCAATTCTATCAGGAGCTTTCGGACCGCTTTGGCGCTCCGGGAGATTTTGCGCAGGCTTATGTGCTGGCGCATGAAATCGGCCACCATGTCCAGACGCTTCTGGGAACAAGCGGCAAGGTTCGACAAGCGCAGGAGAGGTCCGGGAGTCAGGCGGCGGCCAATCAGATATTCCGTCGCGATGGAATTGCAGGCTGACTGCTACGCGGGTGTCTGGGCCGGCAATGTCGGTCAGGTGACAGGGGGCCGCGTAGAACTGGATCCCGGAGATCTGGAAGAAGGGCTTCGGGCGGCGCAGGCCATCGGCGACGATACGTTGCAACGAAGCGCGCAAGGGCGCGTGATGCCGGATAGTTTCACCCACGGAACTTCTGAGCAGCGGGTCAAATGGCTCCGGCGCGGTTTCGACAAGCACACGCCGGCGGCCTGCGATACGTTTTCGGAAATTCTCGGGCAAAAACTCTGAACGATTTGAAGTCCGCTTAGCCGCCGCTCGCGGAGAATCAGAACCTCGGAAGCTTTAAGGCAGGTGGTGTGGATTGCGGACGCGCAACATTCCGTTGACGGGCGCTTTGTCATTTCGATATATACAATGAGATATAGCGAAGGAAGGAAAGGCCATGTCCGGAAGTAGAGAGTGGGCCGCCCATTTCAGGCCGTTCGTTTTAGGCGCCGCTATTCTTTTCGGTGCACTTCTGTCCTCAGCGCGCGCCTCTGCTCCGGAACCGATCACCGTCTTTGCGGCGGCGAGTTTGACCGATGTGCTGCAGGAGATCGGCGAAGCCTACACGGCCAAGACCGGTAGGCTGTCCGCTTCTCGTTCACGTCGTCCTCGACGCTGGCGCGACAGATCGAGGCCGGCGCCCCGGCTCACATTTTGCTTCGGCCAACGAGAAATGGATGGATTATCTCGAAGAGCGCGCCTGATCGAGACGGCGACGCGAGTCGAGCCCGGTCTCGAACCAGTTCGTCCTGATCGCGCCCGTCGGTACCTCGCTCGGCCCCGTGACGATCTCGGCGTCGACTAGACCTTGCCGAGCTTCTCGGGTCGGAAGCGGCGTCGCGGTCGGCAATACAGACAGTGTGCCCGCCGGCATCTACGCCAAGGAAGCGCTGACAAGTCTCGGTCTCTGGACCGCTGTGGAGCCTCGGCTCGCGCCCTCCGAGAATGTCCGCGTCGCGCTGGCCCATGTCGAGCGCGGCGAGACGCCGCTCGGCATCGTCTACGCGACAGACGCCAAGATCGATAGGAACGTGAAGGTCCTCGGGACGTTCCCGCCAGGCTCCTACAAGCCGATCACCTATCCTTTTGCGATTGTCGAGGGAAAGGCAAGTGCCGGCCGTGAAAGCATTTCTTCGCCTATCTCACCGGGCCGGACGCCATGCCGACTTCGAGAAATACGGTTTCACGAAGAACTGAAACCTCGCGAAAATCGCAAACTTCCCTTTGTCCGCCGGATGCCGTTAAGTCTGCGGCAATTGGATTTGCGTCATCTGCGGAGTGAAAGGAGCCTCGCTTTGCTGGACGTCTATTTTTGGCCGACCGGAAACGGCAAGAAGATCACGATCATGTGCGAGGAGTGCGGCCTCGACTATAGGATCGTTCCGATCAATATCGGCAAGGGCGACCAGTTCACACCCGAGTTCCTGCAAGCTCAGCCCGAACGGCAAAATGCCGGCCATCGTCGATCACGATTTTCCGGGCGGTCCGCATCACGATTTTCGAGTCCGGCGCGATCCTGGAATATCTCGCGGAAAAGACCGGCAAGCTTCTGCCCAAGGATACGCGCGGCCGCGTACGAAGTGATCCAGTGGGTCTATTGGCAGGTCGGCGGACTGGGGCCGATGGCAGGGCAGGCGCATCATTTCCTGCGCTATGCGCCGCAGAAGGTCGAATACGCCATGAACCGCTTCCGCAACGAGACGGCGCGGCTCTACGGCGTGCTGGACAAGCAGCTCTCCGATCCCGCGAATTCATCGCCGGCGATTATTCGATCGCCGATATCGCGGCCTGGCCGTGGATCGCGCGATATGAATGGCAGGAGCAAAATCTCGACGACTTCCCGAACGTGAAACGCTGGTTCAACGACTCCGTCGGTGGCCGCCCGGCGGTGCAGCGGGGCGCGGCAGTCGGCGCGGATTTCCAGAACTTCGCAGCCCAGATGTCGGACGAGGACAAGAAGCGCCTGTTCAGTCTGACGGACGCCGATCTGAAGCCCGCAGGCAACTGACGCCTGAAGGGGCACGACTCGTCCACCGCTGTTCGGAATTTAATGCTGTGTCTACTTGGCTGCGCCTCGAGATCGCAGCCAGGTCAAGAGTCCAGACGGAGCCCCGATGGGTCGTTCCTCCACAGGACGGTCGGATTCGCCCTCGATCAGCTTAAATCGCATTAAATTCCCGTAATACTTTAGCTTTTTAAGATCGCATTAGGGAACGCGGGCAAACCATCGCGGTGTTTGGGGCGAGCGTCTGCCGGTAATGGCCGGGGCTCGCAAGGAAATGTGGGAGGCGGCACCACGAGTGGAGTAGTAACATGTCCGTTAATTCAGTCGCCGGCGGCTCGGCAGCCCTTCAGATGCTGCAGGCCAATCATCAGGCTCACCGCAAACAGTTCGAACAGGCGCAACAGAGCCTGGCGCAAAGTCTGAACGCGAGCGATATTCAGGGTGCCCAGAAAGCCTACGATACCCTCAGTCAATTGATCCAGAGCGGCCCCGGAGCCAAGAACGGCAAGACCTTCGGTGGCAACACAACGCTTCAACAGGATTTCTCGGCCCTCGGGGATGCGCTGAAGTCCGGCGACGCGAACGCGGCTCAAAAAACCTTCGCCCAGTTCACTCAGGATCTAACCGCCGCCCAGCAGGCTCGTCATAGCGGGCAGCAATCCGGCCAGGCCGATGGCGACGGAGATCATGACAATTCTCCCGCCGTCGGAGCGACCGGGCTTTATGCCTGACGGGCATTGAACGTCAAACGGCTTGCCTCAAAAAGAAAGCGCGTGAGCCGATGGCTCACGCGCTCTAAGTCTAAGGCCCATTGGAGCCTTGGAAGAACTAGAACTTCCGCTTGACGGTGACCGCCCATTCACGCGGGGCCGCCGGAGCGCCCGTGATGAGCGGGCCAGTGTTGTTGCCCACGAGGCCCGTGTAATAGAGCTTATTGGTGAGGTTGGTCACCTCAAGCGCCACTGACCAAGTGTCATCACGGTCACGCCATGTGACACGTCCATTCAGGAGCGTGCGGCTGGCGAGACGTGTCGCCGGGGTATTGACGGCGTCCGACATCATCGACGACTGGTGACCAAGGTCCAGTCGAGGCGTCAGGGAACCGGCGCCCGGAACCTGAATCTCGTACTGGGCACCCACGCTGTACTTCCACTTCGGCGCGAACGGCGTCGTCATGTTGTACGTCAGGCCCGCACCCAGACCGCCCGCGTTCACGGTGCAGGTCGGGTCCGTCGCGACGTTACAGCCAGTGATCTTCTTGTACGAGAAGTCCAGATAGCTGAGGGTCGCATTGATCAACAGACCGTCGATCGGTGTGGTCTCGACTTCCAGTTCGGCACCCTTCAGTTCCGCACGACCTGCGTTCAGATAGAACGAGCAGAAGGACTCGTTCTGGTTCGGCAAGCAGGCCAGGTTCGGCAGGGTGGCAACGTTCTGCCCGAAGGGCATGATGATGTTGCTGTACCGGTTCAGGAACACCGCCGCGTTTGCCCGCAGGCGGTTATCGAACCAATCGGTCTTTGCGCCGATTTCGAACGCCGTCAGACTTTCTTCGCCGAACGGAACTGCCTGATCCGGGAAGTACGGACGCGGATTGACGCCGCCGCCCTTGAAGCCCGTCGCTACGCTGGCGTAGGTCATCAGGGCCGGAGTCCACTGGTACTGAACGACACCACGGTAATCGACCTTGTTGCCGCCGAAGTTGCCGACGGCACCGTTCAGGCCGCAGAAGATCGGATGAACATTGCCGTAGTTGACGCCGTTGACGACGCAGGGCGGATAGGCGTTGCCCAGAATGCCACCGCGGCCATACTCGAAGGTCTTGCTTTCCTTGGTATAGCGGAGGCCGCCGTTGATCTGCAGCTTGTCGGTGATATCCCAGCTGACGTTGGCGAACAACGCCTTGTTCTTCGCCGGGATGGTGTCATCCTGAATGAACGAGAATGGGCCCAACTCGTTGCGGCCGCCGTAATGGCTCTTCTGCGCGAAGTAGAACCCGCCCAGCACCCAGTTGACGGCGGAGTCGAACAACTGACCCTGCAACCGGAGTTCCTGGCTGAATTGGCGGTGCCAGGTGTAGTAGGTCAGCAATGCGTTACCAAGAGGCGTCGAATCGTAGTCCTGCCCCCAATATGCCGTGTAGCGGCGGAACGACGTGACCGACACGAGCTTGATTGCGTCAGTGACCTGGTAATCGATATTGCCCGACAGACCCCAGCCATTGACGTAACTTTTCGGCTCAGCCTTCCATGGAGCCGTTCCATCGCTGGGGAGGGTGTCCATAAAGGTGGCGTAGGTTACATACGGGCTCTTCGTGAAGGTGTCGCCAGCATAGGGGCCGTAAGGTGTGTAGCTGATGAAGGGTGACGTACCCGTCGTCGGATTCCACCAGGCCAGACCGTTGGTCGGGGCTGTGGAGTGACGCGGGAAGGTCGTATTCGCGTCGCCCGGGTTGAGCGACGTCGGAGTGTACGTTCCTACGAACAACAGTGTTTGCGGGGTGGCTTCCGAATTATCCCGAGTGATGTCTCCGGAAAGGTTGATCTCCAGACGATCCGAAGCCAACCAACGTAAGCTGCCGCGCGTACCGGCATAGGACTTGCCCCCTTCGGTGCCGAGCTTGCATCCCGTTTTGTCCTGATAGGACGGGATGTTGTAGCTCGCCGCCAGGGCCGGGTGCGTGCACGCGAAATCATAACGCGTCACGTAGCCGTCCTGATTGCGGGCAACGCCGGCGATGCGGGCGAAAAGCTGATCCTCGAGGATCGTGAAGTCGGCCGCGCCACGGAAGTCGGTGCGATTACGGCTACCGTACGTCGCCTCGGCATAACCGCCGCCTTTGCCGTCCGGCTTCTTGGTGAACAGCTTGATCGATCCGCCCATCGAATTCATGCCCGCCAGCGTGCCCTGCGGGCCACGGGAGATTTCGACACGGTCGAGATCCAGCAGATCGAAGTTCGATCCGGTCAGCGTCGAGAAATACACATCGTCAATATACATGCCGACGCCGGGCTCGAACGCGTAGTTGAAGTCGGACTGGCCGACGCCACGGATAAAGGCCTGAAGGCCGGGACCGGAGCGGCTCGCGGTACCGCGTTCCAGAAGTCACGTTCGGGGCCTGACTGGCGATCTCGACGATGTTCGTCTGGCTGCGTGATTCGAGCATTTGGCCCGTGAGCGCCGTGATGGCGATCGGGGTGTTCTGCACGCTTTGGCTACGGAACTGGGCCGTAACCGTGACTTCCGGGAGGGATCCCGTGTCGGCAGAAGCGCCAGCCGTAACGCCGTCACCAGCGAAGGCAGGCGCCGAAGCCATAAGCAGTGCAGCAAGCGTAACGCTCGCCCCCAACCTTGGCGATGATAGGTATCTAGCTTCCAATAATATTGATCTGCGTGATGTGCGCATTTTTCCTCCACATACCAGTGCGGTTTTACGGTGATGTTTGATGGCTGGTTGCTGGACGCTTCTTTGTCGTCCGTATCAGCGGGCTCGACACGCTGCGGTCGGCCCCTGAACTTTGAGCGGACTGCTTTGGCAGCCCGCGTCCCCTGTCTCTCCCCCTGAAAAGCCTCTTATTGTAGCAATTGTTATGATTCGATTCGTAAAGGATTTAACACGTATTGTCACTAACAAAACCGTAACAATTGAGACATTGACAGGTAAGTGCAAACTTTGCCGGCGCGTCGTTGGCCCGAGTCGAGTGACCGGAATCATTAGGTGGCTGGGGCGCTCGTCTCTCGGGCAAATTCCAAAAGAAAGCGCGTGAGCCCTGAGGCCCACGCGCTCGACGTCTTTGATCTTTACGTCGGTGAAATTAGAACTGACGCTTCACAGTAACCGCCCATTCGCGCGGTGCCGCCGGCGAACCGGTGATGAGATTTGCGTTATTATTGGGGCTGAGGCCCGTGTAATACAGCTTGTTGGTGATGTTGGTCACCTCTAGAGCCACCGACCACTTCTCGTCCGGGGCACGCCAGGTGACGCGGCCGTTCAACAGTGTGCGGCCATTCAAAAAGGTCGCCGGAGAGTTGACCGTCGCGGTCTGAACCGACGACTGATAGCTGAGATCCATCCGCGGGGTCAGGGAGCCGGCGCCCGGAACCTGGATCTCATACTGGGCTCCGATGCTGTACTTCCATTTCGGCGCGAACGGCGTCGTCATGCTGTAAGTCAGGCCCGCGCCCAGACCGCCGGAATTGACGGTGCAGGTCGGATCCGTTGCCGTGTCGCAACCCGTGAGCTTCTTGTACGCGAAGTCGAGATAGCTGAGCGTGGCGTTGATCAACAGGTTGTCGATCGGCGTCGCCTCAATTTCCAACTCGGCGCCCTTCATCTCGGCGCGGCCGGCATTCAGGTAGAAGGAGCACAGGGGCTCGTTCGGGTTCGGCAAGCAAGCCGGGTTCGGCACGACGCCATTCGACGAACCGAAGCTGGCAATGATGTTGCTGTACCGGTTCAGGAACAGCGACGCATTGGCGCGCAGGCGGTTGTCGAACCAGTCGGTCTTGGCACCGACTTCGAAGGCCGTGAGAGTTTCTTCGCCGAACGGAATCGCCTGATCCGGGAAGAACGGACGCGGGTTCACGCCGCCGCCCTTGAAGCCCGTCGCGACACTGGCATAGGTCATCAGGGATGGGGTCCACTGATACTGGGCTACCGCACGATAGTCGACCTTGTGGCCGCTGAAGTTGCCGGTTGCACCGTTCAGGCCGCAGAAGGCCGGATGAACATTGCCATAGCTGACACCGTTGACCACGCAAGGCGGATAGACGTTGCCCGGGACTCCGCCACGGCCGAACAGGAACGACTTCTGCTCGGACGTATAGCGGACGCCGCCATTGAGCTGGAGTTTGTCGGTGACATCCCAGCTGACGTTGGCGAACGCCGCCTTGTTCTTGGCCGGGATGAGATCGTCTTCGATGAACTCGAATACGCCCAGCGCGTTGCGGCCGCCGTAGTGGCTCTTCTGATCGAAATAGAAGCCACCGAGCACCCAGTTGACCGACGAGTCGAACAGCTGGCCCTGCAAGCGGACTTCCTGGCTGAACTGACGGTGCCAGGTGTCGTAGGTCAGGATCGCGCTGCCGATATTCGTGGCGTCGAAATCCTGCGCCCAATAGGCCGTGAAGCGACGGTAGGCCGAAACGGAGACGAGTTTGATATCGTCGGTGATCTGGTAGTCGATATTGCCAGAAACGCCCCAGCTATTGACGTAGCTCTTGGCAACGGCGGTCCACGGCGAGGTGCCGTCGGCGGGCTGCGTGTCAACATAGGTGGAGTAGTTGATGTAGGGGCTCTTCGAGAACGTGTCGCCCGCGTAGGGACCGAACGGCGTGTAGGTGATGAACGGCGAGGTGCCGGTCGCCGGATTCCAGAGATTGAGGCCGTTTGTCGGCGCGGTCGTGTGACGGGGATAGCTGGTATTCGAATCGCCCGGAGTCAGCCCGGTCGGGGAATACTGGCCGACGAACAGGAGAGTCTGTGGAGTCGCCTCGGAATTATCGCGGGTCACGTCGGCGGCGAGATTGACTTCGAGGCGGTCCGACGCGAGCCAGCGCAAGCTCATGCGCGTGCCGACATAGGATTTGCCGCCTTCGGTGCCGAGCTTGCAGCCCGTTTTGTCCTGATAGGACGGGATGTTGTAGATCGCCGCGAGACCGGGATGGGTGCACGCATAGTCGTAGCGCGTCACGTAGCCGTCCTGATTGCGCGAAACGCCGGCAATGCGGGCGAACAGTTTGTCGTTGACGATCGTGAAATCGGCGCCGCCGCGAACGTCGGCGCGGTTGTAGCTGCCGTAAGTTGCCTCGACATAACCGCCGTCATTGCCGTTTGGCTTCTTGGTGAACAGCTTGATCGAGCCGCCAATCGAGTTCATGCCGGCCAGGGTGCCCTGGGGACCACGCGAGATTTCGACACGGTCGAGATCGAGAAGATCGAAGTTCGAACCCGTCAGCGTCGAGTAGTAAACGTCGTCGATATACATGCCGACGCCGGGCTCGAACGCGTAGTTGAAGTCGGACTGGCCGACGCCGCGGATATAGGCCTGCAAGCCGGGGCCGGTGTTACTCGGCGTTCCCTGTTCCAGGGTCACGTTCGGGGCCTGGTTGGCAACCGCGATGACGCTGGTCTGGCTGCGGGCCTCGAGCATATCCGCCGAGAGCGCCGTGATGGCGATCGGTGTGTTCTGCAGGCTCTGGCTACGGAACTGGGCCGTGACCGTGATTTCCGGCAGGGCGGAAGGTTCAGCGGTCGCGCCCGATGAGACGCCCGTGTCCTGAGCTGCAAGGGCAGGTGCCGCCGCCATCAAAAGGGCCGCGAGCGTGATGCTCGGGCCGAGCTTGGGGGATGATAGGTAATGTGCCTCTAATAAGATCGATCTGCGTGATATGCGCATCGTGTTCCTCCACAGGGCTGTGTGTTTTGTCGTCAGTTTGATCGGCATTTTGCCGGTCGCTTCAGATGGCTCGCCGTTGACCGGCGTTTATGCCTCTGAATTCTCCTTAGGGGTCGTGAGGTACGTGGGCTGCGTCCGCCTCCCGCCTTCGCAATCATTCCGTATGAAGTAATTGCTTAAGTAACATATAATTGAACGATATTATCGTTGACAATATGATTGTTTGTGGAACGTGTGACGAATTGACACGCCGCAACGCCTGCGTGGGTTTCGACGGCGGTGTTTAGGAAGATCGTCGGTCCAAGG
Source organism: uncultured Alphaproteobacteria bacterium (assembly GCA_963822835.1). Taxonomy (GTDB): domain Bacteria; phylum Pseudomonadota; class Alphaproteobacteria; order CAVTAV01; family CAVTAV01; genus CAVTAV01. Next base: position 67,528 of record CAWGIZ010000006.1, on the reverse strand, counting down.
CTTGAAAACGGAGCGGACGGGAAGGTTGAAGGACCTTCAGGTGCGGCGACTATCGCACGAAGTTCTTTCGATAACCCAATGGTATCAAAAGAAAAAAAGCGCGTGAGCCTTAGGCTCACGCGCTGAAGTCTGGAGAAAACAGTAGTTGGGAAAGTATTAGAACTTGCGTTTGACGGTAACCGCCCATTCCCGAGGTTCGGCCGGCGAGCCAACGATAACGAACGCGTTATTGTTGGGCGTGATGCCGGTGTAATAGAGCTTGTTGGTGATGTTGGTCACCTCAAGCGCCACCGACCAGGCGTCGTCCTTGTCACGCCAGGTGACGCGGCCGTTCAGCAGCGTACGGCCAGCCAGCATCGTCGCCGACGTGTTGACCGTAGAGGTCTGCATCGCGGACTGATGGCTCAGGTCGAGCCGAGGCGTCAGAGAACCCGCACCCGGAACCTGGATCTCGTACTGGGCACCCAAGCTGTACTTCCACTTCGGCGCGAACGGCGTCGTCATGTTGTACGTGATGCCCGCACCCAGACCGCCGGCATTGGCTGTGCAGGTAGGATCCGTCGCAACGTTACATCCGGTGAGGTGCTTGTAGCCGAAGTCGAGATAGCTGAGCGTGGCATTGATCAGCAACCCGTCGATCGGCGTGGTTTCAACTTCCAGTTCCGCACCCTTCAGTTGCGCACGGCCCGCGTTCAGATAGAACGAGCACAAGGCTTCGTTCTGGTTCGGCAGACAGGCGAGGTTCGGCAGGGTGCCGACCGTCTGGGAGAAGCCGGTGATGATGTTGCTGTACCGGTTCAGGAACAGCGACGCATTGGCGCGCAGGCGGTTATTGAACCAGTCGGTTTTTGCACCGACTTCGAAGGCCGTCAGGGTTTCTTCGCCGAACGGAATTGCCTGATCAGGGAAGAACGGACGCGGATTCACGCCGCCGCCCTTGAAGCCCGTCGCAATGCTGGCATAGGTCATCAGGGACGGGGTCCACTGATACTGTACGACGCCGCGGTAGTCGACCTTGTGACCGCTGAAGTTGCCGGTCGTGCCGTTCAAGCCGCAGAAGGCCGGATGAACGTTGCCATAGCTGACGCCGTTGATGACGCAGGGCGGATAGGCGTTGCCCAGGATACCGCCACGGCCGAAGACGAAGGACTTCTTTTCCGACGTGTAGCGGATGCCGCCATTGAGCTGGAGTTTGTCGGTGACATCCCAGCTGACGTTGGCGAATGCGGCCTTGTTCTTGGACGGGATGAGATCGTCTTCGATGAACTCGAACACGCCCAGGGCATTACGGCCGCCGTAGTGGCTCGTCTGGTCGAAGTAGAAGCCACCGAGAACCCAGTTGACCGACGAGTTCGAACAGCTGGCCCTGCAAGCGGACTTCCTGGCTGAACTGATGGTGCCAGGTGTCATAAGTGAGCTGCGCGCTGCCGATGTTGGATGCATCGTAATCCTGCGCCCAATAGGCCGTGAAACGACGGTAGGCCGAAACGGAGACGAACTTGATGTCGTCGGTGATCTGGTAGTCGATGTTGCCCGACAGGCCCCAGCTGTTGACGTAGCTCTTGGGAACCGCCTTCCAGGGCTGCGTTCCGTCGGCCGGGCTGCGTATCGACATACGTGGCGTAGTTGACATACGGGCTGTTCGAGAACGTGTCGCCCGCATACGGCCCGTAGGGCGAGTAGCTGATAAAGGGCGAGGTACTGGGTAGCCGGATTCCACCAGTTCAGGCCGTTGGTCGGCGCCGTGGTGTGACGCGGATAGCTTGTGTTCGGATCGCCCACGGTGATGCCCGCCGGCGAGTACTGGCCGATGAGCAGCAGCGTTTGGGGCGAGGCTTCGGAGTTATCGCGCGTGATGTCGCCGGAAATATTGATTTCCAGTCCGTTCCGTAGCGAGCCAGCGCAGGCTCAGGCGCGTGCCGGCATAGGACTTACCACCTTCGGTACCGAGCTTACACCCCGTTTTGTCCTGATAGGACGGGATGTTGTAGGTCGCGGCCAGGGTCGGGTGCGTGCACGCGAAGTCATAGCGCGTGACATAGCCGTCCTGATTGCGGGCCACGCCGGCGACGCGGGCGAACAACTTGTCGTCGATGATCGTGAAATCGGCACCGCCGCGAACATCGGTGCGGTTGTAGCTGCCGTAGGTCGCTTCAATGTAACCGCCATTATCACCGTTCGGCTTCTTGGTGAACAGTTTGATCGAGCCGCCGATCGAGTTCATGCCGGCCAGCGTGCCCTGAGGACCACGCGAGATTTCGACACGGTCGAGATCGAGAAGGTCGAAGTTCGAACCCGTCAGCGTCGAGAAATAAACGTCGTCGATATACATGCCGACGCCGGGCTCGAACGCGTAGTTGAAGTCGGACTGGCCGACGCCGCGGATATAAGCCTGAAGACCCGGGCCGGTGTTGCTGGCGGCGCCGCGCTCCAGAGTCACGTTTGGGGCCTGGTTGGCAATCGCGATGACGCTGGTCTGGCTCCGGGCTTCCAGCATCTGGCTCGACAGCGCCGTGATGGCGATCGGGGTGTTCTGCAGGCTCTGGCTACGGAACTGGGCCGTGACCGTGATTTCCGGCAGAGCGCCGGTTTCAGCTGTCGCACCCGACGAAACGCCGGTGTCCTGAGCAGCAAAGGCGGGCGTGGCCGCCATCAAAAGCGCCGCCAGCGTAACGCTGGCACCCAAGCGGGGTGACGATAGATATCGTGCTTCCAATAGGATCGATTTGCGTGATCCGCGCATAATGTTCCTCCACATTCCAATGCACTTTTTAAAAGGTCGATTGTCTCGAGCGCTTCTATGACGCTCGCATCAGTTCACCTGCCGTTTTACCGGTACCACAGGATCTGACGTGATTTGGGGTTCGGACGATGATACTTGTCACGCGCCCCTCCCCTAGGACAGCGTAGTTCTTGATCAAAGTAATTGCTTACTTAATAGATTCGCGAACGAAAGTCATCTCTAAAAGTATATCAATTTGAATATGTTCGCACAGCATTGACTATTATTTCATACAAAATAATTGTGTCTTTAATTTCATCCTGCAGGGTCATTTGATCCATTGAGTTGTTTGACAACACGGGAGTACCGCGCTCAGGATTTGCGCCGAGATTTAGGGGAGGGCCGTCGCTACGGTCCAGGCAGGTAAATGCAATTGAAATGTCAGGGAGGTCGAGATGAAGCAGGTTTTTAGACTGATACCCATGTTGGTCGCGAGTGTCATCTTGACGGCGGCCGTTTCCCGGGCGTCGGCCACGGAGCTGGACAGCGTGGCTGACCAGCTCAAAATCCAGAATTTGTTTGGACGATATGTCTACGCGCTCAACACGCTCGATCCGAAAGCGTATTCGGCTCTGTTCACGCGGGACGGCGTTATTACCCTGGTCGGGAAGACCTACCGGGGGCCGGCCGAGATCGAGAAGTTGATCCAGGGCTTTCGGGACAACATCGATTTCAGCAAGATCGCGGCCGACAGTCATGGGCGTAAGTTCGATGTCACGCGGCACATCAATACCAGTTTCGTGGTCAACGTGACCGGCGACACGGCCACGGCAGAGTCCTATTTCATCGAAGTTCGCTCGAACGCCGCGACGCATCGAGCCGCCTTCGATCGTCAATATGGGCCGGTATGAAGACAGCCTCGTAAAACAGGATGGCAAATGGCTTTTCAAGCAGCGCGACATCATCGCCGACGTGTATCGCAATCGGCCTGAGGCCCCCGCTGCACAATAGCGGCGGGGTTACGCCCGAAAGCAGTGCTGGCGGTTAGTTTCCTTCCTTGAGGCTGGCCTCCTGCGCCGCGTACGCCTTCTGTGCAAGATCGATCAGGAAGGCGTGAATGGCATTCGAAGTCATCCTCGCTTAGCACGTCGTCCCACTGAGGCATGCCGCCGGCCCGAAGCGCGCCGTGCAGCACGATATCGTTGAACTGCTGATGAGTTTCGGGGCTCATCCGCCGCAGATCCGCCGACAGGCTTCGCGTCTGGTTGGAATGGCAGGCGCGACAGTTCATGCCGAACAGCTCCTGGCCTTTCTTGATGGTTTCCGTGGACACGGTCTGAGCCGGCGGTTGGGGCAGGGGCTCCACGGGACCGAGCTCGGGCGGAATAGGCACCGCGCCGCCATCCAGCTTGAACGTAATGATGCGGCCCATATTGCCGTATTTGAAAAAGGCGCTGGTCGGGTGAGGGATGTACCAGCCGCCACCGCCGAATGCCGCCATCACCGAGACATACTGCTCACCGTCGACCATATAGGTCATCGGCGCGGCCATGATGGTGGCGCCGGTCTCGACCGTCTTGATGATCTCGCCGTTTTCGTCGTTCATCACGACAAACTGCCCGGTGCCGTTGCCCTGGAACAGGACCCGGCCGCCCGTGGACAGCAGACCGGCGCGATCCCACCATTCAGCCGGCGGCGTCTGCCAGACCTTCTTCTGATGCACCGGATCCCAAGCCTGCACGTAAGTCTTCATCGAGCGGTCGGGATAATTCTTGAACAGCTCGCCGGAGGTCAGGGCTTTCTCGATCTCGGGCGGATAGCTCGCGGTGCTGAGGTTGATGGTGCCGCCCATCAAATTGACGACACCGGTGTTCGTAAGGCCGGGGCGGTATGTATGGCCCTTGGTCATGTCGAACATCACCATGCCGGCCTCGATGGTCGGGATGTAAACGAGACCCGTATCGGGGCTGTAGGACATGGCGTGCCAGTTATGGCCGCCCATGCTCGAGGGCATGATGTATTTAGGCCCTGTCGTGTAATCGGCCGCCTCGACGTCGACCTGGGCGCGGCCGGTGACGGGATCGATGCCCTTGGACCAGTTGATCGGCACGTAGGGCTTGGCCGACAACAATTTACCGGTCTCGCGGTCGATGACGTAGAAATAGCCGTCCTTCGGCGCCTGCATCAGCACCTTGTGCTTCACGCCGTCGATCGTCAGGTCGGTCAGCATGATTGGCTGGACGGCGGTGTAATCCCACCGGTCGCCCGGCACTTCCTGATAGTACCATTTGAGACGTCCGGTATCGGGATTGATCGCCAGGATGGACGTCAGAAAGAGATTGTCGCCGCCGGATGGGCTGCGGTCGTGATAGCTGTAAAGCGCCGCATTGCCCGTGCCGACATAGAGCAGGTTGAGCTCGGGATCGTAGACCAGCGCATTCCAGGCCGTGCCGCCTAGGCCGACGTCCCAGCGGCTGTTCTTGTCCCAGGTCTTCGCCGCCATCTCGAGTTCGGGATTTTCATAGGGCTTGCTGGGATCGCCGGGCACGATGAAGAAGCGCCAGGCGAGTTTGCCGGTCTCGAGATCATAGGCGCTGACATAGCCGCGGGCGTCATATTCCGCGCCACCGTTTCCGATCACGACCACATTGCCAGCGACCTCGGGGGCCCCGGTGCTGGAATAACCGCGCTTGTGGTCGATGATCGTGTCGACCTGCCACAATACCTTGCCGTCCTTGGCATCGAGCGAGAACAGTCGGCCGTCGAAGGCGGCCACATAGATCTTGCCTTTCCAGACCGAAACACCGCGATTGACTTCGTCGCAGCAGGCGCCGCGGCCGACCTGACGGTCTATTTCGGGATCGAAAGCCCAGATCTCCTCGCCGGTCTTGGCGTTGAGCGCGTAGACGCGGCCCGCGACGCCCGAGGTATACATGACGCCGTCGACCACGATCGGCGTCGCTTCGAGGCCGCGCTTGGTATAGGTCTCGTATTGCCAGGCGAAACCGAGGCGGCTTGCCGTTTCCCGGTTGATTTGATTGAGCGGCGAGTAGTGGGTCTTTCCGAAGTTCCGGCCGCTGGTCAGCCAGCTGCCGGGCTCCGAATCCGCGTTCAGCAGTCTATCGCGATCGATTTCACCGAATTTGGTCGGAACTGACGCGACGGAAGGCCCCGTGGCAGCTGGGGCCTTCTCGTCAGCCGCTTGCTTTTCACCGCAGGAAACCAGCAGCGTACTCAGCAGCGTGCTGATCAAAATAGCCTTTACCGATGCGCGCATCTTCTTTTTGCCCCCAATAGCCAGCATTTCTCTTCCAACCGGAACTATAGAACGAAGTTAACTTCCGTACAAAGCAAAGCGCTAGCCGATCGAGCGATAATTTTAGGCACGATGATGAGCCTCCGGAGAGGGGGATCAGGACAAGCACGGACGCCCTCAATTTTATCAGAGTTATTCCACTTTTGGTGGTGTGGTTCTCCGGGCATTTTGCCATGTGCGAAAAATGCCACATCGAGCTCGCATCAGCTAACCGCGGTTGAAATCGTCCCGGACTAATACGGGCATTGGAGCACTTGCCGGGTTGTGTCAGGGCAGGAAAGAAAAAGCGTGCTTTTTTAGTAACAGTTTCTCGATGTTGCCTTGAAAACGTCAAAATTGGCTTTCAGATTTTATCGCGCTGGCGTATGCACGTCACGAGCGCAACGCGCTTATGTCGATGAGACGCCGGAGAGCATCAGGCTATTTCGTATTGACTGGGTGCTTAACTGAGATTGTCTGGTCGGCAGTCATCAGGGCCGTTCGTAAAGCTCCTGCATCAAGGGGGCGGAACGGTAATCAGATGAGAATGTTGGGCTGCGGGGGGAGCGCGCACCAACTTTTAAATACCTTCCCCACAGAAGAATAATGTTCACAGAACTGATTATATATCAGGAGGAAATTAATGCTTAGATCCGAGAAATCGTCAGTCGCTTCGGAGCGCAAGGCCGTGCGTGCCTTCCGTGCCGGTGCGATCGCGGTTACGGCCGTCCTGTTGGCGAGCACGTCTGCTCTCGCCATTGAGGCCGGTTCCGGAAACGCGTCGGGCGCCACGGCCGAATCCTCGGCCCTGCCGGAAATCACCGTTACTGCCCAGTTCCGTAGCCAGAACCTGCAGAACACCCCGATCGCCATCACGGCCGTCAACGCTGCGATGCTCGATGCACGCAGCGAAACGAGCATCTATCAGGTCGCGATGCAGGCTCCGAGCGTCACGCTGAAGCCGCAGGGCGCTGCATTCGGCAACTCCCTTGTCGCGTCGATCCGCGGCGTCGGTCAGTATGACTTCAACCCTGCTCTCGAGCCCGGCGTTGGCATGTATGTCGACGACATCTATTACGCCACGCTCACCGGTTCGGTGTTTGACCTTCTCGATCTGGACCGGGTGGAAATCGCTCGCGGACCTCAGGGCACTCTGTCGGGCCGGAACTCTATCGGCGGCTCGGTGAAGCTCTTTTCGAAGAAGCCGGGTGAAGGCGATAGTTATGTGTCGGCGACCTACGGCAGCCGCGATCGTATCGATCTCCGCGGCAGCGCCGACTTCAAGATCAACGATCAGCTCGGTGCCCGCATTTCGGGTGTGTCAAAAAGCCAGGGCGGTTACGTCACCCGCTATGACTATGGCTGTCTGAATCCGACGAGCGGCATTCCGGCGCTGCTCGGCAGTCAGAGCAATTGCATCCTCGGTAAGGAAGGCGACATCAATTACCAGGGTGTGCGCGGCATGCTCCGTTGGGAAAACAACAGCGGCGTTGATTTCACCCTGATCGGCGACTACACGCGCGACAATCACAATCAATCGGGTGAAGTCCTGATCCACTCGGGTTATCCGGTGTCGACCGCTGATCCGGTGCTCGCGGCGGTGCAGGCGAACAACGTCGATCCGTTTAGCGATCCGTACGCAGCTTATGCGGACGGCTCGATCGTCGATGCTTCGACGATCCCCTCAGGAACCCCGATCACGGCCGGCACGCAGTTCCTCTGCGGCAAGTTCTGTAACTACGCAACCTACATGCAGGGTGCCGATTCCGAGCTCAGCGTCAACCGGGGCGGCGCGCCGAATACTTACCGTGTCTCCAAGGTTCCCAACATGGTCACGGACGGCCGCGTCTACTACACCGGCTGGGGTGTGTCGGGTCACCTGAATTGGGACCTCGGCGGCGCTCAGCTGCAGTCGATCACCGGTTACCGGTCGTACACTGAAGCATTCAGCAACGATAACGACTATACGCCGCTCGCTCTCAACCTCGGCAATGGCAACCTGACCTTTTGGTCGATCAGCCAGGAACTTCGCCTGAACGGGCAGCTCCTGAATGATGCGCTGGAATACACCGTCGGCGGCTTCTACATGAAGCAGAAGTCAGTCTATGCGACGGTTCAGGACCTGCGTTACTCGCCGCTCTATCCGTTCCAGGGCAACGATCCCGTCCGTGCAAACAGCAAGGCCGGCTTCGTTCACCTCGCTTATCACGTCACCGACAAGCTGACGCTGAACGGCGGTCTGCGCTACACGGATGAAGCCAAGAGCTATACCTTCGTGCGTCTGAATCTCGACGGCACGCCGCACTCGGTACTCGGCGCGCTGAACGGGGTCACCGGCACCTATTCGAAGAACCGCTTCGACTACCGTGCCAACGTCCAGTATCAGTGGACGGACAACATCATGACCTACGCTCAGTATGCAACCGGCTTCAAGGGCGGCGGCATCAACCCGCGTCCGTTCTTTGCGACGCAGGTTCAGCCGTTCGGTCCGGAAAAGCTCGGCACCTACGAATTGGGTGTGAAGAGCGACTTGTTCGACGGCAAGATGCGCGTCAACGCTGACGTTTATTACGGCCTCTACAAGGATATCCAGATTACCGCTCTGACGTGCCCGGCCTTCACGCCGACGCCGACGGGTGGCCCGTGCGCCCTGCCGCTTAACGGTGGTAATGCTCACACCAAGGGTATCGAAATCGAAACCACGATCCAGCCGGTCGAAGGCCTGTCCATCGACGGCGCGCTGAGCTACTTGAACTTCAACTACACCAGCATCAACCCCCAGGCCGGCAATCCGACCACGGGAGCTGGTGTCCAGCTCGGCATGATCACGCCCTACACGCCGAAGTGGAAGGCCAGTGGCGGCATTCAGTACGAAGTGCCGGTGCAGGGCATTGGCTCGGTTACGCCTCGTTTCGATATTGCGTACCAAGGCAAGCTGTATAGCAATGCTGTGAACTCGGCCAATAACCTTATTGGAGGTTACGCGATCGCGAATGCTCGCGTGACGTGGCGCGATGACACCAACATGTGGCAGGCGTCGCTCGAGGTCACCAACCTCTTCGACAAATACTACTATCAGACGGTCTTTGATCTCTCGAACCTGAACGGGTCGACCAGCGGACAGCCGGGTCACCCCCGTGAGTGGGCGATCACGATCAAACGCAGCTTCTGATCTATTTCACACGTTGTGTGATGGAGCGTGGACCTTCGGGTCCACGCTCTTTTTTTTGCCCAAAAGAAAAACCGGGCGCCGACGAAGCGGCGCCCGGTTCCTTGAACCGTTAGAGAAGAATTCCGCTAGGCGGGAATGTGGAAGATCCGCTCGGCGTTGCCGTGACAGATCAGTTCGCGATGTTCCTGCGAGATCGGCGCTTCTTCGATCCAGTGCGCGGCTGGCGCGGTTGGCTGATACGGAAAATCGATCGCCCACATGATCCGCTCCGCCCCGATCTTCTTGATGCAATATTCGAGGGCGAGGGGATCCTCGACGCCACTGGTCGTGATGGCGAAGTTCTCCATGAAATACTCGCTCGGCTTGCGCTTATTCGGACGCTTGATCGGCAGGTTGGGCGCGCCCATGAAATCCAGCCGCCACAGCCAGAACGGAACCGCTTCGCCCATGTGGCCGATGACGATCTTGAGTTTCGGGAAGCGATCGAACACGCCGCCCAGCATCATGCGGACGGCGTGGGTGCCGACTTCCATGCCATAGCCCCAGACGGCGGTCTCGATGTTGTAGTCGTCGTAGGGTTTGGCCATGCCGTCGGACGGCGCGCGGGGATGGATATAGATAGCGCGATCCATCGCCTCGGCGGCTTCCAGGATGGGCCAGTATTTCTCCTGATCCAGATACTCGTTATTGGTATGCGAGTTGACCACGAAGCCGTTGCACTTAAGGTCCTTAACAGCGCGTTCCATTTCCCTGACGGCCCGCTTCGGGTCCTGGGGCGCGAAGCTCGCGAGCATGGCGAAACGCTTGGGGTATTTGCGGCAGGCCTCGGCCATCCGGTCATTGGCGATTCTGACAAGTTCGTTTGCCAGATCGGCGTTGAACATCTGAACGCCGGGAGCGGTCAGCGAGAGAAGGTGCATGTCGACGCCATTCTCGTCCATGATCTTGATACGGCCTTCGCCCAGATCGACAAGCTGGCTCAGACGCTCGTCCGGATGCTCCTCCGGCTGATTGTAAATCATGTTCACGAGCTTCATGTCGAGATTGCGCCAGCCCGTGCGCGCGACATTTCGAAGTGCCGCCGCGACTTCGGGTACGGAGCAAGCCTCCTCGGTGCCTATTTTCTTGGTCACGTGGTTATCCCCCTATTGTTGGAATGCGATTTTACAGGTTGGAGACGGTACGAATTTATGGGTGCCGGAGGGTAATTTCCCTCACTGCAGTGAACTTTCCCGCGATCGGCACGAAAAGACAATACCGGAACTGTTTGCCGATAGTAGCGTTTCCCCGATGCGAGCGTGCTTAGAACAAAGGAGAACGAACGATGCGAAAGACAATCCTACTTGCAGCGACACCGTTCCTGATAACCGGCCTGCTCGGCATGACGCCCGTGCTGGCCGCCGGTACCGGCAAGACCTCCGGCGACCCGCAGTCACAGGCGTCGAAGGAAATGGACGCGCAGACCCTGGTCAACAAGGCGACGGATGTCGCGAACGAAATGAAGAAGGACCCGAGTCTCGTCGAGCTGATGCAGAAGGCGAAGGGTATCTTCATCGTGCCGAAATACGGCAAGGGCGGCCTGATCATCGGCGCCCAGGGCGGTGAGGGCGTCATGCTCGTTCATCGCCACGGCGCCTGGACCAGCCCCGTCTTCTATGACACCGGCGGGTTCAGCTTCGGCGCGCAAGCCGGAGTCTCGGTCGGCTCGATCGCCATGCTGCTGATGACGGACAAGGCTGTCGATCGCTTCAAGCAGAACGACAAATTTGCGTTGAACGCGGAGGCCGGTATCTCGGTGGTGAAATATTCCGCGGCCGGCACGGCGACGCCAGGCGAGGGCGACGTCATCGCGTGGTCGGATACCGATGGAGCCTATGTCGGTGCGACGCTTAGCCTCACGGACGTTCATCTCGATAAGGATCAGAACCGTCACTATTACGGGCAGCGTGTGACCGAAGCCAAGGTCGAGTTCGAACGACCTCTCCAATCCTGGCACCAGGAAGTTGCAGGGCGCATTGCCGGAAGGCTGATCCTGCCAGCTATTCGTCCTGAATGCGCTGAGGCCTCCTCTTGGGAGGCCTCAGTTTTTTCGGAATAGGCGTGGTCAGGTATTGATCGCGCCAAAGACGACGGATGGGAAGGCAACCGGGCTGACGGGCGAGAAGTTGTGAACGTCGTTCACCAGAGTTTGCGTATATTTCTTGCCGGCCTCGTCGAACGCGGCCTGGTTGGCGATGTAGATGCTGACCACGCCATTATACGGGATTGCGCCGGTCCGGGCTGAAAGGCCCTTGCGGAATTCATATCGGCTGATCGCCTCGGAACCATAGAGCTTCATGATCGTGGTGAGGTGATGGTCGCGGTAATAGTCGTCGTTGAAGTGATCGCCTTCGGTGTGCGGATAGAGAATCGTGATGCAATGATCGCCGACCTTCATCGCTTCCGCGCCCTTGCCGGCCTCGCCGTAGACGACGTCGTTCTGAACGATTGGGCGTCCGTTGGTGACGTTCGCCGCATCCTTCACCAGCGCCGGGCTATGCTCCTTGCTGGCCTCGTCATAGGCCTTCTGGTCGGCGATCCAGATGTTCGACATCGCTGAAAATTGCGGTGCAGGGCCGCCCGCCGGCGCGGGAAAGGTGCGGAACTCAAATCTTTTGATGGAGTTGCCGAAGAAACTCATCACCGTCTTCATATGATGGTCCCTGTAGTAGTCGGCATCGAATTTGATATCCGGCCCGGCGGGGAAAAGGATCGTACTGCAAGGCATACCGATATCGACCATGCCAGAGGCGTCGGCCCGGGCGAGGCTCGATCCGAATGCCGTCGCGGCAATGGCCCCGGCGGTGGCCCGGCCCGCAATTCCAAGAGCGTCACGCCGGGTGCGCGGCGTATCGATAAGCCCCGATAACCCCGATTTCGAAGAACGGTTCATTCAACGTCTCCCAATTTTATTGATGCGGCTGCGCGGAGAAGATTGCCCGAAGTCTATCGAATGAATGCGGTATGCCACAAGCACCGCGCGAGCGCTCTGCGCGCAATAGGCCGAGACGGATATAAAGGTTGAAAATCCGCGGCTTGCGGGCTGAAGGGCGAGGCATTATAAGGCCTGCCAAACTTGGACGCCCTATTGGAAGGAAAAGAAACAATGGCTCTCGAACGCACCCTGTCGATCATCAAACCCGACGCAACCCGCCGTAACCTGACCGGCGAGATCGTCGCCCGTTTCGAGAAGGCCGGCCTCCGTGTCGTCGCCCAGAAGCGTATTCAGCTTACCCTTGCGCAGGCCGAAGGCTTTTACGCCGTGCACAAGGCGCGGCCGTTTTTCGGCGAACTCTGCTCGTTCATGATTTCCGGGCCGGTCGTCGTGCAGGTTCTCGAGGGCGAGGGCGCCATTGCGAAGAATCGCGAAGTCATGGGCGCGACCAACCCGGCCAACGCCGCGCCGGGCACGATCCGCAAGGATTTCGCCGAATTGATCGAGGCAAACTCGGTCCACGGCTCGGATGCTCCCGAAACCGCAGCCAATGAGATCAAATACTTCTTCAGCGATCTTGAGATCGTAGGTTAACGGCGAGAACGGGCCTCAGTCCGAGCTTCTGGACACCCAGAGGTCCGTAACGCCCCAGGTTCCCGGAGGGCCCGCAACAGTTGTTGCGGGCTTTCCTGTTCTGGCCTCGGCGATCCAGCCGACTTCCTGAACCTTGTCGCCGAAGCTCGACAGCGCCTTGGATGCCTCGGCGACGCGCGCACCGTCGACAATCGCGATCATGCCGATCCCGCAATTGAAGGTCCGGCACATTTCGTGCGCCGAGAGCCCGGCCTCGGCCATGACCCACTGAAAGACCGGTGGCAAATCCCAAAGGCTGGCATCGATCTCCGCGACAACGCCTTTCGGCAGAACGCGGGGCGTATTTTCGACGATGCCGCCGCCCGTAATATGGGCGAAGCCTTTGATGGCGCCTGTTTTCAATCCTGCCAGACATTGGCGGACATAGATCCGGGTGGGTGCGAGAAGGGCCTCGCCCAGCGACTTGTCCGGGGCAAACGGCGCCGGGGCGTCATAGGACAGTCCGGCGCGTTCGACGAGCTTGCGAATCAGGGAAAATCCGTTCGAATGCAAGCCGTTAGACGAGATGCCGACAGAACGTCGCCGGGCTTTACGTTCGCGCCGGTAAGGATCGCGTCGCGTTCGACCGCGCCGACCGAAAAGCCCGCGAGATCGAAATCGCCCTTGGAATACAGTCCCGGCATCTCCGCCGTTTCGCCGCCGATGAGCCCGCAGCCGGCCTGCCGGCAGCCTTCCGCGATACCCTCGACGACCTTGGTGGCCTCGGCGACGTTCAGCGCGCCCGTGGCGTAGTAGTCCAGGAAGAAGAGGGGCTCCGCGCCCTGCACAACGAGATCGTTGACGCACATGGCGACGAGATCGATGCCGACCGTATCGAATATTCCGGCGTCGATCGCGATCTTGAGTTTAGTCCCGACGCCATCGGTGCTCGAAACCAGCACGGGATCCTTGAATCCCGCCGCCTTCAGATCGAACAAGGCCCCGAATCCGCCGAGATCGGCGTCGCAGCCCGGGCGCTTCGTGCTCCCTGCGAGCGGTTTGATCGCGTCGACGAGCGCGTCGCCCGCTTCGATGTCGACGCCTGCGTCCTTGTATGTAAGGCTTGAATTCCGTTTGCCGGTCACGCTTTAGCCCAAATTCAGTGGTGATTGACGGGAGGCGACATTACTGCATCTGTCCTGTGCGTGAAAATGCTATAAATACAAGCGAATGCGTATTCTAGCAGACGGGTTTTATGAAATGAGGCGGCAGAAGGGAACCGGCTGGAAGGCCTTGATGGCGGCGGCCGTGCTTTGTCTGTCGGTCTGCGTGGCCGGCGGGTCGGGCGCGCGGGCTCAGCAATCGCCTGAAACCTTCACGATTCACGACGTTCCCGTAGATGCGTCCGCCGCAAGCAGCGCGCAGGCCCGCGAGATCGCCATCGCGAACGGCGAGCGCGCCGCCATCCAGCGCCTGTTCGATGGCATGGTGCTCAAGCGCGATCAGCCGTTCCTGCCGAGCCTCGACGCCTCCCAGATCGCCGGTCTCGTGGACGGCATCTCCGTTTCCGACGAAAAGGTGTCGAGTACGCGCTACCTCGCGAAGATGACGGTCTATTTCAAACCGGCAGACATCAGGTCGTTGCTGCAACGCGCGGGTATCGCCTTCAGCGAGACCATGTCGAAACCCGTGCTGATATTGCCTGTTCTGGAGACGGACGGCTTTGCCACCCTCTGGACGGATCCGAATCCCTGGATGGCCGCTTGGCAGGCCTATGATCAAACCGATAGCCACGTGCCCTTCATGCTGCCGAAAGGCGGCGCCGAGGTGGCGGCGTCGCTATCGGCGGATGACGTGATAACCGGCGATCCCGATACCATCACGAAGCTGGCGGCGGCCTCTCAGGTCACGGACGCTTATCTGGCTTACGCCCGGCTGTACCGCGACCCTTATAGCGGTGAGCTTACCATTCGCGCGCAATTCCTTCGGTTCGGGGAAAAGCCGGCCGTGCTCGGAGACGAAGTTGTGGGCGTGCCGGCGGATGCATTGCCCGCCGATCGTCTGACGGCGCTGATGACATCCGCTGTCAAGATGACGGTCGGTGACCTGAACGACGAATGGAAGCGGCAGACGCTCGTTCATTACGGCGCGGAAGTTTCGCTCCCGGTAACGGTTCCCGTCGCGAAGCTCAGCGACTGGCTTCAGATCAAGCACAAGCTCGAGATGACGCCGGTCATCCGGAACGTATCGATTCGAAGCATGACGATCCATGAGGCCCGGATCGCGATCAGCTATCTCGGCAATCAGCAGCAGCTGGCGCTCGCACTGGCACAATCCGATCTGCAACTGACGCAAGACGGTGCGGGGGACTGGCTTGTGACGCAGACGGATACGCAGGCGTCTAAATAAGCCGCGAGGGCGTTTGGGGGAGGCGCGCGCTTGAATATCCCGAATTTCATTACGTTGCTGAGGCTGATCTCGGTCCCGTTGATCATTTGGGTGATCCTGCAGAACCGGATGGATTATGCGTTCGGCCTGTTCGTGCTCTCGGGAATATCGGATGCGATAGACGGACCACTGGCGCGCCGTTGCGGCACGGTGAGCGAACTCGGCACCATTCTGGATCCGATCGCGGACAAGACTCTGCTGGTCTCGATCTATGTTACGCTCGGTATACAGGGTGGATTGCCGTCCTGGATCGTAATCGCGGTCGTGTCGCGGGACGTGCTCATCGTCGGTGGAATTTTGCTATCCTATCTCCTGGACAAACCGGTCGAGATCAATCCGTTGCAGGTGTCGAAGATCAACACGGGAACACAAATCGTCCTCGCCGCTCTCGTGCTGTTCAATCTTGGGTTCAGCGGCGCAGAGCCGATGATCAAGCCATGGGCTGTACATGCGATGATCATTCTCGTGGCGGTCACGACGGTTATTTCCGGCCTGATGTATGCTATCGGCTGGATTCGAACGGTAACCGCGGACGGTGATTCCGCATGAGCAGCCGCCAGCAGATCCTTTTCTGGACGATCTCGGTCGTTTTGTTCTTCGTCGGCCTTTATTGGCTGAGGACGATCCTGTTGCCGTTCATCGCCGGCATGGCGCTGGCCTACTTCCTCGATCCCGCGGCCGACAAACTCGAGACATGGAAGGTGCCGCGGCCCGTCGCGACCTTCATTCTGCTGACGCTGTTCTTCGCCATTTTCGTCGGCATGATCCTGTTGCTGTTGCCGCTGGTCCAGGATCAGATCAGCACCATCGCGCAGAAGATGCCGGATTACGTTTCGCGTTTCGGCGAATCCATCAAGTCGCTCGGGAATGGGCGGCTGGCTTCGGTTCTTGGGCTCAGTTCCGGCGACGTTCAGGACGCCCTACAGAAATTCGCCGAACAGGGCCTTTCGTTGGGAACCAAGCTCGCGGGGCAGCTTCTCAGCGGCGGCGTCGCCTTTTTCAGCGTCGTGTCGATCCTCCTGATCACACCCGTCGTCGCGTTCTTCTTGTTAAGAGATTGGGACAAAATCGTTGCGGGTATCGACGCATGGCTGCCGCGCGAGCATGCCGAGGTCATTCGGGAGCAGTTTCGGCGGATCGATCACGTGCTGGCTGGATTTGTGCGCGGTCAGGCGCTGGATTGTCTAGTTCAGGGCATTCTCTATGCGGTCGGCTGGACGGCACTGGGCCTCGATTTCGGACTGGTTTTGGGGCTGCTGAACGGCTTCCTGAATTTCATTCCCTATGCCGGCACGACCTTCGGCTTCATTCTGGCGATGCTTGTCGCGTTCGGACAGTACGGCACGGACGTGACGCCACTGCTGCTCGTCGCGGCCGTGCATGTCGCGGTCCAGTTGACCGATCAGGCCATCCTAACCCCGAAATTGATCGGTCCCAGAGTGGGGCTGCATCCCGTCTGGATCCTGTTCGCCTTGCTCGCGGGTGGAACGCTTCTCGGTTTCGTCGGTGTACTGGTCGCCGTTCCCATCGCTGCCTCGGTTGGCGTGCTGATCCGTTTCGCGATTCAACGCTACAAGGAGAGCGAGCTCTATCTGGGGCCGCCCGGTTCCGATGAGGGCAAGGAACAATGACCGCCACCGGAGCGCGTCAGCTCCCGTTGGACTTGCCACATCGCTCCGCGCTCGGCCGCGAAGACTTTCTCGTGTCGCCGAGCAACCGGGATGCCGTGGCCTGGCTCGACCGTTGGCCGGAATGGCCGAATAACGGGTTGGTGCTCCACGGACCCGCAGGCAGCGGAAAGACCCACCTTGTCCATGTCTGGTGCGGCATGGCCGAGGCGGAGATCATCGATGCCACGGATATCGGGCAGGCAGATCCGCAGGGTATGGCCGTCGCGATAGAGGATATGGAGCGTCTTACGGACGAGGTGGCGCTGTTTCACCTCCTGAACCGGATGCGTGAGCGGGGCGGGCACATCATGCTGACGGCCAAGCTGGCGCCCGCGCATCAGTCCATCGCTCTGCCGGATTTGCGGTCTCGTTTGCATGCCTTGCCGGCAGTGGCGATCGGCGCGCCGGACGATGATTTGCTCGCCGCAGTCTATGTAAAGCTGTTCTCGGACCGGCAGTTGAAGGTCGGGGCAGATGTCGTGGCCTATCTCGTCACGCATGTCGAGCGCTCGATGGAAGCGGCCGTCGACGCGGTCGCCCTGATCGATCGTACGGCGCTCGAACGCCAACGCGCGATCACAACGGCCTTTGTACGGACGCTCTTCAAGCCCATATCTTAAAGCGCCGCTTTATTCGGGCTTGTCATGATTTCTTCGTATTAATGGCGTATGATCGGAAAAACTCAGCGTCCTAGCTCATTTGGAATTTTCCCATCATGGCGACAACCAAGTCAGCCAAACCCCGGCGGACAGCAGCATCCCCCGCGCGCCGTGCGGCGGTTTCGGTCAAAAGCGACCCCATTGCGGACGCCTCGCCCGTTCTTCGCGCGGCGGAAGCGCCCAAGCCGGAGGGAGTTTCGATGAACTCGCCGGATCGCTTCATCAATCGGGAAATTTCTTGGTTGGCCTTCAATACCCGCGTGATGGAGGAGGCCCACAACACCAATCATCCGCTTCTGGAACGGCTCCGCTTTCTGTCGATTTCCGCGACCAACCTGGATGAGTTCTATATGGTGCGCGTCGCCGGCCTCAGGGGCCAGATCCGCGCCGGCGTCGAAACCCAGAGCCAGGACGGCCTGACACCGACCCAGCAACTTCAGAAGGTCAACGAGACCGCGCAGGAGCTCATGAGCGCCCAGAACCGGTGCTGGCGTGAACTTCGTGCGGAGATGAAGGACGCTGGGATCTGGGTCATGGATGTCGACGACATCACTCCGCAGGATCGCGACTGGCTCGAAAACTACTTCCTTCAATATATCTTCCCGGTTCTGACGCCCCTGGCGGTCGATCCTGCGCATCCATTCCCGTTCGTTCCCAACATGGGCTTCGCTGCTGGTTCTCCAGCTGCATCGTCCGCATGACAACGAGGATATGAATGCGTTGCTGCCCTTGCCGCGTCAGGTCGGCCGGTTCATCAGGTTGCCCGGCGATGAAATCCGGTTCGTGCCGCTCGAGACGCTAGCTACGCTGTTCCTCGATCAGCTCTTCCCCGGCTACGAGGTGAAAGGGCAGGGGCTGTTCCGCATCATTCGCGACAGCGACGTGGAAGTGGAAGAAGAGGCCGAAGATCTGGTGCGGCTCTATGAGTCCGCACTCAAGCGCCGCCGCCGCGGCGAGGTGATCCGACTGAAAGTGAATGCCGGCATGCCCGAGGCGTTGCGCGAATTTGTGACCAATGCTTTCGGCGTCACATCCACGGAGCTCGTGGTGGTCGATGGCGTGCTTGGTCTGACCGATACGTCGCAGCTGATCGTTCCCGAGCGGCCCGATCTGAAATTCACGCCCTACAATCCGCGCTTCCCGGAACGGATCCGCGAACATGGCGGCGATTGTTTCGCGGCGATCCGCCAGAAGGACATCGTGGTCCATCACCCCTATGAAAGCTTCGAGGTGGTGGTCCAGTTCGTCGAACAGGCGGCGCGCGATCCGGACGTGCTGGCGATCAAGCAGACGCTGTACCGCACAAGCCAGGATTCACCCACGGTCAAGGCGCTCATCCGGGCTGCCGAGGCCGGCAAATCCGTGACCGCGCTGGTCGAGCTCAAGGCGCGTTTCGACGAGGCGGCCAATATCCGCTGGGCGCGCGACATGGAGCGCGCGGGCGTGCAGGTCGTCTACGGCTTCGTGGAACTCAAGACACATGCCAAGGTGTCGATGGTGGTGCGCCGCGAGGCCGACGGCATCCGGACCTACGTCCATTTCGGGACCGGCAATTACAATCCGGACACGGCGAAGATCTATACCGATCTGTCGTTCTTCACGACGGATCCGACACTGTGCCGCGACGCCGCCTATCTGTTCAACGAATTGACCGGCTACGCAGCCCCCAAACGTTTCGAGAAGATCGCGACCTCGCCGCAGAACCTGCGCGATACGCTTATTCGTCATATCGATGAGGAAATCGAGCATGTGAAGGCAGGGCGTCCCGGCTGTATCTGGGCGAAGATGAATTCGCTGGTCGATTCCAAAATCATCGACGCCCTTTACCGGGCCTCGAAGGCGGGCGTTCAGATCGATCTCGTCGTGCGCGGCATCTGTTGCCTTCGCGCCGGAATGCCGGGTTTGTCCGAGACCATCCGGGTGAAGAGCCTGGTTGGGCGGTTCCTTGAGCATTCGCGCATCGTCTGCTTCGGTGGCGGTGAAAATCTGCCGGGGCGCAAGGCCAAGGTCTTCATTTCGTCGGCCGACTGGATGCCGCGCAATTTCGACCGGCGGGTGGAGACGCTCATCCCGATCGAAAATCCGACGGTCCACGCCCAGATCCTGGATCAGGTCATGCTGGCGAATTTGAAGGACCGGGCGCAGAGCTGGATGATGCAGCCGGACGGCAGCTATCAGCGCACGAAAGCGGGGGCGAACGCCTTCAATGCGCATAAGTATTTCATGACCAATCCGAGCCTTTCGGGACGGGGCGGCAGTCTTAAGGGTTCGTCGGCGCCGAGACTCGTGCTCGAAAACGGATAAGCACCGCTTTTCAATATGTTACAAGGAAGTGCGCAACGTCCGCCGCGGCGTTTTGCGGGTGCCGTGATCGAGATCAAAACATGTCCCCAAGCCGCCTCAAAGCGCTCTTTGGTCTTGACCCCGTGGTTCCAAATGCGCACTAGTCTCCCGATGCTGGCCGGTTAGTCGGTCACGAGGCCGAGGAGACCTGCGCTCGTCCATGACCTACGAATTCCAACGGGTCAATCAGCCGAACAGTTCCGCCGTACGGGTCCCGAGCGGTGAGCGCGTCGGAGTCATCGACATCGGCTCGAATACCGTCCGCCTCGTTGTTTACGACATGCTCGACCGCGTGCCGGCGGTGATCTTCAACGAAAAAGTCGCGTGCGGTCTGGGGCGATCCATTGCGTCGACGGGCAAGCTCGACGGCGATGCGGTTATCCTGGCGCTGTCGACCGTCGGACGATTCATCGCGCTGGCGGCGGAAATGGGCGTCATCCGGCTCGATATGGTGGCGACCGCCGCCGTGCGCGAGGCCGCGAACGGTTCGGATTTCGTTTCCGCCGTCGCGGATATCTTCAATCAGACCATCCGGGTGCTGTCCGGTCAGGACGAGGCGCATTATTCGGCGCAAGGTATTCTGGCCGGCATTCCCGGAGCGGACGGCATTGGCGGCGATCTCGGTGGCGGCAGCCTTGAGCTCATCGATATCGACAAGGGCAAGATCGGGGACGGGGCCACCTTCCCCGTGGGCGTGCTGCGTCTGATCGATTCCTACAAGAACAACGTCAAGGCGGCATCCTCCGCGATCAACGACATCTTCGGGAAGTCCCCGGTGTTGAAAGGCGGGAAGGGACGTCCGTTCTATGCGGTCGGGGGCACATGGCGCGCGCTGGCCCATGTCAGCATGAAGAAGGGCAAATATCCCCTTGCTGTCATTCACGAATATGAAATTCCGGCAGGCAAGGCCAAGGATCTCTGCCAGTCGATCCTGACCATGAGCGAGTCCGAGCTCGCGGCAATTAAGTTCGTGCCTTCGTCGCGCGCCAAGCTTCTGCCCATGGCGGCTTGCGTAATGCTGAACATCATCGAAAAGGCCAAGCCGAAGACCATCATCTTCTCGGCCCTCGGGCTGCGCGAGGGCATCGTTTTTGCCCAATTGCCGGAGGAATTGCAGCATCGCGATCCGTTGCTGACCGTCTGCCGCGGCATTGGCGCCAGACGCGGACGTTTCCCGCAGCATGGCGACGAGCTGATGGAATGGGTCGGCGACTTGTTCGAGGACGAACCCTTGATCGAGCGGCGCTTCCGCCACGCGGCCTGCCTGTTGAGCGATGTCGGCTGGCGCGGCAACCCGGATTTCCGGGCGGAACTCGTTTTCAACGAAGTGCTCTACGCCCAGTTTGTCGGCGTGAACCATCCTGGCCGCGCCTTCATCGCCTTCGCGCTTTTCGCCTGTTACGGCGGGTCGGAGTCGGACGCATCGGCCTTCCCGGCCGCCTCGCTGCTGACCAACGAGGAACGCAAGCACGCCCGCATCATGGGGCTGGCCCTGCGGCTCGGGCAGCGGCTGTCCGGCGGTACGTCGGGCCTTCTGAAGCGCTGTAAGCTCCAGCGGCAGGGCAAGGAACTGGTTCTGACCGTCGCGGTCGAGGACAAGCATCTCGTCGGAGAGGTGGTCGAGCGCCGGCTTCAGTCGCTCGGCAACGCCATGCAGTTGCCGGCGCGGATCGAACTTCTCAGCTCAGAGAACTGACCGCCCGCGGTTTCGCCGTTTCCAGCGGTACGATCGTTATCTTGCCCTCATGCGCGGAGAGGGCGATCGTTCCATCGCGCAACGCGACAGCATCCTTCCCGAAGATATCCCAGCGCCAGCCATTCAGCAGATGGTCCGCTTCCGGCTCGTTCATCGCGATGGCTTCCAGATCCGACGACGACGCGAGCAGCTTCTGCGCTACGCCAAATTCGGCGCATTTCATCTTGAGCAGGACCTTGAGCAGCTCGACGACCGGTCCGATGCCCGCCGGAGGATGTTTGGGCTTCTCGAGCTTAGGCAACGCGGCGTCCGGCATATCGAGGCCCTGTTGCACCGCTTCGAGGATACCCTTGGTCAGGCCGTTGTCCGGTGCGCCGCGCGACAAGCTGCGCATCTGCTTCAGATCGTCGCGGGATTTCGGCGGATGCGCCGCGATTTCAAGAATGGCCTCGTCCCGCAACACCCGGTTCCGGGGGATATCGCGGGCCTCGGCCTCCCGTTGACGCCAGGCCGCAAGGCACTGGAGAACCCCCAGATAACGCCGGTTGGTCGAGCGGACCTTGAGGCGAAGCCAGGCTTCCTCGGGCACCGTAATGTAGGTCGAGGGATCGGTCAGCGTGTTGATCTCCTCGTCGAGCCAGCGGCGCCGGCCGCTTTGATCGAGCTGTTTGGCCAGCGCGAGATAGATCGGCCGCATATGGGTGACGTCGCTGAGCGCATAGGTTAGCTGCCGGTCGGTCAAGGGACGGCGCGCCCAGTCGGTAAACCGGGATGATTTGTCCAGTTTGGCGTTGGTGAAGCGATGCACGAGTGTCTCGTATCCGACGGATTCGCCGAACCCGCAGACCATCGCCGCGACCTGAGTGTCGAACAACGGCTTCGGGAACGTCCCCATCGCATGAAAGAAGATCTCGAGATCCTGCCGGGCCGAGTGAAAGACCTTCAGGACACTCTCGTTCTTCATGACATCGTAGAACGGTGTCAGGTCGAGATCCGGAGCCATGGGATCGATGGCCCAGGCTTCATCGGGCGACGCGACCTGGATGAGGCAAAGGATGGGCCAATAGGTCTTGTCCCGCATGAATTCGGTGTCGACCGTAACGAATTCGGCTTTGGACAGTCTCGCGCAGAGCGCGGCAAGATCCTGATTGTTGAGGATGAGAGGTGATACGCTTTTATTAGACGGCACTGGCTTCACTATTCTATTGGAATCGGAGAACAATCCGGCCGTTTGAGGGGCAAGAAGGCATACCGGTCCCGATTTTATTGGTGTGGCTTGTCGGGGATTTCAGCTTCCGCCCTGACAAGTTTCATTCCTGTTAATCCCCCTTGCGTGCCAAATCTTGCGAGCCTTGACAAGCCGGTTGTTCCATGGCCACTTCCCGGTGCCATTTTTCCGACCGGCAGAGACCACTTCGAGGAGTTGCCCTTCAATGCACGTTTATCGCAGCCACACTTGCGGCGAGCTTCGCCCGGATCATGTTGGGCAGATCGGTTCGTTTGTCCGGTTGGCTGCACCGGAAACGCGATCACGGCAATCTTCTGTTCGTCGACCTTAGGGATCATTACGGGCTCACACAATGCGTCATCGAGACCGACTCCCCGCTATTCGCCCAGGCGGAGCGGATTCGCTCGGAAAGCGTGATCTGCATCACCGGCAGCGTCGTCGCCCGGAGCGAGGATACGGTCAATCCGAACCTCGATACCGGCCGGATCGAGGTGCGCATCGATACGCTTGAGGTGCTGTCGGCGGCGGCCGAACTGCCGCTGCCGGTCTTCGGCGAGGCTGATTATCCGGAAGAAATTCGGTTGCGCTACCGTTTCCTCGACTTGCGCCGCGACCGGCTGCACCGGAACGTGGTTCTGCGCTCGAAGATCATCTCCAGCATTCGCAAGCGGATGACGGATTCGGGCTTCCTCGAATTCCAGACGCCGATCCTGACGGCGAGTTCGCCGGAAGGCGCGCGCGACTTCCTGGTGCCGAGCCGCCTGCATCCGGGCAAGTTCTACGCCCTCCCGCAAGCGCCGCAGCAATTCAAGCAGTTGCTGATGGTGGCCGGCTTCGACCGTTATTTCCAGATCGCGCCCTGCTTCCGGGATGAGGATGCGCGCGCCGACCGCTCGCCGGGCGAGTTCTACCAGCTCGATGTCGAGATGTCGTTCGTCGATCAGGAGGACGTGTTTCAGGCCATCGAGCCCGTGATGCACGGGGTTTTCGAGGAATTCGCCGACGGACATGCCGTCACGCCCGGCGCCGTTTCCGCGCATCAGCTATGCCGAGGCCATGCTGAAATACGGCGTCGGACAAGCCGGATTTGCGCAATCCGCTGGTTATCACCGATGTCACGGAGTGCTTCCGCGGCTCGGGCTTCGGCATCTTCGCCAAGGCCATCGAGAACGGCGCCGTGGTGCGCGCGGTCCCGGCGCCCGAAACGGCCGACCGGCCCCGCAGCTTCTTCGATAAGATGAACGACTGGGCCCAGGTCCGAAGGTGCGCCCGGCATGGGCTACATCATTCTCGACGCGGAAGGCGGGAAGGGTCCGATCGCCAAAAATCTGGGCCCCGAGCGCGTTCAGCCGACCTGATGCGCGCGACCGGCCTCAAGGCCGGAGACGGCATCTTCTTCGCCTGCGACAAGCCGGCGGCGGCGGCAAAGCTCGCGGGCGCGGCCCGGATCAAGGTCGGCGAGGATTTGGGTCTGGTCGAGCAGAATACCTACAAGTTCTGCTGGATCGTCGATTTCCCGATGTTCGAATACAACGAGACGACAAGAAGATCGATTTCAGCCACAACCCGTTCTCGATGCCGCAGGGCGGGCTGGAGGCGCTGGAGACCAAGGATCCGTTGGATATCCTCGGCTATCAGTACGACATCGTTTGCAACGGTATCGAGCTTTCCAGTGGCGCGATCAGGAACCACTCGCCCGAGATCATGTTCAAGGCCTTCGAGATCGCGGGCTATCCGCATGACGAGGTCGAAAAGCGCTTCGGCGGCATGGTCAATGCCTTCCGCTTCGGAGCGCCGCCTCACGGCGGCATCGCGCCCGGCATCGACCGGATCGTGCGTCTCCTGGCACGCGAAGCACAATCTGCGCGAGGTGATTGCCTTCCCGATGAACCAGCTGGCGGAGGATCTGATGATGGGCGCGCCCGCCGAGGTCGACCCTGAAGCAGCTCAAGGAGCTGCATATCCGCCTCTCGCTGCCCGAAGCAAAAAAGAGCCAGGACTGATCCTGGCTCTTTCTCGGTCTTAATGACGCCGTTCGCGGATGATGCCCGCGAACGGCGTTTTTATTGGTGCTATTTCGATGTGCGTCGCTGCCACCAGCCCATGCGGCGGGGCCGGGCCGGCCGCTCGTCTTCCTCAGGAGCGGTAACGGCGTCTGGCGACGACTTCCAGCTCGCGTTGGGCCTCGGTTGAGGCTGGCGCTAGAGCTTCGCTCGCGACGGGCTCCGGCGCGGGGGCGGGCTCGGAGACCGGCTCATCTACGGCAACGGCCTCTGAAACGGCTGTTTCGGTTGCCTCTGAATCGGACGAAATGCTTTTTTCTTCGGAGGTTACGGTCTCATCCGAACCCGGAACATCAGGGTTCGCGGCGTCTTCAGAAGTCGAGTCACCGGCCTCCTGAGCAGCGGCCTCCAGGGGCTCGCCGTCCTCACCCACTGCGGCTGTCCTGTCGCCTCCGCGACGGCGGGACCTTCCTCCGCGGCGACCACGGCGGCGACGGCTCTTCGGCTTGCCTTGCTCCTCGGACGCTCCATCGTTGCCGTCGGCGGCTTCCTGCTCGCCGGCGTTCTGATCATTATCCTCGGCGCGCGCGTCACCTTCCTCGGCCTCGGCAGCATCATCCGCGTCGGTCTCCGCGTGCTCGGCGGCCGTCACTGACATCTCGTCGGCAGCATCCTCGCCTCCGTGACCGCGACGACGGCGGCCCCGACGGCGACGGCGGCCTTTGCGACCGTCCTCCTGCTCCTCGTCCTGGGCACTGGCGGCCGGGCGCGACGGGGCCTTTTCCTCGGCCGGCGCTTCGATCGCCTCGATCTCACCGCCCGCGCGATGGCTCCGGTCGATCGTGAAGTTGGGCGCGATCAGTTCGTCATTCGCGAGAACGTTGACGGCCAAATTATAGCGCTGGCAGATGTCGTTGATCGCCGAGCGCTTTTGGTTCAGGAGATAGGACATGACCGTCGGCGGCGCGTGGACCGTCACGGCGTCGCTGCGGCCCCGGATGCCTTCTTCCTCGATCGCGCGGAGGATCTGAAGGGCCGAGGATTCCGTCGAGCGGACGATACCCGTGCCGGCGCAATGGCTGCAAACCGTCGTCGTCGCCTCGAGAAGGCCCGGACGGAGCCGCTGCCGTGACATTTCCAGCAATCCGAACGCGCTGATCCGTCCCACCTGGATGCGGGCGCGGTCGTACTTCAGGCGATCCTTGAGACGCCGTTCGACGGACCGGTTGTTCTGGTGCTTCTCCATGTCGATGAAGTCGATCACCACCAGTCCGGCGAGATCCCGGAGCCGGAGCTGCCGGGCGACTTCCTCGGCCGCTTCCATATTCGTCTTGAGCGCCGTTTCCTCGATATTGTGCTCGCGGGTCGCACGGCCGGAGTTGACGTCCACCGCGACGAGCGCTTCCGTCGAGTTGATTACGATGTAGCCGCCCGACTTCAGATGAACCGTCGGGCTGAACATGGAATCGAGCTGTCCCTCCACCTGATAGCGCGCGAAGAGCGGGATATTCTCCTTGTAGGGCTGAACCATCTTGGCGTGGCTCGGCATCAGCATCCGCATGAATTCCTTCGCGGTGCGATAGCCTTCGTCGCCCTCGACGAGAACCTCGTCGATATCCTTGCTGTAGAGATCCCGGATGGTCCGCTTGATGAGATTGCCTTCCTCATGGATGAGGGCAGGCGCGGACGACTGGAGCGTTTGCTCGCGGATCGTATCCCACAGACGGATCAAATAGTCGTAGTCGCGTTTGATCTCGCGCTTGTTCTGCTCCATGCCGGCGGTACGGACGATGACGCCCATCCCGTCGGGCAATTCGAGAGCATCAATGATGCCTTTCAACCGCTTGCGGTCCTTCACATTCGCGATCTTGCGGCTGATGCCGCCACCGCGCGCCGTATTCGGCATGAGGACGCAAAAACGGCCTGCAAGTGACAGGTAAGTGGTGAGCGCCGCGCCTTTGTTGCCGCGTTCTTCCTTGACGACCTGGACAAGAAGAATCTGCCGGCGGCGGATGACTTCCTGGATCTTGTAGCGCCGCGACCGCCGGGCTCGACGTTTCGTGACGTCCTCGAGATCGTCTTCGGCGCCGACCGTTTCGACGGACGCGTCGCTCGGCTGGCCGATCTCTATTTCATCGTCGTGATCGTGCTCGTCGTCGGCGTGCTGCTTCGCTTCTTCTGCGCCCTCGGCGGGCGGAGACGCGGCATCCCGTTCGTCTTCGGCTTCGTTTTCGGTCTCCGAGTCAGCAGACGCTTCGTCCGATACGGACGGCGCCGACTTGGCGGACGCAGCCTTGTTTCGGGCAGCGGCTTCCTCTTCCTCGGCGGCGGCTTCCTCTTCAAGGAGAGCCTGCCGGTCTTCGACCGGGATTTGATAATAGTCGGGATGGATTTCGGAAAAGGCCAGGAAACCATGACGGTTTCCGCCGTAATCTACGAAGGCTGCCTGAAGCGCCGGTTCGACCCGGGTTACCTTGGCGAGGTAGATGTTTCCTTTAAGCTGCTTCTTCGTCGAAGATTCGTAATCAAATTCTTCGAGACGGGTTCCCTTGATCACGACGACCCGGGTCTCTTCCGAGTGGGTCGCGTCGATAAGCATACGCGTGGTCATTAATGATCTCTCCGCCGCATTGCCCGTTCGGCGGCTCGCGCCGGAAGGAGGACAAGGCAGTATTTTGGTTGAATACAGTTGCCCTGTCCGCCGTGCATCCCGACGCCCGCAGGACGTCATGGAGGGAGCGGCTGGAACCGGTGCTCAAATCTGATTTGATGACCTGATTCATTAGGACAGACAACGTGTGAAACTCTTTGATCCGGTGTCTAATGGCGGGATCTGGCGCGCCCAGCTTTCACCGAATGGATGAACAAATAGATAAGCTTACCATCCGGGATGAGCGCGGGGTGACCCGGCCAAACACACGCCCTCTCTCGTTTTTCGCTGAACGGGCGCAAAGCCCTAGCGTGTCAACGAACCGTCAAAATCGGACGCGTTGTTACAATAGGCACAGGAGGGCAGCGGTTACAAACGCTTTCTTCGGCACGATAGGATGTCATTGAATTTATGAGTAAAACCAACTATTCCGGATTTGCGTTAAGAAGGAAATCACCGTATATCTTGGTTTTATATGAGTAAGGCACACCATATCTGCGGTTCGATTTCGGGACTATTTGTCGTTCTGTCCCTGCTGGCGGCTTGTGCTTTTTCGCAGCCGGTCCGAGCTGAAGAGGCCTTGACGGTCACTGACGTCAGGATAGGCCAACACGACAACACGACACGGTTCGTTCTCGATCTGACGGGCAGTGTCGCCTATCAGGTTTTCGCGCTGGCGGATCCCGATCGTATCGTTGTCGATCTGCCGCAATTTCAATGGAGCGCTTCCGAGAAGGAAGGCGAAACAAAGCACGGCCTCATCTCGGGCTACCGCTATGGCGTGTTTCAACCCGGTCAATCGCGACTTGTTCTGGATCTCGACAAGCCGGCGAAGATCAAGCGCGTGTTCCTTATTCCGCCGCGCGGTGACCTCGGCTATCGCTTCGTGATCGATATTCAGGAGACCGACCGCCCAACTTTCTTGGCGGGCATCAAGGATTCCATGGTTTCCTCGGATCAGGCGCTGAAGTTCCAGACGACGACCGATCAGCCTCAGTCCGCGCCTTCGTCGGATACGCGGCCCACCGTCGTGGTGGATGCCGGTCATGGCGGCGTCGATCCGGGAACGATCGGTATCGACGGGATTTACGAGAAAGACGTCACTTTGGCGATGGCCAAGGAATTGAAGCGCCAGCTTGACGCCACGGGCCGCTATCACGTCGTGCTGACCCGCAGTTCCGACGTTTCGGTTGGCTTGAGGGAACGGGTGCAGCGGGCGCGGGCGGCCTATGCCGACCTCTTCATTTCGCTCCATGCGGACTCGTTGCGCGATCATACGATGCGCGGCGCGACCGTCTATACCTTGAGAGAGAACGCCTCGGACAAGGAGGCGGCGGAACTGGCGGCAAAGGAAAACAAGGCCGACATTCTCATCGGCATGGACCTCAGCTCGGAGTCCAAGGACGTCACGAACATCCTGATCGATCTGGCCCAGCGCGAAACGATGAATTTCTCCACCCGGTTCGCAAATCTGCTGGTTCCGGACATGAAGCCAAAGATCCGTCTCACCCGCAACAGCCACCGCTATGCCGGCTTTGTCGTGCTGAAGGCCCCGGATGTACCGTCGGTTCTCATCGAGCTGGGATATCTGTCTAATCGTCAGGATGAGAAGTTCATCTCTTCGGACCAGGGGCGTCATACGATTTCAGCGGCTATTACCAAGGCCGTGGACAGCTATTTCGATGAACAAGCGAAGCTTGGACTCGCCATAACTCCGACACAATTGTCGGTCAAAGATTAACGAATTTCGAGAAGGGTGCGATGTATTGTGTCCGACCGAAGGGTAGGATAGAGGCCGCTTGATAGCATGTTACGCTATGCCGGATACGCGCTCATTTTCGTCTTGGTGGTGGTGCTCGGAATCACGGCTGGCGGTGTCTTTGTACTATACAAATTCGGCCGGGACTTACCGGATTATCACCAGCTAGCGAATTACGAGCCTCCCGTGGCCACGCGGGTTCACGCAGGTGACGGCCGCCTGATCGCCGAGTTCGCGCGCCAGCAGCGTCTTTTCGTTCCCATCGCCCAGATACCCAAGAAGGTCACATACGCGTTCATCGCGGCGGAAGACAAGAACTTCTACTCCCATATGGGTATTGACCCGATGGGCAATCTCCGCGCGGTGCTGACCAACGCCGCCCACATGTTCTCGGATCGGCGGCCGGTGGGCGCGTCCACGATCACCCAGCAGGTCGCGCGCAACTTCTTCCTGTCGAATGACGTCAATTACGTCCGGAAGATCAAGGAGGCCATCCTCTCCTTCCGTATCGAGCAGGCCTTCACCAAGGATCAGATCCTCGAGCTCTATTTGAACGAAATCTATCTCGGTTTCGGCTCTTATGGCGTCGCCGCCGCGGCCCTCAACTACTTCAACAAGTCCCTCGACGAGCTGACGCTGCCGGAAATCGCCTTCCTCGGCGCACTGCCGAAGGCGCCGAGCAACTACAATCCCGTCCGCCACTACCAGCGCGCGATTGCCCGCCGCAACTGGGTGCTGGAGCGGATGGAGGATGACGGTTACATCACCAAGGAGCAGATGAAGGAGGCGCAGCAGACGCCTCTTACGGTCGTCGGTCGAGGCGGCACGGATCTTGTGAAGGCCGAATACTTCACCGAGGAAGTTCGCCGCCAGCTCTACGATCGTTACGGCGAAACCCGCCTTTATGACGGCGGCCTTTCTGTCAGAACTACGCTCGACACGAGATTGCAGGCGATCGGCGAGCGAACGCTGCGCGACGGCCTGATCGCTTATGACCGGCGCCACGGTTGGCGCGGCCCGTTGAAACGGATCTCCACCGACGGCAATTGGGGAGAGGAACTCGCCAACCTGAATATTCCGCTGGGCATGGCCAGTTGGCACCTCGCGGTAGTCCTCAGCGTCGAGGATCAGATGGCGTCTATCGGTCTTGCCGACGGCGAAACCGGCGTCATACCGTTCGATGGCGTCAAGTGGGCGCGGCCTTGGCTTCCGGATCAACGCTACGGGCTGCCTCCCAAATCGGTGAAGGATGTTCTCGCGGTCGGCGACGTGATCGCGGTGAAACGGTTCAAAAATCAGGGAACCGCTGCCCAGAGCGTCACTGCCGACGACACGGCTTCGATTTAGCAAGTCGCGATGACCGTCGGCAGCAATATACGTTACGAGCTGGAGCAAATTCCGGAGATTGAAGGCGCGCTGATCGCGATGGATCCGCATACCGGGCGGGTCAAGGCGCTGGTTGGCGGCTTCGACTATGACGAAAGCCAGTTCAATCGGGCCATTCAGGCACTCCGGCAGCCCGGCTCGGCTTTCAAGCCCTTCGTCTATGCCGCCGCTCTGGATCATGGCTTCACGCCGTCAAGCCTCGTTCTCGATGCGCCGATCGTGATCGATCAGGGCTACGGTCTCGGCAAGTGGAAGCCGGAAAACTACGAGAAGGAATTTTACGGGCCCAGCACGCTGCGGCTCGGTATCGAGAAGTCGCGGAACGTCATGACGGTGCGGCTGGCCGAAAACATCGGCATGCCGACGATCATCGACTACGCCAAGCGGTTCGATATCGTGGACAATATGCCGCCGATCCTCTCAATGGCGCTGGGCGCTGGCGAAACGACCGTCCTGCGCCTGACCACGGCCTACGCGATGCTGGACAATGGCGGCTATCGGATTACCCCGACACTGATCGACCGGGTGCAGGATCGCCGCGGCAAGACGATCTACCGGCACGACACGCGGGAATGTCCTCATTGCCAGGTCGATGAATGGGTGGACGGCATGATGCCTCCAACCTTGCCCGATCTGCGTCAACGTGTCGTCGATCCGCGCACGGCCTATCAGATCGTCTCGATGCTGGAAGGCGTCGTCCAGCGGGGCACCGGCAAGATCATCAGGTCCGTCGGCAAGCCGCTCGCCGGGAAGACCGGCACGACGAATGACGCGGCCGACGCTTGGTTCGTCGGTTTTTCGCCCGATCTGGTCTTGGGCGTCTATACCGGCTTCGATCAGCCGCGGACCCTTGGTCCGGGCGAGCAGGGCGCGTCGGTCGCGGCGCCGATTTTCCGTGATTTCATGGAGGACGCGCTCAAGAACGAACCTGCCACGCCGTTCCGCATTCCGGACGGAATCAAGCTCGTTCGCGTGAACGCCAAGAGCGGCCTGCCGGCCCAACCCGGCGATCAGGACGTGATCATGGAGGCCTTCAAAACCGGGACCGAGCCGCATGGCCAGCAACCGGTACTTGACGGCCCGGCCGGTGTGATGCAAACCAATCCCGACGTTCCGACGGGAACGGGCGGTCTGTACTGACCACGGCGCCGTCTCGTTCGATTCCCATAGATTTCAAGTTCTTTAGCTTCGCTGGAAGTTTCTCATGCGCGCGGAAATCGAGTCCAAAATCGATGAGATCAGGCAGTCCTTGGCGCTGCTGAGGAGGCATCTTTGACTGGGATAGCGCGCAGAAACGTCTCGCCGAGCTGAACGAGAAAGCGGAAGACCCGTCTCTCTGGGACAACGCGCAAGCCGCCCAGGAGACTATGCGGGAAAGGACCCGCCTCGAAGCGGCGATCTCAGCCTATAGCAGCCTTGAACAGGAACTCGCCGACAATGTCGAGCTGCTGGAACTGGGCGAAGAGGAAGGCGACGACACGATCGTGGCCGAGGCAGAGAGCGCGCTCGTGGCTCTGGCGGAAACCGCCGCGAAACGGGAACTCGAAACGCTGTTGTCCGGCGAGGCGGATCCGAACGACTGTTATGTCGAAGTCCATGCCGGCGCCGGGGGAACGGAGAGCCAGGACTGGGCGCAGATGCTGCTCCGCATGTATGTGCGCTGGGCGGAACAGCATGAGTACAAGATTGAATATGTCCAGGAATTGCCGGGTGAAGAGGCCGGGATCAAATCGGCGACAATTCTGATCAAGGGCCATAACGCTTATGGCTGGCTGAAGACCGAGAGCGGCGTACACCGTCTCGTCCGCATCTCGCCGTTCGACAGCAATGCGCGGCGTCACACCAGCTTTGCGAGCGTTTGGGTCTACCCCGTGGTCGACGATACCATCGAGGTCGAAATTCTCGACAAGGAT
Organism: uncultured Alphaproteobacteria bacterium; assembly: GCA_963822835.1. Taxonomy (GTDB): domain Bacteria; phylum Pseudomonadota; class Alphaproteobacteria; order CAVTAV01; family CAVTAV01; genus CAVTAV01. Next base: position 35,037 of record CAWGIZ010000006.1, on the reverse strand, counting down.
CTGCGCATCGATACCTATCGGTCTTCCGGGGCGGGCGGCCAGCACGTCAACACCACGGATAGCGCCATCCGGATCACCCATATTCCAACGAATATCGTGGTTCAGTGCCAGAACGAGCGGTCCCAGCACAAAAATCGCGCGACGGCCATGAAGATGCTGAAGGCGCGGCTCTATGAGCTCGAATTGCAGAAGCGCGAGGACGAAGCGTCGAAGGAAGCCGCCACCAAGACGGAGATCGGCTGGGGTCACCAGATCCGGTCCTATGTCCTTCAGCCCTATCAGATGGTGAAGGACTTGCGCACCGAGGTCGAGACCTCGAATACGGGTGGCGTGCTGGACGGCGACATCGACGAGTTTCTGGCGGCCGCCCTTGCGGCTCGGGTGAAGGGCGATAGCGTCTCCGCGTAACCGTCACTCGGTCAGCGGTTGAGTCTTCCACGGCGTCAGGACGTCTTTCAGGAAGGCCTTGATGTAGATCAGCGCCAGCTGGTTGCCCGGTCCGAAATTCACCAGATCGAAGGCGTGTTCGGACCACGGCAGCTCGAGGAGGAGCGCTTTCGATCCGTTTTTCAGAAGATCCGATTGCAGCTCACGGGCAAAGCGCGGCTGTACGATATCGTCATGGCTCCCCTGAATCAGAAGGGTGGGGGGCAGATCGCCCTCGACGTGGCTCGCTGGTGAGGCCTCGCGATAAGCATCGGGCAGTTCGCCCGGATCGTTGCCGATGAAGGCCCTCAATTTGTCGCGGATATCCAGCGGATCGGGCTCCGGCGGATCGTTATAGGCATCCGCGAGATCCGTCGGACCGTAGAAACTGATGACGGCCCGGATCGGGAGGCGCTTGTTTGTATAGGCCGCAAGCAAGGCTAGCTGCGCCCCGGCGGACCGGCCGACAAGGGCGATCCGCGACGGATCCGCGCCATAGAGCAGGGCATTCCTGGATATCCATTCCAGCGCATCGTTCACATCCTGAGCCTGCGCGGGATATTGAAACGTCGGCGCCTTTCGGTAATCGATCGTGAAGACGGCGTAACCCTGTTCGGCCATGTAGCTCGCAAATCGGTGATCGTCCGAGGCGGAGCCCTGCTGCCACGATCCGCCATGAATATCGACGAGGACGGGCAGGGGTTCCTGGCCCACGCTGCTCGCAGACTTGTAGAAATAGATATCCGACCGGAGCTGGTTCGGCACGACATCCGGAAAGTCGATATGAGTCAACGTGTGCCAAAAGAAAGGCACGGCGTTCGGCACCTTCAGATCGGATACGTCAAATCCTTGCGCTTCCCACTGCGTCGCCATGTTCTGTTTAAGAGGCGGAATAGTGGTCAACGGCCAGATCGAAAGCGCTAACGCCACGGCAAATACCGGCGCGGCAAGACGCAGCCGAAACAAGGAAACCAGGAGCCCGAGGAGATTCCAGATGATCAGCCACGGCCATAGCTCGCGCGCCACCATACCGATGGGCCAGAGGGTTTCGCTCGGGATATCGATCAGCCAAAGTCCAATTTGGCCAAGGGAAACCAGCAGCAGGACAATTGCGATCTTCTTCATCGCCGGAATGAGATCCAAATTGCCGTGGCGGCGGCGTGTGTTTCAGAGAATTTTGTAGATCCTCAAATTCGACGTCTGTGCCGCCGGATTGGGATGTGCAATGCCGAGGAATATAGCCTTGTTCAGCCAATCATACTTGCCGATGGGCGCTTCGAACGTCGCGGTCGTCCGGATATAGGGCGGCTTGCCTTCACCCATGGGCACGATCAGACCGTCGTTGCGCGTCAGGATCAAAAAGCCATCATCCGTCTTCAACATATATTGGGCCTCGACAACGGTGGCGCCATCCGGACGTTCGACATACATGCTCGTGCCCCCGGCCGGGACCTCGCCCTTTATGTTGGGGCCGGTAAAACTACCGCCAAGCAGATTGACGACGCGGCGGGATCCGAACTTGCTGGATCCCACATTCATCGCGTCGGCGCGCTTGATCGCGGCCTCGAAGACGAATTCATATTGAAACGCCGCTGTCTCACCTTGGGACATTCCGAAGACCTCTCCGGGCAGGATTGATACGGCGGCGGTCAGCGCGGCCGTCTTGGCGGTCGCGCCCAGAACAGCCCTTCGGTCCGGCCGGGCCTTGAAAATCCGAAGTTCCTCCACGGTATTTCGTTTGTCGGTCATCGTCGCCCCCTGTTGGCCGCTACCGTTGGCACGATACGTGCAGCCTTTCCTTCGAACAATTCTAGTCAGTGACGGCCTGTTGTCCAGATTGATGGAGCAGGCGGTTCGGAACGCCGGTGCCGTCAAATCGCCGGATAGGGGACGCAAAGTTGACGGAAAACCATCATTTTCGATTTTTTAAGGACTGGCTTCTAGCCTCTCGGCGTTCACCCATTTCAACCCCGCTGGGAGGGCTAAACCCGGTGCATCTCATATGTAACGGCCGTGTTCGCGCGGCGCTGATCGCTTTGGTTCCGGCCGCTGCTCTGTCAGCCTGCGGAGCGGGTACGACGGCTCCGGCACCGCCGCCCGCGGGTCCGAACACCAGTTTGACGAACCTGGTTTCGAACGAAACGTTCCCCACGATTTCGGCCGTGATGGCCGCGGATGTGGACTCGACAGGCGCAACGTCGAACGTTTCGGCGAATGAAACAGCCCTCTCCACGACATCGACCATCGAGTATGACGCCGTGTCGGATGCGTTCAAGATCGTGATGCGCAACGGCGCCGCGAACTTCACGCAGACCTTCCCGAAGAGCGGCATTTCTACCGCGGATACGACGAGTTCGTATCGGACCTATCAGGTAACGAGGTCCGACAACACGATCGATGAGCTCGTTCTGTTAATCCCGGGCAAGTCCACGCAGAACCTGTCCTATGTGACATTTGGCGTCTGGAACTCCTCCGCGGCGTCTAACCGCAACGTCAATATCGGCACTTTCGTGTTCGGCGTGCAAACCCCCGCCGGCGATATGCCGACGACAGGCGGTGCGACCTATACCGGCATCACCGCCGGCAGCCTGAACATCTCCAACAATCTGTTCAACGTGGCTGGCGACATGTCGATGGGCGTCAATTTCGGGACGGGCGCCGTGACCGGCACGTTCAGCAATATGGCGCGTGAGAACCTGCAGAACGGCGATATCAGCGCCTGGCGGGATTTCACCACCACCGGAAATATCGCGTCCGGCACGAACACTTTCGCCGGAACCGCCGCGAGCAACGATGCGGCGCTCAGCGGAACATTCAATGGCGCCTTCTTCGGCCCCGTCAGTGGCGGATCGCCCGCTGAAATCGGTGGCGGATGGGCACTTTCCGGTCCTGGCGGCGAAACGGCCGTCGGCGGCTTCGTCGGCAAACGTTAAGGGTGGAGTTTAAAGTAATGCGTGGTTTCACCGCAAAACTCTTGGCGACAACGGCAATTCCAACGATCGCCGTCCTTACTCTTCCAAGTCTGGCTTGGGCCACCTGCGCGACCCCGGCCGCTAACGGTGACACCATCGCTTGCGACGTTGTGGCCGAGGACACGGATGGTCTCGATAGTGGCGGCTTCACGGGACTGACGGTCAACGTTGCGGGCGGCGCTGTTGTCAGTAATACGAACGCAGCTCCTGCAATCTCGCTTCTGGATGGCACGGTCACAGTGGGAGCGGGCGCTCAGATTGGCGGCAATACGCCGCTGGGTGTCACGGCCGCGAATACGGACGGCATCAATATCACCGGAGCCGGAACGGTCAACGTTGGCACCGGCGGCATTATCAATGGCCTTGCCGGTTCGGCGATCACGATTGGCAGCGGAACGGTCAATATTCAGACCGGCAATACAATCACCGGCACGGGTGCTGACGCGATTAATATTACCGGCGCCGGCACGCTCACGACCGCGCTTGGCACGACGATCTCGACCACGAATGGCAACGGTATCAACGTCGGAAGCGGCAGCGTAACGAGTGATTCCACTATTACCGTGACGGGCGACGCGACGGTCACGGGTCCCATTGCGGGCATTCGCGATGCGAATGGCGACGTGACGACATCCACCGCGGGCGGCAGTGTTTCTGTAACGCTCAACAGCAGCGGCATTGCGACGAACCGTGATATTTACAGCGGTTATACGGGGGACCCGGCTGCAATCGGCATTTACGCTGGCACCGGCAGCAACCCGACCGTCAATACCGTCAACAATGCGAATGTGATTGGCGTTACCACTACGGGTAACAACAATGTCGGCATCGGCATGGAAGGTTCGGGGGATACGCAGCTCCAGAACTACGGGCAGATTACCGTAAATCAGTCAGGCGGAACGGGCGGCATTGCCATCGGCATGAACGCCTCGACCGACGGTATGCTCAACGCCTCGGGCGCACAAATCAACATCACATTGGATCAGAACACGGCGGTGAGTCCGGTCGCGCCAAACGCCTATCAAGGCGCTAACGGCACGGCGATCGGGATGCGGATCTTCAACGCTGCCGGCGTTACGCCGCCGACCGGCCCCAACGACAACCTTGGTGCTATCGGCATCACGATTGGTGGCTCGAATGGCCTTGCCGTCGGTATCGCAATCGACAGCTCTCTGGCTGACCTGAACAACCAAGGCAGCATTACGATTACTGACAATAGCTCCAGCAATACACTGATCGGCATCCGAGGAACTCCGGTTTCGGGAACCAACAACCTGCTGATCACGAACAGCACGACAGGCAGCATTCTTATCGGTGCGGGTGCCAATTCGTCGGCAACAGGCATCGTTGCCGGAGGTGACGCGAGTGTCGTGAACGACGGCACGATTACGATAAACGCGGGCGCAAGCACGAGCAGCGCGATCGGCGTGGATCTGAGCAGTTCCGGCACATTCGACAATACCGGCACGATCAACATTACCGGCGGAAGCTCTGTGATCGGCGCCCGGATAAACAGCACCGTGGCCCAGCAGAGCTTCACGAATAACGGCACGATTACGGTGTCGGGCACGAGCGCCATTGGCGCTGATATCGGCCTTGGTACCATGGTCAACAACGGAACGATCACGTCGACCGGTGGTACGGGCATTAGGATCAATCCACAGCTTGACGGCCACCGCAGGCCCGATCGTCACCAACGGCGCGACCCGACGATTTCGGCGACCGGTACGGCACTGCTGTCCCAGAATACGTCCGGTTTCGCGAGCCCCCTTGCTCGACAATCCGGTAGGTGACGTCTACGGGTAACAATGTGAACGGCGCCGTCATCATGACTCATGGCGACAGCATCACGAACAATCCGGAGGCCAGATTAGCGCTACGGGCACGACCAGCGACGATCGTGATCAATGGACCCGAAAAGGTTGGCAGCACGAGTATCATCAACAACTGCGGGCTGATCAGCGCGACGCAAACCGCGATTCTCGGGGACCGCCTTCGCACGACGTGGTCAACAATACCGGAGCCGGCACGATCACTGGCGATGTCAACCTTGGTGCGGCTGACGACACCCTCACAAACTCCGGCAACAAGGCTCGTGGTCACCGGCAACGTCGACCTCGGAGACGGTACTAATACGATCACGACGCGGGCACGATCACGGGAAATGTCACGACCGGTGCCGGCGACGATACCCTTGCGAATACCGGCGCAATCGGCGGCAATGTCATCTTGGCGACGGCACCAACATCGTCACCAACTACGGCCGCAACTGTCGAGCGATCGGCGGCGCTCTTACCATGGGCGCCGGCGACGAACGGTGACCAACGATGGCACGATTAGCCGGCGCGATCACGTTCGGTGCAGGCACCAATTGCTTCACGAATACAGTCTAACACATCAACGGCCGGCGCGGGCATTACCTTCGGTGCGGGTAACGACACGTGGTACGAACAATGGAACCATAGCTGGAACTATCGCGTTCGGTGACGGCAACAATACGCTGACCATGAATGACGTGAACGCCACAATCGGTGGTGACGTCACATTTGGCAGCGGCAATGATACGGCAACAAACGACGGCTCGATCCAAGGCGCCGTCAACTTCGGAGAAGGCGTCGGACACTTCACCAACACCAACCTCGTTGGGACGAACGTGACATTTGGTGCCAGCGACGACGTTTTCGACAACACCGGAACCGTAGGCGGCAATGTCACCTTTGGAAACGGCAATAACACGCTTTACCAATACGACGGTGACTGCGCCAATGTCGTCGGCAACGTCACCTTTGGTATAGGAAACGACACCGCAACAAACGGCGCGGGCGCGGATCCAAGGCACGTCGCCTTCGGGAACGGCACGAACACTTTCACCAATAGCGGGCAATGTCGGCGCCAATGCCAGCTTCGGTACGGGCAACGATACGGTCTCGAACACCGGGGTGTCAATGGCAATGTCACTTCACGTGGCGGCAATAATCCTTCACGAATAGCGGAGCCATCGGTGATCGGCGGTAACGTGACGTTCGGCGCGGGCGACGATACGGTCGTCAACGCCGGTCAGATCGGCGGTAACGTCGATGGCGGCCGGGGACCAATACGTTCACGGCGCTTGACGGCAGCATTGTCGGCGGCAATGTCACCAATTTCTCACGCTCGTATTCCAAAATGGCGGTACCGTCCTGTTCAACGGCGACGACACGTTCCAGAGCACGACGATCAATACGCCGTCAATTTGGTCAGCCACTGGCGTCGCGAACATGACCATCGCGTCGACCGGCACCTTGAGCGGCGGCACGACGATCACCGGCAACGTGACCAACAACGGACTGCTCGCGCCCGGCGCTCCACCGATGGTGCGAGGACGGGTACGATTACGATCACCGGCAATTATGTCCAGTCGTCGACCGGCCGCATGGCGATCGATTTCGAAGGCGGTATTTCGGACGCTCATCGTCGGCGGCAGCGTCACGCTCGCGGGCACCTTGGACCTCAACGTGTCGCTCTCGCAGACGCCGATCTCGTCGGATCGCAGTACGATCCTGACCGCGACGGGCGGCATTACCGGTGCCTTTTCAGCGGTCAACACGTCCTCGACGAAGTTCTTCACGATCGCCTATCAGCAGGGCGCGACCGACATTCAGGTCGTCCTTGACCGGTCGAGCTTCGTGCTGCCGACCTACAACAGCAACCAGCGCGCGGTGGCGCAGGCCCTGAACACGCTTGTCCACCACGGCGGTCGGCACGGCGAGCCAATTCGTGCACTCGCTGACGTTCACGGAGCAAGACCAGGCGGCTCCGATGATCGACCAGCTGATCCCTGAGGCTTCGTTGAACATGGCGACGCCGGCTTTGGTCACGCGGCGGGCGTTTCTGGGCTCGATTGCGGATAAGGCGCGGGCCTACGGGCCGGATTACGAGCGCGAGGGCCATTGGTGGTCCTGGGCCTCGGGTTTCGGCCAGTTCGGCGATGTCTCCGGGGCGGCGGGCTCCAAGGCCTATGGCTTCTCGACCGGCGGCGTGGTCACCGGCGCGAGCTATGGCCTGAGCGACCGGTCGGCCCTCGGCTTCGTGGTCGGCGCCGCAAACTCCGACATCAATGTCGAGCTGCAGCCCGGCAACAACAGCCACCGGTCCATCGATGCGGCTCTCTACGGCGCCTATATCGACGGCCCGGTCTCGGCGACCGCTACCGCCTCCATGGGCTATGACCAGTTCGAGACCGATCGCAGCATCAACACCGGCCTGTCTCTGGCCCAGGCGGCCGGACGGACGTCGGGCTATACGACGGCGGCCAGGCTCGAGGGGGCTTATGCCTTCGACATGGGCGCCTTCACCCTGTCGCCCTATGTGGCGGCCCAGGTGATGAGCTTCCATCACGGCGCCTATGACGAGACCGGCGCGGGCACGATCGGGCTTCATATCGATGCGGAGAACGTGACCTCGGTTCGCTCGACCCTCGGCTTTGCCGCGGAGAAGACGCTGGACCTCGGCTCCGCCGGCGACGTGACGCTGCATCTGGGCGCGGCCTGGGAGCGTGAGTTCGGCGACCGGATCCTGTCCAGCAAGGCGGCGTTCCTGGCGGCGCCGAGCGAGAGCTTCGAGATCACCGGCATCACCCAGGACAAGGACACGGCCAACGTGGTGGGCGGCCTCTAGGCGGCTCTCACCGGCAACGTCAATGTCTCGCTGCGCTACGAGGGCAATCTCGGCGCAACCGAAACCGTCAACCGCGGCCGCGCAGACCTGACCTGGCGCTGGTAAGACTGTCGAATAAGGCAGGGTTTTTGGTCGTAGACCATTAACCCTGCCTTTCTATGATGGGCGCGTTAATTCAGCCTCGCCCGAGTGAGGATATTGCGCGTAACACAGCTTCTTGGCGGCGTCCTCGCGGCCATTCTCCTTTTCGGACCGATCGCCTCTGCCGCTCAGGACGGCGGACCATCTCGTGCGCCTGAAGCGCCTAGCGCGCCGGGCGGCACGTCTCAACAGCGTCCCATCGTCATCAAGGATCCGTTGGCCACGGCGAGCGCGTTGATCGATCACGGCAAATATGACGACGCCGCGATCATCCTAAACGCTATCGATCAGATGCCGCCGAACGATCGCGCGAAATTCAACGCCACGGAGCGCGCCTTTCTGAGAGGGCGGATCGCCTTCGGACATGGCGATTACAAAACGGCGATCAAATATTACGAGGCGATCCTGGCGCAGCATCCGGAGGCGGTCAGGGTTCGGCTGGAACTCGCCCGCTCGCTCCTGATGGACGGCAAATACGATCGCGCACAGCGCCATTTCGAGTTGGTTCTTGCCGGCGATATTCCAAAGAACGTCGCGGCCAACATCAATCGCTTTCTGGATCAGATCCGGGCCCAGAGGACCTGGCGCTTTCGGGCCAACGCCGCGATTGCCCCGGATACGAACATCAACAACGCGACCGACAGTCAGACGGTGGATATCTTCGGGCTGCCGTTCTCGCTTGGCGAGGATGCCCGGCGCAACTCAGGCATCGGAATTTTCACCTCGGGCGGCGTCGAATACCGGCCGAAGCTGAGCGATACCACGCGGCTCTTGACCAATCTGCAGATCCAGCGAACCGAATATAGAGGCGGCGATTTCGACGACATGATCGTTTCCGGCAATCTCGGACCGGAAATGAATTACGGCCGGGTCGTCCTGGGCGTTTCGGGCGTCGGCTTCCGGCGCTGGTACGGAAACCGGGGTTACAACTCGGGCGTCGGAGCGCAGTTCAATATTTCGGGACGCGTCACGCAGACCTTCGGTCTCGGCCTGACCGTATTGGCCGAGGATATTCATTACGACCTGGACCCCACCCATTCAGGCCCACTGCTTTCGACCATCATTTCCGCCTTCTTCAGCCTGACGCCGGCGAGTTCGATCCGGCCCTATATCGGTCTCAATCGCGAATTCGCGAATGCGAGTTTCCAGAGAAACACGGCCTATCGCGTCGGCTTCGAATATTATCGGGAGCTGCCCTGGGGCATCACGCTTTCGGTGAGTCCGGACTTCGTGATCCGGCCGTTCGACGAAATGCAGCCCGCTTTCGGGATCACACGGCACGACAGGCTATACGAGGTGAGCACTGAAATCGTGAAGCGGGACTTCAAGGTCCTCGGCTTCGCGCCCTATGTCGACTACACCTTCACGCATAACCACTCGAACATCTCGCTTTATAAGTTCTCCCGTCACCGCATCGGCTTCGGCTTCACCCGTTTCTATTGATCGCCCCCGGTGATCGATCCCCGGCCGCTCGGGCGGCACGCGTCTTGCTCCTGACATGCCAGAAGGGCCGGCACGTCCCAAAATGAGCAAGTCAAAGACGGGGTTCAGATCAGATGACGGAAGAGAGAGCGAAAATCGCATTCGGACGCTATCCCTGCTGCAACGCAGTGCGTCCCATAAGATTCCCGCCGATAAGCACGCCCACATCATTGAAAATTGCCCGTCTTGCGGCACCCGGACCAGCCGGGGCTTCAACGGCGTCATGCATGTGATCTCGCTGCGGGAACCGTCCCGGGCATCCCTGCATGACATCTGGCCTGTGTTCAAAACGGGTCACGTCCATGCCGATACGACGCAAGGGGCAACAAGCTAGACCGGCTACCGATCTCAGGATTGGCTTTCAGGCGCGCATTTCTGGTCGAGGATGAAATCCCTCCAGGTTAAGCCTTCGACTTCTGAAGTGCGCGCCTTGTCCAATTTTGAAACAAGGCCATCGACCGCGCCATCCCGGATCAAGCGGGTCGAAGCCATCGGCCCATTGTCGTCCGACATTTGAACCACATTCAGAACCTCGGCCAGCGGCGTGGTATCCGGCGGCCGGGCCGGCAGAAAAGCGGCTTCGGTCTCGCCGACCCGCGCGATCAGGCCGGTTTTCTCCAGGGCGTTTACGGCCCATTCAATGGCCTCGAGAGCCGCACCTGTGCTTTTGGCGAGCGTCGAGCAGGAAACGGCTTTCCCTCCTCGTAATAGGACTCGCCGATGAGACGCGCTGCGAGGAGAATCGAGCTTCTGCCGGGCCCGCGAACTCAACCGCAACAAGGCGCGGCCGACTTTCTGATATTCGGGATTTTGGTAATAGAACGCGATGCTCGCGCCTGTAAGCAGGATCAGCCAGCCGATATAAAGCCAGATCATGAAGATGACCAGCGCGGCGAACGCCGAATAGATCGCCGCATAGTTCGGCGATTTCGCCACAAAGGCGGTAAAGCCTAGAACCGCAAGGTGCCATAACAGGCCCGCGATAATCGCGCCGACTAACGGCGGCGCTCATCCGGACCTTGGTATTGGGCATGAACACATAGATGAAGGTGAAGGCCGCTAGCACCATGAGATAGGGCACGAGCGCCCCAACGATACGGATCAGCACGCCGACGACCGGGAGCGACGCCACGAGTGACACATATTCACTGGTAAAGAGCGCCGTCGTCACGCCGAGCGACGAGAAAATCAGGAGCGGGCCGATCATGATGACGCTGAGATAGTCGCTGAACCGGCGGGAGAGGGTTCTCTCCGAGCTGACCCGCCAGACATAGTTGAACGACCACTCGATCTTGTGCATGAGCGAGACGATCGTATAGAGCAGCAAGGCCAGACCGACGGAACCCAGCGCTTTCACGTTGACGTTATTGACGAATTCGATGATCCGCCGGCCGATCTCCACGCCTTTGTCGCCAAAGGGCTGAAGAAAGTTCATCAAAGTGGGTTCGAGCTGGTTCTGAACGCCGAGGCCCTTCAACACGGAGAAGCTGATCGCCAGAAGCGGTACGATCGAGAGCAGGGTGGTGTACACCAGGCTCATGGCCCGCAGGCTGAGTTGCCCCTCGATGACATCGCGGCCCACGGCATAGCCCAAACGGGCGGCGGACAACGCGAATTGCCGCAGCGGGTGCAGGCTTTTCGGATCGGTTTCCCAGAGGGTCCGGTCGATCCGGCTCTTGATGGTCGAAATCGGCGAAATAGCGTTTTCCATTGTTCCTGCGGCCGCGGATTTGTGCCCGTGGAAAGACTGTTCTGCGTCCGAAGCGGAGTCAACAGAAACAGGGCGCTCGCTGCTCGTCCGTGGATGTGCGGCTCAGCCGGACATTTGACGACATCGCAACATCTTTTCTTGTCGTCCATCGGTTTGACGGATTAAAGTACGCCCCTATGATAATTGGCTGGACAAGACACACAGCCTGGTACATAGATTGACTTATCAACAAATAAGTTGGTGGGGACATTGGGTTGTGGCGAATGGTTGCGCGTCGTCCGCAGATTTGAAATGCAGACGCGAAACCTGGGGAACAAGCGGGAACCCATGGCTTTAAGGAGAGGTAGGATGAAGAAGATTTCGTTGTGGCTCGCTGCCGGCGTCGTGTCGATCGGGATCCCGATGGCCGCGCTTGGTCCGGCTTCGGCACACCATTCTGGCGCAGCATACGATCACAGCAAGCAGAGATTCGGTTCAGGGCGAAGTCAAGGAATGGCGCTGGAGCAATCCGCACGCCTGGTTGCAGATCTATGTCCCCGGCAACGGCGGCGAGAAGCAACTGTGGAGCTTCGAGGCCACGAGCCCGAACATTCTGCTCAAGCAGGGTTTCACCCGCACCGGTATGCGCCCCGGCGATAAGGTGAAGGTGACCTTACTATCCGCTCGGCGACGGTGGTCCCGGCGGCAGCCTTGATCAGGGTCGCGAAGGACGACGGCACCGTCATGGGTCAGCCGGAAAAAAGAAGCCGACCGAATAAGCAAATCTTTCCGATCGCAAGACGTGGGGAGGGGCACTTTTGATGCCGGATAAAAAAGGCCGTTTGGCCATAAGTTCAATGAACGGCGACGGCCGCGTCTTCGGGCTGCGTTTGGTGGTGGTTACGCTGGCCATGGCTCTGGTCGGAGCCGTCTTGGCGCCATCCAGCCGCGCCCAGGGCTTTCAAGGGATCTGGGATAATCCGGACGGCCATCTCGGGCTCGCTTGCGCCCGAAAATCTGAAGATGGATCACGGCAAGGCGCCGTTCAACCTGACCGGGACCTGGATGATCTTCGGCGAATGGCGTTCCTGCCGCATGCCAAAGCTGAAGCCGGAAGCCCAGAAGCTGTTCGATCAGGCAACGGCAAGGCCGCCAAGGAAGGCAAGGCATTCAACGACGTGACCGGCCATTGCTGGCCTCCGGGAATGCCGATCATGATGACGCGGGTTTGGCCGATCCAGATGATCCAGCTGAACACCGCAATCGTGATGATCAGCAATTTTGAGAACCAGGTCCGCTGGGTTTTCATGGATGGCCGGAAGCACACGGACCCGGACATCTATGTCCCGAGCTATAACGGCGAGTCCATCGGACATTGGGAAGGCAATACGCTGGTGATCGACACGACGAATATCGAGACCCGTAAGCATTTCATCGACCGCAGCATCCCGATCAGCGACAAGTTCCACGTCGTCGAGCGGATCACGCTGAAGGATAATGGCAACGTCCTGTCGGACGAGTATCCACATGACCGACCCCGAGAATTGGGAAGGCGAGTGGGTTTCGACCAAGACTTATCGCCGCCAGAACAAGGTCGATTTTCTGGAAGTGCATTGTCTGCCCGATCTGGATCAGGGTATACCGGCGACATTCGATCAGTACAGCGCGAGTCCCGAACCGGGCAAATAGGCGACGGATCGAAGCCAAGGACGATAAAAAAAGGGCGGAGATGTTCTGAGCAACATCTCCGCCCTGATTTGTTTGCGCCCGGCCTGGCTAAGCCATCTCGGCGTAAGCCGGCTGCTGACTGGTGCAGCGCTTTGCACCACTATCAGCGATCTTGTCGCGAACCATGTCGAGGACCTTGACGCAAATGTCGAGATCCAGCGGATCGACATCTTCGAGCAGCTCCATGCGCCATTCTTCCGCTATGCGGCCGATTTCCTTGATCAGAGGTTCGGCCCTGGGCGTGATCCGGATTGCATTGGCACGGCGGTCACCCTCGACCGGACCACGCTGGATCAACCCTCTTTGTTCGAGGGTATCTAGCAGACGAACCAGCGTCGGCGGAGAAATCCCCGCAATGTCCGCCACCGCCCGCTGTGTGGCCGGCTTTGGTATCTCGTGCAGATTATAGAGTACGAACCAGAGTTGCCCTTCAAGGCCAATCGGCTTCATTCGGTTTCCCAGACCGATTTGCCACCGCTGGCTGATGAAGTGGATGTCCCGGGCGAAGCGCAGCTTCGCATCGGACACACTAGCCCCCTTAACCATATTTCTTCCCCTTACAACTTCCCCAAAAGCGGCCCTTCCCAAGACCGCCAACTTCAACGCTATTACTTTAGGGCCAAAAAAGCGAGTGGAAGTATAATTTCTTCCGAAATTACATCACTTAGCACGCTGGGGTCGAACAGCCATTCTGGATGCACACGTCACGATTTATATAATTGTAGAACATTTTATCGGGAAACGCCGTGCCGGGCCCCCGTCGGAAGAATTGAGCGACGCAAGTTCGGAAGATTCGCAAATTTCGTAAATCACTAGTTATGGCACCAGATAGATTAAGTGGCGTTTCTTGAGTACTTCATGCTTTTTAGTGTCGAAATATTTCATGTAATTCGCCGAATAGGCGCAGGTAGGGGCTTCGAGTTCGGCGGGTCCCCACGTCACGGACGCCGGAGAAGGGTGCGCATGACACGGACGACCCGGAGGGTTTAGCATGACTTTCGGGAACCCCCATTTGCCTTGTCGACGTTCCACGGGGCACAGCAAGATCGTCCATGAATTTCTCCGGTAGCGCCTTTTCGCTTGTCCTCGCCTTGGGGCACATCGTCATCGCCGGCGGTGTGACGGCGCATGCGCTGCTTCACAAAAGAGACGTGCGGAGCGCCTTCGGGTGGATTGGCGTGACGTGGCTCTCGCCCTATATCGGGCCGATCCTCTATTACGTCTTCGGTATCAATCGCGTCAGCCGGAAGATGTCGCGCATCAGCCGCGACGCCGTTCCTCGCGCCTTGCCGGAACCCGGCCCCGCCTCGATCGAGGACGAAAGCCTCCAAGCAAACATCGCCACCATAGCTACGGTCGCTCACCGCGCGACGGGCCGCCCCCTGACAGACGGCAACACGATGGAGATATTCCGGGGAGGCGACGAAGCCTACCCGGCCATGCTGACCGCCATCAAGAACGCGAAGACCAGCATCGCGCTCGCGTCCTACATCTTCCGGATGGATCGGGTGGGCGAGGACTTCGTGACCGCTTTGGCCCATGCGCGTGATCGTGGCGTCGAGATCCGCGTGCTGATCGACGGAATTGGCAGCGGCTATTTCTACTCGCCGATTGTGGGAAGGCTGAGGCGGGCGGGAATTCACGTCGCGCGCTTCATGCACAATCTTCGGCCGTGGCGGATGTCCTTCATCAACTTGCGCAATCACAAGAAACTTCTGGTCATCGACGGTACCTTCGCCTTCACCGGCGGCCTCAATTTGGGCGATGAAAATGTGAGGCGTTTTCGCCGTCCGCGTCCGGTCGACGACGTGCATTTCCGGGTCGACGGGCCGGTCGTGCGGCAGTTCATGCTGACTTTCGCAGAAGACTGGCGCTTCACGACCGGTGAGCTGCTGGTCGATGAGATCTGGTGGCCCAGGATCGAGCCGTGCGGGGATTGCCTTGCCAGGACCGTGAGCTCAGGCCCCGACGAGGACATCGGTAAGATCGAGGCGATCCTGGCGGTCGCCGTGGGGCAGGCGCGGGAGAGGCTTCGGATCGTGACGCCCTATTTTCTGCCCGACGGCCATCTGATGGGGGCCATAATCCTTGCGGCCCTGCGCGGCGTAAAGGTCCAGGTGGTGATTCCCCGCCGCACGGATCTCGGCCTTGTCGACTGGGCCATGAGATCGCATCTGGCCTTCTATCCGGTCCCCGAACTCGAATGTTACACGACGCCCGCGCCGTTCGATCACGCCAAGCTGATCACCGTCGATGGCCAGTGGTGCGCAGTGGGAAGCGCGAACTGGGATCTTCGGAGCCTCAGGCTCAATTTCGAGATCCTGCTCGAGTGCTACAATGTGAAGGCGGTAAGCGAAATCGATCGTCTGATCGACGAACGCCTGGCACGGGCGACAACGCTGTCGCTGGCAGGACTTTTAGAGCGGCCACTCGCGATCCGGCTGCGCGACGCGGCTGCGCGGCTCCTGTTGCCTTATCTCTGATTAACGCTGGTTTCGCCGGAAATCGCGGCAACTTTTGATCCTAATCACTTGCGATCCGATGCCGCTGCCCCCATTTGGTTAACATGCCATATGGGTTGAACTTTTAACAATTCTGCGCGTATTAACGGAAGGAATTGGTGTATCATCTTGTGCGCCGTTTCGTCGGTTGAAGGTTGGCTCGTCGTGCAGTGAGTTGGGCTCCTGCCTGAGGTCGAAGAGGTTGAGTTGAAAGTAGTCAGTTGGAACCTGCTGCGGCGCACCGGTGCTCGTGTCGACGATGTTGTAGCGCTCATCGAGCGTGAAGAGCCCGATCTCCTGCTGATGCAGGAAGCCACCCAAAACATGGAGGAACTGCCCGCGCGGGTCGGCGGGCACTACCACCACGAGCCACTGCCGAGCCGTATCTACGGTCTCGCGGCCTGGAGTCCACATCCGCTGCCGCCTTCCGTCGCCTTTCCCTTGCCGGTTTCCCGAGTGCCGGGACGTGTTCCGCCGCGCTTTGCCCAGTTTGTCCGGATGGGCGGGATCACATTCGCCAATGTTCATCTTTCGCATGGACAACTGCTCAACCGCTGGCAGCTCCTCCGCGTCGCCGAAGCGCTCGAAGGACCGGCGGCCGTGATCGGAGATTACAACGCGGTCGGCCCGACGCTGCTTCCCGGCTTCCGCGACGTCGGCCCGCGCGAGGCCACGCATATCGCCGTGGACCTGATCAGGTTCCGGCTCGATCGATGCCTCGTCCGCCTGCTGAACTGCACCAAGGCGATGGCGCTCGAACGCGGCCCGTCGGATCACCGTCCGATCGCTCTCGAACTGAGCCACGCCTGACCGGACCTTATTTCTACCGAGATTGCAGGGTTTCCTGGACCCGCGCCTCATGGCGCAAGCCTGCTTTCGTGCCGTGGCGCAAGAGCCTGAAGACATAGATCTTCACAGCGCTGTTTATGAAGAACCACGCGAACGAATAGGCCCAGACAAGGATGGCGTATGTCCATCCGATCGGAGCCACCGACCAACCATAAACGGCGGCTAAAGTGCCCAGCACCTTGGTCGCCTCGGTGACCAGGAAGAACCGCAAATTCGGGTAGGGCCGATCCCAGATCTTACCGACATTGCGGGTCAGATAGATCGTCAGGTGCCCGGCCACGAGTAATTTCAAAAAGATCAGTGTCTGAATCGTCTCTCGCGGCAGGTGCAGATACTCCTCGCCGATCCAGAACAACCCGAAACTGGCGATCACGCCCAGGATCCCAAGAATGACGCTCAGGCTCAGCACCCGAGTCATGTCCCAACGCACCGGGCGCGGGGCAACCGGCGCGTTGTCGAAAGCGATCATCATGATCGGGAAGTCGTTCAGGATGGCGAGCAAGACAATCATGACCGCGGTGACCGGATAGAAATTGAACACCAGAATTGATAGCGTCATGAACAGCATCACGCGGATCGTTTCGGCGATCCGGTAGATCGAATAACTATTCATTCTCTCGAAGATCTTGCGGGCTTCGTCGACGGCGCGGGTGATCACAGAGATGCCATCACCCGTCAACACGAGGTCGGCGGCGGCGCGCGCCGCGTCCGTCGAGCCGCTGACGGCAATACCGACATCCGCCTGCTTGAGGGCAGGGGCATCGTTCACGCCGTCGCCGGTCATACCGACGATATGCCCGCGCGATTGAAGTTCCTTGACGATCCTGAATTTGTGCTCAGGGAAAACCTCGGAAAAACCATCGGCCTGCTCGATTAGATCGCCGTCATGACGTCCGTCGTCCTTTCCGAAGACCTTGCTCGCGGCAACGATATTGGTGCCGAGATGGAGCGTTCGGGCAATTTCCCGCGCTATGGCGCCGTGATCGCCCGTGACCATGCGGATATCGAGGCCTTTTGCCTGACTTTCCTCGATGGTCTGCACGGCGTCGTCGCGCGGCGGGTCGTAAAGCGGCAACAGGCCAAGAAAGCGCCAATCGCCGCTGCTGTCCTTCCGGGCGACGCCGAGCGTGCGATAACCCTTCGAGGCCAGCTCATCGACATTGGCTTCGATGCTCTTGCGGATCTGCGCGTCGGGATTGGCGAAATCCAGCATGACTTGTGGCGCGCCTTTGCTGACGGTGAACGTCTCGCCACCTTTGCCCGCGATGTCAGCCTCGACACGTTTGCGAATGGGATCGAAGGGGACGTAACGCGTCTGACGATAGGCCTTTAGCTCGTCCCGGTTCTTGAGGGCGGCCAGTATCGCGCCATCGATCGCGTCTTCACCCCCTTTGGATTCGGACGCCAAAGCGGCGGCGAGAATGATCTCATGAGCATCCTTGGCCTCCGCGAGGCTTGGCTCGCCGAGCACCAACTGGTTTTTGGTGAGCGTGCCGGTCTTGTCCGAGCAAAGGACGTCCATCCCGGCAAGCTCCTCGATGGACACAAGCCGGGAGACGATGGCTTTCATCCGGGCAAGCTTGGTTGCCCCGACCGCCATCGTGACCGACAAGACGGCCGGAAGCGCGACCGGAATCGCTGCAACGGTCAGGATCAGGGCGAAGAGCACGGTCTGCAGCAGAGGATCGTGTCTGAACAGCGCCACCATGAGGATCAGCGCCACGAGACCAAGCGTCATCAAGATCAGAAAATTCCCGATCTTGAGAACAGCCTTCTGGAAATGAGAGGTCGTACCGGCGGTCTCGACGAGCCGCGCCGTCCGCCCGAAAAACGTATTCCGGCCCGTGCTTGTCACCAGCGCTGTCATCTCGCCCATCTTCACGATGGAGCTTGAATAAGCGAGATCGCCGGACTTTTTGTCTACCGGCAAAGATTCGCCCGTCAGCGCCGACTGGTCGATGCTCAGATAATCGCCGGAAATGAGCTTCACATCGGCCGGGACGATATTGCCGAGCCGTAACTCCACGATATCGCCGGGAACCAGCTCCCGGGCATCGATTTCCTGCCAATTCCCGTCGCGGATGACGCGCGCCCTCAATGCCAGGTTTTTCTTGAGCGCGGCTATGGCGCTGTCGGCACTGAATTCCTCCCAGAAGCCGACGCCGGCATTGATCGCCAGCATCACGGCGATGATGACGAAATCTTCCCAACGCCGCGCGATACCCGAAAGGACCGCTGCGGCCTCGATCATCCACGGGATCGGCCCCCAGAAGAACGAGAAGAACTTGGCCAAAGGACTGGCATGTCGTTCCTCGATGGAATTTGGTCCATCCTTCGCCAGCCTGGTGATGGCGTCGGCCGAACTGAGCCCACTGTGTTCATCGCTGTGAAATTTGGCGAGAGCATCCCCCGTGGCTAAGTCGAGCAGGTCGTCTTGAGCCTGGGAGTTACCTGACGAAACTTCGGAGGATGTAATCGAGGGGATATAACCCATCTGCTGGCCTTTCGACATGCAACACCCCCCGGCGGTGCCGAACATACGTCTTAGCCAGCTCTCTATATATTTAGGTGCCGAAACCGGCTTGGAAAGACCTCGCGGAACCCGGCCTTATACACGGCGAGGCCTTCGTTGCCCGGTCGGGTGCTAATGTGTAAAATTCCGGCCATTCCGCCATGCGTCGTGGCCTGGAGTAAATGAGTGGACGATCATGGGGAATTTGCGCACGACACTTCAAACTTGGCGGTCCGAGGGCAAGTACAAGCCTTTGACCGAGGCTCTGACCGGTGTGCAAAACCGCTACAGGCGGACGATGCAAGCCATACATCGAGAACGGATCATTGAGGCGGTCCGCAATGCCGGCGCGCCGAAGGATCTCAACCGATTATTCGATCTCGCCAGCCGCAGCTTTTACGGCGCTATTTCTCCAATTCAATCCCGTTACGAGTTCATTTCGCTTCTGGGAGAGCTGACGGGTAGGCCGCCAAGGACAATTCTGGAGATTGGCACGGCCAGCGGCGGCACCCTGTTCATGTTGACCCGCGTCGCGGCGGAAGACGCCACGATTGTCAGCCTGGATCTGCCGCAAGGTCCGTTCGGTGGCGGCTATGACGAATCCAGGATTCCGCTCTACGAGGCGTTCAAACGCCCCAAACAGATGCTACGTCTTCTCCGGGCGGACTCGCACGCCGCAAGCTCGCTCGATGCCGTGAGAGACTGTTTCGGCGGAAAGGGCATCGATTTCATCTTCATCGACGGCGATCATACATACGAAGGCGTCCGTCAGGATTTCGAGATGTATGGCCCCTTGGCTAGCCCAGACGGCCTTATCGGTTTTCACGACATCGTCTACGCGAGCGGGGTGGCCAAGTTCTGGTCCGAGATCAAATCCGGCCGCAAGACGCGGGAATGGATCGACCCGGGCCAGACCAAATACGGCATCGGCCTGATATCACTGAGCGACGAATAACGCCCGACGTCCGCTTCTAGACGTGAAACGTCGCGAACTCGTCCAGCGGGGCCCGGTCGGCGATCACTGAATTTACCGGCGCGTCGGGATCCGCGTGACCGATCGACATGCCGCAATACAGCGTCCAGTTGTCGGGGACTTCCAGCAGCTCGCAGATCGTTTTCGCGAAGTTGCACCAGCTGATCTGGGCGCAGCTATCGAGTCCGGCCTCGCGCAGCAACAGCATCACACTCTGGATGAAACAGCCAAGATCCGCCCACTGCGAGGGCTCCATGCCCTTTTCGATGAAAGTGAACATCGCGACGGGCGCGCCGAAGCATTGCATGTTCCCGTAGACATATCTCAGCCGCCCGGCCTGATCCTCCCGCGGAATCCCGACCGAACTGTACTGGCGCTCCGCGCACATTGCGCGGCGTGACAGATAGGGCTCCACGAACTCCTCGGGATAAATCGGGTATTGCAGCGGCCGGTCGAATTGCGGCGGAACCGTCGCGCGTTCCTTCATTACGCTCTTGAGCTTCTTGAGCGTCTCGCCGGTCACGACCCGGACGAGCCAGGGCTGCATATTGCTGTTGGACGGTGCCCGCGATGCCGTGCCGAGAATCTCTCTCAAGGTCTCGAGTGGCACCGGCGTATCCAGAAAGGCGCGTATCGAGCGACGGGAAAGCACGGCTTCGGTTACATTCATGGTCATCCCCCGGAAAACGCGAGACTGATGGCTCGCTTCATACATCCGTGAACAGAATGACCGAGAACGCGATATGATCAAGGGGCAGGCTACGCGCCGCCGCCCGGCTTGCCATGAGAACCGGGAATCGGCATTAGTGACCGAGGCTATATGAACGGGTGAATGTCGTTGTGGGGTTATGCTGGTGACGACCGACAAATTTGATGTGCTGATCGTTGGAGGCGGGCACGGCGGGGCTCAGGCCGCCGGAGCGCTCCGTCAGGCGAAGTTTGAAGGCTCCATTGCGATCGTCGGCGACGAACCCGAACTGCCTTACGAACGGCCGCCACTATCCAAGGAATATCTGTCCGGCGAAAAGGCATTCGAGCGCCTGTTGATCCGTCCCGCCAAATATTGGGAGGATCGAGCCGTCCGGCTGATGCTGGGCCGTCTGGTCACGTCCATCGATCCCGGTGCGCATTGCGTCGCCCTCGATGACGGCTCGACGCTTGGCTACGGTAAGTTGATCTGGGCTGGAGGAGGCCATCCGCGCACACTTCCGGTTCCGGGCAGTGGTCTCGCGGGCGTCCACGCGGTTCGTACTCGCGCCCAGGTCGACAAGATCATGCAGGAGCTCGAAGACGTCGAAAAAGTCGTCGTGATTGGCGGCGGCTATATCGGACTCGAAGCGGCGGCGGTGCTGAACAAGCTCGGCAAGGACGTCACCGTCGTCGAAGCGCTCGATCGGGTGCTTGCGCGCGTGGCCGGCGAGCCGCTGTCGCGTTTCTATGAGGCCGAACACCGCGCGCACGGTGTCGATATCCGGCTTGAGGAAACAGTCGCGTCTATCGAAGGAATGAACGGGCATGTGACCGGCGTGCGGCTCGGAGACGGCAAGCTCCTGCCGGCGCAGATGGTGATCGTCGGGATCGGCATCATTCCTGCCGTGGAGCCGCTCGTCTCGGCCGGCGCCAAGGCGAGCAACGGCGTCGAGGTCGACGCCCAGTGCCGGACAAGCCTGCCCGATATCTATGCCATCGGCGACTGCGCGCTTCATCACAACAAATTCGCGGCGACGGACGGTGCCATCCGTCTGGAATTGGTCCAGAACGCCAATGATCAGGCCATCATCGCCGCAAAGGCGATTATGGGCGGCTCCGAGACATACGAGGCCGTGCCGTGGTTCTGGTCCAATCAATACGACCTGCGGCTTCAAACCGTCGGCCTCTCCATCGGTCATGATGCGGTGGTGGTTCGAGGCGATCCAGCGACGCGCGCCTTTTCGCTCGTCTATCTGAAGCAGGGCAGGGTGATCGCGCTCGATTGCGTGAACGTCACGAAGGATTATGTGCAGGGCAAGGCGCTGGTCGTGGAAGGCCGTGTGATCGCGCCTGAGCTTTTGGCCGATGCGTCCAGACCGCTAAAGGAAATCGCCGCCGAGGCCTGACCCGGCTACTTGTTCCCCTTGGCCAGATATTTTGCCAGCCGGTCGAGCTCCGCATCCGTGATGACGGTCGGCTTGAAGGGCGGCATGGCATTGAGGCCGTGGCGGACAATGGTCTCGATGTAATCCGGATGAAGATCCGTGCGCTTCTCCAGCAACGCGAATTCCTCGCCGCGCGTGTCGCGCAATTGCCGGGTGCCGGGATGTTCCGTGCCGGGGCCATGACAATAGGAACAATGCTTGGCGAAGATCTGGGCTCCGGTGAGCATGGGCCGTGGCGCCGCTTCTTCCGCACCGGCACTGCGTTGCGGCTGCGAGGCCCAGTCAAGCAGGCCGGCCGCGACAAGAATTTCCCTGATCATCGTTTCGGCCTCCGGTTCTTGGGCCAGATGCCGGATTTGCCGGGCGCGAGGATGCCGTTGGGATCGAGCGCATCCTTGATCGTCTCGTGCATCTTCCAGAGCGCATTGTCGTTCCAGCCATAGGTGGCCGCGATCGGTCCATATAGCGGATATGGGTACGGTATTCGCCATAACCCTCGGACGCCGCTTCGTCGACCATCAGGTTGAACAGTTCGTCGAGCTTCTGGCGTTCGTCCGGGTTGTTCTTGTTGTAGACGATGACCGTCACGTGGTGCAGTTCGCGCCAGCCGATCGCGAACAGGCCCATATAGTCGAAGCCGTATTCCCGCACGCGGCCGGATACCATGCGGTACTGCTTGATGGCGTCCTTGCCGGTGATCGGCGAGACCGGCGAGAAGCCGACATGACCGCCGCCGCCGTTCCAGTTGAGGAAGTTGAACTCGGTCAGCTTGGGAATGCCCTTCATTGTCTCGGCGCGGTGGATCAGGATGTCCGGCCGGGTTGGACTTGTTCTTCCGGTCCTCGGGGAAATAGAACTTCACCCCCGGAATATCGGCGAATGAGTCCCGGATCGCGGTCCACAGCGTATCCATGATCGGCGGCGGCCCGTAAAGCGCGCCGCAGAAGTTCCACATGCCGAGCTCGAGATCGTCCTTGATCTTCTTCGCGGCGCTCGGCGGGATCGGGCCGTCGCCCGAATAGTATTTGCTTTTCGTCTGCGGCGATCGCCGCGTCGAGCACGAGGCTCCGGACGGTGGCGCCGTTCTGGATGACGCTGCCCACCTTCAGGGGGCGCAGCCTCTCCGCGACCTGCTCGATATCGTCCTCGTTCTCGAACGTGATGAGATAGGGGCGATAGCCGCCCGGATCCGGCATCAGCCAGATGCCCATCTTGGTCACGATGCCGAAATTCGACTGCGAGAACATGCCGTCGACATACGGCCCGTAGCCGTATTTGAAGAGCTGCCAGGTACTGCTGCCGGGCAACGCCGCCCATGCCCGTGCGCACCAGCTCGCCATTGGCCAGCACGACTTCCATGCCGCATTGCATGCCGAAATGGTCGCCGTAGGGCGTGTAGCCGACGCCGTGATCGAGCGCGTTGCCCATCACGCTGCCCCAGCCCGGATCCGGCACGTCGAGCCAGAGCTTCAGGCCCTTCTTCTGGATGTAATCGTAGAGATCGAAATAGCTGACGCCGGGCTCGACGAGCGCATAGCCGAAGTCCTCGTTCACCTCGAGGATGCGGTTCATCCGGTTCATGTCCAGCACGACGGTGCCGGACATCACGGGCGCCGCGCCGCCATAGGCGAAATTGTTGCCGCGCGAGACCGGCCACAACGGAACGCCGAACTCGTTCGCCGTGCGCACAATCTCCTGCACCTCCTCGACCGAGGCCGGTCCGACGGCGGCATAGGGCTTGTACTGAGTATCGTCGTTCGTGATCGTATAGGGGTCGTCATAGGGCGAGAGCTGGTCGCCGGTGAACACCCATTCCTTGCCGACGATACGCCGGAACTTCTCCAGCGCGCCGTTCATTGCCTCGGCGCTGACGCCCTCGGGAAGCGGTGCGGCCATGAAACTTACCCCATGTTCCTGGTGGTGGTCCGGATGGACCAGGCATAGAGATCCCTGCCGACGCGCCGTATCCGCGTTTCGACCCGCGCCTCGGATTGCAGCAGCGTCTTCAGGCAGAAATGGAAGGATTCCGTGGTGACCCCGCTCAAGGCGAGGGAACGCTGGCTGGACAGCGCCTTCAACTCTCCGGTCCACAACGCGGTGACGTCGCTTTGAACCGGCGTCAAATCCGCCAGAGGTTCGAGGCGCGACGCAAGGCCGCGTGCATCGCTGAACCGTTCATCGAAGAAAACGTGGTCTGCGGAAAGGCCGGCATCTTCCGATGGACCCGCGAACGCAGCCCGCGATGTTCGTGCCGCCAAGGCGGCAAGGACCGAAAGCTTCAGAAAAAGCCGGCGCCTCATCGTGCCGCCGCCAGGACGTAACTGGGCCTTTTAATGCAATTCATATGATATCCCCCGGCGGCCATATTAGGACGGCGGGGGACCCAAGGGAAGTGCCGGGCTTAACGACTTGAGCGTCGGTCGTTCCCCGCTTCGACGGGGGCAGGGGCGGGGGCGCCGGAAGCGCCCCCTTGGGGCCCTAGCCTTGCGTCTTCTCGTTCGCCAGTTTGATCACGGCCTGAGCTTCTTTCATGCCGCCTTCGGTTGCGTCCTTGACGCAGTCGGGATTATTCGGTGCGACGAGGGGATACATTTCCGCCAGCGACTTGCAGGCGTGCCTGGCGGTCGTGCTGATGCGGTTCTTCAGTTTCGTGACGTCCGAATACTTCGTCAGATTCAGATCGCCGTAGCCGACACGCCGATTGAGCTGAATGAGCTCGGTGGGCACGCCCGAGGAATCCCGCCCGATTTCGTGGCGGACGAGCCTTTGGGCCTGTATCACCACTTCCAACATCGGGGTATCCGACGCCGGCGCCGCCTGGGCCATGCCGGCGGCAAGTCCACCGGCGACGATAAGGGAAAATGCCGTGCAGGATGCAAAAGCTAGTTTTCTGTTCATGTTGGTTGCTCCTTCGGAAAAGACGGCCTCGTCTTTCGTTCCGCTCACGGCCAGCAGCATCAACGGGACGGAGCAGACATGGTCATCCTTTCAGCGCATCTCAAGCACGGTTTGCGTAATCCGGCCCTTTTGAGCGGCATATGCTTGCCACCTGCGACAACGGATCGCATCATTCCGGTCGCCACAGTTGGATGGGGAGGGGTCCCGGATGAAGCTGATTGATCGAGCGAGCGCGCCCGACGAGCGTCGTTGGCAGGTCTATAACAAGATCGCCACGAAGATCCTGCCGCTGATCCTGCTCGCCTACACGCTTGCCAGCATCGACAAGGTCAACGTCTCTTTCGCCAAGCTTCAGATGGGGCAGGAGCTGGGCCTCAGCAATTCCATGTATGGCTTCGGCGCGGGCGTGTTCTTCATCGGCTACTGCCTGTTCGAGATTCCGAGCAACATGATCCTGCACCGGGTCGGCGCGCGGATCTGGCTGGCCCGGATCATGATCGTGTGGGGCCTTGTCTCGGCCTGCACCATGTTCGTCCGGACACCTGAGCAGTTCTATGTCGTCCGCTTTCTGCTCGGCCTGTCGGAAGCCGGATTCTATCCCGGCGCGCTTGTCTTCCTGACCAACTGGTTTCCCCGTTTCGCCCGCAGTCAGGCGATCGCGATCATGCTGGTGGGATCGAGCTTGTCGGCGATCATCGGCAGCCCGCTCTCGGGCGGCATCATGGGCTTTCTGGACACTGTCGGCGGCCTGCGCGGATGGCAGTGGCTGTTTCTGGTCGAAGGCTTTCCGGCGACCTTGCTTGGACTTGTGTTTCTTGCAGCGCTTCCCAACCGCGCGGCAGATGCAAAGTGGCTCGACGAAGACGAACGGAAGATCGTCGCCGCCGATCTGGCGCATGAGCAATCCCTGCACAGCGACGATGCCGCGCGGCACCGGTTCCGAGATGCCTTTGGGAATGTGAACATCTGGTGCCTGGTCGTCGCGAATTTCTGCAATCTCTGCACGCTCTACGGCATCCAGTTCTGGTTGCCGACGATTATCGAGCGCGCGGTCCACACGACGGTCTTCATCACCGGCCTCGTCGCGGCCGGCCTCACGCTGATTCCCTGTACGGTGTTGATCCTCAATGCCCGGCATTCGGACCGCACCGGCGAGCGGCGCTGGCACGCGACCGTGGCCTTCCTGACGACATTCGCCGGCCTAGCCATCTCCGGCACATTCAGCGGCAACGCCTATATCGCTCTGGCGGGGCTGGTGCTCGCGAATTCAGGCGTGGTGATGGTATCCGGGACGATCTTCACGCTTCCCGGCACCTTCGCTCTCGGTGCGGCGGCTGCCGCGGGATTCGCCTTGATTACCACGCTCGGAAACTTCGCGGGCTATGCCAGCCCGTTCCTGATCGGCGTATTGCGCGATGCGACAGGGGGCTTCAGCGCTGCCTTTTTCGGCCTGGGCGCCGCCGCGCTGATCGGGGCCGCCGCCATTCAGATAACGCCGGCCCTGCGTTCCAAACCAAAAGGGGGCGCCGAAGCGCCCCCCGTCACGGAAGTGGCGGCCAATAGCCCGGCGGATGCTTAGGGAACTCGATCGGTGGTCGGCCAATTGCGCGCCGAATTGATCGGAAGCGCAGTGAAGAACGCGTTGATGGAGTGAATCTGACCGCCCCAGATCTTGAAGGCCTCGAACGTCACGAGAGCGGTGGACGGGCTCAGCACGCTGGGGAAACCGAAATTCATCCACAGCAGGACGACGCCGTTTTTCTCGTCCACGGCAGCCACATTGGCCGTCGCGGTCGGGTGCAGATTGATGATCTGCGTATACATGGCGCATTCAGGATTGCCGCAACCCTTGCCGGCCGTGATCACGCCGTTTTCAACGCGATAGGTTTCCGGGGCGAACGGCACACCCGCATCCACGAAGCTGCCGATGCGCAGCCCCTTGGTGTAGGTGAGCGCGATCCGAACGAGCTCGGCGCGCGTTTCCTTTTGACCGGCCGGGATCGGATCGTTCATGCCGCGGATCGGCTTGTCGAGCACCTTTGGATGGAAGTGCGATTCCGGGGTGATGCGTTCGGCAAGGGTCTCTATGCCGGCGACCTTGCTGTCTTTCACATGCAGGACGACGGAAAGAAGGATCGGCTTCTTGTCCTTCATCACCTGGACATGCGCGGCCGCGACCTGCTTTTCCGTATCGATATAGTCCTGCCGGAAGGGCCCCTTGCTGAGCCCTTCCTTCCAGAGACCTTCGCCAAGCTTCACGAGTTTGGAATCCTCGGTGACGCGAACGTCGCTGGCGAGCGCCAGCCTGGACGGATCACCCGCGACCAGCGCGTCGACATATCGGGTCATCAGGCCCGTAAGGCAGTCCCGATCGCACGGCGAGGCCGACGCGGCGGAGGGCGAAAGACCGAGGCTGGCAAGAAAGCCGATAATGGCAACAACCTGCCCCCCGAGCGCAAAGCGTCGGTTGAACATGCGCGTCTCCCCTGGCAGACGATGTCAGCGAGCCGGATCGGCAGACGGCCAGTTGCGGGAGGTCGCCAGCGGCAAGGACGTGAAGAACGCGTTGATCGCGTGGATCTGCCCACCCCAAACCTTGAAGGATTCGAAGGTCACCAGCGAATTACCCGGACCATAGGAATTGGTGTAGCCGAAGTTCATCCACAGAACGACGGTGCCGTTTTCCTCGTCCACGGCAGCCACGCTCGGAATGATCCCGGGATGCAGCATGATGTGCTGGTCATACATGCCGCAATCGGGGGCGTGGAAGCAGCCGTCGCCCGCCGTTATGACGCCATTCTCGACGCGGTAGGTCTCCGGCGCGAAGGGCGTACCGGCGTCCGTGAAGCTGCCGATGCGAAGGCCCTCGGTATAGGTGAGGGCGGTCTTGATCATGGAGGCGCGGGACTGCTTCTTGCCCGCCGGCACCGGATCGTTCATGTGGCGGATCGGATCTCCGAGGACCTTCGGCTGAAAATGGGATTCCGGCGAAACGCGTTCGACGAGCGTCTCGATACCCGCAACCTTGCCATCGGTCACGTGCAGGAGGACCGACACCAGAACCGGCTTGCCATTCTCCGTGAAGCTCACATGAGAGACGGCAACCTGTTTCGCGGTGTCCAGATAGTCCTGGCGGAACGTTCCCTTGGAGAGCGTCTCCGACCAGAGACCCTCGCCGAGCTTCATGACGTTGGCATTCTCCGTGAAGCGAACATTGGCAGCCAGCGGCAGCTTCGACGGATCCTTGGCGACCACGGCGTCGATATACTGCGTGATCAAGCCGGTAAGACACGCCCGGTTACACTGCGCGGCGGATGCCGGCGCGGACGACAGGCCAAGCACGGCCAGAATGGCCGCAACAGCTACAAAAAACGCTCCTGGAGCGTGACGTCGTTGAAACATGAAATCCCCCTCTGAAGAACGACGCGGGAAGAACCACAGACATAATTCGAATGTTATCGGTGCGCGTCAGTTCGGATGGAGAGTTTGAAAGAGCCTGTTCCTCCGTGCAAGGAGAATAACGGTCTCCGCTCTCGGCACTGGCGTTCGCTTCGACTTTGTGCAGAAATCGGGGAAGGGGGAGATGATCCATGAAAACCACGGCATTGTTTCTGACGGCGGCTGTCGCGCTGTATCCGTTTATCGCGCAAGCGGGCGAACTTGACCCGGCGGCCGCCAAAGCGCGCATCGATGCAGTTCTGGACAAGGAGTATTCAGGCCTCGAGCGGCTCTACGAGGATATCCATGCCCATCCCGAAGTGGCCTTCCAGGAGACGCGCACGGCGTCGCTACTCGCCACCAGGATGCGCAAGCTCGGCTTCGACGTAACCGAGAAAGTCGGCAAGACCGGCATCGTCGCGATCTACCGGAACGGTGAGGGACCGACCGTCCTGATCCGCACCGAACTCGACGCGTTGCCGATGGAGGAGAAGAGCGGACTTCCCTATGCGAGCCGCGCGAAACAGATCGTCGACGGAAACGAGACGTTCGTCGCCCATAGCTGCGGCCACGATATTCATATGGCCTGGTGGGTCGGCACGGCGGAAGCTCTTCTCGCCATGAAGGACCAATGGCACGGGACTCTTATGTTCATCGGCCAACCTGCGGAAGAACGCGTGGCGGGCGCGAAGGCAATGCTGGCGGATGGCCTGTTCACGCGCTTCCCCAAACCGGATTACGGTTTCGCCGCGCATATCAGTAACCGGCCATTGGGCTCGGTGGTGATCAAGGCGGGAACGAAATCGTCTTCCGCCGATGCGGTCGAAGTGATCTTTCATGGTCGCGGCGGACACGGCTCCATGCCGAGCGAGACGATCGACCCGATCGTGATGGGCGCGCATTTCGTAACCGATGTCCAGACGATCATCAGCCGGGAGAAGGATGCGGACGAATTCGGCGTGATCACGGTGGGGAGCTTTCAGGCCGGATCCGCTTCGAACATCATCCCCGATACAGCCAACCTGAAACTGACCTTACGATCCTTCTCTCCTGAGGTTCGTCGCCTGCTGCTCGACGGCGTTACGCGCACCGCGAAGGCGGTCGCGGAAATGGCCGGGGCTCCGGCGCCCGAGATCAATCATTTCGAAGGCACGGGCTCGGTCATCAATGACGATGCGCTTGTCGAGCAGGCCGGCAAGACACTGAAGACGGCGATGGGCGACGAGGTCTCGGTTGTTCCCGCCTCCATGCCCGGCAATTCGGCGAGCGAGGATTATTCGGAATTCATCGCCGCTGGTGTTCCGTCCGTCTACTACGGGATAGGCGGTTACGATCCAAAGACCATCGCGAGCTACAAGGCGAAGGGCGAGCCGGTCCCGGTCAATCACTCCCCCTATTTCGCACCGGTACCGGCAAGCATCCGAACGGGCGTGACCACGCTGGCACTGTCGGTGTTGATGGTAGCGGGGAAATAGAGCGGCCTAGAACCGGTAACAGCTCTGCAGCGCGGTCTTGACGGCCGCGGCGGCACCATTGGCTGAAACCTGTCCTTCCAGCATGCCGTTTATGCGCAGGTAAATGACGCCATCCGCCTGCGCAACCTTTCGCGGCAAGTAGGATTTGTCGAGCCCGGCGAGCCAGAGAGTCTTGTTCTGATTTCCCGGCGTCATCGATACGTTCACCAGCCAACCCTTGAAATTCCATGCAAAGGTGAACCGGTCCCCGTCAAACGGCTTGTACAATACCGCAGCGAATGTCGGGTGATGATCGGAGCATAGAAAGCTGACGGACTTTATATCGGGCGAGCCGGACGTTCCGCGCGTGGCAACGGCGGCACCGCCAGGAACCGGGCGCAATTCCCACGGTGTGTCGGGCGGGACGGCATCCTGTTTGGGGCTGTGCTCACGCAAGTCGATAATATCCGGTGGCAAGGGCGATATTGATCGGCCCGTGCTGTAGATCGTCAGTTTGCCGTCTTCCCACAGGCCGACTTCTATCGCCCTGGTCGCTTTATCGAACACGATATAAGCCTGATTATAACCGCCGTCATGTCGGCGGTTACCGCTGTCATAATAGAGATCGCCTGACTTTCGCCACGGTCCGCTGACATCGATATTCTTCTGCAGGACCTCAAATTTTGGCCCCATAAGCTGCTTCAATTGACCGGCGATGTCGCCCGTTGCGAAAGGCGAATAGGCATTAGGATATTTGCCAACGGCACGGTTGAGATCAGACCATTCAAGCGCTTTGACCGGAGGAGGGGGCGGGGGCGGCGAGACCTTTTCCACGGGCCCGCCGCATCTCAGATACGGTGACGGGCCCGTCAACTCGCGTGCCAGCGCACTGTCATGGCCCGGTACGCCGTCGTTGGACGTGACGCTCAACACGCCCTGCTTTTCGTCCGCGTTGAAAGTGAAATCCAGCGGCCCCAGGTCGGTTGGACTGGTGGCGAAAGGCTCGAAGCTCATCATGGGCCCCTGGTACTGCTGACCCCAGGCGTCGTACATGAAATAAAACTCTTTCGGATGAACCTTCCTGTCTTTGTAGAGGATGGTGAGGCCGCTTTGGTCCGCCACAATACGTGGCTTGGCGGCGCAATCGCCCTTGGGAGCGTAGGTGCCGAAAAACGCGGGATAACCGCCTGTTTCCATCCCCTTGAGATCCGCCATCATCTGCGCGTCCGCTCGCGGGGCGAACAATGTCAATGCAACTGACAATAGGAGAAGATGTCGCGGCTTATCCATGACGCGCTCTCTGAAGATGACTACACGCAACATGCTCCGGGAAACCTTAGTCCTCCTGCAAGACAAAATGCCATTTGATCGACGAGGAAATGGGCGCGGATGAGGGTAACCGGGTTCCAAGGGCCGCCCCAAACGCATCACGATGCGTATCAAAAGAGTAATGCCTAAAAACAGAGACTGTGGTGGGCAAATGCGGGTGGCGCTTCGTCGACTTATCTGGATACCAGCCTCCTCTACCTCCTAACAAGTTCACGGCGGGCTACAGCATCCCGCCGCGAGCTATGTACCCCCGCCGCATGTTGAGAACACTCCTTCTCGCGAGCACCTAGTCCGGCTTTGAAAATCTAACTTGCCGCGAGTTTCAGCTTCCCATTTTCGCCGATAAGTTTCAGAGTGATGCGATACCGTTCTCCGTTATCAAACTCGCCGTGGTAGTTGACGAACGGATAATTGAAGTAGCAACTAACAGTACACCGTCATACATCCGTTGCGCAAGGCATAGGTTATGGACAGGACGTTTCTCTAATCCTCGTCTTGGCTTTTCTAATAGTGATTATGGTCCTCGTAATCATTCGCGGACGACATTCGCGAGTTTGGGGATACTTTAGAGGATTGGGCCTTCGGCTCGGACTAGGGTCGGAACCAGCTGAGACTGTTGCCGATAGTGATGTGCCGAAGCGCTCAAGTGGAGTTCGCAATATCTCTGTAAAAAATGCCAACCACTCCACGTTCGTCCAAGGTGACAACAATAGAATTATTCAGCGGCGCGTCGAGCGCTCTAAAGATGAGTGATGACGGACGTTGGCGCTGAACTCCGGGAGGCTTTAGCGCGGCTCGCGTCGAAATCTGAAACAATCGACGACCGCACTGCAATTCTTGCCGCGTTAGCGTCTTGAAACTATGCGTCGCTCAATCGACGCCTCAAACCTGTCTCACACGAACATCGTAAATGGTGACGGAAATACCATCATCCAGCTTACGCTGGATGACAAAGCGTTTGATGAACTGATACCGCGCCTATTTCCTGAGAGAACGTTCCAACTTCCACCTCGGCTTTCAGACTTTACTGGACGAGCTTCACCTGTCGATGATCTCGCCACGCGGTTGAGCACAAAAGCACCTTCAGCAGTTGTAACAATCTGCGGATTGCCTGGGGGCGGAAAAAGCAAGCGTAGCGGTCCAGGCGGCGTATGACGTGTTCCACAAATTTCCCGACGGATTCTGCTGTTCGTCAGAATGTCATGGCCACTCGGATCAACCGAAGACCGTCGAACGAGCAATGCGACAGGTGATCTCATCTATCTCCCCAAGTGCAGCCCTCCCCGGGCGAACTTGAAGAGCTTCTAGAATTTGTACACAAGCACGCTTAGAGGCCGCCGGGTCCTGCTCATATTTGATGACGCCATCGATGCACCGCACGTAGCAGAACTTGTACCTCCATCGACGTGCTCGAATTCGTTGCCACTTCCAGAACTCGCTTTTCTCTAGATGGCACGGCGCCCATAGAAATAGGAGAGATGTCCGATGAAGAAGCAAGGACCCTCCTGCGCAAGACATTGTCGCCAGAACAGCTTCAGACACAGAGGTAGCAAAGCTTGCAGAATTGTGCGGAAACTTACCTAAAGACGTGCCTGAAAGTGGAGAAGGAATGGCGGATGGGGTGGGATTCGAACCCACGGTGACGTTCCCGCCACGCCGGTTTTCAAGACCGGTGCCTTAAACCGCTCGGCCACCCATCCATCGCTTGGTGGCGGCTACTTAACAGCTTCGGAGATGAAAAAAGCGGCGACCCCGAGGGGCCGCCGATCAGGAGGGTGTGTGAGGTCACAACGGGATCTGGGGGTGTGTGACCTCACACTTTGAGTGTTCCGCCATCGGGACCGGAAATCCACAGCAGGCAGTACGGCGGGTTCCCTAACAACGGAGCGCTCAACAACGCGTATCCGTCGGGAAATCTGCATCAGCCGTGCCAATTCGCCCGCGCGGGGCAAAACACCTATATTTCAAGCATTTAATAGATCTCCGGTTGTATATCCTTCCCTTACCCTCCGTTTGAGACGTAGCGAAATCGGACATCTGGCAGCGGAACTGTCCTAATCCGGGACAGCGGCTGTCCCGTTGTGGCGGTTTCGACCGCGCGATGCCGGCCGCCATGGGGTGTCGCGCGTCAATATGCGCAGCGTTTAGCCCGAAACACGCGATCTTGGCTCTATATGTATGCGTTTCCCGATGATATGGTGGCCACCGATGGTAACGTCGGGACACTGGGCGCGAATTTCTTGGGCGGGATGTAGAGTAGGGGTCCAGATGAGATTAAGAACGGGTTCGATCGCTCTGGCGGCAGCGCTTGGGTGTTTCGTCGCCGGGTTCGGATCGATTGCCGTACGCGCGGAGGAGAGCGAAGCACCGCCGCCTTCCTTCCAGGACTGGCTGCAAGGCGTACGTCAGGATGCCCTGGCCGAAGGAATTTCCGCGCCGACGCTCGACAAGGCCCTTACCGGGCTGGAGCCCATTCCCCGGGTGATTGAGCTCGACAACGCTCAGCCCGAATTCACACAGACCTTTCAGGGCTATATTTCGGCGCGCTTGACGCCGCAGCGGATCGAATTCGGCCGTCGCCAGGTCGCCAGCATGCAGCCGACGCTCGACGCGGTCGCCAAGGCCTATGGTGTCCAGGCCCGGTTCATCTCAGCGATCTGGGGCATCGAAACTAATTTCGGACGGGTAACCGGTTCCTACAACGTCATCGGATCGCTCGCCACGCTTGGCTATGAATCCCGGCGCGGGGCCTTCTTCCGCAAGGAGCTTCTGACGGCGCTCAAGATCCTCGATGAAGGCCATATCGGGCTCGATCTCATGAAGGGATCATGGGCCGGCGCCATGGGGCAGGGACAGTTCATGCCCTCGAGCTTCATGGCCTACGCACAGGATTTCGACCACGACGGCCGCAAGGACATCTGGGACGATCCGGGCGATGTCTTCGCCTCGATCGCGAACTATCTGAAGGTCCATCGTTGGCAAGGCGGCATGACATGGGGACGCCAGGTAAAGCTTCCGGCCGGCTTCGATGTCCAGGCGTTGGGGCTGGAGCAGACGGACCCGCCGAAATCCTGCTCGCGGGCCTTGAAGGATCACACCAGGATGCTGCCGCTGAGCAAATGGCAGGAGCTTGGAGTGCGCCGGCTCGACGGGCGCGATCTTCCGACCCGCGACATAGAGGCGTCGCTCGTTCAGCCCGGCGGCAAGGACGGCCCGGCCTTTCTCACCTACGCCAATTACCGCTCGATCCTTGGCTATAACTGCTCGAACTTCTATGCGATCGCGGTCGGCATGCTTGCGGATGCTCTATAGACGATGAAGACCATACGGCAGGCCGCGGACACGTCGCGGCTCATTTTGCTGGCTATTTTCACGTTGCCGTTGGCGGCCTGCGGGACGACGCATATTGCCAGCAACGAACCCGAGCCTTCGCCCGTGACCGTCACCGGGCAATACAAGGTCGGCAATCCCTATACGGTGAATGGCGTCACCTATCATCCCAAGGAACAGCCGAACTACGACGAGACCGGCATCGCCTCGTGGTACGGTCCGGATTTCCACGGCAAATACACGGCGAATGGCGAGCGCTACGACATGAACAAGCTCACCGCCGCTCATCGCACCTTGCCGATGCCGAGCTATGTCCGGGTGACCAACCTCGAAAACGGCCGCGCACTGGTGCTGCGGGTCAACGATCGGGGGCCCTTCGCCAAGAACCGTATCATCGACGTCTCTCGCCGCGCCGCGCAGCTGCTCGGCTTCGAGCGCATGGGTACGACGCGGGTACGGGTTCAGGCGGTCGAGGAAAAGGCCGACGCGCCGGTAGCCTTGCCGCCGGCCGGCCCTGACAATC
>CAWGIZ010000005.1:0-358514 GCA_963822835.1 uncultured Alphaproteobacteria bacterium | reverse complement strand
CCCTCAGCGCTTGCGGGACTGATGATGCGTCTTGATCCAGCGCACCGTGCCGGTCGAGGAGCGCATGACGAGGGTGTGGGTGGAATAGCCGCCCGGAATGTGGCGCACGCCTTCGAGCATCGAGCCGTCGGTCACGCCGGTGGCGGAGAAGATCACGTCGCCGGACGCCAATTCCACCATGCTGTATTTGCGGTCGAGATCGGTGATGCCGAGCTTCCTGGCGCGGCCCTTTTCGTCGTCGTTGCGGAACAGCAGCCGTCCCTGCATCTGGCCGCCGATGCAACGGAGCGCGGCCGCCGCGAGCACGCCCTCGGGCGCGCCGCCCGATCCCATATAGATATCGACGCCGGTTCCGGGCGTCGCGGTCTGGATCACGCCGGCGACGTCGCCATCGGGAATGAGCCGGATGCCCGCGCCGGATTCGCGCACGGCCTTGATCAGATCGGCGTGACGCGGCCGGTCGAGAATGCAGGCCATGATGTCGGAGATCGGCCGGCTCTTGGCTTCCGCCAGCGCCTTCAGATTTTCCGCGGGCGAACGGTCGAGATCGACGATGCCGTCCGGATAGCCGCCACCGACGGCGATCTTGTCCATATAGACGTCCGGGGCATTGAGGAAGTGACCGTGCTCGGCCATGGCCAGCACGGCAAGCGCGTTCGGCATGGCGCGGGCGGCGATGGTGGTGCCTTCCAGCGGATCGAGCGCGATGTCGATCTTCGGGCCTTTGCCCTTGCCGACCTTCTCGCCGATATACAGCATCGGGGCTTCGTCGCGCTCGCCCTCGCCGATCACGACCTCGCCGTCGATCTCGAGCGAATTGAGCGCCTGCCGCATCGCGTCAACCGCCGCCTGATCGGCGGCCTTTTCGTCACCGCGCCCGGTGAAATTCGCCACCGCCACAGCAGCTGCTTCGGTTACGCGAACGACCTCCAGGACCAATACGCGGTCCAGCGTCGATGATTTTGCCATGGCCAGCTCCCTTGCCTTCTAGAACGTCACGATACGGATCATGGTGGGCGGTTCCACCACCGACTTCAGTCTCCCGATCTTTTCGAGGGCCTGAATCATATTACCTTCCCGCGCTTCGTGGGTAATCATAACCATCGAAACGAGATCGCCTTCGGCCTGCCCACGCTGAATGATGGATTCGATCGAGACCTTGGCGTCCCTGAGTGCGGCCGCCACCTTGGCGATCACGCCCGGCTCGTCCACGACCCTCAGGCGCACGTAGTTCGCGCCGCGCCGCTCCGCCATCGGGGCGGTCTGGGCGGCCTTGAGAGACTTCGCCGGCACGGAGAAGGCCGGCGACCGGTCGCCCCGGGCGATATCCACGATATCGGCGACGATCGCGGACGCGGTCGGCCCGCGGCCGGCGCCCGGTCCCTCGAACACGGCATGCTCCACGGCGTCGCCCTGGGCGACGACCGCGTTGAACGCCGCCTCGACATGCGCGACGGGCGAATCGATCTCCACCATGCAGGGATGCACGCGCTGCTCGATGCCGTTCTCGCCGCGCCGGGTGATGCCCAGGAGCTTGATCCTGTAGCCGAGCTCGCGCGCATAGGCGATGTCTTCGGCCGAGATGTGGCGCAGCCCCTCGATATGCACGCCGGCGAAATTCACTTCGACGCCGAAGGAAACGCTGGCCAGGATCGCGAGCTTGTGGGCGGTGTCGATGCCGTCGATATCGAAGCTCGGATCGGCTTCCGCGTAACCAAGGATCCTGCGCTTCGGCGAGCACGTCCTCGAAGTCGCGGCCGGTCGATTCCATCTGCGTCAGGATGTAATTGCAGGTGCCGTTGAGAATGCCGTAGACCTCGACGAGCTGGTTCGCCACCAATCCCTCGCGCAACGCCTTGATGATCGGTACGCCGCCCGCGACGGCCGCCTCGAAGCGAAGCGCGACGCCCTTCTTCTCGGCCAGACGCGCGAGCTTCGTGCCCTGATGGGCGATCAGCGCCTTGTTCGCGGTGACGAGGCACTTGCCGGCTTCAAGCGCGGTCTCGGCGATGCGCCGGGCGATGCCGTCCTCGCCGCCGATCACCTCGACGATCACGTCGATATCCGGGATCGGCGGCCATCTTGACCGGATTGTCGTACCAGACAGCCTTGCCGATCTTGAGCTTGCGGTGACGCTCGCGGTTGCGCGCCGACACGCCCGCGAGGACGAGCGGCCGTCCGCAGCGCATGGCCAGCAATTCGCGGTGACGGTCGAGGATCTCGACCACGCCGCCGCCGACCGTGCCGAGCCCGGCAATACCTATCCGTAAGGGTTCGCTCATCTCGCGGCGTGCCGTGCCTGTTCGGCGGCTTCACCACCGGTTTCAAGGAACTTCCGGATGCTGCGCACCGCCTGCCGGATGCGCTGCTCGTTCTCGACCAGCGCGATACGGACATGGCCGTCGCCATATTCGCCGAAGCCGAGGCCGGGCGACACGGCGACCTTGGCCTCGGTCAGCAGCAGCTTCGAGAAGGCGACCGAGCCGAGGCTCGCGAAACGGTTCCGGTATCGGCGCCCAGCAGAACATCGTGGCCTTCGGCGACGGGATGTCCCAGCCGGCGGAGGCGAGGCCCTTCACAAGCACGTCGCGGCGCGCCTTATAGACCGCGCGCACCTGATCGACGCAATCCTGCGGGCCATTGAGCGCCGCTGTTGCCGCGACCTGGATCGGCGTGAAGGCGCCGTAATCCAGATAGGACTTGATACGCGCCAGCGCCGCGATCAGCCGTTTGTTGCCGGCGGCGAAGCCGATGCGCCAGCCCGGCATCGAATAGGTCTTGCTCATCGAGGTGAATTCCACCGCGACATCGCGCGCGCCGGGCACCTGCAGGATCGAGGGCGGCGGGGCGATATCGAAATAGATCTCCGAATAGGCGATGTCCGACAGCACGATCAGATCATGCGCGCGGGCAATCCGGACGACCTCCTCGAAGAAGCCGAGCTCGACGACCTGCGCCGTGGGATTCGACGGGAAATTGATCACCAGCGCGGTCGGCGTCGGCACGCTGTGCCGGATCGCCCGGTCGAGCGAGACGAGAAACGCCTCGTCGCTGCCCGCCGGCAGATGCCGGATCGCGGCGCCCGCGATGATGAAGCCGTAGGGGTGGATCGGATAGCTCGGATTCGGCACGAGGATCGTGTCGCCCGGCGCGGTGATCGCCTGCGCGAGATTGGCGAGGCCCTCCTTGGAGCCGAGCGTGACGATGACCTCGCTCTCCGGATCGAGATCGACGTTGAACCGGCGGCTGTAATAACCGGCCAGCGCCCGGCGCAGGCCCGGAATGCCGCGCGAGGTGGAATAGCGGTGGGTCTTCGGGTCCCTGACCGTCTCGACCAGCTTCTCCACGATATGCGGCGGCGTCGGCAGATCCGGGTTGCCCATGCCGAGATCGATGATGTCCTCGCCACGAGCTCGCGCGGCGTGCTTCATCCCGGTGACTTCGGCGAAGACATAAGGCGGCAGCCGCCTGATCCGATGAAATTCCGCGTTAACCATGACCTGATCACACACCTGAAAGCTTGCCCGCCGGGGCATCCCTCTCTCCGGAGGTCGCCGACCGGTTTAGCACTCTTGTAATAACGCCAGCCTAAACTTGACCCGCAACTGCGGACTTCGATCGAGGATGACGCTCAAATATGGCGCTTCTATAGCAGCGAATTCCGGCTAGTGGAAGCACCGCTGGAGCGCTCAAATCCTTGTTTTCTCTAGTTTCCTATGGGTTATCCCACTATATACGAAAGATCGTCGCCGTCCGCGTTTCGCCGACACCCGCCCCCGAAAATCTGACCCAGGCCCTTTTCAGTATCCATGACGAAAGAAACTGACCCGAAGACAGACCGGATCGAACCGGATCCCCAAACGCTCGCAAAGAACCTCGTAACGGTAGCAACGCAAAGCCAAAAATTGGTTAGCGACTTCCTGAAACGTCAGGCGAATGAGGGCGCGACGCCGCAGATCGACCCGCTGAACATCGGTTCCGCTTTTCTGGAGATGTCGTCCAAGATCATGGCCGATCCGGCCAAGGCGCTGGAAGCGCAGATGGAATTTCTGCAGGACTCGGTTCAGCTCTGGAACTACACGATGCGCCGCCTGATGGGCGAGACCGCCGAGCCGGTAATCCAGCCCGCCAAGGGCGACAAACGGTTCCGGGACTTCGAGTGGCAGGAAAACGCGATCTTCGACTACATCAAGCAATCCTACCTTCTGACGGCGCGCTGGCTGCAGCACATGGTCGAGGGGGTGGACGGGCTGGATCCGAAGACCGCCCGGAAGGTCGACTTCTATACCCGCCAGTTCACCGACGCGATGGCGCCGACCAATTTCGCGCTGACCAATCCCGCAGGTGCTGCGCGCCACGATCGAATCCAACGGCGAGAATCTGGTCAACGGCCTGAACAACATGCTGAGCGACCTGGAGCGCGGCGAGGGCCGGCTCAAGATCCGCATGTCGGACGAGCGGGCGTTCAAGGTGGGCGAGAATCTGGCGACGACGCCGGGCAAGGTGGTCGCACGCACCGATCTGTTCGAGCTGATCCAGTATTCGCCGACGACCAAAACGGTCTACGAGCGGCCGCTGCTGATCTTCCCGCCCTGGATCAACAAATTCTACATCATGGACCTGAAGGCGGAGAATTCCTTCATCCGCTGGATGGTGGACAAGGGCTACACGGTGTTCATCGTGTCCTGGGTCAATCCGGACTCGCATCTCGCGGCCAAGACGTTCGAGAACTACATGCTCGAAGGCATCGTCAAGGCGGTGGACGCGGTCGAGGAGATCACGGGCAGCTCGAAGATCAACACGATCGGCTATTGCATCGCCGGCACGCTGCTCTCCGCGACGCTGAGCTACATGGCCGTGAAGAAGGACCGCCGCATCGCGTCGACGACCTTCCTCGCCGCGCAGGTCGACTTCTCGGAGCCGGGCGAGCTGGAGATCTTCGTCGACGACGAGCAGCTGAAAAGCATCGACGAACGCATGAGCCGCAAGGGCTATCTCGAAGGCGACGAGATGGCGGGCACCTTCAGCATGCTGCGCGCGAACGACCTGATCTGGTCGTTCGTGATCAACAATTACCTCCTCGGCAAGGATCCCTTCCCGTTCGACCTGCTCTACTGGAACGGGGATTCGACGCGCATGCCGCGCGCGCTTCACATCTTCTATCTGCGCGAGATGTACCGCGACAACAACCTGGTCAAGCCGGGCGGGATCACGCTGAACGGCGTGCCGATCGATCTCCGGAAGGTCAATATTCCGGTCTATCTGCAGGCCTCGCGCGAGGATCACATCGCGCCCTTCCCGTCCGTCTTCCGGGCGACCAAGATATTCAAGGGCAAGACCCGTTTCGTGCTCGCCGGCTCCGGTCATATCGCGGGCGTGATCAACGCTCCGGTCGCAAAAAAATACCAGTACTGGACCAACGAGGACGCGCCGAAGGACCTTGAACAGTGGCTCAAGGGCGCCAAGGAACATCCGGGTTCCTGGTGGCCGGACTGGAACAAATGGCTGGTGCCGCTCTCCGGCAAGAAGGTCCCCGCGCGCAAGCCCGGCGGCAAGAAGAAGCCGATCTGCGACGCGCCGGGAACCTATGTGCTGGTGAAGTCCTGACGGCGGTCAGGCGACCTCGGAATTCCTGAATTCCTTGGCGAGCTGGACGTAGTGCTCGAGGCCTTCGAGGTTGCGGGCGATATCCTCGTCCGTCAGTTCGCGGACGGGTTTGGCGGGCCGCCCGGCCCAGAGCATCCGGCTCGTCACCCGTTTGCCGGGCGTCACCAGAGCGCCCGCCGCGACCATGCCGTAGGGCTCCACCACCGCGCCGTTCATCACCGTCGCGCCCATGCCGACAAAGGCATGGTCCTCCAGCACGCAGCCGTGGATCAGGGCCATGTGGCCGATCAGCACGTCGTTGCCGATGATCGCCGACCAGTCCTCGCCCGAATCGATATGGATGACGGTGCCGTCCTGAATATTCGTGCGGTCGCCGACCCTGATGAAGTTCTCGTCGCCCCGGAGCACGCAGTTGAACCAGACGCTCGATTCCGACCCGAGTGTGACATTCCCGATCACGCTCGATCCCGGCGCGACGAAGGCGTCCTCGGCGATGGTCGGCCAGGTGCCTTTAAAGGACATGATTTGCGCACGGCGGGTGCCGGGACCGTATGACGGAGCCATATATCTGTTCCTCTTTATGGTGCTCCAGACACTTGAAACGGACATGAACGGCCGGTCAAGCCCGGAGTAAAGGCCGGCCAAACAAAAAGGGCCGCTCCAAAGGAGCGGCCCTTTCCGTAATCTTGTCGACGCCGTTTAGCGCTTCGAGAACTGGAAGCTCCGGCGGGCCTTGCGGCGGCCGTACTTCTTGCGCTCGACGACGCGGGAGTCGCGGGTGAGGAAGCCGCCCGACTTCAGGACGCCGCGCAGCTCCGGCTCGAAATAGGTGAGCGCCTTGGAGATGCCGTGACGGACCGCGCCGGCCTGGCCGGACAGGCCGCCGCCGGCGACCGTGCACATCACGTCATACTGGTTCTCGCGGCGGGTCACGACGAAAGGCTGCGCCAGCAACATGCGGAGCACCGGACGGCCGAAATAGACGGTCTGGTCCTTGCCGTTGACGGTGAACTTGCCGGAGCCCGGCTTGATCCACACGCGGGCGATGGCGTCCTTACGCTTGCCGGTGGCATAGGCACGGCCCTGGGCGTCGAGCTTCTGGCCGTTTCCTTCCTCGGGCGCGGCGGCTTCGGGCGTGTCCGAGGCGCGCTTGACGATCTTCAAATCGGCGAGGGTGCGGGTTTCTTCAGCCATCTCTATGCCGTCCTTGCATTCTTGGGATTCATCGCGGCGACATCCAGCACCTTGGGCTGCTGCGCCTCATGCGGATGCTCCGCGCCGCCATAGACATGCAGCTTGCGCATCTGCGAGGTGGCGAGCGGGCTGTCCTTCGGCATCATGCGCTCGACCGCCTTGATCAGGACACGCTCGGGATGGGCGCCTTCCAGCACCTTCTCCGCGGTCACGCCCTTGATGCCGCCCGGATGCCCGGTGTGGCGATAATAGGTCTTCGCGCCGCGCTTGCGCCCGGTGAACCGGACCTTTTCGGCATTGATCACGATGATGTTGTCACCGCAATCGATATGCGGCGTGTACATGGCTTTGTGCTTGCCGCGCAAACGGTTGGCGATCAGCGCCGCGACACGGCCCACGACGAGGCCCTGCGCGTCGATCAGCCACCAGGCCTTCTCGACCTCGTTTGGCTTGGCTGAATAGGTTTTCATTTCTCAATCCTCGGTTATCTGAGCCCGCGCGATTTACGCGATACAAAATGGCCTGTCAATTGGAAAAAGGTGCGAAAAAACAATCAGCTAGAAAAGTGGTATTATAATACCACTTTCTAAGATACCGCGCGAAAACGCTTAATCCCCGCTTGTCTCCGCCCCTATCCAGTCGAGATAGGCTGCGTGGCCGCCTTCGATCGGCCAGGTGACGATGCAGGGGCAATCGTAGGGGTGGATGAGGCGGACTTCCTCGGTCAGCTTGCGCACGAGGTCCTTGCGGGTCTTGGCGATGATGGCGATTTCGCCGTCGCTCTGGATCTTGCCTTCCCAGCGATAGACGGAGCGGATGCCGGGCAGGATGTTGGCGCAGGCGGCGAGGCGATTCTCGACCAGAAGCCGCGCGATCTCGTCGGCGGATTTCTCGTCCGGAGCGGTGATATAGACTGAGCAGTATTCCGTCATGCGTAAGCCGGCACGCGCGGCCGCTCCGCCGCGATCCGGTGCGCCGCGAAGATCGACGCCGTGAACAGCAGCAGCGCGCCCGCCTGATGGGCGGCGGCGACATCGACCGGCACGACCAGCAGCAGCGTCAGGATGCCGAGCGCCGCCTGCACGATCACCATGCCGCCGAGCATATTGAGCGCGAGCGGGGCGTGCTTCGCCGGCGCGGTCCAGCGCGCGTTCACATAGAGAAGGAAGACCGAGATCACGACCAGATAGGCGACCATGCGGTGCTGGAACTGGATCGTCGCGTCATTCGCGAAGAAATTCATGTACCAGGGATCGAGGAACATGATTCCCTTGGGCATGAAACCGCCATCCATCTCGGGCCAGGTGTTATAGGAGAAGCCCGCATTCGTCCCCGCGACAAGGCCGCCGAGCAGAATCTGGAAATAGATCAGGCAGCAGAGCGCCACCGCCCATTTCGCGAGGCGCGACCATTCCCGGTCCCGGCCCAGCATCAGGTCCAGCGCCATCCAGAACAGATAGGCATAGACGATGAAGGCAAGGCCCAGATGGGCGGTCAGCCGATAGGGGCTGACATCGGGATTGTCGACGAGGCCGCTTTTCACCATGTACCAGCCGAGCAGGCCCTGCAGCCCGCCGAGCACGAAACCGACCACTAGTTTCGGTTTCAGGCGCTTCTCGACCTGCCCGCTAGCCCAGAAATAGATCATGGGCAACAGGAACACCGCGCCAATCAATCGACCGAGCAAACGGTGGCTGAACTCGAACCAGAAGATCCGCTTGAATTCGCCAAGCGTCATCCCCCTGTTTTTCTTCTGATATTCCGGATAGGCCTGATAGTCGGTGAATTCCTTCTGCCACGCCTCGTCCGTCATCGGCGGGATGACGCCGGATACCGGATGCCATTCGACGATGGACAGGCCCGATTCGGTCAAGCGCGTGACCCCGCCGAGCACGACCATGGCGAAGATCATGCCGCAGACGACGAGCAGCCATATGGCTATGCGCTGGCGCGACTGAACGACGCGCGGCGCCACCACCGCTCCGGTTGCCACGGTCGCCTGCATGTGCCCTGCCTCACTTAAAACCGTCAGATTTCCGCCCTTGGTGTACCCGCCGGGGCTCCGGGCTGCAAGCGCCAGCGGTCATTCGTCGCAGGATTGCGGAAGCGGGCGGCGATCAGCCCGCGTCGCGCCGGGCGCTCGCATGCCAGCGGCGCAGGAGAAGGTGTTCGAGCGCCGAAAGCGAGAAATAGATCGCGATGCCGAGCAGGGACAGCATCAGCAGCGCGGCGAACATCTTCGGGATCTGAAGCCGATTGCCGGCTTCCATGATGCGCCAGGCAAGCCCCGTGGAACCGCCGGAACCGGCAACGAATTCGGCCACCACCGTCCCGATCAGCGACAATCCGCCGGAGATCTTCAGCCCGGCCAGGAAATGCGGCAGGGCCGAGGGAATGCCGAGCCGCCGCATCACCTGCCAGCCGCGACGCCCCGTAGATCCGGAAGAGGTCCCGCAGATTGGGATCGACGGAATTCAGTCCGAAGACCGTGTTCGACAGGATCGGAAAGAACGCGACGATCCAGGCGAGAATCAGCAGCGCCCGCTCGACGTGATCGACCCCGACCCAGATCA
The DNA here is from genome assembly GCA_963822835.1 of uncultured Alphaproteobacteria bacterium. Taxonomy (GTDB): domain Bacteria; phylum Pseudomonadota; class Alphaproteobacteria; order CAVTAV01; family CAVTAV01; genus CAVTAV01. Next base: position 349,140 of record CAWGIZ010000005.1, on the reverse strand, counting down.
GGATCAACGGCGCGATCGAAACGATCGGCGTCACCTGCAGCACCACCGGCATAGGGAAACAACGTGGTCTCCGCCGCCCGGCTGGTCGTGAACAGGAAAGCCAGCGCGACGCCGCCCACCACCGCGAGGCCAGCGCCAGCAGAGTGATCCGCAATGTGACCCAGAGCGAGCCCATGAGGCTCGGGAAATTCTCGATCAGGCTCGCCCAGATCGCGGAGGGAGCAGGCAGCACGAACACCCGCACCTCGAAAGTAGCGGACGAGAAATTCCCACAGCAGGATGAGCGCGACGCCGAACAGGATCGGCGCGGCGATCCGTAGAACGTGCGACTGCTTCATCGCCCGCCGTCCATCGGTGGGCGTCATGACGTCTTTCAGCCGCGCGGACAGGCCGACGGCAATAATCGTGATAGGCCGGATCGGCGCGGAAGCTCTCGTCGCGCGGATAGGGCACATCGATCGCGATGTCCTCGGCGATGCGGCCGGGCCGCGGCGTCATGACGATCACCCGGTTCGAGAGATAGACCGCCTCATAGACGCTGTGCGTCACGAACACCACCGTCCAGCGGCCGTTCTGCCAGAGGCTCAGCAAATCGTCGTTGAGCTTGAACCGCGTGATCTCGTCCAGCGCCGCAAAGGGCTCGTCCAGCAACAGGAGCGACGGCGCGGTGATCAGCGCGCGGGCGAGCGAGGCCCGCATCTTCATGCCGCCGGACAACTCGCCCGGCATCGCCCGCTCGAACCCGTCGAGCCCGACGCGCGCGATCACGTCGCGAACGCGGGCGGCATCGGCGGCCTTGCCTTGAAGATCCAGCGGCAGGCGGATATTCGCCTCGACGCTGGCCCAGGGCATCAGGGTCGGATCCTGAAACACGAATCCGATCCGGTGATCGGGCTCGCGCGCGGGCCAGCGGATCTCGCCGGCGCTCTGCCCGGCGAGGCCCGCGATCAGGCGCAGGATCGTGCTCTTGCCGCAGCCCGACGGTCCGACGATGGAAACGAAGTCGCCTTTCCGGATCGAGAAATTCAGATCGGACAGGGCCACGAGTTTGTCGAAACGCTTGCGAGACGCCGGCGAATTCGACCAAAGTCTCGCGCGGGCCGGACGGGCTCACTGGCCCTCTTGCCGCACCCCACGGCCCTTGTCCACGAACCGGGTCGTGTAGGCCTTGGAGACATCGAGACCGGCGGGATAGACGCCGATCTTGCTCATGGTCTCGTAGAACGTGTTCCACCGCGCCGCCGTCATCGCGCCGATGCCGAGTGTCTTCGCGTCGCCGCTGTCGACGATGCCGTGCGGCGCATCGTCTCGCGCGCATATTCCAGCAGCGCGTCGGTCATCTCCGGATTGTCCTTCTTGATCAGCGCGTCGCCGGGCGCCGGATCGCCATAGAGATAGTCTGTACCAGCCGTCGATGCGTGGCGTTCACGAAAGCCTGCACCGATCTCGGGCTGGTCGCTGGATCGAGCTGATTCTGCACCATGATCATCGCCGCATAGCCGGGATAGCCCTCGTCCGCGAGCAGGAAGACTTTCGGCTTCACGCCCTGCTCGATCGCGAGGAACGGCTCGCTGGAGACATAGCCTTCCTGGATCGCCTTATCGTCCACCAGCCACGGCGCGATGTTGAACGTGTATTTGCGGATCTGGCTGTCGGTGAAACCGAAGCGCGCCTTCATCCAGGCCCAGAAGGTGTTGATCGCGCTGGAGCCGATCATGATCGGCTTGCCCTTCATGTCCGCGAGCGAATTGATGTCGTTGCGCGGATGGGTCATCAGGACCTGCGGGATCCTTCTGGAACGACGCCATGACGACCGTGGCCGTCGCGCCCGCCTGCAGCAGATTGATCGCATAGAAGCTGTTCGAGGCCATGGCGAAATCCAGCGCGCCGGCGGCAAGCAGCTGCTGATTGTCGAGTTGAGGCCCGCCCTGTCGAAGCGTGACGTCCAGCCCTTCGCGCGCGTAGAAGCCCTTGGCGAGCGCCTGATAGAAGCCGCCCTGCTCCGCCTGCGCCTTCCAGTCGGTCGCGAAGGTAATGGCCTGGTTGGCCCGGGCGGCGTTCGTTCCGGCCTGCATCCAGAACAGGCCGACGACCGCGATGCAGACGACGTTGATAATGCGGATTGGAAACATGGGCGTCATCGTAAGCAATACCGCCGCCGCGATCCATCGAAACACGCCGCGCGAGGAATCAGGCTTCAGGCGGTCGAGCCTGCCTTGGGCCGGACGAGCTGGAAGTCGGGCGCCTTGGGGTGATCGCCGACGAAGGTGTGCAGCCGCCGGCGCGGAAAGCTGACGACCCAGCAACCGGGAATCGAGGGATGCGGTTCGATATCCGTGATGCTGTCGGCCGCGAAGGCCGTCATATCGATGATGAGGTCTCTGGCGCCTTCCTCCGAATCGGGATAGCGCGCACCGCCCCTTGTGGCAAAACCGCTAGCCAACAGTCGTCTCCTTCACGCGCCGAGAAGCGCAGGATTGAACGCGAAACGCGAGAAACGCGGAAAAGCAACCGGGGATACTGAAAAGACAAAAGCCGACAGGCGCCGGCTCGTACGAATTTACTATAATCCCGCCTGCCCGCAAAGCGGACAGACGGGATTGATGTCGTTTTGTGGCCCGGATCAACCGGGCCGGAAGAGATCGGCTATTCGACGAACGGGATCATGCGGCCGCCGATGATCACCCCGATCCACAGCAGGATCGACGCGCAACCGACGCATTTCGCCAGGATCGGAGTCGAGGCCCCGGCGCCCCATTTCTCGGCCATCGGCTTCACTTTGATTTGATACAGCAGCAGGTTCAGGCCCGCGAGCAGGATGCAAAGCATTTTGAAGCGGAAGGCGATGTTCGGGTAATACCGAGTCGGATCGGCGACGAAGAACAGCACGCCCGTGATCGTGTTCACCACGAAGCCGGCAACGGCGAGCGGGATGATCTTGGAGAGCGTGTAATACGGGATGTTCTTCATGTAGCCGATCAGCCGGAGGTCGGCGATGGCGAGTCCGCCGAACAGCAGGGAGAGGCCGATGAAGTGCATCGTCTCCATCGTCGGCCAGACCCAGTAGCTGTCCTTGACCGCGTGAGCGAGCCAAGTATTGCCAATGTAGTATATAATCTGTGGCATTTTGTCCCCCTGCTCCTTAGACCGCGGAAATGTAGCCGGTCAGACGACCAGCCGTGACTGCCGAAATCCAGATGATCAGCGAGACGATCGCCACGGTGCGCGCCGGCGTTCCGCCGATCGCACCCGCTTCCATCGTCGCGATGTTCTTGAAGGCGGGCGTCGCCCTCATGACCAGCAGCATGATCAGACCAAGGAAGACCAGGATGATCTTCACCACGAAGGCCGGGTTCTTGATCAGGTTCACCGGATCGGACAGGTAAAGCATGGTGCCCGAGCACAGGTTCACCAGAAAGCCCACCAGAATGACGGGGAACCACTTGTTGAGACCGGGGAACGGAATCGCCCGGAAAACGCCCAGGACCCGAAGGTCCATGATCGAGACGACACCGACCAGCAAGCCCATTCCGATGGCATGAAGGGTCAAGGCAATGGGGTAACCCCAGAGCGATTCCCGCATATAAACCGAGAGGGCCGTATTATTTAAGGTTTCTAGAAGTCCCATGGATGGATTTCCCCCCTGAACATATCGAGCGCGCGTTCTTCGCGTTGTCCCAAAATGGAGCCCACGTTCGCGGCCGGGCCAAATTACATCACAAGCTCGCGAACGAACAAGCCCCACCGCTCCCGATTTTCGAAATCCCGTCCGAATATTGCATTGCAACATAAACACTTAGTCCGATGCAAACGTCGATAACGTAATGGAAATTCGGGATGTTCAAATGACGCAGCCCATCGGACTCCAAGCTCGGCTTATTGATGAATCAACAACTTCTTCCTCACTCTGGAGATATCGTAATGAGCCCCCGGCATCGGGCGCGGCACCTCGGCGCGGCCGAGGACCTGACCTACCGGAGAGATGCCGGGACGTAAGGTTTTGGCGCGGCAACACGCCGCGCCCATTGGGTCCGGGCGCGTTTTTCCGACTCGCTCGCCGCGAGACTCGCAACTCCCCGACCGGAGTCGCAACGCCGGGAGTTCGCCGGTCAGGTGGAAGAACCGGGTTTCGTCACTCCACCGGAAAAGGTGCGTCGCCCGACACGGTCAACATAACCGACTTGAGTTTGGCCGAGCTGTCACCCGCCATGATCTCGAACTGGCCGGGCTCGACCACGTGCTTCATCTCGTCGTTCCAGAGCGCCAGGCTTTCGGGCGTCAGGGTGAACAGAACGGTTCTGGTTTCGCCGGGCTTGAGGGTCACGCGTTCGAATCCCGACAGACGCTTGAGCCGCGTCGTGACGGAACTGACGACATCATGGACGTAGAGCTGGACCACCTCGTCGCCCTCCCGCGTGCCCGTGTTCTTCACAGTCGACCTCGACGGTTACCGGCTGGCCCGCCGCGACCGTCGCCGACGCAAGCCGCGGCGCGCCGACGTCGAAGGTCGTGTAGCTCAAGCCGAAGCCGAAGGGGAAAAGCGGCTCGACCGACGAGAAGAGATAGCCCCGCCGCGCGCTCGGCTTGACGTCGTAGAACTGCGGCAACTGACCGGCGGAGCGCGGCACGGTGATCGGCAGCTTGCCGCCGGGATTGGCGTCGCCGAACAGGATGTCGGCCATCGCGGTGCCGCCGTTCTCACCCAGATACCAGCCCTCGACGAGCGCGTTGGCCTGTTCGGCGATCTTCGGTGTTGCCAGCGGCCGACCGTTGAGCAGCACCACGATGACGGGCTTGCCGAGTTTCTTCATGGCGTCGAATAGATCGTTCTGCTGACCGACGAGGCCGAGGCTCGCGCGGTCGCCGAGGTGATTGACGGCATAGCCTTCGCGGCTCGTCTGCGGATTGCCGCCGAGCACCAGCACGATCTCGTCGGCATCGCGCGCCACCTTGACCGCCGCTTCGATGCGCTTCGCGTTCTTCCGCCGGATCGGCGAGATCCACTTCGTTCTCGTGGCCGTTGAGGCTCCTGGTGATCCGGACGCCCTCCGAATAGACGACCTTCACCGCGTTCCCAACCTTCGCCTTGATGCCTTCCAGAACGTTCACGGTGCGCTTCGGCGTGCCCGAGTAACCGCCGAGCAACGCGACATTCGCGTTGGGCCCGATCACCGCGAGCGTCTTGAGGCGCGATTTGTTCAGCGGCAGGGTGCCGTCGTTCTTGAGCAGGATCACCGCCTTGCGCGCGGCCTCGGTGGCAAGCGCCCGGGCATCCGGCCGGTTGGACGCCGCCTCGGCCGCCGCCGGATCGGCGTAGGGATCCTCGAACAGGCCGGCCTGGAACTTGACGCGCAAGACTTCCCGCACTTCGCGGTCGATCAGATCCGTCGTCAGCCGGCCATCCTTGACCGACTTCGCGATGGTGGTGAACGCCTCGCCGTCCGGCAGATCCATCGTCACGCCGGCATGGAGCGAACGGATCGCGGCCTCGGTCAGATCCGGCTCGACGTGATGCAGGGTCTCCAGCTGCTCGATGCCGTAATAGTCGCTCACGACCGCGCCCTTGAAGCCCCACTCGCCGCGCAGCACGTCGGTAAGCAGCCATTTGTTGGCATGGGAGGGAATGCCGTCGATCTCGTTATACGACGCCATCACGAGCCGGGCGTTGGCCTCCCTGATTGCCGCCTGGAACGGCGGAAAGAAATCCGTCCGCAGGGTTCGCTCGCCGATATTGGCGGGACCGACATTGATGCCGTTCTCCGGCCAGCCATGACCGGTCATGTGTTTCAGCGTCGCGAAGACGCGGTCCTTGGCGAGCGGCAGGGCCGCGCCCTGATAGCCGCGCACGGCGGCGACCGCCATCCGGCTGACGAGATAGGGATCCTCGCCGAAGGTTTCCTCCGTGCGGCCCCAGCGCGGATCGCGGACGATATCGACGACGGGCGAGAGAACCTGCTGGACGCCGCGCGCGCGCACTTCGCGTCCCACCACGGCGTCGATCTGCTCCACGAGCTTCGGATCCCAGGTGCTCGCCTGCGCGATGGCCTGCGGGAAGCTCGTGGCGTCCTTCGCCATGTAGCCGTGCAGCGCTTCCTCGTGGAACAGCACCGGGATGCCGAGCCGCGTATCCTCGAGCGCCCAATGCTGGATCGCGTTGATCAGCTCGACCGTGTTTCGCACCGACCGTCCATCGCGCCGGTCGGCGGGCGTGGCCGAGCCGGCCCAGTCCGACGGGCGCGTGAAGCAGCCGAAACCATCCGGCGCGATGGCCGTCGCCTTTTTCGGATCGAACGTCCCATCCGCGCCGAACATCCTGGTCTTGTCGTCCCAGATGCATCGAAGCTGCGCGATCTTCTCCGCCAGCGTCATGCGTCCCACGAGATCGTCGACGCGCGCGTCGATGGATGCTTTGGGGTCCTTGTAGGTCTCCGCCGACTGCGCCGACGCGGCGAGCACGGTCAGCGCGAGCGCCGTTACAAGAGAACGCGGCAAGTCACCTCTCACGGTAGCCCCCTTCCTTCATCGCGGATTCGCGACCCATCCGTCTCCAAGACGTATGACTAAGGCTTGGCCGAACCGCCCGACACCCAGAGATGTTCGATGGATTCGAGCGCGCGTTGTTTGGTCTCGGGCACATAGCGCCAGACGAACAGGGCCGACAGCAGGCTCATGCCGCCATAGAGCCAATAGGCGAAGCCGTGATTGAAGGCGTTGTTGAGCGCCGAATTGCCGTCGAGAACCTTGAACGACCACGAGACGAACAGATTGGCGATCCACTGCGCCGCCACCGCGATCGCCATCGCCTTCGCCTTGATGGAGTTCGGGAAGATCTCGGCGAGCAGCACCCAGACGACCGGTCCCCAGGACAGCGAGAAACCGGCGATATAGACGACCACCGTCAGCAGCGCCCACAGGCCGACCGCGTGGGACGAGAACAGGAAGCCCAGCACGGTCATGGACGCGGCCATGATCAGGCCGCCGGTGATCAGCAGCGGCTTGCGGCCCCAGTGATCGACCGTCGCGAGCGCCACCAGCGTGAAGACGGTCATCGCGATACCGACGATGATGGTCTGCAGGAACGAGCTGTCGGTCGAGGCGCCGAGATTCTTGAACATCAAGGGCGCGTAATAGAGCACCGCGTTGATGCCGACGAATTGCTGGAACACCGACAGCAGAATGCCGACGAAGATAACCTTGCCGCCGAAGCTGAAAATCGGCCGCGTCTTCTGCACGAGGGTGGCCCGGATATCCGCCAGCGTCTGGCGCGCTTCATCCTCCTGCGACAGACGGAGAAGAAGCTTGATCGCATCCTCGTCGCGGTTCCGCATCACGAACCAGCGCGGGCTGTCGGGCGCGCCGAGAAGCAGCAGGAAGAAGGCCAGCGCCGGCAGGGCCTCGGACGCGAGCATCCAGCGCCAGCCGACGGTCAGCACCCACTGATCGTCGCCCTGGAGCGCGATGGCCCAGTTGACGAAGTAGACGATGGTGATGCCGGTGACGATCGCGATCTGCTGAAAGACGACGAGCCTGCCGCGCAGATGAGGCGGCGCGATTTCGGCGATGTAGAGCGGCGACAACATGGAAGCGACACCCACGCCGATGCCGCCGATGATGCGGTAGACGATAAACGGCGTCAGCGCCCAGGGGCCGACCGAGCCGATTGGGCCGAGTCCCAATTCCGGGATCGCCGATCCGATCGAGCCGACGAAGAACAGAACGGCCGAAACCAGCAACCCGCCCTTGCGGCCGAATGCCGTCGACAGGGGCCCCGCCACCGCCGCGCCGAGGACGCAGCCGAGCAAGGCGCAGGACACCGCCCAACCGGACAGGCTGCTCGCGACGGATTCCGACAGATTTTGCGGCGTGATGAAATTATGGTCGATGGCCCCAACCGCGCCGGAGATCACCGCGGTGTCGTAGCCGAACAGAAATCCGCCGAGCGATGCGACCAACGCAAGGCCGACCACCAGGCGCAAATTGCGCTGTGCCATACTCCCCTACCCCCCAATGGACCCGCATGCGGCTTGACGCGACATGGGGCCGAAAGCGCTACCAAGGCCCGGCCCATCTTTCGACAGGGTGCAGATCCGGCCTGGATCAAAAAGGATACTTACCGCTCGGGCCCAGCGCAATAAGGCCTTGGCCTTGGCCCCGCCTCTCGTTACCGCCAGCCGGCGTCGATCCAGTAGGAATGGCCGGTGCACAGGCGCGCATCGTCCGAGGCCAGGAACAACACGAGCGAGGCCACGTCCGAGGGCTGGATGCGTCCTTTGACCGCCTGTGCCGCGACGATTTCCGCCTCGGCTTCCGGCGTATACCAGCGCTGCTGCCGGGGCGTTTGCACATTGCCGGGAACCACCGCGACCACCCGAACGCCATCCGGCCCGAGCTCGCGGGCGAGCGCCCGGGTCATGCCTTCGATGCCCGCTTTGGCGGTCTCGTAGAGCACGAGATCGGAAAGGCCGAGATGCCAGGAGATCGACCCGAAATTGACGATCACGCCATGCCCGCGCGTCTGCATGCCGCCCGCCACCGCCTTCGAGCAGAACAGCGTGTGGCGCAGGTTGACCGCCATCCGGTCTTCCCAATAGGCCGGCGTTACGTCCTCGAGCTTGTGGCGATCGTCGCTCGCCGCATTGTTCACCAGCACATCGACCGGCCCGATCGCCGCGAAGAAGGCGGCCACAGCGTCGAGATCCTTGAGATCGCAGCGTTGAAACGCCGGCGGCGCGGGCGCATCGGCCAGCGCACGCGCCAGAGCCTCGCCTTCTTTTTCCAGAATATCGACGAAGGTGACGCGGGCGCCCTGCCGCGCGAAGGCGGTGACCAACCCCTCGCCGATGCCGCTGGCGCCGCCGGTGACGACGACATGCTTGTCCCTGAGGCTCGGATAAATCGCCGACGTCATCGCCGGTCACCCAGAAGGCCGCGCCGCGCGAGGCTCGCCATGAGCGCGCCGATGCCTGAGGTCCAGGGCGGGGCCTCCTTCGAGGTGGTGACCTTGTTGACAAGAGTTCCGAGCGTCGGCGTGGAAACGCGGACGAGATCGCCCGGCTTGTGGGTGAATCCCCGGCCCGCCTCGTCGCGATCCTGGGTCGGCGCGAACAGCGTGCCGAGGAACAAGACGAAGCCGTCGGGATATTGATGCTCGCTCAGGGTCTGGCGCACGAGTTCCACCGGATCGCGGCTGATCTCGGCCATGGTGCTTTTGCCTTCGAGACGATAATTGTCCTCGCCCTCGATGGTGAGTTCGAGCACGGCCTTGCGGACGTCGTCCAGCGTGAACCGGTCGTCGAACAACCGGATGAACGGGCCGATGCTGCAGGACGCATTGTTGTCCTTCGCCTTACCGAGCAGGAGCGCGCTCCGCCCCTCGATATCGCGCAGATTCACGTCGTTGCCGAGGGTCGCGCCGCGTATGCGCCCTTTGGAGTCGCAGACCACGACGATCTCGGGCTCGGGATTGTTCCAGACCGAATCCGAACGGATTCCGACATAATCTCCCCAGCCGACCGAGGCCAGGACCGGCGCCTTGGTGAAGACCTCCGCGTAGGGCCCGATCGCGACCTCGAGATATTGCGACCAGAGGCCGTCCGCGATCAGCACCGCCTTGAGGCGTTCCGCCTCCGGCGAGCCGGGGCTGACGGACCGGAGATCCGCGCCGACGCGTTCGGCGAGCCCGTCGCGGATGGAATTTGCCTTGGCCCAGTCGCCGCGCGCGCGTTCCTCGATCACCCGCTCGATGGCCGAGATCGCGAAGGTGACGCCCGCCGCCTTGACGCATTGAAGATCGACCGGCGCCAGCAACCGGGAAGCGCCCGCCCGGTCCCAGACCGGCGCGAGACCAAACGCCTCCAGCGCGCCCAGATCCGTGCCTTCGGGAAGGGTATCCATATCGAGAAGCGCGGAGACCGTCGGCGCGGCGCGCGAGACGTCGAAAACCCGGCCGTCCCTGACCACGATGGGCACCGGCCCGTCGCCGACATCCAGCCGGCCGACCAGCAACGCGGTTTCCCAATCCCGTGGCAAGAAATCCGTCATGGCCGCCCCCAACCGCGTCCCGGCGGACCAACGGACGGCGGGGGGAAGGCATGCGGCCGTCGATCGATCGCCGATTTCCTGGAAATTTTGGTCGGAGCGGCGGGATTTGAACCCACGACCCCTTGACCCCCAGTCAAGTGCGCTACCAGGCTGCGCTACGCTCCGACAGGCCCTATCGGGCCGGCGCGCACTATACTAAGGCGCGAACGAAAAGGGCAACGATTAGATCGGGTAATTTCGGCGCTAGACCGTCGATTTCAGCAGACGGCGAATCTGGGCGAGATCGTCGCGCAGGGCGGCCAGCAGCTTGCGGTGCGACGGCGTCAGCCCGGCGGGCGCCATATGGCCGAAGAGATCGGGCTCGGCGTCGTCCGCGCGCGGCGTGTGCTGGGCATATTTCTTCGGCGCCTCGGCGGCGGCCTGGGCGTCCATCGCCGGCGCGTTCGACGACACGATCGCGGCAGTCGCGCGCGACTGATCGCCGCCGATGATGCCGCGCTGGACGGCCTTCACCCCGTGCTCGCGGAAGATCTTCTGCACGCCCTTGATCGTGTAGCCTTCGGTATGCAGGAGACGCTGGATGCCTTTGATGAGATCGACATCCTCCGGCCGGTAATAGCGCCGGCCGCCACCGCGTTTCAGCGGTTTGATCTGATTGAACTTGGATTCCCAGAAGCGGAGGACGTGCTGCGGAACGCCGAGATCGTCCGCGACCTCGCTTATCGTCCGGAAAGCCTCTCTGGATTTAGCCACACGTCCGCCCTCCTAGGGTCGCATGCCCTCAACACATGCCCGTCGCCCGGCTAGCCCGCCGAAGACAGTCCACGGTTGATACGTTCCTTGAGAACATGAGAGGGACGAAAGACCAGTACACGACGCGGCTCGATAGGTACTTCTTCACCCGTCTTCGGATTACGGCCCATGCGGCCACCCTTCTTGCGCAGAAGGAAACTGCCGAACGACGAGATCTTGACGCTATTGCCACGGACGAGACTGTCGGAAATCTCGCGAATCACGGCCTCCACCAGATCGGCGGATTCATTCCGTGACAATCCCACTTCCTGATATACCGCCTCGCTCAATTGCGCGCGGGTCACAGTCTTGTCGGTCATAGCGTCGACTCCCCTCGGTCTCTAACTTTCAGCGTAATGCTCTGTCATAATTGCGTCAATCGTGACGGGACTGTGAATAAACTTTGGTTAGCCGTCACCAGCGCACCAGACACGCGCCCCAGGTAAATCCGCCCCCCATCGCTTCGAGCAGCAGCAGGTCGCCGCGCTTGATACGGCCGTCGGAAACGGCCTGATTCAGCGCCAAAGGCACGGATGCGGCCGAGGTATTGGCATGCTCGTCGACCGTGATGACGACCTTCTCGGGATCGACACCGAGCTTGCGCGCGGTGCCGTCGAGAATCCGCCGGTTGGCCTGATGCGGGACGATCCAGTCGATATCGGCGGCGCTGAGTCCGGTCGCCTCGAGTGATTCTTCGACCACGTCGGCCAGATTCACCACCGCGTGGCGGAATACTTCCTTGCCCTTCATGCGCACGAAGCCGCTGGTGCCGGTGGACGACGGGCCGCCATCGACATAGAGCAGATCGTGCTGCCGGCCATCGGCGTGAAGATGGGTCGAGAGGACGCCGCGGTCGGCGGTGGTGCCCTCGCCCGGCATCGCCTCGACGATCACCGCACCGGCGCCGTCGCCGAACAGCACGCAGGTCGTCCGGTCGGTCCAGTCGAGAATGCGCGAGAAGGTTTCCGCGCCGATCACCAGGATCCGCTTCGCCTGGCCCGCCTTGATGAAATTGTCCGCGATGGTGAGCGCGTAGATGAAGCCCGAGCAGACCGCCTGAATGTCGAAGGCCGCGCCGCGCGTCATGCCGAGCTTGGCCTGCACGATGGTGGCGGTCGACGGGAAGGTCTCGTCCGGCGTGGCGGTGGCGACGATGATCAGATCGAGGTCGTTCGCGGTGAGACCGGCCGACGCCAGGGCCTTCTCGGCCGAGGCCACCGCGAGATCCGAGGTCATTTCGCCTTTCGCGGCGATATGACGGAACCGGATGCCGGTGCGCTCGACGATCCATTGGTCGGTCGTGTCGACGGTCTTGCTCAGCTCTTCATTGCTGACGCGATGCGCGGGCAGATAGGCGCCGAAGCCCGTTATGACCGATCGGATGACGCTCACGACGTGGCTGCCCGATTCACGCCCGGGTCGGACGGGTAGACCCGCTTCAGGTCCTCGGAGATCTTGTCGCAGAGCTGGTCGCGAACCATGTTGGCGGCGACGCCGATCGCGGTGGCGAAGCCGGCGGCGGTGGCGGAGCCGTGGCTCTTCACCACGAGGCCATTGAGCCCGATCAGGACGGCGCCGTTGTGATTGCTCGGATCGAGATGATCGCGCATGACCCGGAGGCCGGGTTTCGCGAGGACGTAGCCCATCCTGGTGAGCGCCGAATGCTCGAACGCCTTCTTGAGCATGCCGAAGGCGAGCTGCGCGATGCCTTCCGCCGTTTTCAGCGCCACGTTGCCGGTGAAACCGTCGGTCACGATCACGTCGGCCACCCCCTTGCCGATTCCGTCGCCCTCGACGAAGCCGGCGAATTCGAGCGGCAGCGGCGTCTCGCGCAGCACTTGGCTCGCGCGCTTGACGCTTTCATGGCCCTTCAGTTCCTCGGCGCCGACATTCAGCAGCCCGACCCGGGGCCGCTCGACATGCAGCAGCACGCGGGCATAGGCCGCGCCCATGACGGCGAACTGGATCAGGTTTTCCTCGTCGCATTCGACATTGGCGCCGAGATCGAGCATCACGGTCTCGCCCTGCAGGCTCGGCAGAACCGAGGCCAGGGCGGGACGGGAAATGCCCGACATGGTCTTGAACATGAACTTGGCCATCGCCATCAGCGCGCCGGTATTCCCGGCGGAGACGGCGACCTCGGCCTCTCCGTCCCTGACGGCGCGGAGGGCCAGCCCCATGCTGGAGCCACGGCTGCGGCGCAACGCCTGGCCCGGGGGATCCGCGGCGCCGACGGCTTCCGGCGTATGCCGGATCTCGCTGACGCGCGCCAGCGGCTCGCCGTCCTGGATCATCGGCCGGAGCTTGGCCTCGTCGCCGAACAGCAGGAACTTCGCGGCCGGGAAACGGACAAGAGCCAGACGCGCGCCTTCGATCACGATGTGAGGAGCATCATCTCCCCCCATAGCGTCCAGCGCGATGACCAGCTCCTTTGTCAAATACCCGATCCGTCCGTTTTGGCTGTTACCGTCGGACCAAGCCGTCAGGCAACTTCGACGACTTCCCGCCGATCATAATGGCCGCAGGACTTGCAGACATGATGGGGACGGGCCAGCTCGCCGCAGTTCGAGCATTCGACATAGGCCGGCTGCTTCAGGGCGTCGTGGCTGCGCCGGTTGTTGCGCCGCGAGGGCGTCACTTTTCTTTTGGGGACTGCCATAACTCAGGTCTCGCTTTCCGTATCAGTGTGAAAAATTTGCGACAGTAATTACCAGAAACCGGGGGTGCATCAACCCCCACCTCTGAGATTCTTCAAAACGTCGAACGGGTTTTCCCGCTCGGGAGCGAAATCTTCTTCCTTGATGACGCGGGCCGCTCGCGTCTCGGGCGCGGCCGCATCGGGCTTGCGCGGATAGGGATCCAGCGACAGGCCGAAATATTCCGATACCGGCGGTCCGAGCTCGATCACATCGTCCGTATAGGGCTCGAAATCCTCTTCATCCTCGGCCTCGAAATCCTCCTCGGCCAGCAATTCCTCGGCGCGGTCTTCCGGCACGAAGCGCAGGACGATCGGCTCGTCTATCGCGCTTTCGACCGGCTCAAGCGTCACCACGCAGCTCTGAACCACCTTGGCCTTCAGCCGGCCGCGAAACAGGAATTCGGCGTTTCTTTCCGGCTGCAGCGTTCCCTCGAGCTTCAACTCTTCCACGCCCCGCAGCTCGAACCGGTCCGCCAGAGTGGCCCGCTCGCCTTCGCTGGCCGAAAAGGACACGGTGCGACCCGCGGCGCCAACCTCATGGGCAGGCACCGGGATGCTCAACGAGCCCGGAATATCGGCAGCACGAAAAGTCACGCCCGCTCCTCCAGCGATTGGCGCTGTGGTTACTATAGCCGTCTGATTTTAACAAACCCGAAAATTCAGGGATTACCTCAGTTTCGGGACGGCGGACAATACGCGTTCAGGGCTAACCCGTCAATTCTGCGAAGGAAATCCGCCCCGCAAAGATGTCCGGACCCGGAATTGAGCGGAAATGCTCGTATTGGCGGCGAAGATAGCCCGCCATCTCGGCCAGACTGCCGGGTTTCGGCTCGTTGCCCCGGTAGAGATTGCGCAAAAGGGCCTGTTCGAGGAGGTCTCCACCGGCCGCAAGCCCCGCGTCATAGGCCTCCACCCGGCCGAAAAAGGCCTTCGCCATAGCCTTGACCCGCTTGCCGACGCTCAGATCGCCCACGCCCATCTCGCGGAGAGAACGGTCCATATCGCCCATCATGACGTCGAACATGACCTGCGAAAGCTCCTCGGAGTCCCGGTTCTCGCCGTAGAGCTGCTTCAGCCGGTTGATCACCAGAAAGACATGCAGCGTTATCAGGTCGAACCGGCCGTCGAGCGAATCCTCGACGCCGAGATCGCTGTAGAAATAGGGTTTGCGCGCCTGCTGGACCGCCGCGACGTAGAGATCGTGCGCCGCGTCCCGGTATTTGCGCCGCGCCATAAACTGTTTGAACATGATCGCTCTTCCCGCAGGTTCCGATTCCGATACACTCGCCGGGCCGCTCGCAGCCGTCACTTTATTTGACAGGTCCGGGACGGAATGTCATCTTCCGCCAAGGTCCAATAGGGCATAGGTCCGGAACCGACTCTGTTTGATTTTTGAAAAGCTGATATGCCCTACCATCCGTCGATTTACAAATTTTCGAAAACGCTCGTGCTGGCAGGCGGTTGCGCCGTGCTTCTGGCGGGTTGCCCCAAGCGCGTGGACGTGCAGGGCTGGATCCCCGACCAGACGCTGATTTCGGAAGTTCGGCCCCATGTCGACAACAAGGATTCGGTCACCTCGCTGCTCGGTTCGCCCTCGGTCGTCGGCACCTTCGACACCAATACCTGGTTCTATATCAGCAAGCGGGTCGAGACCTTCGCCTTCATGGCGCCCGAGACGACCGACGAACTGGTGATCGAGATCAATTTCGACAAGAACGAGCTGGTCGACCACATGAAGCGCTACACGCTCGCCGATGCCCGCAACGTGCCCATCGAGTTCGCGGACGACTCCGGCGCGCGGCAAGGAGCTGGGCTTCCTCGAACAGATCTTCGGCAATCTCGGACGCTTCGCCGGTACCGGCCAGGGCGGCCCGGGCGGAGGCGGCGGGCCCTAGTCGTCGCCGCTTCCTTTTCAGTTTTCGCCATAAGAAAACCCCGCCGCGATCGCTCACGGCGGGGTTTTTGTTGGCTTGGTCGGCCGGGCTTAGTGCGCCAGCGCGGCCAGAAGCAGCAGAGCGACGATGTTGGTGATCTTGATCATCGGATTCACCGCCGGGCCGGCCGTATCCTTGTAAGGATCGCCGACCGTGTCGCCGGTCACGGCCGCCTTGTGGGCCTCGGAGCCCTTGCCGCCGTAATTACCGTCTTCGATGTACTTCTTGGCGTTGTCCCAGGCGCCGCCACCGGCGGTCATGGAAATCGCGACGAAGATGCCGGTCACGATCACGCCCAGCAGCATCGCGCCCACCGCCGAGAAGGCTTCGCCCTGTCCGGCATAGGCGTTGATGACGAAATAGAGCACCACCGGCGCCAGCACGGGCAGCAGCGACGGGATGATCATTTCCTTGATCGCCGCCTTGGTCAGAAGGTCGACGGCGCGGCCGTAATCCGGCTTGCCGGTACCTTCCATGATGCCCTTGATCTCCTTGAACTGACGGCGGACCTCGACCACGACCGAACCGGCCGCACGGCCGACGGCGGTCATGCCCATGGCGCCGAACAGATAGGGCAGCAGGCCGCCGAGAAGCAGGCCGACGACGACATACGGATTGCTCAGGCTGAAATTGACCTGCACGTCACCGAAGAAGGTGTGCAGATCCTCCGTGTAGGCCGCGAACAGCACGAGCGCGCCGAGACCGGCGGAACCGATCGCGTAGCCCTTGGTGACGGCCTTGGTGGTGTTGCCGACCGCGTCGAGCGCGTCGGTGGTCTTGCGGACGTCTTCGGGCAGACCGGCCATCTCGGCGATGCCACCGGCGTTATCCGTCACCGGGCCATAGGCGTCGAGCGCGACGACCATGCCGGCCAGAGCCAGCATCGAGGTGACCGCGATCGCGAGGCCGAACAGACCCGCGAGGCTGTAGGTCGCGATGATGCCGACCACGATGATGACCGCCGGCAGCGCGGTCGCTTCCATGGAGACCGCCAGGCCCTGGATGATGTTGGTGCCGTGGCCCGTCGTGGACGCCTTGGCGATGCTCTGGACCGGGCGATAGTTCGTGCCGGTGTAATATTCGGTCACCACGATCAGCAGGCCGGTCACGATCAGACCGACCACGCCGCACCAGAACAGGTTCATGCCGCTGAAGATCGTGGCCCTGATCGCACCCATGCCGACCATGTAGCTGGTGACCCACCAGATCACGGGAACCGACAGGATCGCGCTGGCGAAGAAGCCCTTGTAGAGCGCGCCCATGATGTTGCTGCTGGAGCCGAGACGCACGAAGATAGGTCCCGATCAGCGAGGTGATGATGCAGGCGCCGCAGATCGTCAGCGGATAGAGCATCATGTGGCCCATGAACGCCGCATCGCCCGAGAAGAAGATGCTGGCGAGCACCATGGTCGCGACCGTCGGTCACCGCATAGGTCTCGAACAGGTCGGCGGCCATGCCGGCGCAGTCGCCGACATTGTCGCCCACGTTGTCGGCGATCACCGCCGGGTTGCGCGGATCGTCCTCGGGGATGCCCGCTTCGACCTTGCCGACCAGATCGGCGCCGACGTCGGCGCCCTTGGTGAAGATACCGCCGCCGAGACCGCGCGAAGATCGAAATCAGCGACGCGCCGAAGCCGAGCGCCACCAGCGCTTCGACGAGCGGCCGGCCGCTCAATCGCCCATGGACAGCAGGACGGCGTAGTAGCCGGCGACGCCCAGAAGGCGCGAGGCCCGCGACCAGCATGCCGGTGACCGCGCCGGAGCGGAACGCCAGCGTCAGGCCCTGGGCCAGGCCCTCGCGGGCGGCCTCGGCGGTGCGCACATTGGCGCGGACCGAGACGTTCATGCCGATATAGCCGGCCGCGCCCGAGAGAATGGCGCCGATGGCGAAGCCGATGGCGGCCAGAACGCCCAGCGTACAGGCCAGAATGATCGCCACGACGACGCCGACGATGGCGATCGCGTGTATTGGCGATTGAGATAGGCGCCGCGCCCCTTCCTGAATGGCGGCCGCGATGCTCTGCATCTTTTCGTTGCCGGGACTGCCGGAAAGGATGCTGCTGGTGGTGAAAACTCCGTACAGCACCGCTGCCGATACCACAGGCGATGACCGCCCATAACTCAATAGGCATTCCCCAGTTCCTTCAGTAGTGATCGCCCCTCAAGCCCCGGATCTGGAGGTCCGAACCATAGGCATGTGCAATTGCCGGGCCTTTTGCCCCAGCACAGCCCCCCCGTCAATTCAAAATCCCCCAGTAGAGCCACTTCAGAGCGTCGGCGCGCAGGAACCTGCCA
This sequence comes from uncultured Alphaproteobacteria bacterium, assembly GCA_963822835.1. Lineage (GTDB taxonomy): Bacteria > Pseudomonadota > Alphaproteobacteria > CAVTAV01 > CAVTAV01 > CAVTAV01. The sequence goes on along the minus strand of CAWGIZ010000005.1, from coordinate 331,379 downwards.
GAGACGGGCGGGAAAGGCAAGTTAGGATGGTGTCGGGGGATGGCCGGAGACGAGTTGCCCGGTCGCAACCCGGCGGCGGCCCGGTGGCGGCCCGGTGGCGGAAAATCTAGCCGCCGATATAGGTTACCTTCGAAACATAGATCCGCTTGATGGCTTCCTCGCCGAAGTCGTGCTGGGCGACCTCGAGCAGCCGCCCCTGAATTGACGGGATATCGGCTCTGTCCGGCGCCTTGGGATCGACCACGGACCGGTCATACAGATCGTACGCGAAATCGGCCCGCAGTTTCGGCATATTGGCTTTCATCGTCTTTTCGGTTCCTCATCGCCGACCTCGACGGTCAACATCCAGATAGACATAGCCGATTGACGGTCCCGCCGCTGGTCATCGGGGCGGTGACACGCTCGATCGTTACCAGAATCGGATCCGCTTCCACCGGAATCGCAGGCTCGGCGGCAACCGGCGCTTCCTCGGCGGGCTTGTGGCCGAGCAGGAAGTATGCGGCCGCACCGCCGCCGCCAAGCAACAGAACAGGACGGCCGCCACGATGATCAGCAGCTTCTTCTTGCCCCTGCCGGACGCGCCCGCTTCCTCCGCCCCGGCATCTGCCCTTGGAACCGCCCTTGCCGGCCTTGCCGTCCTTGCCTTCGATCGCTTCGCGAACGTCTTTGGCCTCTTCGTCGATTTTTTTCGCCACACTGAAACTCCGAGACGGCGTCAGAAGTGGGTATAGCCCGCCCGCTTCAACGGTATGGATCGGCCATCCCGCGCGACGACCCGGACCCGGATCCCTGCGTCATGACGCCGATCCGGGTTATCGGCAGCCGGCGCGCGGGAGAGCGCCTTGAGCGCGCGGGCACGGGCCGGCGGCGCCGTGAAAACCAGCTCATAGTCGTCCCCGCCGGTCAAAAGACGGTTAAAGAGCGCCGGATCCTTTTCGAGGGCGATTCGCGCCGCGTCCGACAGCGGCACGGCCTCGGCGGCGATCTCCGCCCCGAGACCGGCGCATTCGCAGATATGGCCGAGATCCGCGACAAGGCCGTCGGAGACGTCCAGACCGGAGGGCGCAGCTTCAACAAGCCCGGCCCGACCGCGAGACGCGGCTGCGGCAGACGGTAGCGGCCGACGAGAAAGGCCCGATCTCGCGGGGTTCGCGCAAGGAACCTCCCCCTTGAGAACGGCCAATCCCAGCGCGGCGTCGCCGATGGTGCCGGTGACGTAGATGTCGTCGCCCGCCCTCGCGCCGGCGCGCCGGAGATGGCGGCCCTTGGGAATATCGCCGATCGCGGTTATCGACAGGGTCAAGCGGCCCCGGCGTGGAGACGGTATCGCCACCGATCAGCGAAACGCCGAATTCGGCCTTGATCGTCGGCCAGCCCTTCGCGAAGCGCCTGAAGCCATTTCGGTATCGGCCTGTCGCGGCAGCACGGCGCCCGAGAAGATAGCCGATGGGCTTCGCCCCCTTGGCGGCCAGGTCCGACAGATTGACCCGCAACGCCTTCCGCGCCACGAGATCGGCCGGGTCGTCGGCGAAGAAATGAACGCCGGCCACCACGACATCCTTGGTCACGACGAGATCGCGCCCCGCGCGCGGCTCGGATGACGGCGGCGTCATCCTTGAGACCGAAGGCGAGCGGATAATTTCCGGCGAGGGGCGCGAAAAGCTTCTCGATCAGCGCGAATTCGCCGAGCGGCCTGGTCCCGCTCCGCTTGCCGGCCGTTCGAGCCTTTTCCGCCATCTCACTCCGAGGAGGCGCGTTGCCGGGCCGGATCTGGCCGGACCTCGCGGGCGACCTTGTCGAGGACCGCATGGGCAAAGCCCTTCTGCTCGTCATCGAAAAACGCGTGAGCCAGCTCGACATATTCATTGATGATGACCGCGGTCGGCACGTCGGGCCGCGCGGCCAGTTCATAGGCGCCGGACAGCAGCAGCGCCTGCATGACGCGGTCCAGCCGTTCGAGGCGCCAGCCCTTCGCGAGCGCGCCGCCGACCAGCGGCTCCAGCTCGGCCCGGCGGATCGGAACGCCCCGCACGATGTCGCAGAACAGATCGACATCCGGCTTGGTATAGCGCGCCTCGTCATCGCCGCCCCGGAATCGGTGATTCGACGAATTCCGCGACGACGACTCTCGATGGGCTCGGACGCAAGTCCGATCTGATAGAGCGCCTGAACGGCGGCGAGACGCGCGGTACTGCGCGCGCTTTGTTTCGCGTGCCGCGGCGTCCCGTCTGCTGTTTGGAACCCGTGGCGGTCATACGCCGATTTCGCGCTTGAGTTCGATCATCCTGAGCGCGGCCTCGGCCGCCGCCTTGCCCTTGTTGCCCTTGTCCACCGCGGCCCGCGCCCAGGCCTGGTCGCCGTTCTCGACGGTCAGAATGCCATAACCGATGGCCAGATGGTGGCCGACGGCGAGATCCTGCAGGCCCCGCGCGGATTCGGAGCAGACATAATCGTAATGGGTGGTCTCTCCCCGGATGACGCAGCCGAGCGCCACGAATCCGTCGATGTCCTTGCTCGACTTCTCGGCAAAGGCGATCGCCGCCGGAATTTCGAAACAGCCCGGCACGGCATGGCGTTCATAGGTCACGCCCGCGGCTTCCAGCGCGGCGATGGCGCCCTTTACGAGCTCGTCCGCGATGTCCTCGTAGAACCGGGCCTCAATGATCATGATGTGGGCACTCATGCCATACCTCCGTTGCGTTCCGATGACGCGCGCCGCAGCAAGAAGCAGGATCATTCGGGCTCCATGAGGCGCTGGACATAGCGCGCCAACATGTCCACCTCGAGATTGACCTTGTCGCCCGCCTTGGCGCCCCCAAGCGTCGTGTGCTGCTGGGTGTGCGGGATCACGTTGACCTCGAAACTGTCGGCCGTGACCGCATTGACCGTCATGGAGATGCCGTCGACGGCCACCGAGCCCTTCGTCGACACCAGCCTGGCGATGGATTTCGGCAGGCCGATCTCGACCCGGCGGAACTCGCCGACCGGCGTGATCTTCCTGATTTCGCCGACGCTGTCGACATGGCCGGTGACCACATGGCCGCCGAGTTCGTCGCCGACGCGCAGCGCGCGCTCCAGATTGATCCGCGCGCCGGGCCGCCAGGCGGCCAGCGTCGTGCGGGATTCGGTTTCGCCGGAAATATCGACGGCGAACCAGTCCGGCCCCTTCTCGACCACCGTCAGGCAGGCGCCGGAACAGGCGATTGACGCGCCGATATCGATCGTATCGACGTCGTAATCGGTCCTGATCCGGGCGTGCAGGTCGCCGCGCCTCTCGACGGCGACGACCTCGCCGATATCGGTGATGATGCCGGTAAACATGGACCCACTTATTAGGCTGGTTTGGAATATGTTTCCAGTACGTCTTCGCCGACGGCGACCGTGCCCAGGCGATCGAAGCCGATGATCGCGCCGATACCGGGCAGCGCCGAGATCGCCAATCGCCGGCAATACCGTCTCCGCCGATCAGCTTGGACGCACGGAACCAGGCGATCGCATCCACCAGTTCGGCCTTCACCAGTGTCGCAGCCAGAATGCCGCCCGCCTCGACCAGCACCCGGGTCAGGCCCCGCGGCGCCGAAGCAATTGCGCCGCTTCGGCGAGATCGGGCCGGCCATTGCCGTCATCCTCGACCTCGAAGATCTCCACGCCGCGAGTCGGCCAGCGCTTCCGCCCGGGCCGCGTCCGCGCCCTTGCCGCGTGATCGATCCAGGTCGGAATATCCCGCGCCGTCCTGACAACCTGGGCGGTCAGCGGCGTCTGAAGCGCCCCGTCCACGACAATGCGGATCGGCGAGCGGTCCTCGAGCCCGGCAACGCGGCAATTCATCAGCGGATCGTCGGCGATGACCGTGCCGTAGCTGGTCAGCACCGCATCGTGCTCGGCGCGCAGGATATGGCCCTTCGCGCGCGCCGCCTGACCGGTGATCCATTTGCTGTCGCGGCCTCGCGTGGCGATCCGGCCGTCGAGCGTCGTCGCGGTCTTTAGGGTAAACATCGGGCGGCCAAGCGCGACCCGGGTGAAAAAGCCCCGGTTCATCGCCCGCGCCTCGTCCGCCAGCAGCCGATCGAAACCTCGATTCCGGCCGCCCTCAACATCGCGTGGCCCTGCCCCGACACGCTCGGATCGGGATCTTCGACCGCCGAGACGACGCGTGCGATACGCCGGCCGCGATCAGCGCTTCGGCGCAAGGCGGCGTCTTGCCGTGATGGGCGCAGGGTTCAAGGGTTACGCAGGCGGTCGCCCTCGCCGGCAGCCGCACCGGCCTGCGCCAGCGCCTGGGTTTCCGCGTGGGGCCGGCCGCCCGGCTGGGTCCAGCCCCGGCCGACGACCGCAGTCCGCTGCTGTCGTTGAAGATCACGCATCCGACGGCCGGGTTCGGCCAGACGCGGCCAAGGCCCGCGCGCCGCCAAACCGAGCGCGACACTCATATGCCAGGAGTTTGAGCGTGTCATGGCCGGAATGCCGCCGCGGACGGCCTTCGCCAACCCTGTTCAGTGTCTAGTCGACTTCCATCGGCTCGCGAATGCCGATCTCGCCGATGAATTCTCGAAATCCTTGGCCTCGCGGAAATTCTTGTAGACCGAGGCGAAACGGACATAGGCGACCTGATCGAGGCTCGCCAGCCCTTCCATCGCCAGCTCGCCGATCGTGTTCACCGGGATTTCGCTCTCGCCCATGCTTTCCAGCCGGCGAACGAGGCCGTTGATCATGCGTTCGACGCGTTCGGGATCGACCGGACGCTTGCGGAGCGCGACCGAGAGCGACCGCGCAAGCTTGTCGCGATCGAACGGCACACGGCGGCCGTTCTTCTTGATGACGGTCAGCTCGCGCAGCTGCACGCGCTCGAACGTCGTGAAACGCGCGCCACAGGCCGGGCAGAACCGACGGCGACGGATCGACGCCCGATCTTCGGTCGGCCGCGAATCCTTAACCTGCGTATCTTCGTTACTGCAAAACGGACAACGCATGTTCCCCCCCTGTGACCACTTCAAATCGCATCACACACCAACCCCTTGACTTGAACACTCGCTCCGTCGCCCCTTCCTTAGCCGAGATCAGGATAGATCGGGAAGGCACGGGTCAGATCCAGCACCTTCCGCCGAACCTCGTTTTCGACGGTCGCATTACCTTCGGGCTCTTTCGACGAGTCCGTCCAGTACTTCCGCGATCAACTCGCCGACCAGACGGAATTCCCGGCGGGTGAAACCGCGGGTCGTGCAGGCCGGAGATCCGAGACGGATGCCCGACGTGATGGTCGGCTTCTCCGGATCATAGGGGATCGCGTTCTTGTTGGCCGTGATATTTGCGCGGCCGAGCGCCTCGCTCACGACGTTGCCCTTCAGCCCCTTGGGCCGCAGGTCGACCAGCATCAGGTGATTATCCGTGCCGCCCGAGACGATGTTCACGCCGGAGCCGATCAGGGTCTTGGCGAGCTCGTCCGCATTGTCGACCACGTTGCGGGCGTAGATCCGGAATTCGGGCCGCAGCGCCTCGCCGAGCGCCACCGCCTTGGCGGCGATGACATGCATCAGCGGGCCGCCCTGAAGGCCGGGGAACACGCCCGTGTTCAGCTTCTTGTACATATCCTCGTCGTTGCTGAGGATCATGCCGCCGCGCGGGCCGCGGAGCGTCTTGTGGGTCGTCGTGGTGACCACATGGGCATAGGGCAGCGGGCTCGGATGCATGCCGGCCGCGACCAACCCCGAGAAATGCGCCATGTCGACCATCAGATAGGCGCCGACCGAATCCGCGATCTCGCGGAAGCGCGGGAAGTCGATGATACGCGAATAGGCGGTCGCGCCGGCGATGATCAGCTTCGGCTTGTGCTGCTCGGCGAGACGGGCGACCTCGTCATAGTCGATCCGGCCGTTGTCCTCGCGGACGCCGTACTGAACCGCGTTGAACCACTTGCCGGACTGCGCGGGCGCCGCGCCGTGGGTCAGGTGGCCGCCGGCCGCCAGCGACAGGCCCATGAAGGTGTCGCCCGGCTGAAGCAGCGCCATGAAGACCGAGCCGTTGGCCTGCGCGCCGGAATGGGGCTGCACATTCGCGAAGCCGCAATCGAACAGCTTCTTGGCGCGCGAAATCGCGACTTCTTCCACCACGTCGACATGCTCGCAGCCGCCGTAGTAGCGCTTGCCCGGATAGCCCTCGGCATATTTGTTGGTGAGCACCGACCCCTGCGCCTCAAGCACGGCGCGGCTGACGATATTCTCGGAGGCGATGAGTTCCAGATGGTTCTGCTGGCGCTTGACCTCCGAAAGGACCGCGTCCGCAATTTCGGGATCGCGCGCGGAGAGATTATCGCCAAAGAAACCGGCACTGACACCCGCCTGCCGATCTGAATTCAACACCGACATTCTATGTACACCCTTCGTTATTGGTGGCCCGAATCTTGCGGGGACTACTAGCCGGAAAGACTTAAGCAATTGCCGACAATTTCGCGACCCGACCCGCATGGCGTCCGCCTTCGAACGGCGTGGTCAGGAACGTCTTCAGGCAATCCTTGGCGACTTCCACCCCTATGATTCGGCTGCCGAGAGCCAGGATATTCGCATCGTTATGGCGACGGCTCATCTCGGCAGTTACGTGGTCATGACAAAGGGCCGCGCGCACCTCGGGAATGCGATTCGCCGCGATGCTGATACCGATCCCGGTCCCGCAGACGAGCACCCCGAAGGGCGCCTTGCCGCCTGCGACCGCCCTCGCGACCGCCGCACCGAAGTCAGGATAATCAACGGATTCCGGCCCGTTGGTGCCCAGATCGAGCACATCGTAGCCCAGTTCCGCCAGATAAGCGGCCAATACCTGCTTCAGATCAAATCCAGCGTGATCTGAACCGATCGCCACGGTCGTTCGAGTCATAACGATAAAACCTCGCGCCACGGATCCTGCGGGGATATCCCGATCCGCGGCAATCACGAATACTTTAATTGTCAGGCGCGCAAGCCCGCATTTTTCTTACCATATGTTGCCGCAGCCCGCCAACAGTCCACAAAGGCTCGTCGAGCGGGGAAAATCGCGCGGCGGGCAATGTCCCTGCGACAGAAGGCAACCGGACCGAGCGTCAGAAAATCAATATCAAATAGGGGTAGTCAACTTTGCAGTCGCGATTATTTCATTAACGACGACAAAGGCGGTATCCACAGAATTTCTGCGAATAAACTAGTGACATTTGTGGACATTACCCTTAATTCACGGCGCTCGTTTCGATAGTTCTCTATCGCCGCAAGTGTGGACTTAACATCACAGTTCTATTTCTCGCTTGATTTTGACGGGAAATATTCAAATAGTGCAGACTATAAATAGTAAGACTATCCCTTGGGGATCATGATAAAATGGCTGCTACCGACCGAGAAGAATTGCAGGAAGACCTGACGTTGCGGATGGCCGTCGATATTGTGACGGCTTATCTGAGCAATAATTCTCTTCCAGCCGCGACTATACCGGATCTTATCGCGACCGTGCACGGCGCCCTCGCCAATTTGGGCCGCCCTTCCGACGAGGCGGTGCAATCCAGTCGCAAGCCCGCCGTGACCGTGCGCAAGTCGGTGACCCCGGATTACATCATCTGCCTGGAAGACGGCAAACAGCTGAAGATGCTGAAGCGCTACCTCCGCTCGAATTACGGCATGACGCCGGCCGAATACCGCACCAAGTGGGGCCTTCCGGCCGATTATCCGATGGTCGCGCCGAATTACGCCAAGCAGAGATCCGAATTCGCCAAACAAATCGGTCTCGGCCACTCGGCGAAACGCAAGTCTCCGCGCCGCAAGTCCAAATAAAGTCGATTTTGGATCGGCAACGCCGGATGGGGATTCCCGTCCGGCTACTGGCTTTGCAGTTTACGTTTGAGCTTCGCGACGGCGTTGCGGGTGAGGATAACCTCCCCCGCGTTTGTCGGTCCGACGATCGAGACCTCGATACCGGTAACCGGATCCATGGCCGAAACCTTGGTCGAATTGCCGATACGCACGAATTCGATCAGATAACCATCCGACCCGGCCGTTTTACCGCCCGCAGCGTCGCGATCGGGCGACATGCTCAGTCCGCCGAATTCATGCGGCGGCCCGGCGCAGGCCGATCTTGTCCCAGATCTGATCGAGCGCGGAGACGAGACGGGTCATCATCTCGTCCGTATGCATCGGCCCCGGCGTGAAGCGCAGGCGCTCCGTTCCGCGCGGCACGGTCGGGTAATTGATCGGCTGGACATAGATGCCGTAATCGTCGAGCAGCACGTCCGAGACCCGCTTGCAGAGCGCCGCGTCCCCGACCAGTAGCGGCACGATATGCGTCTCGCTGGTCATGACCGGCAGGCCCGCTTCCGCGAAAAGCGTCTTCAGCCGGCTGGAGCGCTGATGCATACGCTGGCGCTCGATCTGGCTGGACTTGAGATGCCGGACGCTGGCGAGCGCACCGGCGGCGAGCGTCGGCGCGAGCGAGGTCGTGAAGATGAAGCCGGGCGCATAGCTCCGCACCGCATCGACCAGCGAGCGGGAGCCGGTGATATAACCGCCCATCACGCCGAATGCCTTGGCGAGCGTGCCCTCGATGACCGTCAGCCGGTCCATCAGGCCTTCCTGATCCGCGATGCCGCCGCCGCGCGGGCCATAGAGCCCGACCGCGTGAACCTCGTCGAGATAGGTGAGCGCGCCATAACGATCCGCGACGTCGCAGATGCGGGCGATCGGCGCCACGTCGCCATCCATCGAATAGACGGACTCGAAGGCGACCAGCTTGGGCGCGTCGGGATCGGCCTCGGCGAGAAGCCGCTCGAGATCGGCGACGTCGTTGTGCTTCCAGATCCGCTTCTGGCAGCCGCTGTGCCGGATGCCTTCGATCATCGAGGCATGGTTGAGCGCGTCCGAGAAGATGATGCAGCCCGGCAGCAGCTTCGCGAGCGTGCTGAGCGTCGCCTCGTTCGAATTGTAGCCGGAGGTGAACAGCAGGGCGGAATCCTTGCCATGCAGATCCGCGAGTTCCTGCTCCAGCATCACATGGTAATGCGTGGTTCCGCTGATGTTACGGGTGCCGCCGGCGCCGGCGCCGACATCGTCGAGGGCTTCATGCATGGCCCGAATGACCGACGGATGCTGGCCCATGCAGAGATAGTCGTTGCTGCACCAGACGACGATATCTTTAACACCGTCCCCGGTGTGGCGGCGGGCTTCCGGAAAAGAGCCTATTTTCCGGGTGATGTCCGTAAAGACACGGTAGTTGCCCTCGCTCTTCAGGCGCTCCAGCGCCTGGGCGAAAAGTCGCTCAGCATCCATTCCTTCTGCACTCCGTCCTACCACTCAGACGCCGCCGTCTAAGCGAACATAGCATATCCACAGGCACGGGCGCATGATTTAGATGCGAGACTGAAATGCGATTTTTGCATCGCCCGCTGGCGGGTAAAGGTCGCCTAACAGACGCGCGGGCAGGCCGTCAACCGGGCATAGTGACGCGCCGGACGGTGCGCGATCCCGATATCGGGCGCGTTAACGGCGGAAGATGAGACGGAAAGAGAACGGAGAGTGGCTTAGAAACCGCCGAACTGGATCTGGTCGCTCCAGAAGCGCTCCAGGGCCTTCAGCGTCTCGTTCATGGCGCGCAAGCCTTCGTCCCCGAGCAGGGAGTCGCCGGTGACCGCCACGATCTGCCGCTCGTAGAGCTCGTCCACGATGTCGCAGATTTCCTTGCCCTTGTCGCTGAGGCGGATCCGCACGGAACGGCGGTCATGGCGCGAGCGCTCATGCTCGATATAGCCGCTCTCGACAAGCTTCTTGAGATTGTAGGAGACGTTGGAACCGGTGTAGTAGCCGCGGCTGCGCAGTTCGCCGGCGGTCATTTCGTTGGTTCCGATATTGTAGAGCAAAAGCGCCTGAACGCTGTTGATCTCGCCGAGACCGAGGCCGTCGAGCCGAACCTTGATCACGTCCAGCAGACGGCGGTGCAGCCGCTCGATCAGACGCAGGGAATTCGAGGTAAAGGGCCTTCGACTCCTCACCCGGCTCGTTAAGCGACTCGGACTGGATTTTCTCCCTGAGCAACCTGCTGCATTTTTTACTGAAACCTTTGGAACGCTGCGCCATCCTGGGCGCAAATCCGGAACACCTTCCGATCTTTTTAGTGCACCCATCACTAACATTGCGTTAAACCGGCCAAAGCGGAGTTCGCCTCGGCGGTTGTGATCCGATAAGATTGCAACCGAGTTGAAACGCGGCGGATGGCGGTCAAGAACTGGCCGCACGCAAAGACTGGCGCCAGGGAGACTAGAATGTCCGAATTGCGTTCCACCGACCGGCCCGACGTGACCCTGGGCCATATTGTATACGCGCTCTACGCCGCGGGTTTCTTCACGTTTATTGCCTTCATCGTCAGCGGCGCGATCTGCTTCGCCAAGCGGGATGACGTTCGCGGCACTATCCTCGAAGGACATTTCACCTGGATCATCCGGACGCTGCTCTGGGGCTTGCTCGCCTGGCTGGTCACGATCGTTCTGGTTGCAACGATCATCGGCCTCCCGCTCGCCGTGCTGCTCGGCGCGGCGACCTATGTCTGGTCGGTCTACCGGGTCGTCGTGGGATGGCTGAAGCTATCCGAAAGCAGGCCGATCCCGGACCCGGAAGCCTGGTTCTAGAAAACCGATTTCAAGGAATAGCCCAACAGGACGCTCGATTACGACGCCCGATTACGACGTAAGCGCGTTTCCGGCGGCGGCGGCTTCCGCCTGCGCCTCGCGGAAGTCGATCCAGAGCCGGCGCAGCGCTTCGAACAGGCTCGGACGAAGGGTCGAGAGATAGATCTCGTTATTCGCCAGATCGTTCGACCAGCCGGCGATGCGCCTTGCCCAGATTGTGATAGGGCACGTTGGCGAACAGGTGGTGGGTCGAGTGATAGCGCAGGCCCACCGGCGCCCAAAGCGTGGTGAAGAACTTGTTGCCGGGAACCGTCACAGAATCCGCCAGCTGATCGGTGAGGCTCATCGTCCGTCCGGTCGGATTGCGGTAGACATGCGCCGCCAGCGTCCGCACGGAGTTCAGGAAGATGATGCCCGCGCCCACGGCCCACCACAGGGCGAGGAAGCGCACCGGCAGTACGCCAAGCCAGACCAGAGCGATCGCGGTCGACCCCGTAGAGGAAGGTCCCGAATTCCTGCAGACGCCAGTTCGGATCGTCCTTCGAGCCTTCCGGTCCGCGCTTGTAGGCCAGATCGATCTTGAGCGACGAGGCATTGATCCAGGCCCATTTCCGGATCGACGGCACGAAATAGGAGATCGGCGTCAGGAACACGAACCGGCCGACCAGTACCAGCGGGAACGCCGCCGAATAGGCGACATAGGCCAGGATCTCGCGATGCGGCGTCGTGGCGAAAGGCAGATATTCGCCATCCTCCTCGGTGCCGTAGAGATCCTTGCGGTGATGATCGATATGAACGCCCTGATAGGCGAAGGACGGCGCCATCATCGGAAAACCGCAGGTCAGGTTCCAGACCAGACGGAAATTGCCGAAGGTGCCCTTCTTCAGATGCGCCAGCTCATGCGTGAAGATCACGGCGCGGTAGAGCGCGAGAATCGTGACGAGCGTCAACCCGAACCCGGCCAGCGACGGGAACTTCGCTTGCAGGGCGAGATAAAACGCGCCCCAGCCGAGAGACACGCTGAACAGGAAATCTGCCCAATAAATCAAGTGGTTCGGCTTGTGCAGGTCACGCACAAGCGCGCTCGCATCCGCGAACGGGAACTGCTCTCTTTTCGGGTTTACTGCGTCAGCCATCTAATTCAATTCAGCGACAAAAATGTGACACTACTGGAGAATACTTAACTATCCCCCCATAGGTTTCGCAATACGCAATATATTTCAATTTGTTACACACCATTCCGGGGGCAGTCGGCCGATCGATCCGTCTGTGACTGACGAGGCGGTTACGGCGCATGACGCTGTTTCGGACGTTTGATTTTCGAAGCTTTAACCTTAACCAATCGTCAAACGCCGTCCGATGTCGGGACCATAAGGGGAACACCGAAAAATGGAGATGGTTCAACCACAGGCGTTCTGTGGCCGGCGTCGCAGGCGCAGCACTGTCGGTCTGGAAGGCGGCAGGCCTATTTCTCGACCAGCTCGACCCGGCGGTTCTTCGCGCGTCCCGGATCCGACGCGTTCGTGAAGACCGGCGCCAAGGGACCAACCCCGTGGGGCGTGAGGCGTTTCGCTTCGATGCCGTAGTCATTTACCAGGGCCTCGACCACACTGGCCGCGCGTGATTTGGACAGCGCTACGTTGTAATCCAGCCCTCCGGTCATGTCCGTATGGCCGACGACGAACAGGTCGAGATCCGGCCGGGCTTTCAACAATTTGGCGATCTCATCCAGGGCCGGTTTCGATTCAGGTTTGATCGTAGCCTTGTCGTGGTCGAAGAAAATACCGTAGAGCGCGATCTTGCCGTAAACGTCGATGCCTTTGGACATGGCATCCGCATCGACCGAGACGAGATCGTCCTGAAGCGCCTCCTCCTCGATGACATCGATGAGCGTTGCGACCACGTCCTGCGAATATTGCGCCACCGCGACGGCGACATAGACCGTACCTTCCGCGCGCTCCAGTCTGCCCGCGACAAACCCCGACCCGCCACTCGACGAACTGCCCTGCAAGAGGCGCACTTCGCCGCCACGGGCCGAAATCGGGTTGGCGGCGTAATAGGTTCCCATCCAGGTGCGGCCGCCGATCTCGGGCGACGGCCTGGAATCGTTCCGCATGCCCTGCGCGACGATATCGAAGCCGGCCTTGGTAAGCGCGTTCCGGTAGTTCTGATAGACTTCCGAACTCGTCTTCTCTCCGCTCACCTCATAATAGGTGCGGGTCAACCGTCCGGCGGTTTCGATCCAGTCGTCGATATGCCGGTAGCCTGTTTGAGGGCCGACGGCGACCTTGAACTCCTGATAGGCCTGAACGTCCTGCCAGCGAATTTCCGCACCCGGATAGCGCGAAATGACGGGATGGTCCTTGGTTCCGGGCAGATCTGCCGCGTTACCGGAGACGGAAATCACGCTAAGCACGAAAACGACGACAGGAGCCCAGAGGATTTGCACGACGTTTCTCCATCAAGCTTCGGTTTAGATCCAGCGCGTATAATGACCCAGCACTACGGATTCTCCAAAAACCCCTGGAAGCCCAGGACCAGTTGGGGCATGGTGCGGCCAAAATCGACGTGACATTCTTATGAACCGACGCCACACGACAACCGACACCACTCGGAATTTCGCGGCTTTTCCCGCGACACGGATGCGGCGTGTCCGGTCCGCCGAATGGTCGCGCCGGCTGGTCGCCGAGCATCGCCTCAGCGCCTCGGATTTCATCCTGCCGATCTTCGTGATCGAGGGGAAAGGCAAGCGCGAGCCCGTAGAGTCCATGCCCGGCGTCGAGCGGCACACGATCGACATGGCGGTGCGGCTGGCGGTCGAAGCGGCCGACGTCGGCATCCCGGCGCTGGCGCTGTTCCCCAATACGCCGGCCGACCTCAAGGCGCCCGACGGCCGCGAGGCGACCAACCCGGACAATCTGGTCTGCCGCGCGGTGCGGGCGATCAAGGCCGAGGTGCCCGAGATCGGCATCATGTGCGACGTCGCGCTCGATCCCTATACCAGCCACGGCCATGACGGCCTGTTCCAGGACGGCGAGATCCTGAACGACGAGACGCTCGAGGTGCTGGTGAAGCAGGCGATGGTTCAGGCCGAGGCCGGCTGCGACATCGTCGCGCCGTCGGACATGATGGACGGACGCATCGGCGCGATCCGCACGGCGCTCGAGACCGCCGGGCGCAAGAACGTCATGATCATGGCCTATGCCGCGAAATACGCCTCCGGCTTCTATTCGCCGTTCCGCGACGCGGTGGGGACCAAGGCGAGCCTCAGCTCCGACAAGAAGACCTATCAGATGGACCCGGCCAATGCCGACGAGGCCGTGCGCGAGGTTGCGCTCGACATCGCCGAGGGCGCGGACATGGTGATGGTGAAACCGGGCATGCCCTATCTCGACATCGTCCGGCTGATCCACGACGCGTTCCGCATGCCGACCTTCGCCTATCAGGTGAGCGGCGAATACGCGATGCTGATGGCGGCCGCGAAGGAAGGCTGGCTCAAACGCGACGCGGTGATGATGGAGAGCCTCATCGCCTTCAAGCGCGCCGGGGCCGCCGGCGTATTGACCTATTTCGCGCTCGACGCCGCCCGACTGCTGCGCGCCGACGCCTCCTGATCCGAGAACCAACCGCCCGGCTTGATGTGAAATCGATAACCGGCCGAATTCCCCCGATCTTCATCGCCATCGCGAGCCAGGTTCTCGCGCTCGTCATCGTATTTCCGCTCGCGATCTGGATCGGGCAGACCATGCGGGTCGCGGTCCCGATTCTCGGCGTGCTGATCGTGCAGGGGCTCGCGGCCGCGCTGATCTCCCACTTCGCGGGGCTGGCGCGCTGGTGGGTCGTGCTGCAGGTCGTGCTTCCGCCGGCAGGTCTCGCCCTTCATCAGTCGAGCCTGCCCGCATGGGCCTATCTCGTCGCCTTTCTGCTGCTCGTCGCCGTGTTCTGGAATACCTATGGCGAGCGCGTGCCGCTCTACCTCACCAACAAGCGGACGATCGATGCCCTCGATGGCCTGATCCCGAAGGACCGGCCGATCCGGTTCATCGATATCGGCTGCGGCATCGCGAGCGTGCCCTCGCCCCTCGCCCGGCGACATCCCGGAAGCGAGTTCATCGGCGTGGAATCGGCACCTCTCCCATTTGTGATCGGCGCGCTGCGGCTTTGGGTCGCGGGTAGAAAGAACGCCCGGCTGATCTTCGGTTCGATGTGGGAGCATGATCTCGCGCCCTATGACATCGCCTACTGCTTTCTCTCGCCCGCGCCGATGCAGGCGATTTTCGATAAGGCCCGCAAGGAGATGGCAGCCGGGACGCTGCTTATAAGCAATTCTTTCCTGGTGCCGGACACGCCCCCGGAACAGACGATAGAGGTCGGCGGATTCCCGCCAGACCAGGCTCCATCTCTGGCACATGCCGGGCGGCCTGGAAACACAGCCGGACGGCGCCGGAAATACCGCCGAAGACGCCGCGCCGCGGGCAGCAAACTAAACGCTATTTTAACCTCGTCTCCCGATCATGAAGGACTGCACGGCCTCCCGTAGGAGCGTGGGTTCTAAGGCCCGTGGGTAATAAGGCCATTGTGTAAGATCTCCGGCTCGGCGGTTCGGCAAGAAGTTCATGTTTTTTATTATCGGATTTCTCATCGTCTTCGGCTCCGTGCTGGGCGGCTATCTGCCGCATGGCAGCGCGGCCGTGCTGTTTCAGCCTTTCGAATTCCTGATCATTCTCGGCGCCGGCATCGGCGCGTTCGTCATCAGCAATCCCAAGCCCGTGCTCGCCGCGACCGGCAAGCGCATCGGCCGGATCATGAAAGGCACGCCCTATAACAAGGCGGCGTATCTCGAGCTGCTGACGCTGATGTATTCGATGTTCAAGCTGATCCGCTCCAAGGGCCTTCTCGCGATCGAGGCGCATATCGAGAACCCGGAAGAGAGCGCGCTGTTCTACGAACTATCCGACCTTCCTCAAGAACCACCACGCGGTGACGTTCCTCTGCGACTACATGCGGCTCCTCACCATGGGCACCGAAAATCCCGCATGTGATCGAGGACCTCATGAACGAGGATCTCGAAACCCATCACAGCGAAGAACATGCGGTCGTCAATGCCATGGCGGCGCTTGGCGACGGCCTGCCCGCCTTCGGTATCGTCGCGGCGGTTCTGGGCGTTATCACGACCATGGGCAGCATCGGCGAGCCGCCGGAAGTTCTCGGTCGACCTGATCGGCGCGGCGCTGGTCGGTACGTTCTTCGGCATTCTGATGTCCTATGGCCTGATCACGCCGATCGCGCAAAAGCCTGGAAAACTATGCGAGCGCGGAAGCCAAATATTACGAGTGCATGAAGGCCGGTTCCTCGCCCATCTGCAGGGTTGCGCGCCGGCTGTTTCGGTCGAATTCGCGCGCAAGACGCTCTACTCGCATGAACGCCCAAGCTTCTCGGAGCTGGACGAAGCGGTGAACGCAGTCCTTCCGGTCTAACGGGACGGCAGCCATGGCTGACAACGAAGCTCCCGTCATCATCAAGAAGATCAAGAAGGGCGGCGGCCACGGCCACCATGGCGGCGCCTGGAAGCTCGCCTATGCCGACTTCGTGACCGCGATGATGGCGTTCTTCCTGCTGCTGTGGCTGTTGAGCGCGACCACCGAGGAACAGAAGGAAGGCATCGCCGACTATTTCGCGCCGACCTTCGCAAGCAAGAGCACGAGCGGCGCCAACGGCGTGATCGGCGGCAATTCGGTCACCTCCGACAACGGCTCGCAAATCCTCGGGCTCGGTCGTGGTGACGCTGGGCGGCCCGCCGGCACCGGGCAGCACCGCCGCCGACAGCAGCGCGAACGCGAACGCGACGCCCCAGCCTCCCGACGACGACGCGATCAACAAGGCGATCGCCGAGCGCGAGGAAGAGATGTTCAAGGACGCGGAGAAGGAACTCACCGACGCGATCCAGAACACGCCGGATCTCAAGGCCTTCGCCGACAACCTGATCATCGACCGCACGCCCGAGGGCATGCGCATCCAGATCGTCGATCAGGAGCGCCGGTCGATGTTCCCGAGCGGCAGCGCCGAGCCCTATCCGCGCACCAAGCAGATCCTGCAGCTGGTCGCCAAGATCATCATGAAGCTGCCGAACCGCATCTCGATCGCGGGCCACACGGACTCGCAACCCTTCGCGAACCGCGCCGAACTATACCAACTGGGAGCTCTCCAGCGACCGCGCCAATGCCAGCCGCCGCGTGCTGCGCGAAGCCGGCGTCGGCGTCACACGTATCGCCGAAGTCAAAGGCATCGCCGATACCGAGCCGCTGTTCCCGGAAGATCCCGACGCTCCCGTCAAATCGCCGCATCTCGATTACGCTCTGCGTGAGGCCCCGGTCCTGCCGCCGAATCTACCGGCAGTAAGGGGAAGGCCGGCTCCCGGCCTGCCCTCTTGGCAATCCCGAAATCTGGCTCTCATCATATCCCCGTAGCCGGGGGGCTATGCTCATTTCTCTCTGCGTGATCGGAAGGTGTGGCCGTGCGTGTAGGAATGTGGGCGGCGGAACCGGCCGGGAGGCAATTGCTTGGTTTTTGATGGCCTGACACTGCAAATGGCGGTCACCTTCATCGCCATTGTGGCGGCGGTCGCCTGCTATATGGCCGAGAAATTTCCGCTCGAAGTCACCTCGATCGCGCTTGTCGGGTTTCTCCTCGTCTTCTTCCATTTCTTCCCCGTGGCCGGCCCCGACGGCAAGAACCTGCTCGGCGCGGATACGCTGCTGGCTGGATTCGCCAATCCGGCGCTGATCGCGGTTCTCTCGCTGCTGGTCATCGGCCAAGGCATCATCCAGACCGGCGCCCTGAACGTGCCTGTCAGTTTCCTTCTGTCGCATATCGGTTCGAGCCCGCGCATCGTCATCGCGGCGTCGTTGCTGGTCGGCGCAATCATCAGCGGCTTCATGAACGACACGCCGGTGGTCGTGATCTTCATCCCGATCATGTCGGCGATCGCGGAGCGGATGAACTCTCGCCATCGAAGGTCATGCTGCCGATCAGCTATATGGCGCTGCTCGGCGGCATCACGACCCTCATCGGATCCAGCACCAACATGCTGGTCTCCGGCGCGTTCGAGCGGATCAGCGGCCAGGGCATCGGCTTCTTCGATTTCACGGTGCCGGCCCTCGTGCTCGCCGGCGTCGGGCTGCTTTATGTCATCTTCATCGTGCCGCGCCTCCTGCCGGACCGCACATCGCTCGCCGGCAATCTGGTCGGCATGAGCGGACGGCATTTCATCGCGCAGATCGACGTGAAATCCGACAGCCCGCTGGTGGGCGAAACATCCGTCGCCGGTATGTTCGTGAACCTGCCCGACATCACCGTGCAGATGATCCAGCGCGACGATGTGGTGCTCCTCCCGCTGATCGACGAGGTAACGCTGCAGGCCGGCGACTCGGTCATCATCGCGGCAACCCGCAAGGCGCTGACCAACCTGATTGCGAACCATCCCGGCATCATTCAGGGCGTGAGCGCGCTGCCCGACGACAGCAGCGACGACCATGTGATGCCGATCGGCGACCGGATCATGATGGAGGCCATCGTCGCGCCCGCCTCCCGCATCGAAGGCCGCACGGTGGGGCAGATCGCGTTCCATGCCCGTACCGGCTGCATCATTCTCGGCGTCCAGCGACGGTCCAAGATGATCCGCACGAATTTCCAGAAGATCCGGCTGGAGGCCGGCGACGGCCTGCTGCTTCTCGGCAAGCGCGACGATATCGGCCGGTTGCGGGCGGAACGCGAGGTCATCCTCGTCGAAGGGTCGTCGAGCGAGGTGCCCGCCGTGCAGCGCGCCGGACGGGCGCTGATGATCTTCGCCGGCGTCGTATTCGTCTCGGCGACGGATCTCGTCCCGATCGTGATCTCGTCCCTGATCGGCGTGACGCTGATGATCTTGACCGGTTGCCTCAACGTGCATCAGGCGTTCCGCGCCATCGACCGGCGCATCATGATGATCGTCGGCGCGGCGCTGGCGATGGGAGCCGCGCTGGAGGCAACCAACGGCGCGGCCTATCTGGCCGAACTGCTGGTCTCCAACTTTCACAGCGACACCGCGGCGGTCACCCTGTCGGCGTTCTTCCTGCTGGTGGCGGTGGCCACCAATATTCTCAGCAACAATGCCTGCGCCGTCCTGTTCACGCCCATCGCCTATGGGATCGCGCTCAAGATCGGCTGCGATCCCAGGATCTTCGCCTATGCGGTGATCTTCGCGTCGAACTGCGCCTTCGCGACGCCGGTCGGCTATCAGACCAACCTGCTGGTCATGGGACCCGGCCACTACCGGTTCAGCGACTACGCGAAGGCCGGCATCCCGTTGATGATCCTGATCTGGCTCACTTTCTCGTTCTTCGCACCGTGGTATTACGGGCTGAACTAGCCTCGCGGGAAAGACGATTTCCTGCCGCGGTCATGGCGCAGGCCCTCGCCTGCGCCCATATTTGTGATACAGTATAGTCTGGAACTAAGTAGCTTGGCGTTAGGGATCGCGATTGACTCTTCAATCCAACCGGTTTCCGAGATTTTATGTAACGCCCGCCGGCCCATGCCCTTATCTGCCGGGCCGGGTCGAACGCAAGGTATTCACCGAACTCAAGGGCGCCGGACGCACAGTCCCTCAACGACGCCCTGACCCTCATCGGGTTCCGCCGCAGCCAGAATGTCGCCTACCGGCCCGCCTGCGAGGATTGCCAGTCCTGCGTCTCGGTCAGCGTTCGGGCCAAGGAATTCGAGCCGACGCGCTCCATGCGCCGCATCATGGCGAAGAACAGCGACATGGAAATGCGCCGATGCCCGCCTGGGCGACGGATGAGCAGTTCATGCTGCTGAAGCGCTATCTCAAGCCGCGCCATCCCGATGGCGGCATGACCCATATGGATGCGATCGATTTCGCGTCGATGGTCGAATCGAGCCCGATCGAATCCGCGCATTATGGAATACCGCCTGACGACCGAGGATCCGGACGATCCCGGAACGGCAAGCTCATGGCGGCCTGCCTGACCGACGTGCTGTCGGACGGATTTCGCTGGTCTACAGCTTCTTCGATCCCGGCCGAGAAAGCGCGCGGCCTGGGCAAATACGTCGTGCTGAGCCATATCGACTACGCGCTACAGCTCGGCCTTCCCTATGTCTATCTCGGTTATTGGATCGCCGATTGCAGAAAGATGGCTTATAAGACCATCTACCAACCGCTGGACCAGTTCACCCAGGACGGCTGGAAAAGATGAAGCCGTAGGCGCTCCTTAACCGGCGACGGGAGGAAGCCGCTACCGGACAGGCTTACGGCCGTTCATCTCACCGGCATATCGGGGCGCCGGAAATGCGATCGACCGCTTGAGGGGGATCATGACGTTACGCGCAGGGGAGCGGCGCGCTGCTCGCCGGACGGTGGCCGTCCGCGCTGAACAAGCTCGCCCATTCGATCGACTGGATGAACGAGACGGATCGGCCGCGCCGTGGCCTGGCTGCTGCTGGCCATGGTCGTCGTGCAATTCGCGATCGTGATCATGCGCTATGTCTTCGGCGTCAGCTCGATCTTCGTGCAGGAATCGATCGTCTATATGCATGCGACCGTGTTCATGATCGCGTCGGCCTATACCTTCTTCATGACGACCATGTGCGGGTCGACATTTTCTACCGCGAGGCCGCGCCCCGGACGAAGGCCTGGGTCGATCTTTTCGGCAGCCTCATCTTCCTGCTGCCGGTTTGCGGCGTGTTCTGGTGGAGGTCCTGGCCCTTCGTCGCGCAGTCCTGGGCGGTGCACGAAGGCTCGCGCGAGACCAGCGGCCTTCAGGCGATCTATCTGCTCAAGACCGAGCTGCTCCTCTTCGCCGCGCTGATGGGATTGCAGGGCATCTCCATGGCCATTCATGCGCTTCCACACGCTCAAGACGGGGCGTGAAGGACCTGACGCCGCGGGAACCCGGCGAAGAAACGCCGACACTCTGAGATCGAGGACCCCGTTCCATGACCATCGCCCAAGGCCTTGATCTCCCGATGTTCGCTGTCGCCTGCGGGCTGTTGCTGCTCGGCTTTCCGGTTGCCTTCACCCTCGCCGGCACCGGCGCTCATCTTCGCGCTGATCGGCGCGATGTTCGGCGTCTTCGATTTCGGCTATCTCGGCGCCCTGCCCTTGCGCGCGTTCCAGAACATGACCAACGAAACGCTGATCGCGGTGCCGTTGTTCATCTTCATGGGCGTGATGCTGGAGCGCTCGAAGGTCGCGGAGGAACTGTTGGACAGCATGGGCCGCATGTTCGGCTCGCTCCGGGGCGGCCTCGGCATTTCCGTGTCGATCGTCGGTGCGCTGCTCGCGGCGTCGACCGGCATCGTCGGCGCGACGGTCGTGACCATGGGGCTTCTCTCCCTGCCGACGATGTTGCGGCGCGGCTACGACACGTAGCTCGCCTGCGGTTCCATCTGCGCGGCGGGAACGCTCGGCCAGATCATTCCGCCGTCCATCGTGCTGGTGCTGCTCGGCGACGTGATGTCGTCCGCCTATCAGGAAGCCCAGCTCAAGATGGGCATCTTCTCGGCCGACACGATTTCGGTGGGCGATCTCTTCGCCGGGTCTCTCCTGCCCGGGCTCGGCCTCGTCTTCCTGTATATTCTCTACCAGATCGGCATGGCGATCTTCCGGCCCGAGACCTCGCCGCCGATCCCGATGGACGACGTGGCGCCGGGCGCCGAAAAGGGCTCGATGTTCATGACCCTGGCCCATGCGCTGGTGCCGCCCATCGTGCTGATCGTGGCCGTGCTCGGATCGATCCTCGGCGGCTTCGCGACGCCGACGGAAGCGGCGGCCGTGGGTGCGGTGGGCGCGATCATGCTGGCCGGTCTCCGCTGCGGCACCGGCAAGGGCACCACCATCTATGTCGGCGCGGGCGCCCTGATCGCCGTCCTGATCCTGACAGCCAATGTCGATCTGCGCCTCAATACGGAGTCGGGCAGCACGGTCGGCATCATCGTCGCCGCGATCCTGACCTTCCTCATCGGCGTCGGCCTGTTCTCGGCGCTCTAGAACGTGTTCAAGGTCAAGGTGCTGACCGAGGTGATGCGGTCGACGACGCGGATCACCTCCATGGTGTTCCTGATCCTCGTCGGCGCCGCGATGTTCAGCCTCGTGTTCCGCGGGCTCGGCGGCGACGACGCCGTCCACGAGTTCCTGCAATCGCTGCCCGGCGGCAAGGTCGGCGCCATGATCACCGTGATGGCGGTGATCTTCGTGCTCGGCTTCTTCCTCGATTTTATCGAGATCACTTTCGTGGTCGTGCCGATCGTCGCGCCGGTGCTGATGCAGATGGGCATCAACCCGGTCTGGCTCGGCGTCATGATCGCGATGAACCTGCAGACATCGTTCCTGACGCCGCCCTTCGGCTTCGCCCTGTTCTACCTGCGCGGCGTCGCCCCGGACAGCGTCTCGACGATGCAGATCTATCGGGGCGTCGTCCCCTTCGTGCTTATACAGATCGTAGCGCTGATCATCCTGACCTTGATCCCCAGCCTCGCAACCTGGCTGCCGTCAGTGGTGTTCCACCGCTAGGACGCGAGA
Organism: uncultured Alphaproteobacteria bacterium; assembly: GCA_963822835.1. Classification (GTDB taxonomy): domain Bacteria; phylum Pseudomonadota; class Alphaproteobacteria; order CAVTAV01; family CAVTAV01; genus CAVTAV01. The sequence continues at coordinate 309,174 of CAWGIZ010000005.1, read as the reverse complement.
CTTGCCGATATGGGCATCCAGGAAGGCACCGACGCGCGTTAGCAAGTCGATGCGATAGGCGTTCCTCCAAATGCTGTGCTCCGCGTCTTTGTATTCGACGTATTCGACCGGCTTTTGGAGCCTCTCCAGCTTGCCTTTCAGTTTCAGACTGTTCTGGATCGACACATTCATATCTCGCGTGCCGTGAAACAATAGCACCGGCGCGTTCAACTCCTCGGCGCGCCTCAGCGGAGAACCATTGTGCACGACGTCCTTATCGTCGGCACCGATCCAGTCCCGCATGGTCTGGTAATTCGTGTAATCCCGGAAGGTCTGCATTTCCGTCAGCGGATCGGTGACGCCCGCGATGCTTACGACGCATTTGTAGAGCGATTTCGCTTCAATCGCGCTTAGCAGTGCGGCGTATCCCCCGAAGCTCCATCCTACAGCACAAACCCGTTGCGGATCGACGGTCCCGTCGGCGACCAGGCCTTTCACGCCATCATTGATATCACTGACCACCTGTCGCCATTCTCTGTAGCCCCCGCCCCCGGCCCAATCGTTGCCGTAGCCATTCGAGCCTCGATAGTTGCTCTGTAGAACGGCATATCCCTTCGCGGCCATATACTGAGCGAGAAAGTCGAAGTCCCATTCGTCGCGCGACTGGGGACCACCATGCGGCATCACCACGAGCGGCAGCCCCTTTTTCCTGGCACCGGCAGGTACCGTGAGATAACCGGGAATCTCGGTGCCGTCCGTCGCCTTGTAGGTAATCGGGATCATCTCAGCCAGCTTCTTTCCTTCAAGAAGCGGGAACGTGCTGGTGATCTTCAGCAACTCGTGCTTCACCGTGTCGAGCCGGTAATACGCTCCCGGATCCGTATCGCTGCGAATTTGCACCAGGTAATAATGGCGGTCCCAACTCTCGTCGTAGACGACGATCGTTTTGCCGGGAATTGCCGCTTCGATCGAACTTATGACCCCCTCGATTCCCACATCAAACATCTTCATATGGGGATAGTCCGTTACATAGCCGACAGCATAGGCTCGACGATACTTTCCGATCTTGCCCAACGTATCGAGATCAACGTCGTCACGGGCGTAAACCAGCTTCTCAGATGAATCACCCTCAACAGACAGATCACGCTGCCAAAGCGCACGATGGCCTTTGTAGTCGCGGAAGAAATACAGGATGTTCGGATCGTCGCCAAAGCCGGCGGGTTCGAAATAGTCGTCATCCGAGGCCGGATGTTTGTGAGAGCGATCTCTCTCGTGGAGCCGGCGCCACTTGTCCGAGCCGGCAAGCGTGTAATCCCACTTTGTCAGATCGCCACGTGTGGTGATCCGGATGCGGGCTTGGCCACGTCCGTCGGTGCGCCAACCGTCGATCGTATCGTCGCCAAATTCGAGCGTTTCCGCTTTGTTTGTGTAAATGTCGACGCGCTGAAGCCTGTTAGCGTCGTCAATCTGCCGCTGTAGGATCACCGAGTTTGGATCGTCCGGGAGAAGATCGGTAATCTCGGCCGCGAACTGCGTTGAACGCTGATCTTGAATTCACCAGCCAGACTTGTTTGGACGCGTCGGCGTTCAGCGCCAACATCCGGGTATAAGGGATCAAGGTCTGGACCGACTTCTTGACGGCTGAAATCGTACAGAGCATGCGCTCGGTATTCGCCCACCGGCAATCGTCGATGTCGAAAGTTGCCGAAATCGGCGCGAACCAGCCCCACTTTCGTCTTGGCGACCAAGATCCATCACGCCAAGCACCGTGTGGCCGTCGTTTTCACCATCAAGGAAGGAGAATTTTGTCCCGTCCGGCGACATTCGGACATCGTATGCCGATGGCAATTGCCCAAAGGCCGTTGCAAGTTCAGACGATTTGAGCTGCTCCTTGGAAGCAGCCGGACTTGCCGCGATCAAAAGACCGACGGCAACGCAAAGAAAGGATCTCATTATTCAGCCCCCGCACCTAACTTAGAGCAAATACTCTAATACGGGCGGCCGTCATTTCAAGCCCGAAGACAAGCCTTTATGACTATGCGCTCCTGCCGATCGCTTGGATTGAAATCAATCCTTCCAGGGTGTCGGCATGCCGTAGGTGACGGTCGGGAATACCGCCTGAATCTCGCGGATCTTGCCGTCGACGATCTTGAACACTTCCAGCAGGCAGAAGGAGTGCGGTGTCTTGTAGGACGACTTCTTCTTGGTTCCGTCGGTCAGCGTAACCTCGGTGACCTTGGCGGAATGATCGATGAAGCCGCCCGCCATCACGAGGCCGCGTTCCTCGTCCACCAGCGGATAGCGCCGGGCGCGCAGCCTGTCGTCGTAGCGAAAGGCGCCGAGCTTGAACTGGTCCTCGCAGCCCATGGCCGCGATCCGGTCGTTGGTGCCATGCAGTTTCGGATTATGCGTCGTCGGCACGCCGTTCTCGATCCGGTCGCAGGCGGGATCGAACTGGGTGAAGATCGTTCCGTCGTTCAGCTGCAAGGTATCGAAATAGCCGTCCGCCAGAGAGATCATGCGCGCCCGCGGCACGCGCTGCGCCGGCGGAACGATTTCGTTCATGATCGGACTCGGCTTCAGCGCCTCGGGATCGGGATTTGGGAACGGACCGTCGCCGACGCGCCGCGCAAGAACGGTCTCGATCTCGGTGATCCGGCCGTCCTCGACCTTGAGGCGCGCCGCGATCGCGGCGGGCACGCCGTGCTCATAGACGACGCCGTACCAGCCGACATTGCCCGTCTTGGTATCGGCGAGGCGCAGATCGTATTTCCCCACCCCGTCGATCGTGTTCCACAGGCCGTCGCCGATCTGGAGCTCGACGCTGTTTTCGCTGAACCGCACGTTCCTGGCCAGCGGCAGCCGCGACGGGTCACGCTTGGCGAGCGCATCCTTGTAGACGTCCAGGAAGCCGTAGAGGCAGGCCCGATCGCAATGGTCCATGGGCTTTACGGATGCGCCGTGATCGGAGGCCAGCGCCGCGGGGACGGCGGCCGTGGCCGCGAGAAGAAGCGCGGCACCGAAGGCAATGCGTGATCTAAGCATGGAGCGTATCCCTCTGTTTATTCGTGATCGGGGTGGGGATGGAACCAGGGCGACGGCATGTTGTAGGGCACCGTCGTGAAGACCGCCTCGACCTGCCGGACCTTGCCGTCCACGATCTTGAACAGCTCGAACAGGACGTAGGAATGCGGCGACCTGTAGGAGGTCTTGCGCACGGTGCCGTCCGTCCAGGTCACCTCGGTCAGGCGCCCGGTGTGATCGATGAACCCGCCGGCCATCACGAGCCCGCGCTCCTCGTCGACCATGAACCGCCGCGCCCGGATCCGGTCGTCATAGAGGTAATTGCCGGTCTTGAACTGCTGCTCGCAGGTCAGCTCGAACAACCGCTCGCCGGGCCGCGCCTTGGGGTTGTTGGTGGTCTGCACGCCGTTTTCGATGCGGTTGCAATCGGGATCCAGCTTGGTGTGCAGCGTGCCGTTGTTCTGCTGAAGCGTATCGAAATAGCCGTCGGCCACGGCGATCAGGCCGTCGCGCGACAGACGCGTATCGGCCGGCTCGATCCGGTTCATGATCGGCTTGGTCTTGAGCGCCTCGGGATCCGGATTGGGGAACGGGCCGTCGCCGACGCGGCGCGCCAGAACGGTTTCTATCTCGGTTATCAGGCCATCCTGGACCTTGATGCGCGCGGCGATCGCGGCCGGCTGGCCGTGTTCGTAGACGACGCCGTACCAGCCGACATTGCCGGTCTTGGGATCCGCCATCCGGAGATCGTATTTCCCGACTTTGTCGACCGTGTTCCACATGCCGTCGCCCAAGGCGAGTTCGACGCTGTCCTCGCTATACCGCACCGTGCTCGCCACCGGCATGAGCGAGGTGTCGTGCTTGGACAACGCCTTGATGAACTTGTCGAGGAAGCCGTAGAGGCAGCTCCGGTCGCACTGCGATGCCTGTGCCGCCGCGTCCGTCTTCTCGGCCGCGATGGACGAAGGCGCCGCCGCTCCCAGCGCGAGAGCCAGCGCGGCCCCGATGACGATCCGTGATCCGAACATGAAAGACCTCCGGCCTAGCGATTGTCGCCGTGCGCGTGGAACCAGGGCGACGGCATGTTGTAGGGCACCGTCGGGAAGACGGCCTCGATCTGCTGAATCTTGCCGTCAACGATCTTGAACAGCTCCATCAGGACATAGGAATGCGGCGTCTTGTAATGGGTCTTCACGACCGTCCCGTCGGTCAGCGTCACTTCCTGAAGCCGGCCCGAGTGATCGATGAACGTGGACGCCAGAACGAGCCCGCGCTCCACGTCGACGACCGGGTAACGCCGCTCGCGGAGACGGTCGTCATAGAGAAAATTGCCGGTCTTGAACTGCGCTTCGCAACCAAGCTCCATCATCTCGCCGCCGGGGACCGGAGAATGCTTCTGGTTCGTCGTCTGGTAGCCGTTTTCGCGCCGGTTACAGTCGGGCGCGAACTGTGTAAGGATCGCCCCGTCATTCTGCTGCAGCGTATCGAAATAGCCGTCCGCGATGGAAATCAGGCGCTCGCGCCGGCGGCGGGTATTTTCCGGCTCGATCCGATCCATGATCGGCAGCCTGGTGAGCAATTGCGGCTGAGGATTGGGGAACGGCCCGTCGCCGTGCTGACGGTTCACGACGGACTCGACCTCGGTGATCAGCCCCTGCTGCACCTTGAGGCGGAGCGCGATTATCCCCGGATTCCCGTGCTCGTAGACCACGCCGAACCAGCCGACGCCGCCCGTTTGGGGATCGGCGAAGCGAAGATCGTATTTCCCTAGTCCGCTGACGGTATTCCAGAGACCGTCGCCGATATCCATCATCACATTGTTTTCGCTGAAGCGGATGGACTTCGCGAGCGGCAGGCGCGACGGATCCTTCTTCACCAGGGCGTCGAGATATTTATCGAGAAAGCCGTAGAGGCATTCCCGGTCGCAATGGCTCATGGGCTTCACGGTCTCGGATCTGTCCATCGCCGTCGCCGCCGGCGCGGCCACTCCCATCGCGACTGCAAATACGGCGCCGAGCGCCAAGGCCGATCGAAACATAGCGGTCTCCGGTTATTGATGATTGCCGTGCGGGTGGAACCACGGTGACGGCATGTTGTAAGGCACCATCGTGAACACGGCTTCGACCTGTCTGATCTTGCCGTCCACGATCTTGAAAAGCTCCAGCATGCACAGGCTGTCGGGCGTCTGGGACACTTCCTTGACGACTCTTCCGTCGGTCAGGACGACCTGATTTAGCCGGGCGGAATGATCGATGAAGGCGCCGGCCATCACGAGCCCTCGTTCCTCGTCGACAACCGGATAGCGCCGGGCGCGCAGCCGGTCGTCGAAATGGAAATTGCCGGTCTTGAACTGCGCTTCGCATCCGAGCGACATCACATCGCCGACCGTGCCGGGGCCGGTGTTGTTGGTCGTCTGGAAGCCGTTCTCGCGCCGGTTACAGTCCTTGTCGAACGGGGCGAAAATCGTGCCGTCGTTCAGCTGCAGCGTATCGAAATAGCTGTCCGCGATGGAGATCAGTCGGGCGCGTGGACGGCGCGTCTTCTCCGGCTCGATCTGGTTCATGACCGGCATCGGCGTCAGAAGCTGCGGCTGGGGATTGGGGAACGGCCCGTCGCCCTGCCGCCTCGACAGCACGGACTCGACCTCCGTAATCAAGCCATCCTGCACCTTGATGCGCAGCGCGATCGCCGCCAGATTGCCGTGTTCCTCCACGACGCCGTACCAGCCGACATTGCCCGTCCTGGTGTCCGCGAGCCTCAGATCGTATTTCCCGATCCCGGTGATCGTGCCCCAGAGGCCGTCGCCGAGATGCATCGCGACGCTGTTCTCGCTGAAACGGACGGACTCGGCGAGCGGCAGATGCGACGGGTCCTTCTTCTTGAGAGCATCGAGATATTGGTCGAGAAAGCCGTAAAGACACGCGCGGTCGCAGCGGGTGAGCGGCTTCACCGCCTCTGTCTTGTCCTTCGCCATCGCCACCGGCGCGAACAGGGTTGCTGCGATCGTAAGGGCGGCGCCGAGCGCCAGAGCGGGTCGGAACATCGGAGATCTCCGGCTATTGATGATTGCCGTGAGGATGGAACCACGGCGACGGCATGTTATAGGGCACGTCGGTGAACACAGCCTCGACCTGCCGGATCTTGCCATCGACGATCTTGAACGTCTCAAGCAGCACATAGGAGTGAGGCGTCTGGAAGACGGAATGGACCACGCGTCCATCCGTGAGCGTGACGTCCTGCAGCCGCGCGGAGTGATCGATGAAGCCGCCCGCCATGACAAGGCCGCGTTCCTCATCGACCAGCGGGTAGCGGCGGGCGCGCAGCCGATCGTCGAACCGGAAATTGCCGGTCTTGAACTGCGCCTCGCAGCCGAGCGACAGAACCGCGCCGGGGATGCCGGCATCCTTGTTGTTGGTCGTCTGGAAGCCGTTTTCGCGACGGTTGCAGTCCTTGTCGAACTGGGTGAAGAGCGTACCGTCGTTCAGCTGCAGCGTATCGAAATAACCGTCCGCGATGGAGATCAGGCGCGCGCGGGGCCGGCGCGTCTTCTCCGGCTCGATCCGGTCCATGATCGGCAGCTTCGTCAGCCGTTGCGGTTGCGGGTTCGGGAACGGCCCGTCGCCATGCCGGCGCGCCAGCACGGATTTCGACTTCCGTGATCAGCCCGTCCTGCACCTTGATGCGCAGCGCGATCGCTGCCTGATTGCCGTGTTCCTCCACGACGCCGTACCAGCCGACATTGCCGGTCTTGGTGTCGGCAAGCCTCAGATCGTATTTCCCGATCCCGGTGATCGTGTTCCAGAGGCCATCCCCGAGATGCATCTCGACGCTGTTCTCGCTGAAGCGGACGGACTGCGCGAGCGGCAGCCGCGAGGGATCCTTCGCGAGCAAGGCTGCGAGATATTTATCGAGATAGCCATACAGGCAGGCCCGGTCGCAGACGGTGAGCGGCTTCAGCGTCATCTTGTCCGACGCTTTTGCCGTGGAGCCCGTCAGCGCCGTCGCGCCGAGAGCGATCAAAACGGCCAGACCGAATACGAGGCCGCGCATCCCTGCACAGGTGCGCGCCTCGCCCCTAACACGGCGAAAGCTGCATGACGTCATTTATAGTCCCCCTAAGCGAGATCGGCCTCGGTGCTTGTCCGGCCGTCCTCGGGTTCTGCTTGTTTCAAACGGCAGGCGCCATTGTGACGTCGGACACCCGATAATCACAAGTGTGAATATGGATGATCGCTACGATGTGACTTTGGACGGGTATTACGGCTCGATGGGTGCATTGCGCCGCGTGATCAGGCGCAAAACCTCGCCGGCGGCGCTGGGAATATTGGTTCCGGGGCCGTAGATCGCGGAGACGCCGGCCTTGCGCAGGAACTCGTAGTCCTGCGGCGGAATGACGCCCCCGCAGACCACCCGGATCTCCTTCCCGCCATCGGCGCGCAAAGCCTCGATGAGCGCCGGCACCAGAGTCTTGTGACCGCCCGCCAGAGTCGAGACGCCGACGATGTTGACGCCCTTCTCGACGGCCTCTCTCGCGGCCTCCTCCGGCGTCTGGAACATGGGACCGTGCTCGACCTCGAAGCCTATGTCGCGAAACGCGGTCGCGATCACCTTCGAACCACGGTCATGGCCGTCCTGCCCCATCTTCACGACGAGGATGCGCGGCGCCTTGCCCTCGCGATGCTTGTAGTCCTCGATTTCGGCGCGCACGGCGGAAAGCCCGTCGCCCTCGCCGTAGGCTTTTCCGTAGACGCCCGAGATCGACTTGATCTCCGCCTCATGGCGCGTGAACACTTTCTCCAGCGCATCGGAAATTTCGCCGACCGTGGCCCGCGCCCGTACCGCATCGACCGACAGCGCCAGCAGATTGCCGTCGCCCGCCGCGCCCTTGGTGAGGGCATCCAGCGCGGCCTGGCATTTGGCCTCGTCGCGGGTCGCGCGGATCTTCTTCAGACGGGCGACCTGGGCTTCCCGCACCGCCGTGTTGTCCACCTCGCGCGCGGGGATCGGATGATCGTCGGAGACGCGGTATTTGTTCACGCCGATGATGGTTTCGTCGCCACGATCGATGTGAGCCTGACGGCGGGCCGCCGCCTCCTCGATCCTGAGCTTGGGCATGCCGGTCTCGAGCGCCTTGGTCATGCCGCCGAGGCTGTCGACTTCCTCGATCAGTTCCCAGGCGGCCGTGGCCACGGAATGGGTCAGCGCCTCGACGTAATAGCTGCCGCCCAGGGGATCGATCACGGCCGGAACGCCGCTTTCCTCGGCGAGAATGAGCTGCGTGTTGCGGGCGATCCGGGCGGAGAAATCGGTCGGCAGGGCGACCGCCTCGTCGAAGGCGTTGGTGTGCAGGCTCTGGGTGCCGCCGAGCACGGCGGCGAGCGCCTCATAGGCGGTGCGGATCACGTTGTTATAGGGATCCTGCTCGGTGAGGCTGACGCCCGATGTCTGGCAATGCGTGCGGAGAATGAGGGAGGCCGAATTCTTCGGCTCGAACTCGCCGACAATGCGCGACCAGAGCAGCCGCGCGGCCCTCAGCTTCGCGATCTCCATGAAGAAGTTCATGCCGATGCCGAAGAAGAAGGACAGGCGCGGCGCGAAATCGTCGATCGCGAGACCGCGCGCGAGCGCCGTCTTCACATATTCCTTGCCGTCGGCGAGCGTGAAGCCGAGTTCCTGCACCGCCGTCGCGCCCGCTTCCTGCATGTGATAGCCGGAGATCGAGATCGAATTGAACCGCGGCATGTTCTTGGCGGTGTAGGCGATGATGTCCGCGACGATCCGCATCGAGGGCGCGGGCGGATAGATATAGGTGTTGCGGACCATGAACTCCTTGAGGATGTCGTTCTGGATCGTGCCGGAGAGCTTGTCCTGGCTGACGCCCTGCTCCTCCGCGGCGACGATATAACCCGCGAGGCATGGCAGCACCGCGCCGTTCATGGTCATCGAGACCGACATCTTGTCGAGCGGGATCTGGTCGAACAGGATTTTCATGTCCTCGACCGAATCGATCGCGACGCCCGCCTTGCCGACATCGCCCACGACGCGCGGGTGATCGGAATCGTAGCCCCGGTGCGTGGCGAGATCGAAAGCGACGGAAAGACCCATCTGGCCGGCCGCGAGATTGCGGCGGTAGAACGCGTTCGATTCCTCGGCGGTCGAGAACCCGGCATATTGCCGGATCGTCCAGGGACGGTTGGCATACATGGTCGCCCGTGCGCCGCGCGTGAAGGGCGCGAGGCCGGGCATGGTATCCAGCCCTTCCATGCCCTCCAGATCATACGCCGTGTAGAGCGGCCTGACCGCGATTCCCTCGGGCGTCTGCCAGGTCAGAGACTGCCAAGCGGCTTGCCGCGAAGCTCCTGCTCCGCCAAGGCCTTCCAGTCATCGAATGTAGGCGCTTTCGGCATTGTCGTCGCCCCGCTTTGCCGCACTGCACAATGAAGGTTTCAGTATTGTGTCGCGCGGGCGAATAGTCAAACTGAACCCAACTCAACGGGAGTTGAAACCCTGCCATGTCTGATCAACTGAATATCGGCTACCTGCTGTTCCCGAATTTGACCCAGCTCGATCTCACCGGCCCCTACGAGGTCCTGAAAAATCTGGCCGGGGCGAAACAGCACCTGATCTGGAAGCAGGCGGGGCCCGTGCGGTCGGATTCGGGCCTGTCGATCCTGGCCGACACGACCTTCGACACCTGCCCTCCGCTGGACGTCATCTGCATTCCGGGCGGTCCGGGTCAGATCGACATCATGGATGACGACGAGACGCTCCAGTTCGTCCGCCGCACCGGAGCAAAATGCCGCTATGTGACATCGGTGTGCACGGGGTCGCTGATCCTGGGCGCCGCCGGACTTCTGACGGGCTACCGCGCAACCTCCCACTGGACCGCGGTCGACCTGCTCGCCCATTACGGCGCGATCCCGGTACGCGAGCGCGTCGTGATCGACCGCAATCGCGTCACGGGCGGCGGCGTGACATCCGGAATCGACTTCGGACTGGCTTTCATCGCGGAGGTCGCGGGCGAACACGCCGCCCAGTACGCCCAGCTCGGGCTCGAATACGATCCCAAGCCGCCTTATGACAGCGGGTCGCCGGTAAGCGCCACGCCCGAGCTTGTGGACGAGTACAAGGAGCGGACGTCGGGCCGCGTGATCAAGCGGCGTCAGCAGGCCGAAAGAGCCGGCAAACACCTGTAGGAGCCGTCCGGACCTGTCCGATAACAGGACAGTGTCCGGGAACTTTCCCCGCATTCGCGTGTTGATTCCGGTGACCGTGCCCGGTCAATCCAGGCCGGTCGCGATTCACAGTAACACGTGAGGAAAAACCTAAATGAAAAAGCTCATATTGGCGGGGACGGCATTACTCACCGGTACGGTCTTGGCCCTCCCGGCGTCAGCCGAGGTCTTCAACGGGCTCTATATCGGTGCACATGCCGGCTATGACAAAAACGCTGTACACGTCGACGGCGCGAACGTTCATATCGACAACAAGTCGGATCTCGCCTACGGCGTGATGGCTGGTTTCGATCTGAAGGTCTCGCCGAATATCGTTGCGGGCGTCGAAGCCGATATGTCGCTCAACAGCAACGACTTCAACTTCAGCGACGGCACAACGATCATCGACGGCAAGTCCAAGCGGACCTTCGCTCTGACCGGCCGCCTGGGCTATCTCCTCCTGGATCGCGTCCTGCTTTATGGACGCGCGGGATATGCCAACGAGAAATTCCGCTTCAGCGATTCCCTGAGCACGTCGCGGAACAATTTCGACGGATTCCAGTATGGCGGCGGCATCGAACTCGGCCTGCTGCCCAATCTGGGCGTCCGTCTGGAATATGCCCACGTCAATTACGGCAACGGAAACGCGCCGGCCACGTCGACCGCGACGACTTTCAGTCCGGACACGAGCCGCATTCTGGCCGGAGCATCGCTCTACTTCTAGCCAAGCCTGCCTTGGTGTCCGGTTTACACCGCCCCGCGTCCCACTATGGACGCGGGGTTTTTCTATTGGCTGAAACCGAAGACCGCAAGGGACGCCGGAAACGCAAAGCAGGGCCGGTTGCCAATTCAGGCCCGGCCCTGCAGAGCTGTCGCGAGGGGGAAAACGCCGATCAGGCGAAGTGAGGATGGTAGGCGGTGGCAGAACGCCGTTCGCCGGACTTGCGCGCCTCGCCGCTCGGTTCGTCGAGCTTCATGGCGAGGGATTGAAGCCGTTCGCGTGCCCGGAAGACCCGCGAGCGGACGGTTCCGACCGGAATGCCGACCACGTCGGCGGCTTCCTCGTATTTGAGGCCTTCCGCTCCGACGAGCAAAAGGATCTCCTGATCGGAATCCGAGAGATCGTCGAACAGGGCGAGGAACTGTTTCGCCTCGAGGACCTTGTCCTGAGACGCGGTCTGGACTTCCAGACCGCCGACGTCGTCGATGCAGACGCATTCGGGACGGCGGCGCGCCTTACGGTACTCGCTGATCTGATGATTTCTCAGGATGGTCAGTAACCAGGCCCTGAGATTGGTACCGCGCGTGAAGCTCGAGAAATTCTCGATGGCGCGTTCGAGACAACCTTGAACGAGATCGTCGGCAAGATCGGCGTTTCCGACCCGTGCACGGGCAAAGCGACGCAAATGAGGAATCTCTTGCTCGATTGCCACAACATCCGAAGACCGCAAAGTCATGTCATCACCTCTTTGGTAAGATTTGAAGACAAGGCGTAGTATCGGTTTTGTATTAGCTCTGAAATCTTCTTCATGAGAATTCTTTTCCTGAGAGTATCTATTCCCAAGAGGTATCGATGTGGCCTCGATGATTGGAACCTATTTTCAGATTGTGTTTTGATTATGTCGATTTGTGGGAGAATTTGGTTCTTCCTCGCCTACAACCGAGAGAATTTGCGCGCAATTTCGCGGGCCAGCACCCGGAAAACTGTCTCATTTTGGGAAGAACGGCAGGGGGAAGGGAGGTCAGGAAACCCAGAGGCCGACGCATCCGACCACGATGAGAAGGGCCAGCAAGAGCCAGTTAAGCTCGGTTTGCCAAGAGATTCCGGGACGGTACCACTCGTCGGAATTCAGAGCCGCCCCCGCGAGAAGAGACCTCATCCGTTCGGGGACGGGTTCCCGAAGGGCGGATCGAGCGATCATTTGCAGGCAATGATTTTGTCGACGGATCGAGGCAGCCCGTTCCGCCAGTTTCCTGTCGACCATAAGAAGGATGACAATCCTAAGGCGACCTAACGGCGACAAGCCGCCGTCGACATATTCGCACAACGTCCGGTCAGAAATAGCCACGCGCCCCAATCATCCTTGCCCTACTCTACTCGGCGCTATCGGAAACTGACCTGTCCTGCGGCCGTCCGAAGAGCGCTTTACCGCCCTACTCTCACTGGAAACAACGCGGGTGTGAGCAAAAAGTTTCTGCATTGCGGCTTTTTTTGGACAGTCCCCAACACATTGTGGCAATCCCGCCACACGGCGCGAACCAAACGCCCGACCGATCGATAATTATCCTTTGCAAACAATCGGCTATAAGTTTCTAGCCAACTCCGCCGCCGACGATACCCAGCTCCCGAGCGGAGACTTTTCCATCCTTGTTGGCATCGGCGTCGCCGAAATTCTCCATTTTGGCGATCGCGTCGAGGCTTTTATTTTCGTTCTTCACCATCGACGCGAGGGCCTTGAACTCCGCGCGGTCGAGAAATCCGTCGTGGTTTTTGTCCGCGTTTATGAAATCCCGGATGCTCAGATCCTCGTGGCTGGCCGGCGCCAGGCTTCCGCCAAGGCCCTGATCTTGCTGCAAACCGTTTTCCAGACTTTTGTCGAACTTGATCCCGCCCGACGATCCGATATCCGGCGCAGCGGATGCGGCTCCCGCGAGAGAACAGGTCGCGATCGTTAGAAACGCCGCGGAGGCCGCGGCCGTCAGGATTCTGTTTCTGGTCATATCCCACCTTCCTCTATTGAACCGCCAGCCTCCCGTTTCAAATCGTTCCGTACCGGGAACGGGGCGTCATCCGGCCGAATAGCCCTTTGCCGGGCTGTATTCGTCCGGCTGATAGTCGGGCATTACGCCGTAGTCCGAAGCTCCAAGCTGGGACTGAACAAGAATTTCATCCGGCATGATCCGGATCTGGCTGTAGGGTATCGTGATCTCCTTCTCCCGGCCCCACAGCCCCTCGAGCCGGACGAGCGCGTAAAGTGCGTGATCGCGCTTGCCTTTCACCAAGGTCGTCACCCGGCCGATAACACTGCCGTTTTCGTCGCGAAGGTCCCGGCCGATGATCATCCCGGCATTTTGGGCATGGCTATCCGGACTGCCGACATCGTGAATTGTCTGCTGGGGCGGGTGCTCAAGCTGCACGTCGAGGCCATCCGCGTAAACCGGCAGGGCGATAAAGACGCCCAGCGCACCGCACAGGCCGGCAACCGCAAATTTGTTGAGACGATTTTGTTTCTCGATCATGGCGCACCTCTTTTCCTTAAGGCGAAACCCCATGAGGGCAATGCCTCATGGCTCGAAAAACCAACGGGCCGGAACCCCTCAAGGTTCCGGCCCGTGACATTAAGCTTTCGTAATGCCCGGAGGCCTGGGTCAGCCCTTGCCGCGCACGCGGATCGGGCTGAAGTCATCGGAGTCGTATTTCGGCAGGGTCGCGACATCGCGGGGCGTCATGTTGACGGCGAGCGTCGTCACGCGGGAACCGACCTTGAGCGACTGATAGGGGATGACGACCCGTTCGGCCGTGGAGTCGACCGAGACGACCGCATAGGAAACCCTGTCCAGCTTGCCGATCACGAGATCGGAGACCTTTCCGAGTTCGGCGCCGTCCTTGGTCACGACCGGCTGGCCGATCAGGCCGCCCGCCGTCATATCGACGAAACTCGAATAAGTCCCTTTCGCCATCTCGGTCGCCGTCTTGTCCTGATCGGCAGCCGAAGCGGCCGTCACGCACGCGAAGGACGCGGCAACGAGGATTCCAAACGGAGCCAGGGCCTTTGCACGGTTTCGCACCATTCCAACCTTTCACTATTTATTATTATGAAAACGTCCGGCGCACCGCCCTTTGACGGGATCGGGTGCCGAACCTAAGCGCGCGACATTAACGCAATGCAAAACGATAAAGTTCCATTTTTTGCACTTGCTAAACAGCGCCGGAAATCCGATTCTATCCGCTAGATGTTCGAGACGTTGCCACGCACCGCCTTGAGAGGTCCCGGGGACGATCAATCCCGCATTGTTCGTCGTGCGGAAGGCCGGGTCGCCGCCGTTCTTGGACCGACGAATACCGGAAAAACCCACTACGCCGTCGAGCGCCTTGCCGCCCATTCATCGGGCATGATCGGCTTGCCGCTGCGGCTGCTCGCGCGCGAGATTTACGACAAGGTCGTCGCCCTCAAGGGACCGACGCGGGTCGCGCTGATCACCGGCGAGGAAAAGATCACGCCGCCCAATGCGGTCTACTTCGTCTGCACGGTCGAATCCATGCCGGTGGACAAGGATGTCGCCTTCGTCGCGATCGATGAAATCCAGCTCGCCCAGGACCCGGAGCGCGGCCATATCTTCACCCAGCGGCTGCTCAACACGCGGGGGCGGGAGGAGACCCTGTTCCTCGGCTCTGAATCGATGCAGCCGTTGATCCGGAAGCTTATTCCCGAAGCGGAGTTCATCACGCGGCCGCGCTTTTCGAAGCTCACTTTCACCGGTCCCAAGAAGATCAGCCGCTTGCCGCGCCGCAGCGCCATCGTCGCGTTCAGCGCCGGCGAGGTCTACGCGCTCGCGGAGATCATCCGGCGCCAGAAAGGCGGCGCGGCGGTGGTGATGGGCGCGTTGAGTCCGCGCACCCGGAACGCCCAGGTCGCGCTCTACGAGGCGGGCGACGTCGACTATCTCGTCGCAACGGACGCCATCGGCATGGGGCTCAATATGAGCATCAACCATGTCGCCTTCTCGTCGCTGACCAAATTCGACGGCCGCATGCACCGCGCCCTGACGGCGGCGGAAATCGCCCAGATCGCGGGGCGCGCCGGACGCCACATGAACGACGGCACATTCGGTCTGGTCACCGGCGCCGACGACGACGGCGCTATCCTCTCGCCCGACGTCATCGAGCGGATCGAGCATCACCGTTTCGAGACGGTCCGCAAGCTCGAATGGCGCAACAGCGACCTCGACTATTCGAGCCCCACGGCGCTGATCCGCAGTCTCGAGGCCCGGCCGCCGCTCCGCATTCTCGCCCAATCGCGCGAGGCCGAGGACCTCTCGGTTCTACGCACCTTGTGCCGGGACGAGAGTCTGGTGCGGCTTGCCGCCGGCCCGGCCGCCGTCGCGCTGTTCTGGCAGGTCTGCCAGATCCCCGATTTCCGCAAGACGCTCGCGGACATGCATGCCTCGCTTGTCGGCGAAGTCTATCGTCACCTCATGAGCAATGACGGCGTTCTGCCGCGCGCGTGGATTGCCCGGCAGGTCGATCGCCTCGACAACACCCAGGGCGATATCGACACGCTGGCGACGCGGCTGGCCCATATCCGGACCTGGACCTATGTTGCCAACCGGCCGGGCTGGATCGGCGACACGCGGCACTGGCAGGAACGCACCCGCGATGTGGAGGACCGGCTGTCGGACGCACTCCACGAACGCCTCTCCCAGCGTTTCATCGACCGGCGCACGTCCGTGCTCATGAAGCAGATGCGCGACAAGCGACGACCTGACCGCCCTCGTCGACGACGGCGGCGAGGTGACGGTCGACGGGCACTTCATGGGAACGCTCAAGGGTTTCCGGTTCGAGCCGGACGCGGAAGCGCGGGGCGCCGAAAGCCGGGCGCTGATGAACGCCGCGAACCGCACCCTGACCAGTGAAATCAAGCGTCGCGTCAAGCAGCTCGTCGCGTCGAAAGACGAAGAGTTCTCGTTCGACATCGAAAGCGGCCCCGACCCGCGCGTGACCTGGAAAGGCGAGACAGTTGGCACGATCGTCGCGGGCAAGGACGCGCTGCACCCCCGGATATCGCTGCTGCGGGCGTCGTTGCTCGAAGGCGCGCTCAAGCAGGCGGCCCTGACGCGGCTCGAGGATTGGCTCAAGCGTCAGATCGATATGTCGCTCGGCCCCCTGATGCGTCTGAGCGCGGCGATCGAGTTCCGCGCCCGGCGGCAAGAACAAGGACCTTGGCGGACCCGCCCGGGGACTTGGCTTCATGTTGTGTCAGGCGCTCGGCACTCTGCCGCGCGAGGACGCCTTGCCCGCCATCAAATCTCTCGCCAAGAGCGACCGCGCCGCCCTGCGCCGCTTCGGCGTCACCTTCGGGGAGACCAGCATCTATATGCCGGCCCTGTTGAAGCCGTCGGCGGCGCGCCTGAAGGTCATTCTGGCGGCGGTTCATCGGGGCGAGCGCTCGATCCCGCCCCTGCCCCGGCCCGGCGCCGTGGCCATGGATGCGCCGGCGGACGCCGAGCGCTGGTTCGTCGAGGCCGCGGGATATCGCGTGATCGGCGGCCGGGCGATCCGCATCGACATGCTCGAGCGTCTGGCGGCGGCCCTGCGCAAGGCCAACGAAACCGGCCCCTTCGAGGAATCGAACGCGCTGGTTTCGATCGTCGGCGGCGGCTCCGGCTTCGCCGCGATCTTGACGTCGCTCGGCTTCACGCCCACGACGACGGAAAACGGCATCTGGTACAGCCGCCTCGCCCACCGGCCCGCGCAACGCCGGAAGCGCCGGCCGGAGACCGTCAGACGGCCCAAGCATTCGCCCTTCGCCGCCCTTGCCGACATGAGGAGCATGAGCCAACGGTGATGAACGCCGAAACGATCGCCCCGAATTTTGCCGGTGCCGGCGCGCAGCGGCTGGACAAATGGCTGTGGTTCGCCCGCTTTTTCAAGAGCCGGTCTCTCGCGGCGAAACAATGTCAGGACAGCAAGGTCCGGGTGAACCGGACGATTGCGTCGAAGCCGAGTCACGCCGTCAGGCCGGGCGATATCGTCTCGTTTCAGCAGGGCGCGACGGTGCGCGTGGTCAAGATGCTGGCGCCGGGAACGAGGCGCGGTCCCGCCACCGAGGCGCAGGCGCTTTACGAGGATCTGTTCTCGCCGGAAACCAAGCCTGGCGGCACCGTTGCACAAGGACAGCGGGAAAAAGGCGCGGGCCGCCCAACCAAAGCCGAACGCCGCGCGATCGACGCGCTGAAGCAAGGCAGCGCGGGCGGCGAATATTGACACTTTTCGATGCCTCAATGGACTGCTAGTTTTGCCGTCAGTAGGCGTCTACCCAATCGCGCACGCATCAAGGATTTGCACGGAATGCACTTCGGCGACCGTCTGATAACGGCTGTCAGAAAGAACGGTCACCCGCTGTGCGTGGGAATTGATCCGCATCTGCATCTGATTCCCCAGATGTTCCGCGTGGGCGACATGGCGCCGAATTCGCTGCAGACCGCCTCCGCCGTTCGCACCTTCCTCGCCGCCGTGATGGACCGGATTTCCGGCCGGGTGGCGTCGATCAAGCCGCAGTCCGCCTTTTTCGAGCAGATGGGATGGCGCGGCATCGAGGTGCTGGACAATTGCATGAAGCGCGCGCGGGCGAACGGGATGGTGGTCATCCTGGACGTGAAGCGCGGCGACATCGGCTCGACGGCCGAAGCCTATGCGACCGCCTATCTGGCCAAGGGCGCGCCTTTGCAGGCCGATGCAATCACCGTAAATCCCTATCTCGGGATGGACAGTCTGGTTCCCTTCCTCGAAGCCGCGGAGGCGAATGACGGCGGCACCTTCACGCTCGTGAAGACGACCAATCCGGGTTCCAAGGACTTCCAGAACCTCTCGGTCGGCAAATCGACCGTTTACCAGACCGTGGCCCATAAACTCTCGACCCTCGCCAAGCGGAACTGCGGTCCCGACACGGGATGGTCGTCGATCGGCGTGGTCGTCGGCGCCAATGCCCCGTCGGAAGCGGCGAACATCCGCAAGGAGCTGCCCCACTCCCCCTTCCTGATTCCCGGCTTCGGCAATCAGGGCGGCACGGCGAGCGACGCCATGGCCGGCTTCGTGGACGGCCCCAACGGCCCGGAGGGCGGCCTCATCAGCTCGTCGCGCGACATCCTGTTTCCGAAGCTCCCGCCCGGCGCGATCGGCAAGGACTGGGAACGCGCCGTCGACAAGGCGCTCTCCAGCGCGATCTCCGATATCCAGAAGGCGCTCGAGACCAAGGTCAAGGAAGACCATTCGGCCTGACATTACCGCGGGCTGACGTCAGGACGGCAGCGCGCCGACTTCAAAGACAGAACAGACGCTCCAGAAAGGCCTCGAGACGGGACAGTTCCGTCGCGAGGCATTTGAAGCCGATATAGCCGTCGGGCCGGATGAGAAAGAGCCGGCTGCGCGGATCGGCCCCGAACGGCGCCTCGATATCGGGCATCGCATCCAGAATCACCGTCTTCATCACGGGCTTGTAGCGCGCGCGCAGCGCCTGCGTGGCGCCTCGAAGATCGGCGCCGTCGCCGCTGTCGATCGCGAGCAGCGTGAAATTCGGATGGCGGGTGAGATGATGGATCGTGCGGCCGTCGACGAGATCGCCGTCAGGAGCCCGATCGCCGATCGACGGCCCGGCGAACGGCGTGAGGCCGTCCTCGTGGTCCGCGTAATCGCGATAGGTATAGGAGATGCCCGAACAGCGGCCGACGACGGCTTCCAGCCATTCGGGGTCATCGATCTGGCGGCTTCTCTCGGCGATATCGCGGCCATGCCCCATGAACACGTCCTGTAGCGAGGTCGCCGCCCACAGCACCTGCTCCGCGATCGGGCGGCGCTCCCGCTCATAGCTGTCCAGCAGATCCGGCCGCGCCTTCCCGGACGCGACCATCGCCAGCTTCCAGCCGAGATTGAAGGCATCCTGCATGCAGCAATTCATGCCCTGTCCGCCCGTCGTGGGATGGACGTGGGCGGAATCCCCCGTGAGGAAGACGTTTCCCCGGCGATAGCTCTGCGCCAGTCCGAGCGTATGTTCCCACCTGGAATGCCAGACGACCTCGCCGAGACCCACGCCCTCGAAATGCCTGGCGAGGATGCTCAGGAAAGCGTGCTTGGGATCCGGGTCCGCCGCCATCGCGCCGCGATCGCTCGACAGGAGCCGATAGAACCCGCCCGGCAATCGCGCCACCATCAGGAAGTGATCGGTGCCGGCGCAATAGTGGATGTAGTCGTCGACATCGGGGAAGCCTTCGAGAAACACGTCCATGTTCTGAAGGACCATTCCCTCGAAGCCATGCCGCTCGCGCGTCAGGCCGACCGCCTCCCGCACCCGTGAATTCGTGCCGTCGCAGGCGACGAGATAGCGGCAACGGACGAGTTCTTCTTCGTCGCCCCGGCCGGCGTGAACCAGCGTCGCCGTCACGCCATCTTCGTCCTGCACGACATTGGAGCACCGTGCGCCCCATTCCGTTCGACGCCCGAATTCCTCGTGGAGAAAATCGCGGATGAGCGCTTCGGTTTCGCTCTGGCGCTGGATCAGCATGTAGCGATAACGGGAATCGACCGTCGTGAAGTCCATGCCGGGACGCACCTCGCTGCGCTGGCCCGCGCCATCGACGAAATGCAGGACATAGCCCTTGTTTTGAAGCGCGCGGGCCTGCAGCCGATCGATCAGCCTCTTGTCGACCCGCTCGAACAGCTCGGCCGTTCGGGAATGGACGGTGATCGCCCGCGACGTGACGGCAGGCGCGGTCAGCTTGTCGACCGTACGGGCCTCGACGCCGTGCCGCGCCAGCTCCAGCGACAGAACCGAGCCCGCCGCACCGCCGCCCACGATCAGAATCGGAACCTCGCTGGTCTTGACCATGATCTCCCCCTGTCGAGAGACCTTGGCCCAATTGATGAACGCGTTCAATAACGAGATCGTCAGCGATAGGGGCGATCGCGTAGGGTACCTTCCCCACGTCCGGTCCCTTCGGGGGCACGCGGAACCGATATTTGGAAAGGATCAATGCAGAAGATCGTCGTTGCCGGCGCCACGGGTTATCTCGGCGGATATGTCGTCCGGGCGCTGAAGAACCACGGCTACTGGGTACGGGCGCTTGCGCGTGATCCGGCGAAGCTCGGGCCGCTGGCCGACATCGTCGACGACGTTTTTGTCGGCGAGGTGACGCGGCCGGAAACGCTCGCGGGCCTTTGCGACGGCATCGACATCGTCTTCTCCTCGATCGGCATCACGCGGCAGAAGGACGGCTTCACATACGAGGACGTCGACTTTCGCGGCAATCTGGACCTGCTGCGCGCGGCCAAGGCCTCGGGCGTCTCGAAGTTCATGTATGTCTCGGTCTTCGGCGCCAACGAGCTTCGCGGGCTCAAGATCGTCGACGCCAAGCAACGCTTCGCCAAGGCGCTGAAGCTCTCCGGCATGGACTTCGTCATCATCCGGCCGAACGGCTATTTCTCGGACATCGCGTCGTTCCTCGATATGGCACGGCGCGGCCGCGTCTACCTGTTCGGCGATGGCCAGTTCCGCATGAACCCGATCCACGGCCGGGATCTCGCCGAGATCTGCGTCAACGCGCTCGGACGCTCGATGACCGAGCTCGATGTCGGCGGCCCCGTAATCTACACGCATCAGCGGATCGCTGAACTTGCCTTCGAGGCCCTGCAAAAGCGGGCGAAGATCACCCATATCCCTGTTGGGCTCGGCAAAGCGGCGATCGCGGCCCTGAAAATGGTGAGTTCCTCGAAGCTCTACGGGCCGCTGGAATTCATGATGGCGGTGCTGAGCCGCGATATGATCGCCCCGCGCTTCGGCGAGCATCGCATCGAGGACTTTTTCGCCGGACAACGGGATGGATCTGAATTTTCATAGAAAATTTCAGGCCATCGGTGTTATAGGGGGCGCCGAATTCGGAGCCTTTGAGTCATGACCACCAAAGTATTCATCGATGGAAACGTTGGCACGACCGGCCTGCAGATCGTCGGCCGGATCGCCAAGCGGCCAGACCTGACCCTGATCCAGCCGGACGAAGCGCACCGGAAGGATCCGGCCGTGCGCGCCGAATTCCTGAACAAGGCCGACGTGGCGATCCTGTGCCTGCCCGACGAGGCGGCGAAGGAATCCGTCAGCCTCGTGGAGAGCAATTCGGTCCGCATCATCGATACCAGCACGGCCCATCGCACGAACCCGGACTGGGCTTACGGGCTGCCGGAAATGGACAAGGCGCATGCGGCCCGGATCGCGGCATCGCGGCGCGTCGCCAATCCCGGCTGCTATCCGACGGGCCCGATCCTGCTTCTGCGGCCGCTGGTCGAGGAAGGCCTGATCCCGGCCGATTACGCGGTCTCGATCAGCGCGGTCTCGGGCTATACCGGCGGTGGACGGCAGATGATCGAGGCGTTCGAGGCCGAGAAGCCGGAGGGTATCTATACCCAGGCACATCACATCTACGGCCTGTCGCTGGAGCACAAGCACATCCCCGAACTGCAACAGCATGCGGAGCTCACCCGGCGGCCCGTGCTGCTGCCCAGCGTCGGACGCTTCCGTCAGGGCATGATCGCCGAGATTCCGCTGTTCCTCGATCTGTGCAAACCAGGGCGTGAAGGCCAAGGACATTCACGATGCCCTCGCCGAGCCGCTTCGATGGCTGCCGCTTCGTGCGGGTTCAGCCGCTGCAGGAAAACGCCGGCTCTGTGCGGGTCGGCGCGGAATATCTGAACGACACCAATTACGTCGATCTCTATGTCTTCGCGAACGACAAGCGCGGCCATGTGCTGCTGGTGTCGGTGCTGGACAATCTCGGCAAAGGTGCGTCCGGCGCGGCGGTCCAGAACATGAATATCATGCTCGGCCAGCCGGAGGATCTGGGGCTCTAGCCCCGGTCCAGCCAGTCCTCCCGCGTCCGCCGATAGACGACGTGGGGCCGCAGGGCATCGTCCGGCGCAAGCTTCGGATGATCGAAATCGCGTTCGGGCGCCCGTTCCATGCCGATGCGTTCCATGACGCCCCGCGAGCGGCGATTGCCGACTGCGGTAAAGGCGATGACCTCGCCGAGCGCCAGTTGCTCGAAAGCATAGCGCATGACCTCGCGCGCGCCTTCGGAGGCGAATCCCTGTTTCCAGTGACTATGCGCGAGCCGCCAGCCGATCTCGACCGAGCCCGCCAGAGGCGCCCAGTCGATGACGTTGAGGCCGATAAAGCCGATGAAGCGCGATTGTGCGGGAATTTCCGCGGCCCACAGCCCGTAGCCATGCGCATGGACATGCTGGCGGATCTTGGTCGCCAGCTCGTCGCTGGCCGTGCGGCCCATCACCGGCCCCAGAAACTCCATGACCCGCGGATCGGCATTGATCGCCGCGAACGGCACCATGTCGGCGTCGGTCCAGTCCCGGAGCAGCAAGCGCTCCGTGTATAGCATCGGCGCGCCGGTCATGAGACGGCTTCCTCCGCGCGCAGAACCGCCAGATCGCGAAAGCCGAAGGCGGCGAAGAATGCCCGAAGCTCTTCGAGATTCGTGGCCGGATCGGTGAAGAGTGCACGGTCTTCTCCCTGCGGCCGGATATGCGGCTGATGCTTGTCGCCCAGGACCGTCTTGAGCCGGTCGGCGATCGCCGCGGAGGGATCGAGCCAGCGAACCCCTTCCGGGGACACGGCGCTAAGATCGTCCACGATCAAGGGATAGTGGGTGCAACCGAGGACAACGGTATCGACTGGTGCCGTATGCCGGCCGAAGAACGGCGCGAGGATCGTCCGCAACCGGGCGTGATCGGGCCTATGGCCCCGCGCGAGCTGCTCCGCGATCTGCGCGAGATCCGGCGAGCCGATCTTCACGACCTCGCAGTCGGCGGCGAATTTCTCGATAAGCGTCTGGATATAGGGTCCGCTGACGGTGGCTTCGGTCGCAAGCAGCCCGATCACGCGGCTGTTGGAAACCGCGCCGGCCGTCTTGATCGCCGGGACCGTACCGACGACCGGAACGCTCAACGCCTGACGGAGCGCATCGAGCACCACCGTGCTCGCGGTATTGCAGGCGACCACCATCGCATCGCAGGCATAGTCGGCAACGAGATGCGTGGCAAAGCGGACCAGCCGCTCGGTGAGCACATTCGGCGCGAGCTTGCCGTAGGGGAAACCGGCATTGTCGGCGAGATAAATGAGCCGCACGCCGGGCAATGCGCCGCGGATCGCGCGCACGACGCTCAATCCGCCGACGCCCGAATCCGTGACCAGCACGGTCGGTGCTTCGTCCCGATCCGACTTTCCGATCCGCTCTTTCACGCTACCCCAACCTCTTGGCCGCCATTACGCCCCGACCCGAGCGCTTCTTTTTGCACCGAACGAGTTTGTCCCGGCAAGGTGGCATTAATGTGGGCGGCACTATGAATGGCGGGGATGAAAATCCGGTAAGCCGCATAGCGCCTGCCTTGAGTTGCCTCGATTTGGTGGTATATGGGAGTGATGATTAATCGCGTACTTGCCTTTCTGGGGCTCGACGAAGGCCATCAGGACCCCGCTTTTTCGAAGGCCGACGAGAAATATGTGGCCGCCGCCGCGCTGATGGTCGAGGCCGGCTCGATGGACGGCACCTTCGACGAGACCGAACGCCGGGCGATCCTCAACATCGCCAAGACCCGGTTCGGATTGTCGCCCGAAGAAGCCGAAACGCTGGTCGAGCGCGCCCAATCCGCCCATGACCGGACGAACAACCTTTTACGTTTCACCCGCATCATCAAGGATCGCTTCGATCCGACGGAACGCATCGATGTCATGGAGATGCTGTGGGAAGTCGCCTGCGCCGACGGCAAAATTCACGACTACGAAGCAAATCTGATGCGCAGGATTGGCGGCTTGATCTACGTGTCGGATCGCGATAATGGTGCTGCCCGGAAGCGCGCTATGGAGCGCGCCGGGTTATCTGAATAAGGAAAGCCCCCGGGACAATCCGGCGGGTGGGCTTTTCAAACAGCGGGCCACGATTGGGGGCCATATCTTTAGGGTCGATGGGCTCGACGTCCGGCGGACGGCGGTAGCCTTTGGCAAGGCGGGAGCGTAAGGAGACAACATGACCTACGTCGTTACCGAAGCGTGCATTAAGTGCAAATACATGGACTGCGTGGAGGTTTGCCCCGTCGATTGCTTCTACGAGGGCGAGAACATGCTGGTCATTCATCCGGACGAATGCATCGATTGCGGCGTCTGCGAGCCGGAATGCCCGCCTGAAGCCATCGTGCCCGACACCGAGGGCGGCCTCGACAAATGGCTCGGGCTGAACGCCGAATACGCCAAGAAGTGGCCGAACATCACCCAGAAAAAGGACGCCCCGGCGGATGCCGAGGAGCACAAGGGTGAGGAAGGCAAGTTCGACAAATATTTCAGCGAGGCGCCCGGCGAAGGCGACTGACGGCTTTTTCGCCCGGGGCCGATGTCCTCGAGGCGAAATTCCCGGATGCGACGATATTTTCAGCCTCGCCATGCGGCGGGGCTGAATTTTTTTGGCCCCGCACCATATATGTTGCTTGCGTACTTGGCGTCGGCCGCTTCGGAACTATTTGCACTAGAGGCCGATTGGCTCGCCCGAAGAGGGAGCGCGCCATACACTATATGTAGGTATAGTGGTACCACATTCGTAAATTTCGCGCGTATGTAGGCTGTCTTTTATGCGGGCAGTGTGTTATATTTTCTTCACTTTTTTTACAAACCGTGGGCAGCGCATACCCAGGGCAAGGATCGCTAATCCTTCACTTCGAACACCAAATCGACGGCTGAAGTCGTTTTTGAGCCGGGCCCGTTGGCTTTCGGGCTTTGGCGAAGTGAGGGGTTTTGCTTGATTTCCCACGGACGGAATTGAATTACAAACACTAAGACTTGCAAGGACTTATATGACCAAAAAAGCGCAAGAGAACGAAAAGGGGTTTGCGACCGGGGACTTCATTGTCTATCCGGCTCACGGCGTGGGCCGCATCATCGGACAGGAGAACCAGGAAATCGCGGGAACCAAGCTCGAGCTTTTCATTATCGAATTCGATAAGGAAAAGATGACGCTTCGCGTGCCCACGAAGAAGGCATTGGCGATCGGCATGCGCAAGCTTTCGAGCCGCTCCAAGCTCGACGACGCCATCAAGACGCTGAAGGGCCGCGCCCGCGTGAAGCGGACGATGTGGAGCCGCCGCGCTCAGGAATACGAAGCCAAGATCAATTCCGGCGACCCGATCTCGATCGCGGAGGTCGTGCGCGACCTGTTCCGCAAGAGCGATCAGCCGGAGCAGTCCTATAGCGAGCGGCAGATCTACGAAGCCGCGCTGGACCGTCTGGCGCGCGAGGTCGCGGCCGTCGAGAAGATCGACGACACCGCCGCCGTCGCCCGGCTGGAACAGGTGCTTCAGGCTGCCTGATCAGGCAACCGTCAAGACGTTCAAAAGGGCGGCTTCGTGCCGCCCTTTTCTTTTGCCCGGATCATCTCTTTTAAATCGTCCGTTTTGATTAGAAATCGCGCCGGACGTTAATCGATCGATAACTTTTTGCTAAAATTATATTAATCCGCATCGCCAAATTTTCGCCACCATCCGTGGCTAAAAGAGCGGGAAGAACAAAAAGTCCTGCGTAAACGTTGTTGTAGGAGGCGCGAGCCCCTGTAACGTTGGTTGGGGCGGCGTCAAGGCAGTTTCGGCACTAGGTTTGTCACCCTCGGCCCCTTTTGAGGGCCCGAGCCGGCAAGGAACGAAACAATGGCCCACGCGATGACTTCTCCGGCGGCGCATGCCAATCGCCAATATGTGCGGCATGCTATGGCCGCTCCCCTTCTCGAGAAGACTCACGAATTCGATCTCGCCGCACGCTGGCGCGACAAAGGCGACGTCCGCGCGCTTCACGAGCTGATTACGGCCTATCTGCGGCTCGTGGTCAGCATCGGCGCGCGGTACCGGAATTACGGCCTGCCGATGAGCGATCTCGTTCAGGAAGGCAATGTCGGCCTGATGCAGGCAGCCCAGCGCTTCGAGCCCGAACGCGAGATCCGCTTCTCGACCTATGCAAGCTGGTGGATTCGCTCGGCGATTCAGGACTTCATCCTGCGCAACTGGTCGATCGTCCGGACCGGAACGACGGCGGCCCACAAGACGCTGTTCTTCAATCTCCGCCGGTTGCGGGCGAAGATCGACCGCAATGACGGCCGGTTGACGACAGAGGGGCGCGAAGAAATCGCCCGTAAGCTTCAGGTCCGCGTCTCGGACGTGGAGACGATGGAGATCCGCCTGACGGATATGGACCAGTCGCTCAACACGCCGATCAGCGCCGAGGGCGACGGCGAATGGATGGATCTTCTGTCCGACGACCGCCCCCTGCCGGAGCAGGAAGTGCAGGAAGCCGAGGATACGGGCCGTTATCACCGATGGCTCGATCAGGCGATGGCCGGCCTCAGCGAACGTGAGGCCATGATCATCCGGGCCCGCCGGCTGGAAGAGGACGCGGCCACCCTGGCGGTTCTGGGCGAGCAGTTCGGGATCAGCAAGGAACGCGTGCGCCAGATCGAGCACCAGGCCATGAAGAAGCTGCGCTTTGCGATCACGCAGATCGTCGGAAATCCGGGCGACGCGGGCCTGACAACTGCATAATTTCCCGTCGATTTGCCGGTTTTAGAATCTCGTTAACCATAATCGGTCGATTGATTGACCCGGATTCCGAGTTATCCACAGGAATCCGGGTCATTCTTGTTAAGCGCCCTATTCTTCCCGAATTAGCTTGACCCGCTGACCGGGCGTCAGACGCGCCCCGCTCTCCAGACCGTTCAAAACCAGAAAACGGTCGAGATTGGCCGTGTCGAACGGCATTTTCGCCGACAGCGACTGGGCCGTATCACCCGGCTTGACCGTGACAACGCGCACCCTGTAGGGCTTCAACGCCGCCGCTTCGGCGTCGGAAAGCTTGCGGAAGCTGTAGGTCATGCGCCGCAGGGGCTCGTTCAGGCGCTGGGTATCGCTGGATTTCGTGAGGATCTGAAAGCGGTAGACCGTGGACGGATCGAAGCGGATGGTCACGAGACGGAAATCGGCCGTGCCGGTCTGCGTCGAAACCTGCGCCCAGCCCGTCGCCGCCGGCATCCCGTTGATCGTGACCGCTTCGACGCCCTGAAGTCCGATCTTGTCTCCGACCAGCGACTGGATGTAACGGGTCATCGACATGCCGGTGTCCTCCTTGGCGCTGTCGAACACCATCACATTGCCGGACTTGTCCCGCGCGCCGACCGCCTCGGTCGTATTGACCAGCGTGAAGCCGGGCGGAACGGTGAAGCTGAATTTCTGAATCGGATGCGAGAAGGTCAGGCCGCGGATGAAGCCGTCCTTCGGTTCGTCGCCATAGACGATGCCGTCGATCGCATTCAGAAATTCATCGCGGCGGCGCGGCCGCGAATTCGGATCGATATTGGTCTGCTGGGCGATGGTGCGGGCACGGACCACACGTTCGGCGGTCAGAGGGTGGGTCGCCATGAAGTCGCTGCCGCGATCGCGCGCATCGTCCCCGGCGAGCTTCGCGGCGAGCTGACTCTCGCGGTCGAGCGAATGCAGGAAGTCGGCTTCGGCGGTCGGGTCGTAACCGCTGCGAGCGATATATTTCACGCCCAGAGAATCCGCCTCGTATTCCTGCTCGCGGGAGAATTTCAGCAGATAGAGCTGGCTGCCCTGCTGCGCCACCTGGGCCAGCGCGCTCGATCCTGTCGCAACGCCGAGTCCGGCGCTCAAGATCCCGGCGAGCGTCGCCCGGTTATAGCGTTCGGCCGTATGGTGCGCCGTCACGTGCCCGATTTCGTGGCCCAGCACCCCGGCGAGTTCCGCCTCGCTGTTGGCTAGCGCCAGCAGACCGCGCGTGACATAGACATAGCCGCCCGGCAGCGCCATCGCGTTCACGATGGGCGTATCCAGAACGGTGAAGGTGTAGCTCAGATTGGGCATGTCGGAATTCGCGGCGAGCCGCCCGCCGACCATCGCGACATAACCGTCGATCGGCTCCTGCTTGTAGACGCCGCCCATTTCCTTGAGCACCTGCGGATGCTGCTGCTCGCCGAGCGCCAGTTCCTGGGTGGGCGTGAGACAGGAGCCGAGCAAAAGCGCGAGCGCCAGCGGCATGCCCAATCTTGCAGATGTCGTCGTCAGTCGTTTCAGCATGAAGTCGCAGCCTCCCATGCACGTGATGCCATTGGCGTTTCAGGGCCCGGTTTTTTCCGCGAAAGCGGCCGGATCGGCAAGCCGCTCGATCTGTCCGGCGTGATCGACCTCGATCAGCGGACCGTTCCAATCCCGGATCCAGCCCCGCACCCGGATACGTGATCCGGTCAGCGCGGCGGCATCGAGACCTTCGGCGCGGACTTCCTTCCGGTCTCCGGCGGCAATGGCGATCGTGAAATCCATACGCCAGTCGCTGCCGAAATTGATGAAGGTCCAGCCCGAACGATCGGCGACGGACACCACGCGGCCCTCGACGATCCCGAAGCGGCCGAGATGAGGCTTCGGATTTGCCGCGAGAACGCCGGCGTCGAGCACCGCGAAATCCGGATCGTCCCAGAGCCCCGATTTTCCGCGCGCGGGCATCCGCTTCCATCTCGAGCAGCGCCGGAATCATCGCGCGGTTGTCCCCCAAACCTTCCACCCTGGCGAGGCCATCGGCGACCAGCCGGGCCTGAACCCAGATGCCATCCTTCGAGATCACTTGGGCGAGACTGTGACCGTAGCGATCCAGCCGCCGCCGGTCGAAACGGAGTTCCACGCGTCCGCCGGCAAGCGCCCTCAGCGCGGTGATCGCCCTATGGCCCCAGCTTTCCTTATCCGGCAGGCGCAGACCGTCCAGCTTCACCGTACGGCCATCGCCGAGCAGGAGCGCCCCGCCATCCGACACCCGCGCGACCGCAACCTGCTCGCCGCCCGTCATCGACCGCAGTTGCGCAAGGGTGTCGGACGCCGCCCGCGTCGGATACGACGCGGCGGAATTAAGCGCGAGAAACAGTGCGAGAAAGGCCACGGCCCGGACCATGGGCCGAGCATAACACAGGCCCGGGCGGGAGACGACCGCCCGCCGTGGTCACGTTATCGGGAACTAGTGACGGCTTACGGCTTTGGAGAAATTGTCGACCTCGCCGCCGAGGCGCTCGGACAGCTGCTCCAGCTGCTTGGCGGCTTGCAGCACGGCGTCGGCCTGACGGCCGGTATCCGCCGAATATTTCGAAACGCCGGCGATCTTCTTGGTCACTTCCGTCGTGCCGCCCGCCGCGCTCTGGACGTTCTGGCTGATTTCCTGCGTCGCCGCGCCCTGCTCCGCGACCGCCGTGGAAATCGACGCGGAGATCTCGTCTATTTCGTTGATCGTCTGTTCGATCTGGCCGATCACCTTCACGGCGAGGCCCGTGGCATCCTGAATGCCGGTGACCTGCTGGGCGATTTCCTGTGTGGCCTTCGCGGTCTGCGAGGCGAGGTTCTTCACTTCCGAGGCGACGACGGCAAAGCCCTTGCCGGCCTCTCCTGCCCGCGCGGCCTCGATGGTGGCATTGAGCGCGAGCAGATTGGTCTGCGCCGCGATGGCGCGAATGAGATCGATCACGGTGCCGATCTTTTCCGAGGCCGTCGACAGGCCCTCGACCTGACGGCTGGCATCGGCCGCCATGCCGACCGCGTTCTTGGCGATCTTCGACGACTGGATGACACGATCGTTGATGGAGGAGATCGAGGCGGTAAGCTGCTCGGTCGCCGCCGCCACTGTTTCGACATTCGTGGCCGCCGTCGCCGAGGCCGCCGCGACCGCGTTGGCTTCGTTCAAATTCGCGCTCGCGCTTTCCGACATCGATTCCGCCGTCATGCGCAGGATCCCGGACGCGTCGGTCACCTCGCCGGCGAGCGCCATGACCTTCGTCTCGAAATTTTCCGTGAGCTGAATGCGGTCGGTCACCCGCTCCCATGTCACCATCGGAGAAATGTAGTGACCATCGGCATCCACGATCGCGGTCGCGATCAGCTCGAAATTCTCCCCGCCGATCTTCAGCCGTCCGCGATAGGGAAGATTGGCCGGATCGGACAGGATTTTCCGCTGGTGTTCCGGATCGGCGTGAAACACGTCGATGCTGCTGCCCACGAGATTTTCCATGGCGACCGGAATGTGCTCCGCGACAGTGCCCAGCATCTCCCGGCTCGTGCGATTGGTGTAGACGATCTTCATCGACGAGGCGTCGGCCGTCATCACGCCGAAGGGCATGTGGTCCAGCATCTGGAGGAAGCGGGCGATCAGGCGGTGACGGCTGGTGACATCGGTCCAGGCGAGCAGCATGGCATTCGGCTCGCCGCCCCACACCTCGAGTTTCGAGGCTTGGACATCGTATGTGCGGCCGCCGATCTCTATCTGCAGCTTGAAGGGTATGGATTTCGGATTGGTCAGGGCGTCGCGTTGCTTCGCGATCGCCGGATCGAACTGATCGACCGGCGTGCCGACCAGGGATTCCGCCGAGGCGGATTTGTGCGACGGCAGGTTCCGGGCCGTATTCACCCAGGCCTGATTGACATAGAGGATCTTCAGCGTCTGCGGCGCGACGACCATCACGCCGGCCGGGAGCGCATCCAGGACAACGCCTAAATCGCGGTTCGCACCGGATTCCGCCGCCTCCTGAGAGGCGCCATACGGCTTCAGCTGATCGACCTTCAATCCGCCCGAAGCCGCATCGGGCTGAACCGTGCGGGCCACACCGCCTTGAATTGTGCTCATGATGCTGTTCGCCTGTTGCACGGGTGCCGCTCCCCCCTCGGGAGCCGTCCAACTTTGGCCGAAGGGTGAGGCAAACATGTTTAAAATCGCTTAAGAGATGCGCAAAACAGTCGCAGTTGCGATTTTGCCAGCCCGCCTGCCCCTATCCGACTTGGCCCCGCCCGACTTGACCCCGCCCGAACCGACCGCTAGTTCACACGCCATGATCTATCTCCTGCGCCACGGCCAGACCCAATGGAACGCGGAAGGCCGCTATCAGGGCTGGCGGGACTCGCCGCTGACGCAACGCGGCCAGACCCAGGCACGGGCGGCCGGAAGGCGCCTGCGTGACCTCATTGCCGACATGTCGGAACTGGCCGTCGTCACCAGCACACTCGGCCGCGCGCAGCATTCCGCATCGCTGGCGCTGTTCGAAATGGGCCTCGGTTCCGCACCGGTCTCGGCCGACGATCGCCTGAAGGAGATTGGCCTCGGCCTCTGGGAAGGCGTGCTCGACGACGACATTCAGGCGCAGTGGGCAGACCTCCACGCCGCCCGGCGCAGGGATCCCTGGACCGTCGCTCCACCCGGCGGCGAAACCCACACCGACGTGCTGAACCGCGTGTCCGACTGGCTCGCCGAGCAATCCGAGCACCGCACGCTTCTCGTCGTCACGCATGGCGTTGCCGGCCGGTTGCTGCGCGGGCGCTATCTCGGCCTGAGCCCAGAAGAAATCCGCGCCCTGCCCACCTTCGGCCAGGACGAGATCCACATCCTTTCAAACGGCAAGAGCGAGACGGTCTCCACCCTGGCGGACGTTTGACCCCGGCCCGCGCCGCCCCGATCCGCTTTATTGTATCCGTCACCCAGCTGCGCTATTGGTCTTCGAGCCACCCGCGCGGCATCTTGCCCGCGCCAAGCATCGGGTCCCCGTAGCTCAGCAGGATAGAGCACAGGATTCCTAATCCTGGGGTCGCAGGTTCGAAATCCTGCCGGGGACGCCATTCTCAACGGAAATTTGCGAAAGATCGTCAAGGCAATGGAACAACGCGCACCACGGTTGGCCGTTCTGATCGATGCGGATAACGCGTCCGCTCGCATTGCGTCCGGTCTATTTGAAGAGATTGCGAAGATCGGCGAAGCGAGCGTCAGACGGATCTACGGGGATTTCTCGGGAAGCAGACTAAAGGCGTGGGCCGACGTCCTGTCCACGCACGCGATCATACCAAGCCAGAATTTCGCATATACTTCGGGCAAGAACGCATCCGACATCGCGCTCGTGATCGAAGCTATGGATCTGCTGCACAGCGGTCGTTTCGACGGGTTTTGCCTGGTGTCATCGGACAGCGATTTCACGCGTCTGGCAGCCAGAATTCGTGAACAAGGCGTCGATGTTTACGGCTTCGGCGAACAGAAGACGCCGGAGAGTTTCCGACAGGCATGCCGCCGCTTTATCTACACCGAGAACCTTTTGCCCGAGACGGCAAAATCCGCTCTTACTGTCGAGCCGGAAGGTCAGGAGATCGCAGCGCTAAAGCCGCCAAGTGCGGCAACGCCGCTGCTTCGCAAGGCGATCGCACAACTCGATGACGAAGATGGATGGGTGCCGCTCGGCCGCGTCGGGCAGCAACTCGCCAATCTGGCTTCCGACTTCGATCCAAGGACCTACGGTCATACGAAGCTTAGCGACCTTGCCGAAAGGTCGGGCGCATTCGAACTAAAACGGGATACCGGCCACGTCTTTATACGGCCCAAGCCCGGAACTAAAAGAAAACGGGCATCTTCGGGGCGACCTTCCAAGTGAAGCCGCTTAAAGTTTCGCGCGACCCTTCTACTTATCAAGAAGCCCCGATATTCATTTTCCAGTGTCCGGTTCCGTCCTGTCCGGCACGCCAAACTCTTCCGAAACGATATACAACTTCGGCTTGCTGTCGAGAGTTATGCGGCCTACCCTGACTTGTCTTTGGGGCGCCAATCGAGATTGGGGGGAGGCGCATGGCGGCAGGGAACGGAGCGCCGGGGAGCGCGGAAGGCATCTCGCGCGAACACCCGCGAGGCCTTCACGAGTTTGAATCCGCCGTCTTCACCAAAATCGCGTGGCGTCTCGTCCCGCTGCTGTTTCTGGGCTATTTCGTCGCTTATCTCGACCGGGTGAATGTCGGCTTCGCCAAGCTGCAGATGGCGGGCGACCTGCATTACAGCGACGCCGTCTATGGCTTCGGCGCGGGCATCTTCTTCATCGCCTATTTTCTGTTCGAGCTGCCGAGCAATCTGATCATGACGCGGGTCGGCGCGCGGCGGTGGATCGCGCGGATCATGATCACCTGGGGCGTGGTCTCGTCCGCCTTCGTCTTCGCCGGCGTGATGCACTCGGACCGGTCGCCCGCGCCTTCGGCTGCACCGACGCGGAGTTCAGCTTCTACGCCCTGAGATTTCTGCTCGGTGTCGCGGAAGCCGGCTTCTATCCCGGCGTCATTCTCTATCTGACCTTCTGGTTCCCGGACAAGCGGCGTGCCCATATGGTCGCCTTGTTCATGACCGCGATCGCCGTCTCGAACGTCATAGGCTCTCCGATTTCCGGGGCGACCCTGCAATTCCTGGACGGCGCTCAAGGATTGCGGGGCTGGCAATGGCTGTTTCTGGTGGAAGGCATTCCTTCCGTCCTGCTCGGCATCGTCATCCTGGCGGTTTTGCCGGATCGGCCGGACACCGCGCGCTGGTTGAACCAGACGGAGCGCGAGCTCATCATCGACCGCCTGGCCACCGATGAAAACGCCAAAGCCGGGCTCGGCGCCGCGCCACAACCTCGCCGACATCTTCGTGGACCTGCGCATCTGGACGCTCGCGCTGATCTATTTCCTTGGCAACCTGGCGTTCTACGCGGTGAATTTCTGGATGCCGACGATCGTCGAGGAGATCGGTATCGACCAGGGCGATTACCTCAAAGTCGGCCTCCTTACGATGATTCCCTGGGGCGTGGCCGGAATTGCGATGGTCGCCTGGGGGCGGCATTCCGACCGCACGGGCGAGCGCCGCTGGCATGTCATCGGCGGCGTCCTGATCGCGATCGTGGGGCTTCTGATGCTGGCCTTTGTCGGCCACGCTGCGGTGGCATCGATCGTCGGATTGACGCTGGTGACAACCGGACTGCTGTGCGCGATCACGGCGTACTGGTCGCTGCCGATGGCCTTCCTGTCCGGCGCGGCCGCTGCGGGCGGCATCGCCTGGATCAATTCGCTCGCCAATCTCGCCGGCTATTTCGGACCCGACCTGATCGGCCGCATCCGCACCGCAACCGGCGGTGACGCCAAGGCGGCCTTTCTCGTTCTCGCAATCGCCGCCGCGCTCGGCGCCGTGCTCACATACGCTCTTCCCGCGATCCGGCCAAAGGCGGCGGTCGCCAAAGCAAAAGAACGGCCTGTCGTTTAATGGTTTTTATCGACGGCTGTCAGCTATCTGACCGAGCGGCTGATGGTGATGGTGACGCGCCAGGGACCATATTCACCCTGTTCGGCACGCCAACGTCAAAGGGCCGAAGCCAAGCGCAGCAACCCGAGCCCGTCTGGAAGAAAGAAGGTCTTTGAGACCTTCCGCTTTCCGGGGCGTCAGTCTGGGGAACAGACTTTATTTCGCTGAATTTCGTTTCGCGGCCGCGGCCAGTTTTGCCTGCTTTTTAAGTGCCGCCGCCTCTTTTTCCTCAGCCTCTTTCGCAAGCCTCAGCGCCCGGAGGCGAGCCGTCTTTTCTTTAGTGGCCGATTTAGTTTTTTCCCGCTCTTTGGCCGCTGCTTTGTCGCGCATCGCCGCGCTGACAAATTTTTCGTCCGCTCGGGATCTTGCTGACTTTTGCATCGTTTTGCTTCCAATCACCCAAAGTGAGATAAGCGAAACCACGTGCGCACACTGCCGGGCTGTACACCCGGTCTGAGCTAGCGTCGGAGATCGTCACTAAGCGGTCACCTCTGGCCGAAGCCAGAGGTGACGCCAGGGTCGTTTTAGTCGACCAGCTTCAGATTCTCGGCGGACGACTTGCCGTTCTTGCCTTGCTGGAGATCATACGAAACCTTCTGGCCTTCGCTCAGGCTTCGCAGACCCGCCGATTCCACGGCGGAAATATGCACGAATGCGTCCTTGGACCCATCCTCGGGCTGAATAAATCCGAAGCCCTTGTTAGCATTAAAGAATTTTACGGTTCCAGTAGTCATGGTCATACCTTATTGGATGCGACGAAACGCGTCGCCACACCATGTGGCGACGGGCTGTCTGCACGTTCACAATGTTAGGGACAACTTGGCTAACCGGATTAGCGGCTGTTCAGATAGCGCATAACGTATGCGAAACGTATGACCTAGATATAGAGCCGATCAGCCGTATTACAAGAAATTTCGGCAACTGCGATAAATGACGCCATCCTTGGCGATGCGCGCAAGCTCTTGTCCAGCCTCTCCTCAAAACTATTCAGTTTGGAAGATATTTATGATGGAATGTCCTGCGGCATTTCATACGTGAGGCCAAGCCATGCAGCAAAAGAGATTTCACGCCGTTGCCTGGAACAATGGCAGACCTTCCTAGCGCAAGGGAAAAACGCGGGGCTTCGGGGGAATCACCCTCAGGTCTCGATTGAAGCAAATGCAGGGCGCTCGTTTGTCGCCGCTCTGATTCAGTTCATTTCTCACAGGAACTTCCCGCCAGGACAAAGAGGTACCAATTCCCTTTTTCCATTCGTGAGGCCAGAAGAACAAGGCGGGATTTCTTTTGGGCGTCGCCACTGAGGGGTAAGGGGTTATGACGATTTTTGCGTTTTTGCTTGAGCTTGCTTATCTGGCCTATCAGATCTCCCAACGTCGCAAGCTTCCCGCGACGAGCAGCTACATCAAGACAAGTGACGGTGACTGGACGTCCTTCGACGTTACGCCCGCGCGGCCGACAATCCAGGAGTTGCATGTAATATTGCCGATTGCCGGCTTTTCGACGGTCATCATGCTGGTTGCGGCGTTGACCGTCATGGGCGAACCGGCCTACGAAAATTCAAGCCACTACTTTTACTATTTTGGGACATGGTTCCCGTTTTTCTTTGTGATCGTGGCGATATGGAGTTCGTTCCGGGATACGCGTCCGAAGCCGCATCGGGGCCCGGCCAGGTTTCGGGTGTCGCCCACCACGATCGAAAAGGACGGCCAGCAATATTCCACCCAGGACATTCACGAACTGAGGGTCATGAATGCCGTTGACGGCAACCTCTCCTTCGCGGTGTATGACGACCGCTCCGCGATAAACGCCGGGGGCCATATCGCGGACGCCAAACGCGCCGCGAAAATAGCATATTCGCTCAACCTCGAAGAAGGCGGGCGCAGCCACACCCTGGCCGGGGGAATGACCGAGCCCACCGTCAACGGCCTTCTACACGACGTCATGAAAGCGCTCGGCCGGGAAATCGCTCGCTGAGCGCAAGGCCGCTCCCTCTCAGGTCTCGCCGTGTGCGTCGCCGAATGTCCCGGACCGGCTGCTCGCCGAACTCATCGATTTCTGTCTCATCTGCGTTCCCTTCGATCACGACGATGAGCCAGAAATCCCCCGTTACACAAACCCTTCAATCGGTCGCATAAGCGCCGACATCAAAAACCCAACACGACGACACCGAAGCACCTGTTCGCCGCCGGCTACACAGCGTGCTTCGGCGCGGCGCTGAAGATCGAAGGCGCGTAGTGCTTACGCCGCGCCCGCGTTATCCACGACGAACTTCGCCTCGACAAATTTGACCTGCGGCTCGCAACCGAAGGATTTCCTGAAACGCGCCAGGAAATCCGGGTTGCCGAAGCAGGCTTCGGCGCTCGCCCGGTCCCGCCAGATATAGACGCTCGTTCCCTCATAGGCCTGGTCGTCGAAGCAGAAATATTTCCGCACCAGGCCGGGAATGCTTCGAAAGAACGGCGCGGACGCCTCGAAGCTGTTCCCGATTTCGGCGGCGGATTTCCCGTTCGCGGGCTTGTAGGTCACGATCGTCACATACATGGCGGGTTGGCCTTTCTAGGTGCTCGGCCCTTGCGCGAGATATTCCCCGGCGCAGGATTTCAACGTGCCCACCCAGTCGCGGAACGCGGGGTGACCGGAGACGAAGGGGTGCGGCTCTCCGGCCTTGCGATCCTTGAGCAAGGGCAGCTTGTACAACGTGCCGTCGGCGGCGGCATGATTGCTGAGCTCGACATCGACGGCGGGATCGATATCCATGAAACGCGCCGCGGAATCGATATAGGTCTTCATGCCTTCGGCGGGCAGGAAGCCCGCGCCGTCTCCGCCCCAGTACCCGACGAGATGGGTTTCCTCGCCGTCCTTGACCGGGAAGATGGGCGAGATCGTGCCCGGCGTGTGACCGGGCGTGACGACGATGCGCACGGTGGTGCCGCCGAGCGAGATCTCGTCGCCATCGTGAACGACGATGTCCATGTCCGGGAACGGCGCCGGGCTTCCCTTTTGCGGCCAGGTGACCATGTGCTGCCAGTCCGCCTCGGACATCACGATATGCGCGCCATAGGTTTCCTGAAGAAACTTCGCGCCGCCGAAGTGATCGTTATGACCGTGGGACACGATGACATATTTGATGTCGTGCGGATCGAGCCCGAGCTTCTCCATGCCGTCGACGACCGTTTCCTTCACGCTGTAATGAAAGCCGGCGTCGATCAGGATGATGCCTTCCGGCGTGGTCAGCGCCCAGGAGGACGACGCCTTGTTGCCGACGAAGTAAAGATTATCGAAGATCCGGGCAGGTTCGACCGAAAGATCGCCGGACGCCGGAATCGCGCCCTTGGCCTCCTGCCCCGGCGGCGTCGGACAGAACGCCTCGCGCATCCGGGCATATTCCTGCTGATGCAAACTGGCCATGATGGACGTTGCGTCCGATGTGGCCGCCGTATCCCCGGTGTCCGAACAGGCCGCCGCCAGGGCGGCAATACAAACGGACAAAAATAGCGCGCGCTTCTCCATGCCTCTTCTCCAGCCTCTCTGTGAAATCTTGTGATAAAGCGCGGCCTCAACTCGAAGGCGAGCCGGCCGCGCTCTGTTCCCCACCGCAACTACGCAGAAAAATGGCGGCCGTTGCAACAGGTTTCACATCACAAGGCCGTTAAATGGACAGCGAAAGAACTGTCGCCGGACCGGCCTGCGCCGTGCTACCGGTGGGCCTGCCGCGACCGCGCCTTCGATACCGCAAATGACGGGAGACGATGCAATGAGTGACGCTTTCAACCGGGTGCTCAGCCGCTACAACAAGCGGGCCGAAAAGGAAGCCGAACGGTTCAACGATCCCAATTTCAACGGCTTCGGACGGCGCGACGAGTTCCTCCTGCATGTCGGCGAGGAGGTGGCGCGGGTCCTGCGCGACCTCGCCATCGCGCGCGAGGCCAAACGCATCGTGGAGCTCGGCACGTCCTACGGCTATTCCACGCTGTTTCTTGCGGACGCCGCCAGGGAAACGGGCGGGCGTCTGATCACGCTCGACATTTCGGAAAAGAAGCAGGCCTATGCCCGCACCGAACTCGCGGAGGCCGGCCTCGACGGATATGTCGACTGGCTCGCGGGCGATGCGTTGGAGACGCTGGACACACTCGACGGCGGAATCGATTTCGTCCTGATCGATCTTTGGAAAGATCTCTATGTGCCGTGCCTGGAAAAGCTGCACCCCAAGCTCGCGGACAATGCCCTGATCGCGGCGGACAATATTCTTTATCCGGAAAGCACCCGGCCCGACGCGGCGCGATACCGCGCCGCAATCAAGGCCAAGCCGGACCTCCAGTCGATCCTGTTGCCGATCGGCAGCGGAATCGAGCTGTCCTGCGTCTGGCGGAAAGATCCGCGCTAGGCGCCTTTAGCGACTTTCGCCGGCTCGCCGGCGCGCGCGACCTTGATATGCGAGATGAGCCCGTCGCGAAGCGTGTAATGAACGAAGACCCGGACATCGGCGGCTTCGCCCTTCTTGAGCGGCATGACCGAAAAATCAGGCGCATCTTCGAGCGCGGTGAAGCGGCTGGTCGCATCGAGCGCGATGGCCGTATCGTCACAGATCACCATATGCGTGATCAGGGTCTCGCGTACCTTCGCGAACATAGGCCGATAGAAATCGACGATACCCTGCCGGCCGATGATCGGCGGACGTTGGCCAAGCTCGAACACGACGTCTTCCGTGTAGAATAACGGAAAGCGGTCGAAATCGGCGTTGCTGAAGGCCGACGTATAGGCCTTGAACGCCGCGACCTGGCTAGGATGCTTGCCGAGCCTCGGCAGCTTGGTGACGCCCTTCTCGGGAGGCCAGGTCATGCTTTTAAGCTCGATGACCCGGTCGTTGCGCAGTTTGTATGTCACGAAGAACTTGACCGTCACCAGATCGCCGGGATGCAGATGGCCGAAGGGGAAATCCGTGCGCTCCTTGGAGGCATGGAAGTCCATATCGATCTCGGCGAAGATCATGTCGTCGCGCCGCAGCACGTTCTGTTCGCGGATCACCTCGCGCACGCCATCATGCGCCCAGTCGAGGAAGTCGAGGAGCGCCTGCCTGCCCTTGTAGTCGCGCGACCCGCCGGAAAAAGCGACGTCATCGTCGAAAAAACGATCCACCAGCGCCCGATCGTCGCCGGTGTTGAAGAGCGCGATATAGTCGTCGTAGTTCAGCATGCGTCCCCCGGTTTCACTGATTTTTCCGCCGATAGCCTTATACGCGATTCGCCGGTCCGGCGGCGAAAAAGGACTCCCCGCAAAATTTTGCACCTCCCCATGGAGGCCATGGCCGGCCGTCTCCGTCTCGTTTTTGAGTGGGGTGCTTTCTTCCGGCATGGACGGCGGCGCCGTCACCTTCTGCCAGAGTTTCCTTCAACGAGCGGCGTGTTGGCCGTCGCGACGAGGCCCGCAGGATTTGCAAGGGCCCTCGCGTTACCGGTGGGCGGGAATGTTCGTCGATATTCTCTACGCGCTAGTGCCTGTAGCCATTGCCGTGAATATCGCCTCGGCGGTGTTCGTGTGGCTCGCCATTCGCTGCGTCAAGGCGTTCAGACTGGCCTCCGCCGGCTCCAGCACGTTCCTGCCGCCGGTCACCATCCTCAAGCCGGTCTGCGGCATGGATGAATCGCTTTACGAGAATCTCCTGTCGTTTTGCCGCCAGTCCTATCCCAAATATCAGGTCGTCTTCGGCGTCCTGGATGCCGCCGATCCGGCCATTCCGACGATCGAGCGCCTGATCCGGGAACTGAACGATGTCGACATCACATTGGTCGTCAACGGCACCGTCGCGGGCCACAACCTCAAAGCCAGCAATCTCGCCAATATGGTCCCCGCCGCGAAATACGATCTTCTCTTCGTCGCGGACAGCGACATGCGCGTGGACGAAACCTATCTGGCGGCCGTCGCCGCCCCGTTCGCCGATCCCAAGGTTGGCGCGGTGACCTGCCTGTACAAGGCCACGGCCGCCCGGCATTTGCCGTCCCGTCTGGCCAGCATGTTCATCAACGACTGGTTCCTGCCGTCCGTCCTGGTCAGCGCGAAGCTCCGCGACATCACGTTTTGCTTCGGGGCGACCATGGCGGTCCGGCGGCCTCTCCTGGAGCTGATCGGGGGGTTCCGCGTCATCGCCGAATATCTCGCCGACGATCATATGCTCGGCAAGTTGGTCAGCCAGCGCGGCTTCAAGGTCGTGCTGTCCGACTATGTCGTGGAAAACGTCGTCGCCGAGGAATCCTTCAGCCACATGCTGGAGCACGAATTGCGCTGGGCCCGGACGGTGCGAACGGTGGAGCCCCTCGGCCACGCCTTTTCCTTTGTAATGTACGGCGTGCCGGTCGCCCTGATCGCCGCTCTGGATATCGAACTGACCACGGGCTGGCAATGGCTTGCGGCCGCCCTGATCGCCGCCGCCATCCTGCTTCGGGCGGGCGTGCATCTCGCCGTTCATCGCAAGCTGAAACTGCCGAATGACGGGTCATTGTGGCTCGTTCCGTTGCGCGATATCGTCAGCTTCGGCATCTGGGTTATGAGCTTCCTCGGCCGCCAGATCAAATGGCGCGGCCGGGCTTTGATAGTCGGTCGCGATGGCTTGGTCGCCGCCCACAAAGGGTCCACGTAATGAAGAAAACACTGTTCCTCAATCCGCCTTCCTTTGACGGCTTCGACGGCGGCGCCGGTTCGCGCTATCAGGCGCGCCGCGAAATCCGGTCGTTCTGGTATCCGACATGGCTCGCGCAGCCGGCCGCGCTCGTGCCCGACAGCAAGCTCGTCGATGCGCCGGCCCGCGGGCTCTCCCTCGAGGATGTGCTGCGGACGGCCAAGGACTACGAGCTCGTGGTGCTCCACACCTCGACGCCCTCCTTCCACAATGACGTGAAGGTCGCCGAGGCGCTGAAAGCGGAAAACCCGAAGCTCATGATCGGCTTCGTCGGCGCCCATGTGGCGATCTCGCCCGAGGCCTCCGTCGCCGCGTCGAACGCGATCGATTTCGTCACCGGCGCCGAGTTCGACTTCACCATCAAGGAGATCGCCGAGGGCAAGCCGCTCTCGGATGTTCTCGGCGTCACCTGGAAACGCAACGGTGAAGTGGTGCGCAATGCCGAGCGGCCGATCCTCCACAACATGGACGAGCTGCCCTTCGTCACGCCGATCTATCAGCGCGACCTCGTCATCGAGGACTATTTCATCGGCTATCTGCTGCACCCCTATGTCTCGCTCTATACCGGCCGGGGCTGCAAATCGCGCTGCACCTTCTGCCTTTGGCCGCAAACCATCGGCGGCCACACCTACCGCACGCGGAGCGCCGAGAACGTCATCGAGGAGATCGCCCTCGCGAAGAAGCTGTTCCCGCAGGTCCGCGAATTCTTCTTCGACGACGACACCTTCACCGATGACCGCCCCCGCGCCGAGAAGATCGCCCGCGGGCTCGGAGAGCTCGGCGTCACCTGGTCGTGCAACGCCAAGGCCAACGTGCCCTATGAAACGCTGAAGGTGATGCGCGATAACGGCCTGAGACTCCTGCTGGTCGGCTACGAGTCCGGAAACCAGCAGATCCTGCACAACATCAAGAAGGGCATGCGGATCGAGGTCGCGCGGCGCTTCACCGAGGACTGCCACAAGCTCGGCGTCGCGATCCACGGCACCTTCATCATCGGCCTGCCCGGCGAGACGCGCGAGACGATCGAGGAGACGATCCGCTTCGCCGAACGAGATCAATCCGCACACCATTCAGGTCTCCCTCGCCGCCCCCTATCCGGGCACGTTCCTTTACGATCAGGCGGTCAAGAACGACTGGCTGGTCAAGACCGGCGACGACATGGTTCAGGGCGAAGGCTTCCAGATCTCGTCGATCGCCTATCCGCATCTTTCCCAGCAGGAGATCTTCGACGCGGTGGCGACCTTCTACAAACGGTTCTATTTCCGGCCGCGCAAGATCGCCGACATCACGCTCGAGATGCTCAAGAGCTGGGAGATGACCAAGCGGCGGCTGCGCGAGGGCGTCGAGTTCATGCACTTCCTGAACGCTCGCGAAGTCGGCTCCTGACCGAAGCCGATACGCCGGACGCGGATTTGGACGAAGACGTGGGCGACTCCGTAGACGCGGGCGCGCGAAAAGGATATCGCGCATGAATTCCCGGGCGATCAAAATCACAACGGCTTTGGCGGCGCTCGCCGGGCTTGCGGGATTTGTCCTCCTCATCGCCTATCATGATCTTGCCGAGCTGGGCGAACTCCTCGCCACGGCGGGCTGGGGCATCGCCGTCGTCATCCTCGCCCATATCCCTCAACTGATCTTTTGCGCCTTGGCCTGGCGCGCGGCGGCGAGCGCGCTGTGGCAGGACGGATGGTGGACGTTTTTCATCGCCCGGCTGGTGCGCGAATCCGTCAGCGGAATCCTGCCCGTCACCCTCGTCGGCGGGGATTTCGTCGGCGCCCGGATCCTGACCTTCTACGGCGCGCGTCCGGTCGTTGCCGGCGGGTCCGTGCTCGTCGATCTCACCTTCGAGTTCATCACCCAGATCGCCTTCACCGCGATCGGCCTGCTGGCGCTGCTGATGGTCAACAGCGGCAGCGAGGTGACCCGCTGGGCGTCTCTCGGTCTCGCGCTGGCGATTCCGGCGGCCATCGGGGCCGTCCTCGTTCAGAAATGGGGCATCTTCCGCGTCGTCGAGAGACTGCTCGAGAAGCTGGCCACCAAAATGGGCTGGCCGGCGCTTCTCTCGCTCGCCGATCTCCATGAGACGGTCGCGGCGCTCTACCGTAACCGGCGCGGTGTTCTTCTCGGCCTCGTCAATCATCTGGGCTCCTGGCTGTTCGGCGCTGTCGAGGTTTGGATGATCCTGTTCTTTCTCGGCCACGAGGTCAGCTTGACGGACGCCCTGATCATCGAGAGCCTCGGGCAGGCCATCCGGTCGGCGGCCTTTCTCGTTCCCTCGGCCCTGGGTGTGCAGGAAGGCGCCTTTCTGCTGCTCGGCACCCTGTTCGGCCTCGCCCCCGAGGTCGGCCTGTCGATTTCCCTGATCAAGCGGATCCGGGAGATCGTTCTCGGCGTTCCCGCACTCCTCGTCTGGCAGGCCTTCGAGGCCCGCCGGGTCCTCGAGGCGACGGGCAAATGACGCGACCAGATAAGCCATTGTGACACTCACGCCGCGCCTGTAGTCTTTCCACCTGAAATAAAAAGCCCAGGGGTGGGAGCCAATGTTCGCAAAGATCTCAAGAGTCGCACTCTGCGTCGCTGTCGGCACGTGCATCGGATTCGGTGCGCTAAGTGCGGCGACGGCCGCGGAAGACAATCAGAAGAGCGGGGAGCAAATGACCGGTCTGCAGGAGCAGCTCGACGCACTGGAGCTGCGCAAGGAGCGCGTCGCGGATATCGACAACATCAGGAAGCTCCAGCGCGCCTATGGCTACTACATCGACAAGGGGCTTTGGGATGCGGCCGCGGATCTTTTCGCCGATGACGGCACGATCGAGATCGGCCTGGACGGCGTCTATGTCGGCAAGAAGCGCGTTCAGCAATATCTCCGCGCGATGGGCGACGGCAAACAGGGGCTGAAGCAGGGCCAGCTCAACGAGCATCTCCAGCTGATGCCGGTCATCACGGTCGCGCCCGACGGCAAGACGGCGAAGGGCCGCTGGCGCGGTCTGCTGCTGCTCGGCCAGCTCGGCGACCACGGCTATTGGGGCGAAGGGCCGTACGAGAACACCTATGTGAAAGAGAACGGCATCTGGAAGATCAAATCGCTCCATTGGTATCAGAGCCTGCTGGTTTCCTATGAAGGCGGCTGGTCGAAGAACAAGGACGCCAATGGCGGCATCTGGGTTTCGGACAAGCTGCCGCCGGACCGTCCGCCCACCCTCGCCTACAAGACGTGGCCGGCGACATTCCTGCCGGCGTTCCATTTCCCGAACCCGGTGACGGGCGTGGTGCATGAAAAGTCGGAAATCGCCACCGAGGCTTCCGGCGCGTCGTCGGAACCGGCGGGCAAGCCCGAATCCGAGAAGCAGCTCGCCATGCGCGCGGCGCTTCTTGCGCATCAGGTTCAGCTGCTCGAGGACCGGCGCGATATCGAAAAGCTGCAGCGCATCTACGGCTTCTACACCGACAAGGACATGTGGACCCAGGCAGCGGACCTGTTCGCGGACAAGGGCACGATCGAAGTCGGCGGTCATGGCGTCTATGTCGGCAAGAAGCGCGTCCTCGCCT
This sequence comes from uncultured Alphaproteobacteria bacterium, assembly GCA_963822835.1. Taxonomy (GTDB): domain Bacteria; phylum Pseudomonadota; class Alphaproteobacteria; order CAVTAV01; family CAVTAV01; genus CAVTAV01. The sequence continues at coordinate 264,814 of CAWGIZ010000005.1, read as the reverse complement.
ATCTGAAGACCAACGGCAAGGAATTCCCTCAGGACGGCAAGCTGTTCGATCAGATGCAGCTGCAGGGCATCGTCGACGTCGCGCCCGACGGCAAGACCGCCAAGGGCCGCTGGCACATGTTCTCGCAGGAGGCCGAACACGGCAAATATGCCGACTGGGGCCTCGGCGTGTACGAGAACGACTACGTCAAGGAAGGCGGCGTCTGGAAGATCTCCAAGCTGCATCTCTATACGACGATGTATGCGCCGTATAAGGACGGCTGGGGCAAGACCGCCATTCCGAATGCCGGGCCGCTGACCGACCTGCCGCCGGACAAGGGACCGAGCGTCAAATACGAGGCCTATCCGGCCGTGTTCGTGCCGCCCTTCCACTACGATAATCCGGTGACGGCCGCGCATAAGCCCGATCTCTCGAAGTATCTCGACAAGTCGATCGAGAACAGCGGCGACGGACGATCTCGTGCAAACGCTCGCCGCGCTGCAGCACCGGATCGAGCGCCTGAACGACGAAGAGGACATCGAGAACCTCCACGCGATCTACGGCTACTATCTCGCCCGCAACCAATGGGACGATCTGGCCGGCATCTTCTCCTATCAGGGGGCGATCGAGATCGCGATGCGGGGCGTCTATGTCGGACCGGCGAGCGTCAGGCGTAACCTGAATCTCTACGGCGATCAGGACATCCATTACGGCCTGCAACACAACCACATGCAGTATCAGCCCGTGATCGACGTCGCTCCCGATGGCAAGACCGCCCGCATGCGGTCGCGCGCCTTCAGCATCATGGGCAATTACGAGCAGGGCGGCATGTTCATGGGCGGCATCTACGAGAACATCTTCATCAAGGAAAAGGGCCACTGGACCCTGCTGAAGGATCAGGTGATCAACACCTATTTCGTGCCCTATGACGTCGGATTCAAAGACTCGCCGCTACGCCCGCCGCCGGGCATCACGAAGTCGAATCCGCCCGACGAGCCGCCGACGGTCGATTTCCAGATGTACCCGAAGGCCTACCTGCCGGTGTACCACTACAACAACCCGGTAACCGGCAAACCGGCGGACTGGCCGGGGCACGAGAAGCCGTAGGGCTCAGGCGGCGGCCGCGGCGCGCACGTCAAGAAACGTGGTCGATCAGAGGCTTAGTTTCCCCGCGCTTTGTCGATCAGGGGAGCGACGTCTTCGGGGAGTTTGGAGACGGTTTCCGGAAGCTTGGAGACGGTCGGCCACAGGAGGTCGGTCACGATCGGCTTGACGACCGGGTAGAGGGCCGCACCAACAGCCAGCCCGCCGGCCACCAGTGCGCCGCGGATGACGTATTGCCAGACCGGCGAGCGGCGTGACCGCATGGTGTGCTTGGTGACGGCGTCGCGTGCGGCGGCGGCCTGGGCTTCCTTTCGCCATTCGATACGGGCGGCCCAGATCCGTTTGCTTTCGAGCGCCTTCCACGCCTCCTGCGCTTCCTGCACGGCGGCGTCGATCTCGCGCTTCATCCGCGCGCGGCCCTCGTCCATTTCGGTCCGCAGCTTGCCGCGCATGGCGGCCATCTCGGTGTCGGCCTCCGAGAGAGACGTCGTGAGCGTGGCGACCTCGTCGCGCAACCGGCGCAGCTCCGCCACGTCGCCGGGATCGCGTCCCGAGGGTGCGGGCGGCGGTGGCGGGGGTGGTGGCGGCACCGCGGATGAAGATTGACGGCCTGCTTTCTCCAGCGCGGCCTCGGCGAGCTTGTAGCGCGCGGTGGCCTTTTCCAGCGCTTCGGCGGCTTCCTCCTCCCAGCGTGACTTGGCGGCGGAGAGGCGGTCTTCCTCCTCGGCCTTCCAGGCCTTCTTCTCGCGGGCGAGAGCGGTATCGACCTCGTGCTCGGCGCGCTGCTCGGCTTCGGCGACGGCTTCGGCGGCGGCCTTGTCGGCGCGTTTCTCGGCGGCGGCGATCCGCTTATCGAGTTCCTCCTGCCAGGAGGCGCGCGCGGCTTCGAGATCGGCTTCGGCCTCGGTCGACACTTCGGCCAGCCGCGCTTCCAGTTCCACCTGCCATTCTTCGCGCGCCGTCAGCAAGGCGTCGTCGACGGACTGCCGGGATGTCTGCTTGCGGAGCTGGTGCAGCTCCTTGCGCATTTCCTCGATGGCCGCCTCGCGCTCGCTGAGCACGGACTGGGTCTCCGCCAGCGTGTCCCTGATCCGGCGCAGCTCGGCGTCCTTGCCCGCCTCCGACTTGGGCGCAGCCGTGGCGTCGGCGGCCTTGCGTTCCGCATCCGCGCGCGCTTCCTCGGCCTGTTCGAGGCGCGCCGCCATTTGAGCGGTCGCATCGGCAAGTGCCTGGGCGGATGTCTCCTGCCATTCGGCCTCGGCAGTGGCGAGCCGCTCGGCCTCTTCCGCTTCCCATGCCTCTTTCGCTTGAGCCAATCTGGTCTCGAGCGTGCTTTCGGAATTGGCGGCCTGTTCCTCTTGCCAGTTCGCGCGTGCGGCTTCTAGGCGTTCTGCCGCCTCGTTTTCCGCCTCGGCAAGCCGCTCGTTCAGTTCCTGCTCCCAGGCCCCACGCGCCTTGGCGAGCTCCGCTTCGAGCGTCTTCCGGGAACTGGCGTCGGCCGCTTCCACGAGCTTCCGTTGCTTGGCCGACTGGGCGGCCTCAAGCTCCGAGCGCTCCTTGTTCCATTCCGCGCGAGCGGCATTCAGGCGATCTCCGAGTTCCTTCTCCCAGGCAGATCGCGCCTTGGCGAGCTCCGTTTCGAGCGCCTCTTCCGCGCCCAATTCGGCGGCTTCCACGAGCTTCTGTTGCTCCGCCGCGTGCGCCGCTTCGAGATCCGTACGCTCCTTGGCCCACAGCGTCTGCGCCTCGGCGAGACGGGCCTCGGCTTCGGCCGCCGCCTCCTGACGCGCGGCAGCCGTCGCGGCGGCTTCCGCTTCCGCCACCCGCTTCTTGACCTTCTGGTCGAACGCCTCGCGGGCCTTCGCCAGTTCGGACTCCAATGTCTTTTTCGCTTCGGCGGCCGCGGCTTCCGCGAGCTTCCTCTGGGCCGCCGCATGATCGGCTTCCAATGCCGCGCGATCTTCGTCCCATGCCGCCTGGGCTTCGGCGAGCCGCTGGTCGACGGTCTCCGAGAGTTCCCGCGCCGCCTCCGCTTTCAGCGCCGCTTCCCGTTCGTTCCGCTCGCTCTCCCAAAGCTCGCGCGCCTTCGCCACTTCGAGCGCGACGCTGTCGGCGAGTTCCGGGGTCCTTCGCTTCCTTGATCTTCTGGCGGGCTTTCGCCTGCTCCGCGTCCCACTTCGCCCGCTGCTCGTCCCATTCGGCGCGGGCATCCTTGAGACGGCGTTCGATCTCACCCGCCAGATGCTTGGCGGCCCGGTCGGCCTGCGACTTCAGCGCCTTGGCATGGACCTTCTGCAGATCCTCGATCTCGCGGGCACGGGCTTTTTCGGCCTCTTCGGCATTGAGCGCGGCTTCCTCGAGCTGCGCCGTCAGCACGGCGATCTGCTGCTCCAGAACGGCATTGCCGCCACCGGAGCCGCCGGACAGACTTCCATCGAGCGAATTGATCAGGGCCTCGTCCGCGGATTCGCCGGCGTCGAGCCTCTCGCGGGTGCGTTTGCGGGCACGCGACATCCCGGCCGACAGCGCGACGACATTCATCTCGGAATCGCCGGTCGCGCTCTCCGCTTCGGCGGCCGCGAACGCGTCATCCACATTGTTATCGAAGTCCGGCATGCTGGTGGCGTCGATCGGCAGATCGAACTGAGCCAGTGTCGCCGCACCCTCGCCGTCCACACTCACGATCCGGATCTGCAGGGTGTGAGCGTCGGTCTGGCCTTCGGGGGGAAGGTAATAGAGCTCTTCGGTCTCGGGCAACGTCAGCGACCAGCTGCCGTCGCCGTTGTTCTTGCCTTCCGAGAGACGCGCGCGGAGTGGCAGACGCTCGACCCGGACCGAAATATTCCGGCTCTTCCGGTAGGGCGATACCACCTCGGTCAGATCGAGCGGGATACCGCCCGCCGGGGCTATGTTCTGGCCCAACGCACGCATCGAATCGTCCACAATTGCACTCCGGCCGGGCACCGCCCCGGAAGGCCCCGGACCGGCGCTCGCCTCAGTTAATCTCCAGCGCCACCCCCCGCGATTCGCGGCTTTGGCGGCATCACGGTCCTATTTTCGGGTAAGGAGGGTAAAATAACCGTTCATTAACGGCGTGATCTCGCGCCCGGAATCGCGGAAATTTTTCCGGTTTTCCGAGCCTGACCGGGCGACTATCGGCCCTCCAGCACAAGAGTGCAGGAAAAACAGGGTTTATTCGCTGTCAACGATCTGCTGCAGAACAGAGGCAAGCGCGGCGATCGCGCCTTCCTTGTTCTCGGCCGGCGCATTGGGTCCGCAATGGATTCCGCTCATGACGGAGGCTCCCATCAGGATGGAAGCCGCAAGCCAGGCCTTGTCGACCGCCTTGGGCCCGCCGAGCCACGCCGCGCAGGGTTGCACGAAACGCGTATCGATGAATTCCCGGACGAGACTGCCCGCAACCGGCGACATGGTGGAGCGAACGGCAAGGTTGATGAATTCCGTGGCCTCCCGCTGCGACCGCTTTTCCGGATCGAGCAGCGCGCGGGCCACCCGTATGCCGAAAGCTGGCGCGATCGCCGGCGATGATTTCCATCGGATCCTTGCCCGTGGAGCCGACCACCTCCGCGAACAATTCTTCCTTGCTGCCGAAATAGCGGCAAATCAGCGCAGCATCGACTCCCGCGTCACCGGCAATCTGCCTCACGCCGACCTGCTCGAACGGCTCCAGCAGGAACCGGGCCCGCGCCGCTTCGAGGATGGCTGCGCGGGTCGCCGCCGCGTTGCGCGGTCGCGATGGGGTGATTTGCGCGGTCGTATCGATCATGACAGGATGAACACTACTGCATGTGCTCCGGCTTTGTCATCACTCGTTGACAAACTATGCGGACTCATCTTAAAGTTTCAAGTCATCACGCGTTGACATAGCGGTCAAAGCGCGATTTCTTCACTAAATTCTCAAAGCAAAAGCCCCAATGAAGAAACTTGCCGCGTTCGCCGTGCTGTTCCTGGCTATCGGATTGTCGCTCGCCGGATGCGAGGACAAGAAGGCTTCTGCTCCCCCGGCAGCCCCCAAGGTCACGGTCGCGCAACCTCTCGCCCAGAAAATCGTCGACTGGGACGACTATATCGGGCGTTTCGAGGCGGTGCAAACCGTCGAGATCCGGCCGCGCGTCTCGGGCTATCTGGTCGGCATCCATTTCGAGGACGGCCAGACGGTCAAGAAGGGTGCGCCTCTGTTCACGATCGATCCGCGCCCCTTCAAGGCCGCGCTCGACGCCGCCAAGGGAGAGCTTGCCGCGGTTCAGGCCAACCTCTCCAATCTGGAGACCCAGCTGAAACGCCAGAAAAGGCTCGTCGCCAGCCACACGATCAGCCAGCAGGCCTATGACGACACAAACGCGCAGGTGAACGCGACCATCGCACAGTTGCAGGCCGCCATGGCCTCCGTGCGCGCGGCCGAACTGAATGTCGGCTTCACCGAAATAACATCGCCGATCGACGGCAAGGTTTCCTATCGCCGCGTCGATGTCGGGAACGCGGTCAAATCGGACGACACGCTGCTGACCACCGTGACGTCCGTCGACCCGATCCATTTCGTGTTCCAGGGATCGGAATCCCAATATCTGAAATACCGGCGCCAGAAGAATGGCAGCGAGAACGGCACGCCGGTTCGCATCCGGTTGCAGGACGAAACGAGTTACGACTGGAAGGGTCACCTCGACTTCATCGACACCATGATCGACACGGGCTCAGGAACGATCCGGGGCCGGGCTGTGGTCGACAATCCCAACGGTTTCCTCGTGCCCGGCCTGTTCGGCCATCTCGAGCTTCAGTCGAGCGATCCCTATACCGCGCTGATGATCCCCGATACCGCCGTCGCGACGCTCGCGGGCAACCGAGTCGTCTACGTCGTCGATGAAAACGGGACGGTCGATGTCAGGCAGATCGAGCTTGGCCCGCTGCGCGACGGCTTGCGCGTCATCCGCTCGGGCATCACCAACACCGACCATGTGATCATCGACGGCCAGCAGCGCGCCCGGCCCGGGGCCAAGGTTCAGGTCGACGTGTCGAAGATCGTCCAGCCCGATGCCGCCAAGCCGACCGCCTCGGCCGCCGGCACGCCCGCGATCGAGTGAAGCCTCGGGCAACGCCATGAAACTCTCCCATTTCTTCGTCGATCGGCCGATCTTCGCGGCGGTGATTGCGATCATCATCACGCTGGTCGGACTGTTCGCCTATCCGCTGCTGCCGGTGTCCCAATTTCCGGAAATCGCGCCGCCGACGATCAATGTAAGCGTGCGCTATCCCGGCGCCTCCGCCGAGGTGCTTTCCGAGACGGTGCTGGCGCCGCTCGAACAGCAGATCAACGGCGTCGAGAACATGCTCTACATGACCTCGACCTCGGTCGCGAGCGGATCGGGATCGGTCTCCATCTCCTTCAAGCAGGGCACTGATCTCGATACCGCGCAGGTGCAGGTGCAGAACCGCGTCTCCGCAGTCGAGCCGCGCCTGCCCGAGGCGGTTCGTAATCTCGGCGTCTCGGTGAACAAGCAGTCCTCCGGTTTCCTGATGCTGATCGCGATGACGTCTTCCAACCCGAATGTCGGCGTCGACTTCCTCGGAGACTGGGCGAACACGACCATTCGCGACCGGCTGCTGCGCCAGCCGGGTATCGGCGACGTGATGGTCTATGGCGGCAGCACCTATGCGATGCGGGTACTGATCGATCCCGGCCGCGCCGCGATCCGCGATATCACTGCGAGCGACGTGGTCGCCGCGCTGCGGGGGCAGAACGTTCAGGTCGCCGCGGGCGCCATCGGTCAGGCGCCCTTCGGCAAGACCTCGCCGGCCTTCGAGCTGCCGATCCAGATGGCCGGACGCCTGACGACGCCGGAGCAATTCGACGACGTCATCATCAAGACCAGCCCGGACGGCGGCGTGACGCGCCTGCGCGACATCGGCCACGCGGAGCTCATGCGAGAGAGTTACGGTACGAGCGCCTTCGCGGGCGACAAGCCGACGGTCGGTCTGGCGATCATTCCGCAGCCCGGCGCCAATGAATTGGCGGCCGCCACGGCAGTGCTGAAAGAGGTCGAGGCTACGCGGCCGGATTTCCCGCCCGGCGTCGACTACAGCGTTCCCTACAACCCGACAGAGTTCGTCGCGGCGTCGATCGAGGCCGTGCAACACACGCTGGTCGAAGCGCTCGTTCTCGTCGTCGTGGTCATCATGATCTTCCTGCAGACCTGGCGCGCGGCGATCATCCCGATCGTCGCGATCCCGATCTCGCTGATCGGTTCGATGGCGGTCCTGCTGGCGTTCGGCTTCAGCCTGAACTCGCTGTCGATGTTCGCCCTCGTTCTGGCCGTCGGCATCGTGGTCGACGACGCGATCGTCGTGGTCGAGAACATCGAACGAAACATCCGCGAGGGTATGGCCCCGCGCGACGCCGCCAAGCGCACGATGGACGAGGTTTCCGGCGCGGTGATCGCGATCGGGCTCGTGCTGCTTTCGGTGTTCATCCCGACCGCCTTCGTCTCGGGCATTCCGGGACAGTTCTACCGGCAGTTCGCCGTTACGCTTTCCGCCTCGGCCGTGATCTCTGTGTTCATCTCGCTGACGCTGACGCCGGCGCTCGGCGCGCTTCTGCTCAAGCCGCATAAGAGCGGCAATGAGGAGCACGGTCCCCTCGCCTGGCTGCACCGCGCGGGCGCGACGTTCAATCGCGGCTTCGACGGACTGAGCAACCGCTACGGCATGCTCACCGGCACAACCGTCCGCCGCGTCGGCGTGATGCTGGTGCTCTATGCCGGCCTGCTGGCGATCACGGGCTGGCGTTTCATCGAGACGCCGAGCGGCTTCATTCCGGATCAGGACCAGGGCGCGCTGATCGGCGTCATCACCCTGCCGCCGGGCTCCGCTGGCGAACGGACGGATGCGGTGATGAAGCGCGCGATGGAAATCTCGGCCGCCATGCCTGGCGTCGAGGAGGCGTTCGCCTTCTCGGGCTTCAACGCGGCCAGCTCGTCGCAGGAGTCGAATTCCGGCGCGCTGTTCGTGAAGCTCATCGATTTCAACGAGCGCGAATCCATGGGGCTCGATGTCGGCACGTTGAGCCGCAATCTGATGGGGCGGCTTGCCGCCATTCAGGGCGCGACCAGCTTCGTCATCTCGCCGCCGACCGTGCGCGGCATGGGCAATGGCGGCGGCTGGCGTCTGATGGTCGAAAGCCGCGAGGGCGCGGATTACCGGGCTCTCGAAACCGCCACCAACGATCTTGTCGCCGCGAGCCGGAAGGAGCCCGCCGTCGCCGGCGTGTTCAGCCAGTTCAATACCGGCGCGCCGCGCCTCTTCGCGGATCTCGACCGGGACAAGGCGCAGCTGCTCGGCGTACCGCCGTCAGAAGTCTATAGCGCGATGAACATCTATCTCGGCTCGCTCTATGTGAACGACTTCAATCTCAACGGGCGCACGGATCAGGTGATCGCCCAGGCCGATCCGTCGTTCCGGAAGACGCGGCAGGACATCGTGAACCTCAAGGTCCGCTCGACCTCGGGCGACATGGTTCCGCTCGGCTCCGTGGTCACGCTGCACGAGGATTCGGGCGCAACCCGTATCCTGCGCTACAACCTGTTCCCCTCGGCCGACATTCGCGGACAGGCCGCGCCGGGCTATTCCTCCGGCGAGGCGCTGGCGACGATGGAGCGGCTGGCCCGGCAGGTGCTGCCGCAGGGCATGGGCATCGAATGGACCGACATCGCCTATCAGGAAAAGCTCGCCGGCAATACCGGACCGATCGTGTTCGGCCTCGCCGTGGTGTTCGTGTTCCTTGTGCTGGCCGCGAATTACGAAATTCTTCTCGCTGCCGCTGTCGGTCATCCTGATCGTCCCGATGTGTCTTCTGGCCGCGATCCTCGGCGTCAACATTCGCGGCATGGACAACAATATCCTGACCGAGGTCGGCCTCGTCGTGCTCGTCGCGCTGGCGGCGAAGAACGCGATTCTGATCGTCGAATTCGCGCGCCAGAACGAAGAGCTTCAAGGCATGAACTGGTTCGATGCGGCGATCGCCGCCGGACGGACCCGCCTCCGGCCGATCCTGATGACCTCCGTCGCCTTCATCCTCGGCGTGCTGCCGCTGGCCATCGCCACGGGACCGGGCAAGGAAATGCGTCAGGCGCTCGGCACGGCGGTGTTCTTCGGCATGATCGGCGTGACCCTGTTCGGGCCTGATCTTCACGCCGGTGTTCTACGTCATCTGCCGCGGGGCCGCCGCCAAGATCCTGGGCGGCAAGAAAAAGGAACCGGTTCCAGCCCCGGGCGAATAAACCGCGGCGTCAACCGCCGAAGCCATACCCGCCCTGCGAGACGTTCAACCCGCCATCGCAATCCAGAATGAGGCCGGTCACGAAGTCGGCCGAAGGACCGACCAGAAAGCCGACCGCCTCGACGATATCCTTCGTCGTGCCGAGCCGCCGCAACGGCACCTTGCCCTTGATATAGGCCAGCGCCTCGTCGGTCGGCGCGAGCCGTTTCATACCCTCGCTGCCCTCTATGGGTCCGGGGCAGATCGCATTGACGCGAATGCCCTCGGCACCCCATTCGAGCGCCAGACATTTGACCAGCATGTTGACCCCGGCCTTCGCGGCACAGACGTGGATCTGCCCCATCTGGGCCTGAACCGCCTGTGGCGCGGTAATCGCGATCAGCGCTGCCCCGGGTTTCCTGAGATGCCCGTAGGCCGCGCGAAAGACATTGAACGAGCCGATCAGATCGATGTCGACGACGGCCTTGAAACCGTTCGGCGACAGATCGGCCGCAAGCGCCGGGAAGTTACCCGCCTGCCCCGCGATCACCACGTCGAACGGGCCGATCGCCTCGCTCGATTTCGCGATGGCGTCGGCAACCGCGCCGGCATCCCGAACGTCGCAGGGAATCCCGAGCGATTCCGGGCTATGCTTCCGCAGCGTTGCAACCGTGCTTTCCACCCGCTCGGGATTGCGGCTGATCACGGCGACCTTCGACCCCGCCTCGGCGAAGCGCTTCGCGGTCTCGAAATTCATGCCGCTGGTGCCGCCGGCAATGAAAACCGATTTGCCGGCGAAGGGATCGCCCGAGGCCTGGGTCATGATTTGTCTCTCACTTCTTGGGGGTGAGCCGGATGATGCTGCCGCCATCGGTCAGGATATAGAGCGCCCCCTCGGGCCCCTGCCGCACGTCGCGGATGCGCTGATCGAGATCGGCAAGCAGACTTTCCTCTGCGGCGACGCGATTGCCCTTGAGTACGAGCCGGACGAGATGCTTGCCCGCCAGCGCGCCGATGAAGAGATTGCCCTTCCATTGCGGAAACAGATCGCCGGTATAGAAAGCCATGCCGGACGGCGCGATTGAAGGCACCCAGAAGTAGATCGGCTGCTCCATGCCGTCCTTCGCGGTCAGCCCGTGGTTCACCGGATCGCCGGAATATTGCCGTCCGTAGGAAATGACCGGCCAGCCGTAATCTTTGCCGGACCGGATGATGTTGAGTTCGTCACCCCCGCGCGGTCCGTGCTCGACGGCCCACAGCTCTCCGGTCGCCGGGTTGATCGCCGCGCCTTCGGGATCGCGGTGGCCGAATGAGAAGACGTCCGGGGGCGTGTTCGGATCGCTCAGGAACGGATTGTCTTTCGGGGATCGATCCGTCCGGATTGATGCGCGAGACACGCCCGGCATAATTGCGCCGGATCTCCACGTCGCTCGGCGGATGATCGTTGCCGTCGAGATCGGAATCATAGAAGCGCGGCCGATCCGCACCGGTGATGTAAAGCGTCCCGTCGGGCGCGAAGGCAATGCGGCGATCGGGTCCGTCGACCAGAATCTGTACGTTCTCGAGCCGCGTATCGTCATCGCTCAGCCGGGCGCGCGCCACGCGCTCCATGCCGATCTTCATCGTGCGCCGTTCGGCGACGGACTTGCTGAAGACATCGTCATAGAAGAAGTGGTTAGGCCAGATCGCCGGGGCCTCGCCGGACGGCGGCGCGAAATAGGCGAAATAGACCAGCCGATTTTTCGCGAAGTTCGGATCGAGCTCAAGGTCGTGCAGACCTTCGGCCGACACCGCCTTCACGCCCGGCACGCCCTCGATCGGCGCGGAAATAACGCCGTACTTCGTAACCGTCCGCATGAACCCGTTGCGCTCGCTGACGAGAAACTTGCCGTCGGGCAGGAACGCGATTGCCCAGGGCCGCGTCAGGCCCGTCGCGATCGTCTCCATGGTGAACTCGGACGGCTTCTTGACCGCCGGCGCTTTGGTCTGCTCCGGAAAGGCCGGCTTCCGCGGAACGAAGTTGGCGTCCGCATTCTCGGCGGCGGTCGCGGCGACGCTGCCCATACCCGCTATCAGTGCTGCAGCTAGGAATCCCCTAAAGACGTATCGCATGTGCTTTTCCCCCAGAATCGCCGCGATCGACATTCGTCCGGCATATGTAGCACGGATCCGGCCGTTTTGGGCGAGAACAACCCATTTGTCGAAAGATCAACATGGCTCTGGACAAATGCCACCATTCGCCCTGAAATGGTTACGAATTCAAATCGCATCGATATTTCCGGGGGGAAATCATGAATTGCAAGCGTGTGTTCGGCCGTGTGGCCGCGTTGTCCAGCTTCGCAATGATGGCAACGCTGGGCCTGCAGCTCGTATCGTCGCCGGCACAGGCCATCTCGATGCCGGCCGCAGAGGAACCGCATTCGCCGGAATATCTCAAACAGAAGATGGCGATCCTCGACAAGATGACGCCGGTCACGCAGGAGACGCTCTCGAAGCCGGGCGACGGCGATTGGGTCAACTGGCGGCGGACTTATAACGGCTGGGGCTACAGCCCGCTCAACCAGATCAACACCAAGAACGTCAAGAATTTGTCCTTCGCCTGGTCCTGGGCGCTCGCCAACGGACAGGCGACCGCGATTCCGGTTGTGCATGACGGCGTGATGTTCGTCCAGAGCTACGGCGACGCCGTGCAGGCGATCAACGCCGCGAATGGCGATGTGCTGTGGACCTACCAGCCGAAATATCCGCGCGGCATCCGCTCGATCATGAAGCGCGGCATGGCGATCTTCGGGGACAAGCTCTACGCCTTCGGCTCGAACGGCCATATTTTCGCGCTCGACGTGAAGACCGGCAAGGTCGTCTGGGATCACGCCGTCGTCGACGACCCGAAGGACGGTGTGCCGACCGGCGTGCCGCTGGTGGTGCACGGCAAGGTGATCTTCGGGCTCAGCAACTGCGTCGGTTCGCGCTGCTTCATCACCGCGCTCGACGCGGAGACCGGCAAGGAAGACTGGCGCTTCTACACCATCCCGACCCATGACCAGCCGGGCGGCAACACCTGGAACGGCATTCCGGACGACGCCCGCTACGGCGGCGCCGTGTGGACCGGCGGCAGCTACGATCCGGACCTGAACCTCATCTATTTCGGCGTCGGCCAGCCCTATCCGTGGTCGTCGACGGTGCGCGGCACCTATCCGCCGATCAACAAGCCCGGCATCACGAACACGACGCTCTATACGAACAACACGCTCGCCTTCAATCCGGATACCGGCAAGCTCGTCTGGCACCATTCGCATCTGCCCAACGACACCTGGGATTTCGATTATGTGTTCGAGCGCCAGATCGTGACGCTGCCGGTCGACGGCAAGATGCGCAAGCTGGTCATCACCTCCGGCAAGATGGCGATCATCGAGGCGCTGGACGCCAAGACCGGCGACTTCGTTTTCGCGAAGGACATGGGCATCCAGAACGTCGTTACGGCGATGGATCCGAAGACCGGCGCCAAGACCTACGACACCTCGCTCATCCCGGCGCCGGGCCAGACCGTCACGGTATGCCCGCATGGCGGCGGCGCGCGCAACTGGCCGGGGCTCGGCTACGATCCCCAGACCGGCTACCTCTATATGCCGATGGAACGGCATTGCGGCGAGTACAAGCCCTATCCGCGCGAGGGCAGCGAACAGCCGAAGGGCGGCTATGCCTCCTGGAAGGTGCTGCCGCCGAAGAACAGCGACGGCAATATCGGCTGGCTGGCGGCGGTGAACCTCTCCGACAAGAGCCACGACATCGCCTGGAGCCATAACGACCGGGCGCCTCAGGCCTCCGCGAGCCTGCCGACGGGCGGCGGGATCGTCTTCCAGGGGACCTATGACCGCTATTTCCGGGCGCATGACGCCAAGACCGGCAAGATCCTCTGGCAGGTCCGGCTCGACAACATGGTGAACTCCTTCCCGGTCACCTACATGGATGGCGGGAAGCAATATGTCGCCGTGGTCGCGACGTCCGGCGGCCCCTATGCGTCGAGCTGGGGCGGCCTGACGCCGGACATCGCCCATCCGCTGGACAATTCCAGCACGATCTGGGTGTTCCGGTTGCCGCAGGAATAAACATCGGAGCACGATGCCGCGTCGGCACGAGACGCAGATCTAGCGAGACCCCGCCCATGACGAAATACAAGGCGATCCAGGCCAGTGTCATGTTCAGCACGGCACTGGTCGCGGCCAGTTTTGCCGCGACGGCCCCCGCCCGCGCCGAAAGCCCGTCGCTCACTCTTGAGCAACGGGTGCAGCGCCTCGAGGACGAGTCGATCATCCGCGAGAAGCTCCAGTCCTATATGGAGCTGCTCGGCGCGTCCGACTGGGACAACTACATCAAGATGTTCGCGAAGGACGCCAAGTTGGTGATGGCCGAAGGCACGCGCACCGGCCGCGATGACATCAAGGAGCGCATGGCGAGCGCCTCGGCCCGGATGGCGAAAGCGCGTGAAGGCAAGCCGCGCTATCAGCGCACCGATCTTCTCAGCAATATCGAGGTCCATGTAACGGGTCCCGATACGGCAACGGCCCGGGCGCGCTTCACCTTCCTCGCGGAACAGCCGGATCACAGTTTCACGGTTCAGGGATCGGGGATCTACACCGACCGCTGGGTCAAGGAAGACGGCGACTGGAAGATCGGCTACCGGGCCGTCCATTGGGACCTGCTGCACGGTCAGACCGCGGAGGCCGCCGCCAAGGAACATGCGCTGGCCTTCGGCCCGCAACAATAGCCGCGCGCAGGCAAAATGAAGGACATTCCATGCCCGAGTCATTGAGGACGGTGCTTCGGACGGCAGCGGCCGCCCTGTTGCTTTGCGTAACGCTTCCAGGCTTCGCCCGGGCACAGGCCGAAGGCGGCGCGGGAACCACACGCCTGATGGTGACGACCTACCACCTGAAGCCGGAACTCATCGTCGCCTGGGAAGCCTTGCAGAAAGCGGAGGTCGTGCCGGCGCTCAGGAAGGCCGGGGTCAAGTCGCGGTCGGTCTTCCACACGGTCGTCGGAGACACGACGGAATTCCAGATCGTGGAACCGATTTCCGGCTTCGACATCTTCGACCGCCCCGACCCGCTGGTACGCGTGCTCGGCAAACGCAAGGCGGAGGATCTGAAGGCCCGGCTGGCGCAATGCGTCAACTCGGTTCAGCGCCAGATGCAAAACCGGGTCAACGAGTTCTTCATCGATCCGGGCGACGCCCCGGTGCAATTCGCCAGTAAATACCGGGCGATGCCCGGCAAGAGCTTCGCCTACACGACCTTCTACCGGACCTACATGCAGCCGGTGCTCGAAAAAGCGAAGGCCAACGGCACGTTCGAAGGCATGGATTACACGGTCTCCGGCCACGGCGGCGAATGGGGCCTTATCACGCTGAACATGTATTATAAGGACTTCGCGCCGCTCGACGGCGAGCCGCCGGTCGCCAAGACGCTGGGGCCGGAGGGCACCCGCGATCTGCTGTCCAAGGGCCAGGGTCTGGTCACGCCGCTCGAATGGATTGTAAGAAAGCGCGTGCCGGATTTGAGCTTTTAGACCTTTTCGGGAGCCAAGGATGAAATTGACCGAGATCCTGTCGCGTAGCGCGCTATTCGCCACCCTCGCCCTGAGCGTGGCAAGCTCTGCCAGTGCGGCCGGATCGGCCGCTGGCGCCGACGGTGTCGACGTCTTCGGCGATCATTGCGCGGTCTGCCACGCGGTGCCCTCGGATTCGAAAATGCCGTCGGTCGATGCGCTGATGAAGATGGATGCGAACCGCATCGTGTCCGCGCTCACGGACGGCCCGATGCGTCTCGAAGGCGCCAAGCTCTCGGCCGAACAACGCACGGCCGTGGCCGAATTCCTCTCCGGCGGCAAGGTGAAGGAAACGGTGATCTCCAACACCAATGTCTGCAAGGCCAATCCGCCGGTCGCCAATGCCGCCGACCAACCGAGCTGGGCAGGTTGGGGCCTCACCGCCACCAACACCCGCTTCCAGCAGGACACGGGCGGCATCACCGCGGCGAATGTCGGGAAACTGAAGCTGAAATGGGCCTATGGCATCGCCAACACGACGCAGATGCGCTCGCAACCCGCGGTCTTCGGCGGACGGCTCTATTTCGGCAGCCAAACCGGCGTCGTCTATTCGATCGACGCCAAGACGGGCTGCACCCATTGGACCTTCGCGGCCGACGGCGCGGTA
The DNA here is from genome assembly GCA_963822835.1 of uncultured Alphaproteobacteria bacterium. GTDB lineage: Bacteria > Pseudomonadota > Alphaproteobacteria > CAVTAV01 > CAVTAV01 > CAVTAV01. Next base: position 249,251 of record CAWGIZ010000005.1, on the reverse strand, counting down.
CGCAACGCCGTATCGGTCGGCCCGCTGAAAGCCGGCGGAACCGATTACGCGGTGTTCTTCTCCGATACCAAGGCGAACGCCTACGCGCTCGATGCCCGGACCGGAAAGAAGCTGTGGCAGGTGAAGGTCGACATGCACCCCGCCTCCGTCGCGACCGGGTCCGTCACCCTGCATGACGGCGTGCTCTATGTGCCGATCACCGGCATTTCGGAGGAGAGCACCTCGTCCCAACCGGATTACGAATGCTGCACGTTCCGGGGCAATGTCTCGGCGCTTAACGCTGCGACCGGCAAGGAAATCTGGAAATACTACACCGTCCCCAAGGCGGAGCGGCGCGGCAAGAACAGCAAGGGCGTGCAGCTCTGGGGACCGGCCGGCGCCGGCATATGGTCGGCGCCCACGGTCGACGACAAGCGCGGTCTCGTGTATGTCGCGACCGGCAATGCCTATGCGGGACCGAAAGTGCCGAACAGCAATGCGGTGATCGCGCTCGACAAGAAGACCGGCAAGCAGGTCTGGAGCAAGCAATTGCTGGCCGGCGACATCTGGATCTATGGCTGCGATCCGGGCTCGGCGGGCGGCGACCCGGACGCCGGCAAGAATCCGAACTGCCCGATGCCGCTCGGCCCCGATTTCGATATCGCGGCATCGCCCGTGCTCACCACGACGCCCGAGGGACATGACGTGCTGGTGATCGCGCAGAAATCCGGCATGGGCTGGGAACTGGCGCCCGAAAACGGCACCATCCTCTGGCAGTACCGTGTGGGCGAAGGCGCGGCGAAAGGCGCCGTCTGGGGCGCCGCGACCGACGACCGGAATGCCTATTTCGCCAATGCCGGGCAGGAGACCAAGGAGCCCGGCGGGCTCTATGCCGTCGATCTCTCCAGCGGACATCTCGTCTGGTTCGCGCCACCCGATCCGACGCTCTGCAAGCGTGGGCTCGGCTGCTACGAAGTCCAGTCGGCGGCGACGACCGTAATCCCCGGCGTCGTTTTCTCCGGCTCGCAGGACGGCGGCATGCGCGCCTACGCCACGAAGGACGGCGCGAAGCTGTGGACCTACGACACCAACCGGCCCTTCGACACGGTCAACGGCGTGACCGCCAATGGCGGGTCGATCGACGGCCCGGGCCCGGTCGTCGCGGGTGGCATGGTCTACTTCACATCGGGCAACGGCACCTTCTTCGGCCACCCCGGCAATGTACTGCTGGCCTTCTCGGTCGACGGGAAATAATGCCGTTCAACAATTTGTGAACCAGGCTGCGCCGATGCGCGGCCGTCGCTTCCCTTTCCTCCCGTAAGGCCCGGAAATCCGGGCGCTTGCGCCTTTCATGACGACACCACCCCGCCTCGGCATCGCGCGGGAGACCTCACGCATTTCATGCTGAGTTCATCTGGCTCGGCCATCGCCTGACGCATGGCCGTCTGGCCTTGGGCTGAAGTGAGTATTTGGGGTGCGAGTATGATGCGTCGATTCCTTGCGTGCTTGATTATTGTTCTCTTTCCCGACGATGCGCTGGCGGAAGTGGAGCGCCGTATATCCGGCCACGTGATCGAACGGGAAACACGGGCGGCCATGCCCTCGGTAAGCGTGACCATCGTCGATCGCGCCAGCGGCAAGGTGGTCACGGGGACGTTGACCAGAGAAGACGGCCGGTTCGAGATCACGGGGCTCGATACCGGTGACTATCTGGTCAATCTGGAATTTCTGGAGCACGAACCCGTTCAGCTTCCCCTCCTGATCGGCGAACGGAACGATATCTACAGCATCGGGACGATCGCGCTGGTTCGATCGAACGTGCCGCGCGACGAACTGATCATTTCGGCCGAGCGACTTCAGGAAGTATCGATCGCACCGGGCGTCAATTCGTTCAGCATGGCCGACAACATCGCGCGGTCCGGCGGCTCGGTGCTGGATGCCCTCCGGGGCCTGCCCGGCGTCACAATCGATCAGGACGGCCGCGTCTTGCTTCGCGGCAGCGACAAGGTTGCGGTCCTGATGGACGGCAAACAATCCAGCCTGACGGGGTACGGACGGCAGAACGGTCTCGACAGCATCTCCGCAAGCAACATCGACCGCGTCGAGATCATCAACAATCCATCGTCCCGTTATGACGCCGCTGGCATGGCCGGCGTCATCAACATCATCTACAAGGAAAACAAGGAGCTCGGCTTTCACGGCGATGCCGGGCTCACGGTCGGCGTCGGGCAACTGACCAAGCGCCGAGAGGATTTGCCCACGGATCTCGGCAGCTTCTCGACCAACCCAAAGGTCATTTCGACGCTCAATCTGAATTACAACACGTCCAAGATCGACACCTATCTGCAAACCGAGATCTATCTGCAGCGCGATCTGCCGAACAACGAGTTCACGACCCGGTTCTACGACGACGGCCGTGAGATCCGCTCGCAGGTCCCCGAAAACCGGCGGCAGATCCAGTATGTCGTGAAGGCGGGCGCGGATTGGCGGACGGACGACAACGACACGCTGAGCTTCTCCTCCATCCTCGACTACGAGCACCACAAAGATCAGGCGCAGGTGCCCTTTATCGACGCCGCGACCATGGACCGGTTGCGTTACTGGTACTGGACCGAGAAGGAGACCACCGGCTATCTGAACTTCAACACGACCTATAAGCACGAGTTCGGCGACGCCGGCCACGAGATCGAGGCAAGTGTCCAATACACGCGCGGCTCAGAGGACGAGAACTACTATCTCAACGAGATTTCGCCGATCCGCGTGGGCTCCGACGAGACGCATCTCAAGGCGCGCGAGCACACCATTCCGATAACCCTCGATTATGTCCGTCCCTTGCAGAGCGGGCGGCTCGAAGCGGGCGCGAAGGTTCAGCTCCGCCGCCTCCCGATCGATTACGACGTGGTACGGGGCGTCGCCTCGGTCATCTATCCGGGCCTCGGCGATCACTCGCGATGGGCCGAGAACATCTATGGCGGCTATCTGAACTATGTCCGCGAGGAACGGCGCTATGCGGTCGGAGGCCGGCGTTCGGCTCGAACAGACCGACGTGTCCTACGACCTGCCTGTGGACAACATCTATTATCCGACGAGCGACGCTTACAGCTATTTCCGGGTATTTCCCAATGTCCGGCTGACCTACAAGCTGGGTGACGAAACGGACATCTCCGCCTTCTACAATCGCCGGATCGACCGTCCAGGAGAACCGGAGCTTCGGATCTTCCCGAAATACGACGATCCGGAACTCCTCAAGGTGGGAAATCCCTATCTGCGGCCCGAGGACACCCAAACCTTCGAGCTGTCGGTAAAGACCGGCTGGGGCAGCGGCACGATTTCCACGGCCTTGTATCACCGCATGATCGACGACACGTTCCTGCGCGTGTTCGCGATCGACAATTCGAGCTTCACCTACGACATCGTGAACCGGATCTACACGAATGTGGGTAACGCGACGAACTCCGGCCTCGAACTTCTGTTCACTCAGGACGTCTCAGACTTCCTGGAGCTTTCCGGAAGCTTCAATTGGTACCGGATCAAGATCGACGCCTATCAGACGACCCTGCTCTTCCCGGTCCAGCGCCCCTTTTCGATCGACGCATCCAAGGACGACACCTGGAACGCCAAGCTGAACGGCCAGTTAACCTTGCCATACGGAATTGAGATGCAGCTCGGGTTGGTCTACTACGCCAAGAAGAATGTCCCGCAGGGGACGGAAGCGGCCCGCGCGTCGGTGGATTTCGGGATCAGCAAGTCGATCATGGACGACCGCGCCGAAATCACGCTCTCGGCGACGGATATCTTCAACACCTTCGGCATCAAGCAGAACATCCGGGGCGACGGCTTCACGGCGGTTTACCGCAATTACTACGAAACCCAGACCGTTACTCTGGGCGTGAAGTACAAGTTCTAAATGACCGGTTGGAACGGAGACGAACGGCGGCGCAAAATCGCTGGACGTTTCCGTTCCCGACACTACATAGATGCCTAGGAATCATAGGCGTCGGTTCCTGTTTTCCACGCGCAAAGTGCTGGCCTTTTCGTGACCCTGTCCCTTGTTGCCAACCAGACGGAGGTTTCCATGAACAGATTGGCTAAAGCGGCACTTGTCGCACCATTTCTGGCGCTCGCGCTGGGCGGTATCGCCCAGGCGGCATCAGACACACCCACCGCGAGCGAGCAACCGGCCCCTCCCAAGGGCCGCGCGGTGATCAACTTCGCGAACCTGCCTCACCGGATCGACAGCTGGCAGGCCGATGGTACGAAGGGCATCTATCTGAAGGTCGGCGTGAAGCAGTGGTACCATGCGACATTCATGGCGCCGTGCATCGATCTTCCCTACACCGAGACTATCGGCATCGCCACGGACGGCCTGGCTCAGGTTGACAAGTTCAGCTCGATCGTCGTCGGGTCGCCCGGCGGCATGGTGCAACGCTGCTGGTTCAAGTCGTTCGAGAAGCTCGACGGCCCGCCGCAGAAGGCGAAGAAGTAACCGCCAAACCGCAAACGATTATTCGTTCGAGGAGCCGGAGGCCTGTGCCTTCCGGCTCTCCGGCGTCTCGGCGAAGTAATTCGTGATGCCGTCCGGATCGTCCAGCCAGATGGTTCTCAGCCCGAATCCCTTTAATTCGCCGAGCGGCTGCTCGATCGTGACATGCCGCTTCTTGGCCATTTCATTGACGGGATCGACATTGGTCACGACATACTGAATGCCGCCGCTGCCGGTATCCGCCGGAAGTTTGCCGCCGAAATGCCGGAGATTGATCGTCGTGGAGCCGTGCCTGAACGAATACATCGTCGTGCCGAAGACCGGATCCTTCGCGGGCGGCGCGGCGTCCAGACCGACGAAATTCGCGTAGAAATCGCGACTTGCCTTCATGTCGGACACGGTCAGGCCGATTTCGATCCGCTCATAGGCCTGCTTCGGGCCGTCAGGGATCACGACCAGCTCGACATCCTGGCCGTCGGGATCTTTGACCAGCGCATATTCGCGATCCGAATTCGGGAACGATTTGAACTTGGGCACCGGATAGCCGTGCGCCTCGAATCTCTGGGACAGCGTCGCCTCGTCCGGGAAGAAGAAGGTCAGCAGCCTGAGTCCTGTGGCGTCCTTCACGCCGCCGGAGTGATATTTGCGGTCCGGCGTCCGCTTGGTGAACTTCACCTGGGAATCGCCCACGATGAACCGGGCGACCTTCTGCCCACCACCGACATCGAATGTCTGAAGCTGCTTGAGGCCGATCACCTCGCCGTAGAATTCGAACATCTTGTCCGTATCCACCGTGTAGCGGCGGAAGACATTCATCGAGTTCCTGGTAATAGAGCGGCGCGATGGTCGCGGGCAGCGCCTCTTTGTGCTCGGCATGGGCCGCCGGCGCCATCAAGGCGCAGGCCACCGCCAGAACGCCGAATCCCGATCCTCTCGTCTTCCCCATCACATCCTCCCGATGCTTGACATCTCAAGGCTTTAGCCCGGAGATTGACCCAGTTTACCGGTCCTGTCCATCGACTAACGGTCGCATGTCCCGGCGCGTCCGGCAGCGCGATATCGGGTATTTTTCCCACCAGGCCGCTCTTAACCCTAAGTCCTTGAAAAGCCGGACTTGACCCGTTGCGGGGCACGGCTTATTCCCAACCCAGGGAAATGTGCGGCATAACAAGGGCCGACCAACCGCAACAATCTAGGGGAAGTCGCAACATGATCATCGACTGCCACGGGCATTACACGACGGCGCCGGAACCGCATAACGCCTTTCGCGAGGCGCAGAAGGCCCGCCTGAAGGATCCCTCCCTGCCCGAGCCGGTCTATCCCGACATCTCCGACGACGAAATCCGCGAAACCATCGAGAAAAACCAGCTGAAGCTCCTTACGGAGCGCGGCGCGGATATGACGATCTTCTCGCCCCGCGCCTCGGCCATGGGCCACCATATCGGCAACGAAGAAACCTCGATCGAATGGTCGCGCCGCTGCAACGACCTGATCAAGCGGGTCGTCGACGCTGTTCCCCGACACCTTCATCGGCGTGTGCCAGCTGCCCCAGTCGCCGGGCGTGCCGATTGCCCACTCGATCGCGGAGCTGGAGCGCTGCGTCAACGAGCTCGGCTTCGTCGGCTGCAACCTCAACCCCGATCCCTCGGGCGGCAACTGGACCTCGATGCCGCTGACCGACAAGTCCTGGTATCCGTTCTTCGAGAAGATGGTCGAGCTGGACGTGCCGGCGATGATCCACGTCTCGGCGTCGTGCAATCCGAATTTCCACGCGACCGGCGCGCACTACATGAATGCCGACACCACCGCCTTCATGCAGTTCCTGCAGGGCGACCTGTTCAAGGACTTCCCGGATCTGCGCTTCATCATCCCGCATGGCGGCGGCGCGGTGCCCTATCACTGGGGACGCTATCGCGGCCTCGCCGACATGCTCAAGCAACCGTCGCTCGATACGCATGTGATGAAGAACGTCTACTTCGACACCTGCGTCTATCACCAGCCGGGCATCGACCTGCTGTTCGAGGTGATCGACATCGACAACATCCTGTTCGGCTCGGAGATGGTCGGCGCGGTGCGCGGCATCGATCCGACGACGGGACACTATTTCGACGACACCAAGCGCTATGTCGACGCGCTGACGATCAGCGCCGAGGACAAGCGCAAGGTGTTCGAGCTGAATGCCCGGCGCGTCTATCCCCGTCTCGACAAGGCCTTGAAGGCTCGCGGCAAGTAAGGACGGAACGCATGGCCAAATTCCAGATGGATGCCGACTGGCTTCCGTTCCATCCAAACCCCTCGAAGCCGGAATTCAAGCTGCCGGCGGGAGCGGTCGACGCCCATTGCCACGTCTTCGGGCCGGGCGACGAATTTCCCTTCGCGCCGGAGCGCAAATACACGCCCTGCGACGCCTCGAAGAACCAGCTTTGGGCGCTGCGCGATTTCCTCGGCTTCGACAAGAACGTGATCGTGCAGGCGACCTGCCACGGCTCCGACAACCGGGCGATGGTCGACGCCGTGAAGCATTCGAACGGACGGGCCAAAGGCATCGCGTCGGTCAAGCGTACGGTCACCGATGAAGAGCTTCACGAACTGAACGAGGCCGGCGTCAAAGGTTGCCGCTTCAATTTCGTGAAACGGCTCGTCGATGCCACGCCGAAAGAGGTATTCATCGAGATCGCCGAGCGCGTGAAGAAGCTCGACTGGCAGATCGTGGTCTATTTCGAGGCGCCGGATCTTCCCGATCTCTGGGACTTCCTGACGTCGCTGCCGACCATTCTCGTGGTCGATCACATGGGACGGCCGGATGTGACCAAGCCGGTCGACAACGCGGAGTTCGACTTATTCGTTGAACTGATGCGCAAGCACGACAATATCTGGTCAAAGGTTACGTGCCCCGACCGGCTCTCGAAGTCGGGACCGCCGACCTATGACGATTTTGTCCCCTTTGCACGACGGATCGTGGAAACCTTCCCGGACCGCGTGTTGTGGGGGACCGATTGGCCGCACCCCAATCTGAAGAGCCACATGCCGGATGACGGCAAGCTGGTCGATATCATACCGAGGATCGCGCCGACCGAAGAGCTGCAGCGGAAGCTCCTCGTGGACAATCCGATGCGGCTTTACTGGAACTCTTGAAGGAGGTGGCTGATGGCTCTCAACAAACCCTATGAGGATATCCCCGGGACGCTCATTTTCAATTCCGAGCAGGCCCGCAAGGGATACAAGCTCAATCAGTTCTGCATGTCCCTGATGAAGGCCGAGAACCGCGAGCGGTTCAAGGCGAACGAGTCGGCCTATCTCGACGAATGGCAGCTCACCGAGGCGCAGAAGAAAGCCGTCATGGCGCGCGACTACAATGCGATGATGGCTGAAGGAGGAAACATATACTTCCTCGCCAAGATCTTCGCGACGGACGGTCTGACCTTCCAGTTTGCCGCCGCGTCCATGACCGGCATGACCCAACAGGAATACGCGGACATGATGCTTGCCGGCGGCCGTTCTCCGGAAGGCAATCTCTACAAAGGAGAAAAGAGCTAATGGCTAGAATTACGGCTGGCGTCACCTCGTCGCATATCCCGGCGATCGGGGCGGCGATCGACAACGGCAAGACCCAGAATGATTACTGGAAGCCGCTGTTTGAAGGCTTCGAATTCTCCCGGAAATGGATCAAGGAAAATACGCCGGACGTCATCATCCTGATCTATAACGATCACGCGACCGCCTTCAGCATGGAAATGATTCCGACCTTCGGGATCGGCTGCGCCGAAGAGTTCCAGCCGGCCGACGAAGGCTGGGGTCCGCGCCCGGTGCCCATGATCAAGGGTTGCCCGGATCTCGCATGGCACATGGCGCAGTCGATCATTCAGGACGACTTCGACCTCACCATCATCAACAAGATGAATGTCGACCACGGCTGCACCGTGCCGCTGTCGCTCATGTTCGGCCAGCCCAGCGAATGGCCGTGCCGGGTCATCCCGATGCCGGTGAACGTGGTGCTCTATCCGCCGCCGTCGAGCCGCCGCTGCTACAATCTCGGCAAGGCGATCAAGAAGGCCGTGGAAGTCCTTCGATGAAGACCTCAACGTGCAGGTCTGGGGCACGGGCGGCATGTCGCACCAGTTGCAGGGCGCGCGGGCCGGCCTGATCAACAAGGAGTTCGACATGAACTTCATGAACAAGATCGGACCCGACCCCGAAAGCCTCGCCAGCATTCCACACCTCGATTACGTGCGGCCTTGCGGGTTCCGAAGGCATCGAGCTCGTCATGTGGCTGATGATGCGCGGCGCGCTGGACGAGAAGGTCCGTGAAGTGCATCGCAGCTATCACATCCCGGCCTCCAACACGGCGGCCGGCCATATCATTCTCGAAAACTATCCGACGGAACAGAAAGCGGGGAAAGCAGCATGAAGGTTGTTCTAGCCGGCGCCGGCGCATTCGGTCTGAAGCATCTCGACGGCATCAAGAACATCAACGGCGTGGAGGTCGTGTCGCTGGTCGGCCGACGGCTCGAGCCGACGCAGAAAGTGGCATCGGACTACGGTATTCCGCACGCCACGACGGAGCTTTCGGAGGCCTTGGCGCAACCCGGCGTCGATGCGGCCATCCTTTGCACGCCGACCCAGATGCACGCCGCACAGGCGATCCAGTGCATGGAAGCCGGCAAGCATGTGCAGGTGGAAATTCCGCTGGCGGACAGCTGGGCGGATGCCGACGCGGTGAACAAGAAGCAGAAGGAAACCGGTCTCACCTGCATGGTGGGCCATACCCGCCGCTTCAATCCGTCCCACCAGTGGGTCCACAAGCGGATCAAGGCCGGCGAGCTTTCGATCCAGAGCATGGACATCGAGACGTTCTTCTTCCGCCGCAAGAACATGAACGCCAAGGGCGAGCCCCGGTCGTGGACCGATCACCTGCTGTGGCATCACGCGGCGCACTCGGTCGATATCTTCCAGTATCAGACCGGCGAGGACGTGGTGATCGCGAACGCCATTCAGGGGCCGATGCATCCGGAACTCGGAATCGCCATGGACATGTCGATCCAGATGAAGACCAGTGGCGGCAAGATCTGCACGCTGGCGCTCTCGTTCAACAATGACGGCCCGCTCGGCACGTTCTTCCGGTACATCTGCGACAACGGCACCTATATCGCCCGCTACGACGATCTGGTGACCGGCAGGGAAGAGCCGATCGACGTCTCGAAGGTCGACGTGTCGATGAACGGCATCGAGCTTCAGGACCGCGAATTCTTCGCCGCGATCGACGAAAAGCGCGAGCCGAACTCCAGCGTCGGCAAGGTCCTCGCCTGCTACAAGGTCCTTGGGAACCTCGAGAAGCAGCTCAACGCGCAGGGCTGACCAAAAAACAGAAGTCATCCCCGGGCTTGACCCGGGGATCCACGTGGATGCGCCGGGTCAAGCCCGGCCATGACTTTTTGGTGGGGTGACTGAGACTTAGCTGAAATACGGCTTGTAGAGATCCGGCCGGCGGTCGCGGAAGAAGCCCCAGGCGGCACGGTGCCGATCCAGGAACGCGCGGTCGAACGTACCGATGACGACGCCCTCGTCATTGCGGCCGAGTTCGCTCACCACATCGCCCCGGTGATTGCACACGAAGCTGGTGCCGTAAAAGCGCTGGCCGCCTTCGTCGCCGATGCGATTGGCCGCGACGACCGGGATCACGTTCGAAACCGCATGGCCCTGCATCGCCTTGCGCCAAGGCCCTGAGGTATCGAGTTCGGAATCGTGCGGCTCGCTGCCGATAGCGGTCGGATACATCAGGATCTCGGCGCCGAGAAGCGTCATCGCGCGGGCGGTTTCCGGGAACCACTGGTCCCAGCAGATGCCGACGCCGATCCGGCCGAATTTCGTGTTCCAGATCTTGAAGCCGGTATCGCCGGGCCGGAAATAGTATTTCTCCTGATAACCCGGCCCATCGGGAATGTGGCTCTTGCGATAGAGGCCGAGCATCTCGCCGCCGGCGTCGATCATCACCAGGCTGTTGTAATAGCGCGGCCCTTCCCGCTCGAAGATCGAGACCGGGATAGCGACATTCAGTTCCTTCGGCCAGCTTCGCCATGGCCAGCGTGCAGGGATGCTCCGCCCAGGGATAGGCCTCGGCGAACCAGCGCTCTTCCTGGGTCTTGCAGAAATACGGGCCCTGAAACAGCTCGGGCGGCAGGATGACCTGCGCTCCGTCTGCCGCCGCCGTGCGGACGAGGCCGGAGATCTTCTCGATATTCGCGGCCATGCTTTCGCCGAACGAGGCTTGCAGGCCCGCGACCGTGATCATGCTCATGACCGCGTCTCCGCTTTGGGATCCGGTTGATGCTGGGTAATGCAGTGGAACGACCCGCCACCGGACAGCAGCGCCGTCGAGGGCGAACCGATAACCCGCCGGCCGGGGAACAATTCGGCAATCAGGGCAACCGCGGCCGTTGCCGAGATCGTCCCGTAGGTCGGCACGACAACCGCGCTGTTTCCGATCACATAATTCATGTGGCTCGCCGGCATCGCATCGCCGTCGGGATTGGCCACGAGACCCGGAGACGGGATCTGGATCACCTGCAGCTTCCGGCCCCTCGCATCCGTCATGCGCGCGAGACCCGCCGCGGCTTCCGCCAGCCGTTCGGCATGGGGATCGTCGATCCCGGACGGCGCCTGGCACAGCACGCGGCCTTGCCCCAGGAAACGCGCGACGTTATCGATATGGCCGTCGGTGTGATCGTTGATCAGCCCGCGATCGAGCCACAACACCTTCTCGACACCGAAATACTCCTTCAACACCGCTTCGGCCTTCGCTTCGGTGACGCCCGAGATTGCGGTTCGCATTGAGCAGGCATTCGCGGGTGGTGAGAACCGTGCCCTCGCCATCGAACTCCAGAGCGCCGCCTTCGATGGTCAGCGGAATGTCGCGCATGGCGACGCCGGCGGAACTCGCGACGAATTCCGAGACCGTATCGTCGCCCGGCAGACGGTATTTTCCACCCCAGCCGTTGAACTTCGGGTGAAGCGCGATCTCGCTGCCTTCGAACACGGCGAAAATCGGGCCCGTGTCGCGCAACCAGATATCGCCGAATTCGGCCTCGAGAATGGTGGCCACGTCGCCGATGGCGTTCTCGGCGGAGGACTTCGCCTCCTCGCCGCAGACAAGCACCTTCACCACCTCGCCCCGCGCCATAGCGGTGGCGGGATCGGCATCCACGAGCGCGCGGATCATCGCGGCGACCTCGGCGCGGGCCGGCGCCAAATTCTCCTCCCACAGGTCCTCATGGGACGGCCAGGCGGTCCAAAGGGCGGAATGAAAAGCGGTTTCGTGCGGGATACTAAAACGTGTCATGACACCAGCTTCCAACGGCGAATGGCCCGTCTTATGCAGCAGAATCCTTTCCATATCCACCCGTCTCTGTACGGTGGCCTCAAGAGTGCCACCCGGTTGCAATCTCCCCGCCGCTCGGCCACGATCCTTGTCGCACGCGCATCGAGACAAATTCGGGAACCCGGCAACGGGCTTCGAGGGGGAATCGCCAATGGATGTCAGCCGGTTATTCGAGCCTCTTACGATCAAGTCGCTGACCTTGCAGAACCGCTTCGTGATGGTGGCGATGTCCCGCTATTACTGCCCGGGCGGCATCCCGACCAAGGATTTCGCGGCCTTCCACCGCCGCCGCGCGCGCGGACAGATCGGCATGTCGATCACCGGCGCGACGGCGATCGACCGCCCCGCCGCCAATAACCACCCGAGCCTCGCGAATTTCCGGCCCGATTCCTACGACGGCTGGAAATATGTGGTGGACGAGGTGCACAAGGAAAAGGGGCCGCTTGTCCTCCAGCTCTGGCATTCGGGCGCGCTGTTCAACGTCGACCCGACATGGCAGCCCGAGCCCATAGAAAGCCCGTCGGGACTGATGGCCCCGGGCGAGCCCAAGGGCGTCGCCATGACCGAGGAAATGATCGCCGACACAATCGCGGCCTATGCGAAAGCGGGCGCGAAGGCCCGCGAGCTCGGTTTCGACGGCGTGCAGATCCACGGAGCACACGGTTTCCTGATCGACGAGTTTTTCTGGGCGGGCACGAATCAGCGGACCGACCGCTGGGGCGGGAAGACACTGCCGGAGCGTTCCCGCTTCGCGCGCGAAGTCGTCAAGGCCGTGCGCGCCGCCATCGGGCCGGACATGCCGCTGTTCCTGCGGATCTCCCAATGGAAGGAGCAGGATTACGACGTGAAACTGGCCAGTACGCCGGAAGAGATCCGGCAATGGCTCGAACCGATCGTGGCCGAGGGCGTCGATTGCCTCGATTGCTCGCAACGCCGCTTCTGGGAGCCCGAATTCGAGGGCTCGGACCTGAATTTCGCCGGCTGGGTGAAGAAGATGACCGGATTGCCGGTCATCACCTGCGGCTCGGTCGGGCTCAATACCGACGTCATGACGTTCTTCCACGGCGCGGAAGCCCAGCCAGCGCCGCTGGATGAACTTGTCCGCCGGTTCGACCGCGGCGACTTCGATCTCGTTGGCGTCGGCCGCGCGTTCCTTGTGGACGCCGACTGGGTCATCAAGGTCCGGGACGGACGCTTCAACGAGCTCACAGCGATTCAGCCCAAGAAAGCGATGGCAACGGACGCCGAATTGGCGCTTTAGCGCCTCATGCCGCATCTCGCGCACGGATCTGCGGCAGCAACAGCGAAACCTCCAGGCCCCGGCCGGTGTTTCGGAGCACGACCTTGCCGTCGTGATGCTCGGCGATGCGGCGGACGAGCCAGAGCCCGACGCCGTGGGCCGCCTTGTCGGGCTTGGTCGTGACGCCCCGGCTGAAGGCCCGGTCGACCGATCCAGCCAGGCCGCCCCCGGTGTCCGTGATTCGAAGCTCGACATAATCGGACGATTGAACGGCCTCGATTTCGATCCGGTGCGAGGCGTCGTCCAGCTCGCCCCAGGAATGCCGGAGGATCGCCTCCCGCGCGTTTTTCAGGATATTCGTGACCGCGAGTTCCAGCAGCACCGCATTTCCCTGTACCGCCAGCTTGCCCGGCATCGAAACCAGAACCGGCACATGGAGCGGCGGCAGATAGTGCACCGCCGTGTCGACGACCTGCCGCAGATCGACTGTGTCGGCGAGCCCGCCCTGATTCCGGATGACGTCGTGCAGCCCCCGGATGACGCGCTTGGCCCGTTGCGCCGAACTGCGGATCCGGTCGGTCTTTTCCATGAGCGCCTCGCTCAAACCGGCCGGGCCGTCCCAATCGCCCACGATGGACGGAAGGGTTTCGGCTGAAAATCCTATGGTGGTGAGGAGCTGGCCGAGTTCATGAGTGAGCGCGGCGCAGAACATCTCGGCCGAATCGTCCTCGGGGTTTGCGCACAGAGGGGCCGTGGGCGTCGCGGCGTAGCCGATGCCGGTGCGGGCGCCCGGATCGCCGGTGCCGCCGAACTCGAAGCGCAGCCTGTCGTCGAGCCAGACGTAATGGCCGTCGGCCGTGCCGGCCCGATATGTCGCGTGAAATTCTCCTGTGCTCCACATGGTCGCGATAGCGGCCCTCACTGTTTCAAGATCGTCGGCATGAACGAACAGCGGCCAGCTATCGGACGACAGGAGAACCGGTGTCGGTCCTCCCAACCGCTCCCGCAGATCGGACGGGATGAGTTCCGTCCGGATCTCGCCAGTTTCAGATACCGTCATGGCATAAACCGCAATCAGCCCGTATTGACGCTTGCTGGCATCGATCATCCCGGCGATCGGCCTAAGGACATGGGAGAATGGCCTGGATGACTTCCTTCATGCGCTGAGGCTCGATCGTCTTGTCGACGACCGTGATCGCGCCATGGGTCGGATCCATCAACGCATGCTCCACCGCCTCGGTATCCGCCGACATCAGGACGACCTTGAGCCGGTGATCCATCGATGTCGCCAGCTCGGCGAGACGCGGCCCGTCGAACCGCCCCGGCATCTTGATATCGACCAGCATCATCGCGGGCGAATGGTCCTTCAGCATGCCGAGGCCCTCGACCGCGCTCGTAGCCATCAGGGAAGGAATTCCTTCCGAATTTAGGAAATCAGATAAGGCCTGACAGAGATCGACTTCGTCGTCGACGATCAGCACACCGGAATAGCCGCTCATTACCCCGCCCTTCCGTCCCATAACGGGACATATGTCATTGTCATCAAAGCCATTTTTTCGCCACTTTGATCGATCACAAATTTCTGCAGAGGGGTTTTACCCGGTGCACGGCCTGTACGATCAGGCGCCATGCGAGGATGGTCTCTGCGGTGTGGAGCCGGGCACTGCGGGCAAGCGGGAGACGGTGCGAATGACCGTCGAAAAACCTGCCCGAAACCACCGGATCGTCCGCTCCTCGATTTGCTGGGTGCCCCGGATTTTTTCCGTGTGACTGATGGAGAAAAGCTAACCGACCTGAAAAATATAGAGAAGTACGTATCGTCAGAAAAATTTACCTACAAATACCCATTGAAATTATTTCTGACATATAATGGCATATGACCAGTTATTTTATGATCCTGTATTTGATCAATACTTTCTTTTATTCACATTTTATCCACAGAATTATACATTTAACTTACTGTTATTCAAATGATACGAGGCTATTTTTGAGACACCGTCACCCGATCTGCGATAAGGTATGGAAGCGTAAATCGATACGGTTTAGATGAAGACACAAGGCAGTTCGCGGACGCCATCTGGCGCGTCCAGGACTGGTCGTCGCGCAAGTTCGGGGCACGAGCCTCGCGCACCCCATGGGACATCATCGTCAGCCTCGCCCAGGCCGATCATTCGAGACTGTCTCTCGTCGATCTCGAGTCCCGCGTTCACCGTTCGCACCGGACATTGCAATATGTCCTCCGGGATCTCGACGCCGCGGGCCTCGTGAAAATCGAGCGCAGCGACGAGGATCGGCGGCGAACGGTGATCTCTCTCTCCGACGAAGGGCTGAAGGGGTTCGAGGAATATAAGCGGCTTTTCCGCCGCGAAATCGGCCCCTATGTGAGCCGGGAAAACGCCAAGGCATCCTGAGCGCCCGCTCCGGCCTTCGCCTTTCCACCCTTCCGTGTCAGACGACAACGGCATAACCTGATGTCGACAACGGCGGCTCGCGCATCCGCGCCGCCGGACTTTGATTGTGCCGAATTCTGATATCGGAAGGACATGCGGGATGAGACAGAGCTTGCTGACGATGTTCGTGGTCGTGGCCCTTGTCGGTGTCGGCTGGACCCTCCATCTCGCCCATGACCTGCAGACCGAAATTCAGGATCTGCGCGGCCGCATGCCGAGCCAGTCCCACACCATGGCGGATGTCGACTACCAGTTCTCCAATCTGTGGTTCGCCGGCAAGCGCGAAAACTGGGACCTCGCGACCTTCTATCTCAACGAGACGCGGTCGCATCTCGAATGGGCGGTCCGGGTCGTGCCGGTGCGGCCGCTGTCGAACGGCCAGAAGCTGGAACTCGCGCCGATCCTGAAGACGGTCGAGGAACAGGGCATCGCGGGATTGCGCACGGCGATCACGAACAAGGATCCGGCGGCCTTCGAAACGGCCTACAGAAGCATGACCGAGCAGTGCTATTCGTGCCACGAGGCGGCCGAAAAACCCTATCTCCACCCGCACATACCGGACGCCCCGTCCACCCAGATGATTAATATGGACCCCAACGCCGACTGGCCCTAAAGATTAGCCGCCTCATGGAGCGGATGGATGGGTCTGACGGCGAAGGGTCTCCTTATTTCGGGATGCTGCCTGCTGCTTTTTCGCGGCGCGGCTCCGGCTTGCGCGGACGAAACGGAAACGCGGGATAATCCGTCCTGGACGGTTTATGCCGATTGTGCGGCCGGCTATCTCGCGAACTGGCAGGACCGGCTGGCAAATCCCGAGCGCAGCCGCGACATGAGCAACATGATCCGCGCCCAGTCCGACGACTACACGACGGCAGCGATCCGGGCCCACCGCGCCGAACTGGGTTCGGCCGAGCCGGAGGCCTCCCGCGCCGTCGAGGACTATGTCCGGGCCAATCTTCAGCGTTTCATCGATATGGATCAGGCCGGAAAGCTGGAAGCATTCATCGACGAATGCCCTCAGGCCGACGACTCGGATCAGGACTGAGCCCGGAGCGGATCGCGCCCGGTCGGGAAAAACCACTACAACTTCGTGATCGGCTGTGCCACCATCTTCAGCGGGGGAACGTTGATCATGCAAACTGGATTGGAACCGGAGAAAGGTGCGGCGCTATCGGGCGTCCGCTGATCCACGCACTATCACCCCCGCGCCGATGAGTTAACTCATAACGATCGATAAGAGGGAGATCGGGGGGCATGACCAATCGTAGAGAGTTTCTGCAGATCGGGATCGCGGCGACAGCCTGGCCGCTCGCATCGCGAACCGCTCTCGGGGCCACGGCCGCCGGCGCGGCCACGCCCGTGCCGCTTTACAAGGCGGTTTACGACACGCGCTTCGCGGAAAGCGTCGCCTTCGGCCGGAAGATGGAAGAACAAGGCGTCGCCACGCATGCCTTCGCGGCTGACATCACGCCCTTCTGGTACGACGAACTCGATGCCGTCTGGCACGACTCGCCGGTCGCCATTGCCGGCCTGACCGCCCACGGGCCGCTGTTCTGCCTCGAGCAACTCGGCTGGCCGAAGGGAATGCGGGTCATCTTCCGGGCCGAGCACCGCGTCATGGCCGACGCCTGCGTTCACACGCTCAAGGGGCCGGCTTCCATGGTGCGCGGCACGAACGGGCTGCACGAGGCCGACGACTGGGCGTCGCGGATGGCGGTTATCGCCGCGCGCTGCCCCGCCGGACGCAACGAACTCGCAAGGACCACGGTTAAAGGCCCCGCCATCGGCACGCCGCGCGACGAGGACGACCCGTTGATCTCGTGGGTCATCGCGCCGGCCATCAAGGCCTGACGCAGCAAATATTCCGATAAGGGGAGCGCAGCCGCGCGGCGCCTGTCGCGCCTGAAGAGGGGGAACCGGCATGAGAGTGCCACCGGGAATCGACAGCGGAACATTCACTTCGGCGATCAAGCAGTTCGCCAAAGCCATCGGCGAGCAGTGGGTCTTTACCAGCGATGAGGATGTCGACCTCTATCGCGACGCCTATTCGCCGTTCTGGCACGAAGACGACGAGGAGATCGTCCCCTCCGCCGCCCTGGCGCCCGCCTCCGCCGAAGAGGTACAGGCGGTCATGCGGATCGCCAATCAGTTCAAGATCCCGGTCTATCCGATTTCGACCGGCCGGAACCTGGGCTATGGCGGATCGGCGCCTGTGCTTTCGGGCAGCGTCGTGCTCGACCTCAAGCGCATGAACCGCGTCCTCGAGGTCAACGAGAGGAACGCCTACGCGCTGGTCGAGCCGGGCGTCAGCTATTTCGATCTCTACCGCTACATTCAGGACAAGGGCTACAAGCTCTGGATCGACTGCCCCGATCCGGGCTGGGGCAGCCCGATCGGCAACGCGCTCGATCACGGCGCCGGGTACACGGTCAATCCCTATCGCGACCACTTCGGCGCCCATTGCGGCATGGAGGTCGTGCTCGCCAATGGCGAGCTGGTGCGCACCGGCATGGGCGCCCTGCCCGGCGCCAAGACCTGGCAGCAGTTCCAATACGGCTTCGGACCGTTCGTCGACGGCATCTTCTCGCAGTCCAATTTCGGCGTCGTGACCAAGATGGGCTTTTGGCTCTATCCGCAGCCGGAGGCCTATCGCGAGGGCGTCGTCAGCGTCGCCAAGCACGACGATATCGTGCCGCTCGTCGAGGGCACCGCGAAGCTCATGAATATGGGCATCATGAATTCCTCGACGGGATTGGGGTCGCCGTTCCGTTTCGCCGCCTCGCGCGATCCGAAGCTCGTCGAGATGTTCATTCGCGGCAACGACGAGGACAAGAAAGCGCTCAACGCCCGCGCGGCGGAGATGAAAATTCCTTTCTGGTCGAGCCGGCTCAAATTCTACGGCCCGGAGAAGGTCATCGCAGCGCAGTGGGATTACGCGCGGGACGTCTTCAAGGACATTCCGGGCGTTACGTTTACGGAGGGCGAGTTGTGGCGCTTCCCGCTGACCGCCGAGCAGATCTCGAAAAGCCGCGACGAGAACGATCTCGGCATTCCGAGCCTGTCGATCTTCTCCATCGGCGCCCGTTCGCCGACCAATCCCAATCCGGCCAGCGGCCATCTGTGGTTCTCGCCCGTCATCCCGATGACCGGCGAGGCGATCATCGAATCGCAGCGCGTGCTGACGCAGGCCTTCCGGGATCTGGGACAGGAACCGACGATCAATGTGTTCCCGCAATCCTATCACCCGCGGACGCTCGTGATCCTGGTCGGCTTCCCGGTCACGCACGACGTCGAGAAGAACAAGAACACGCGCCGGCTGTTCAAGCATCTGGTCAAGGTGGCGGCCGAGCACGGCTGGGGCGAATACCGCACGCATACCGCCTTCATGGACGATTGCGCCGCCGCCTACTCGTTCAACGACCACGCGCTGCGGCGGCTCCACGAAACGCTGAAGGACGCCATCGACCCCAATGGGATCATTTCCGCCGGGCGCTACGGCATTTGGCCCAAACATCTGAGGAAGACATAGACATGAAAATCGCAGTCGGTGTTTTTGCGGGCATCCTCGCCATCGCCGCCGCGGCTCCCGCCTTTGCCGCGGACGCGAACATGGCCCGGGGCCAGGAAGTGTACGAAAAGTGGTGCGCACCATGTCATGCGCCGGGACCCAAGCATCCCGGCACGCAGGCGTTGCAGGCGCTCTACAAGGGCGAGAAGCCGGCGCCGCTGATCGAGCGCAAGGATCTGACGCCCGAATTCGTCGCCACCTTCGTGCGAAATGGCGTCTCCATCATGGCGCCGTTCCGCAAGACGGAGATCAGCGATCAGGATCTCGCGGCGCTCGGCGCCTTTCTGTCTCACGGCGCGAAAGACTGACGGACGGCGGCAAGCGGCCGCTTTCCGGGCGTCATCACTTTGAGGTGACACGTTGATCGGGCATTGCGGCGTTTCCTGTGACTCCTTAATCTATCGCCGGAATGAAATTGTAAGCACCGTGCGGGTTACCCGATAAGAAACGAAGACGGGGGTATTTAGATGAAAATTGGAGAATTGGGCCGAGTCCTCGGCCTAGGGGCGTTCGTTGCGTTGGTATGGGGTGGCCATCCTGCCGCCGCCTATACCAACATGTCGGGCGTCTGGGCCGCCGACTACGGCGAAGACTGGCCCGATCGCATTCCCGGCCCCGAGCTCGGCGATTACGGCGGACTGCCGCTGAACGACGCCGACCGGCTGCGGGCAAAGACCTGGGACGCATCGCTGATCGCGCTGCCCGAATATCAATGCCGCGTTCACCCGTCGGACTATGCGAACAGCTTCGCGGATGTCCGGATCTGGGAAGAGCGCGACAGGAAATCGCAGAAGCTGATCGCCATTCACATTCACCACTTCGCCTGGTCGACCGAAAGGACGATCTGGATGGATGGCCGCGATCATCCGCCGGAATACGCCCTGCACACGGCCATGGGGTTCTCGACCGGCAAGTATGACGGTCACATCCTCACGGTGAAGACGGACCACCTCGTGGAAAGCTGGCTGCGCCGCAACGGCGTCGCCGTCAGCGACCGCGCCGAAGTGACCGAGCATTTCGTCCGTCACGGCGATCACCTCATCTGGACCGTGCTGATTCACGATCCGACCTATCTCGAGGAAGATTACATCCGCAACCGCGATTATCACTATTCGACGACCAATCAGATCGGGCCATACACCTGCGAGAGCGTCGTCGAGATCGTGCGGCCGAAAGGATATATTCCCAACCACTTCATGGGAGAAAATCCGTTCCTGATGGAATATGCGAGCAACCACCGCATTCCGCTCGAAGCGGCGATGGGTGGCGCGAAGACCATGTATCCGGAATACATGAAGGAGATCAAAAAGCTGCCACCGCCTCCCGAAAAAGAAGGCGGCAAGAGCAAATTCATCGACAATCTTTTCCGGGAACGCCAATGACCAGAAACATCTGTAAGGCATTGACGATTGCCGCCGTACTCTGCGCGTCGTCCGTAGCCTGGGGCGCTCAGAGCGACAGCAAATCCGCGGACAAGAGCAAGGCCGCAGCGGACAATATCGAAATCCACACGCTGCAGGTCCGTCCGAACATCTACATGCTGGTCGGCGGCGGCGGCAACACCACCGTCCAGATCGGCGACGACGGCATACTCGTGGTCGACACCAAGCTCGCCGCGGCGGGTCCCAAGCTGCTGGAAGCCATCAAGGCCATTTCCGACGGCACGATCCGCTATGTCATCAACACGCATTACCATCCCGACCATATCGGCGGTAATGCCCTGATCCGCGCGGCCGGTGCGACGATCGCCGGCGGCAACGTGGCGGGCGATCTGGCGGATGCCGCGGAGGGTGCGCAAATCATCGCCCACGAGAACGTCCTGACCCGGATGTCCGCGCCGACCGGTCAAGCCGCGCCGACACCGGTGGAAGACTGGCCGACCATCACCTACTTCACCGACCGGAAGGACCTCTATTTCAACGACGAAGGCATCGAGATCCTGCATGAGCCGAATGCTCATACGGATGGCGACAGCATCGTCTATTTCCGGAAGTCGGACGTGATCTCGACGGGTGACATCTTCACGACCACGAACTACCCGATCATCGATGTGGCCGCCGGCGGCACCATCAACGGCGAGATCGATGCGCTCAACAAGGTCCTCGACCTGATCATTCCGGTATACGGCCAGGAAGGCGGAACGCTGATCATTCCCGGCCATGGGCGGCTGTGCAACATGCGCGCCCTGATCGATTACCGGGAGATGGTCACGATCATTCGCGATCGCATCAAGACGATGATCGAGAAAGGCATGTCCCTCGATGAAGTGAAGAAGGCCGGCCCGACCCGGGACTACGATCCGCGCTATGGATCCACGACCGGGTTCTGGACCACCGACAAATTCATCGATGCCGTCTACAACACGCTCAAGAGCGCCAAGCCCGCCGCTCAGAATGGGGGACAAAAATAATGAAAACGAGAACCCTGTTCCTTACCGTGGCGCTGCTCGGTCTGGCTCTGCCCTTCTCGGCGAACGCCCAGTTCGGACCGCCCCCGCATGGCCCGGAAGGCCCGGCCAAGAAGATCGCGCCGATCGACATAACGGGCTATTGGGTATCGCTCATCACCGAAGACTGGCGGACCCGCATGGTGACGCCGGCGAAGGGCGACTATCCCGGCATCTTTCTGACGCCGGAGGCCCAGAAGATCGCCATGGCCTGGGACCCCGCCAAGGATGAGGCCGCTGGCCTGCAGTGCAAGTCCTATGGCGGCGCCGCGATCATGCGCGTGCCGACACGCCTGCACATCACCTGGAAGAACGACGATACGCTCCAGGTCGATGCCGATGCAGGCAAACAGACGCGCATGTTCCAGTTCGCGAAGGACGCCGCCCCAAAGGGCGAGCCGAGTTGGCAAGGCTTCTCAAAGGCCGACTGGGAGTTCGATCTGAAGGGCGGTTTCGGCTCTCCGCCGAAGGTCATGGGCGGCGACCTCAAGGTCGTCACCACGCATCTGCGGCCGGGCTATCTCCGGAAGAACGGCGTGCCCTACGGCGAGAAAGCCAAGGTGACCGAATATTTCGACCTGTTCAAGGAAGACGACGGTACCGAATATCTCGTCGTCGAAACCACGGTCGTCGATCCGGAAAATCTCCGGGCCCCGCTCATCACGAGTTCGACGTTCAAGAAGCAGAAGAACTCGAAGGGCTGGGATCCCGAGGACTGTACCTCTCGGTAGAGCGACGGGGACCAACCGCACCAAGAGAAGGTCCCGAAAAAATCAAGCCCGCGCCGGTGATACCGTAGCGCGGGCTTTCTTTTTGTCCGAAATATTCGCCGGCGGCAGAGCGGCCGGCGAGAGAGCTACTTCACGACTTCGTCGGCCTTCTTGCCCCAGTTAAGGCCGTCCGACGGACGCTCGATCGACTCCATCCGAATGCGATGGTCGCCTGGATCCCGGCCCGGCGCGCCCGTGATGATCACAACGTCGCCCGGCTTGAACGTGCTACGCGTGATACCCTGGCGCTGCAAGACGCTCGCCGTGCTCCATTCGACGCCCCAGCGCTGCATCTGACCATCCGAGTCAGGAGCCATCACATGGACGAACGAGTGAGGATTACGGAAATCAAAGCTCACCAGCGTGCCTTTGATCTCAATCTTCTTTTCGGTGTCGTAAGTGGCCTGGAAGGAATGATGTGCGTAGGCGGCGCTCGCGGAAATCATGGTTCCAGCTGTGACAACGAATAACAGTCTGCGCATCATAGTTTTCGTTCCTGTACTTTATTTTCTTACCTATCGGGACCGGTCCATGCACCCGACGCTCCCCCAGCAACCAGACAGTTCAACCGGCATTTCGCTTAACATGGTGGTTTTTGGCCACTTCCGCAATATGGGATAGGCCCACGATAGGTCAAAATCAATTGTTCGATAGCCATTTCAATTGCGGCAATATGGCTCATCCCCTTCAATCCGGCCTCTATAAGTCGAAGCTGTCAGGCCGTAACATCCACGGATACGGGTCTCATAGACGTATTTAGGACGCGCACCATGCCGAAAACCTCGAAAACCGCCAAATCAACCGAATCGAGCTATGGCGATCAGCTCTACGAGCTTCGAGTCGAGCTGGTTAAGCTGCAGCGGCACCTGATCGCCAACAACGAAAAGCTCCTCATCCTGTTCGAAGGCAGGGACGCCGCGGGCAAGGACGGTACGATCAAGCGGATCGTCGCCTATCTCAGCCCCCGGGAGACGCGCGTCGTGGCGCTCGGCAAGCCGAGCGAACGCGATGTCAGCACCTGGTATTTCCAGCGCTGGGTCCCCTATCTGCCCGCCGCCGACGAATTCGTGTGCTTCAACCGCAGCTGGTACAACCGGGCCGGGGTCGAGCGCGTCATGGGCTTTTGCACCCAAACCGATCTCGACGAATTCTTCGGGACCGTTGTCGCTTTCGAGGAAATGCTGATCCGTTCCGGAATCAAGCTCTTCAAATATTATCTCGATATCAGCCGCGACGAGCAGGACCGCCGTCTCGAGGATCGCCACAAGAATCCCTTGAAACTATGGAAGATAAGCCCGATCGACGAAGTCGCGCTCAAACACTGGGACGACTACAGCAAAGCGCGCAACGAGATGCTGACCCGGACCCACACGCCAGCGTCCCCCTGGACCGTCGTGCGGGCCGATCACAAGAAGGCCACTCGCCTCAACGTCATTCGCGATTTGCTGTCGCGGCTCAAATATACCGGCAAGATCAACCGCCTCGCACGGCCCGACCGCGACCTGATCTTCCCCTTCGATCCGAGCTATATCGAGCGCGGTCTGATCGCGAAATGAGACCCGGAGCGGCTCGCGTGAGATAAAGGCCAATTTTAGGCTTCATTAACTAGTTTTTCCTTACAATTTAATACTTAAGGCGTGCGATTACCGGCTTATGGCCCTGGTAACCCGCACGGCATCCCTGGTCTTGGGAAGACTCTTGTAAGGTGCGGTCGTAGATGTTGCCGAAGCTGAGTGACTTTCGAATCTCCACAAAAGTTTTGGCCCTGCTCGTGTTTCAGGGCCTGCTCTCCATCGTGATCGCCGGAATTCGGCGTCTATTCGCTCTACGAGCTGGACCGCGAAACCGAGACCGTGGAAAAGGCCGGCATCTCGGCGACGACCAGTGCGCAGATGCACCGGGCCATCGTGGAGATGGGGCGGGTTCAGTATCAGGTCGCCGCCTATCCCATGCCGGAAGTCATCTCGGACGCGATGAAGACCGTCGCCAACGACAAGAGCATCTTCGAGCATGGCATGCAGACGCTGATGGCGAGCGCCGATTCCCAGCAGCTTTCCATCGTCAGGCCGGCCGAGGAAGACTATTCGACCTATGTCGACGACCTGAATCGGGTTTTGGCGGACGTTCAGGCGCGCAGCGCCGAATTCAAGATGACGGCGGAGAACCAGAAAATCCTCGGAGAGATCGAGTCGACCGACGAGATGGGGCGCGAACTGGACGACATGCTCTCCAATTTCAGCGACTACTCGACGGAGAAGGAACAGAACGTTGCCGTGCAGGCGCATGCATCCTTCACCAAGATCAGCTACACGCTGGTCGTCCTCGCTGTGACGGGAATTGCGATCTCTCTGGTCATCGGCTGGTGGGTCAGCTCCCGCGGAATTGTCAGGCCGCTTAATTCGTCGGTCGGAAGCCTGCGCAAGCTGGCAGAGGGCGATCTCGAAGCGGAGGTTTACGGCGTCCAGCGCAAGGACGAGGTCGGCGATATCGCCCAAACGATGCAAGTTTTCAAAGATACGGCCATCCGATCCCAGCAACTCGCCGCAGGAGCAGGAAAAGATGCGTGAGGAACGGGCTGCCGAGCAGGAGCGCGAACGCCAGCGTGAGGAAGCGCGCAAGGCCGAGGCCGAACGCCAAAAACAAGAAGCAGAGGCGCGCGAACGTCAGGACATCGAGCGACGCCGCCAGGAGAAAGAGGAAGCCGACAGAGCCTCCGCGGAGGCGCGCCGGAACGAGATACTGGCCTTGGCGGACCGCTTCGAGCATACCGTCAAGGCGGTCGTCGAGATCGTGACGTCCTCGGCCACCGAGCTTCAGTCGACAGCGACGTCGATGACGGGAACGGCCGAACTCACGACGCACAAGGCCGCCGTGGTCGCATCCTCCGCCGAGGAAGCCTCGACGAATGTCTCCACCGTCGCCGCCGCCGTCGAAGAACTGACGGCATCCATCGGCGAAATCAGCCGGCAGGTACAGCAATCGTCGGCGATCGCGGATAAGTCGGCCCGGGAAGCCGGCCGCACCAACGAAATCGCGCAGGGCATGGCCGAAGCCGCGGAACGTGCCGGGCAAGTCGTACAGATGATCAGCGACATCGCGGGGCAAACCAACCTACTCGCCCTGAACGCGACCATCGAAGCGGCGCGTGCAGGCGAGGCCGGCAAGGGATTTGCCGTCGTCGCGTCGGAGGTCAAGTCGCTCGCCACGCAGACTGCGAAGGCGACGGACGACGTCACCACCCAGATCACCGCGATGCAGCAGGCGACGGACATGGTCGTCGCGGCCATTAGGGGCATCGGGGAGACGATCGCGGATATGAACCAGATCGCGGCAAGCATCGCTTCCGCCATCGAGCAGCAGGATGCCGCGAGCCGCGAGATTTCCCAGAACGTTCAGGAAGCCGCGATCGGCACGACCGACGTTTCCGCCAATATCGGCGATGTCAACGAGGCGGCGACGGAAACCGGCGCGGCGGCAAGTCAGGTTCTCGGCGCCGCCACCGAGCTTTCACGCCAGTCCGATGTTCTCATGACGGAAGTCGACAAGTTCCTCACGGGCATTCGCGCGGCCTAGGACGTCATCGGGTAATTTCCATCCGGCTCCAGTTATGGCCGGTATGGAGATCGTTGTTGGGATCGAAGCCCGGCGTCTGGCTCAACAGATACTCGCCGTCGCCACTCGACCAGATATTGTCATAGCCCGAGGGCAGCTCGACCTTGGTGTTGGTCGAGGGATCCACGTAATCGTCGACCTCGCGAATGGTCTGGCTCCACATGTGGGCGATGCGATCCTGGGACTCCTGCCGATTCTCCCAAGATTTCATCTGCATGTCGCCGATCTCGCTCATCGTATTTTGCCAGATCCGCGACCGGTCCTGCGCGCCTTTGAGATTGATCTGGCCGATATTGAGGATCACGCGCTGCACGGCGCCCTCCCAGGCCGGGTTGATGTGGATCGAGGACAACATCGCGCTGTATAGCCGGTCCATGGCCTGCAGCTCGCCCTGAGGGGCTCGAAAACCCACGACGCGCGATGCGTTGGAATTATAGTGCATGGCATAGGCCATCTGGCCGTTGGCGGCGGCAGTCGCGGACATGCCCCGGATCGTGGTTATAGACGTGGTCGCCATGACCATCTCGTCGCTGCCCTGATAGCGCAGGATCATGCGGGCGGCGTCGGCGCTGACCTGCATGTTACCTTGCTGCAGAAGCGGCCCCAGTTTGCTCACCATATCCTGATAGTAGGCTTGGGCGGTCTGGGGATTCTGCTCCACGCTCTGCACCTGAGCGCCTTGCCGGAAACCCGGCACGAAAAGCCGGGTGAGAAAATCGCTGGCGCCGAACGGCTGCGACAGTGGGCATACCTGCTGGCCCGCCGCGATCTGCCGTTGCTGCATCTGGATCGACATCGGGTCCTGATACCAGTTCGCGGCGTAGTCCGGAAAGAGCTCGAAGCCGTAGCGGCCATCCGGGCTCGTCACCCTCAGATGATTGCTGACCATCTCGGTATAGAGACAGTGCCAACCCTGGTTCCACGTCACGCCGCCTTCGACCTTCCAGTCCGACGGCACGAGCATGGTGTAGGCGACGACGGGCTGCCCCCACCCCTGATTGTCGAAGATCGAGATCTGCTTGAGACGCAGCATCTTGGCGTCTTGCGCCAGCGCAGAGGCCGTCGCGGTCAACAAGACGAGAAGAGCTACCAGAACAGGCCTCATGACACCGCCTCCGTTGCGATGCGCCAGAGCGGGACCGAAACGGAATTCTGGCGAACGGCGTTATCTTAGACCATGAGCGAGCGCCGCACACGAATTCCGGCGCGGGGACTCCGCCTAGAATTCGTAGCGGAACGCCATACTGGTAATCAACTGCTTCGGATCGCCGTGCTGAATGATGATCGGGCTGTCGTTCGCGCTGTCGAGCATGTGCCGGAAGGTAGCGTTCGTCACCAGCGATATGTGCTTGCTGAGGTCCTGCTTCAAATAGAGCGTCAGCCCGACATCCTTGAAGCCCGAGTGCGCATTGAAGACCGGAAGGCCCGACGCCAGCGACTGCTGGGCGTTCACGCCGAAATAGGCGGTCATGTAGTCGTTGCTCGCCCAGTGAGTTTGCAGCCCGACTCCGAACAGTGTGTTGTCGTCCCGGTACAGCCCCTGCCCGATGAGAAATCCGGCCAGCCACCCGCCGTGACCGTGACCGATGTCTCGTGTCAGATCGAAGGAAAGCACCGTCCCGTGAAATTGCGCCTCGAGATAGCCGCCGGCTTCCCACGAACCGCCGACATCGCCAAGACCGGTCAGGTCCTCGCTCCGGCTTTCCTTGCGGCCCGCCCGGTATTTGATCTGAAGCCCGCCGCGAAGATGGCCGGACGGCAGGAGATTGATCCGGAGCCGGTTGGTATTCAGGAACACGCGGTCGCGGTAGATGATGTCCACCAGCGGCGCGTAACGGAAGTGATAGTCGCTCGAGCCCTCGAAGGACGGCGTGAAACCGGCCACGGCGCCTATCCTGAAGGTATAGGTTTTTTCCGTCTTGAAGTCGGGCACAGCCGGATACAGCTGATCGATGATGTAGGAGATCGGGTCCTTGATGGACTTGGACTGGGCATGAGCGGGAAACGCCATGGCCAGAGTGGCGAAGCAAGCGAGTACTACGCCCCGAGCAAGGCGGCAAAGCGGCACAAATTCTTCCCTTCGGATGAGCATCTACGCCTACTAGCCGTCGTCCTTCCTATTCTCCCGCCATACTCCACCCAACAAAAAACTAAACGCCCGGGACTACGAAAAGTTTAACGGCCACCACTCCGGGAAGTCGATCCCGGAGTGGCCGCGTCCATCTCCGTCGTAAATTTGCCTATTTCGCCAACGCCTTGAGGGCTGCCGCCGATGCCTTGTCGCGGGTAATGGCGCTATTCTGCGTTGCAAGAATATCCTCGAGCGCGGTGAGGCAAAGCAGGACGTTCTTGACGTTCGCCGATTGGCCCATGAGGCCGATACGCCAAACCTTGCCGGCCAGGGCACCGATGCCCGCGCCGATCTCGAGACCGTAGCGAGACAGCAGATCCGCCCGAACCGCCTTGTCGTCGGCCCATTCCGGGATCTTGACCGTATTGAGCTGCGGCAGCCGATGTTCCTTCGCGACGTGCATCTCGAGGCCCATCGCCTCAAGACCCGCGACGAGCGCCTCGTGCATGCGGCGATGACGCGCCCAGGACACTTCGAGACCTTCTTGCTCGAGCATCAGAAGGGACTCATAGAGTCCGTAAAGCGCATTCACCGGAGCCGTATGGTGATAGGTACGTCCGCCGGCGCCGCTCCAATACTGCATCACGAGGTTCAGGTCGTTGAACCAGCTCGCGACCGGCGTCTTGCGCGACCGCACGACGGCAGCCGCACGCTCGGAGAAGGTCACCGGAGACAGGCCGGGCGGGCACGACAGGCATTTCTGCGTGCCCGAATAGACCGCGTCCGCGCCCCATTCGTCGACCAGAACCGGAACGCCGCCGAGGCCGGTTACGGTGTCCATGATGGAGAGCGCGCCATGCTTGCGGGCGATCGCGATCAGGGTCTCCGCGTCGGACAAGGCGCCCGTGGAGGTTTCGGCGTGCACGAAGGCGACGGCCTTCACGCCGGGATTGGCCTTCAGCGCATCCTCGACCGCATTCGGATCGACCGCCTGGCCCCAATCGAATTTCACGTCGATCGGCGTGCCGCCGAAGCGCACGACGTTTTCGCGCATTCTGCCGCCGAAGGAGCCGTTCTGGGCGACGAGAACCTTGTCACCGGGCTCGACCAGATTGGCGAAGCAGGTTTCCATGCCGACGGAGCCCGGACCGGAGACCGGATAGGTCAGGCTGTTGCGGGTCTGGAACACATAGCGCAGGCTGGTCTTGATCTCTTCCATCAGGGCCTGAAATTCAGGATCGAGATGGCCGATCGTCGGCTTTGCCATCGCGGCGAGCACGCGCGCATGCACATCGGAGGGTCCGGGTCCCATGAGGGTGCGGGCACTCGGCGCCACTTCCCAGAGCGCAGGGCGATGATTGACGCGCGGAATGAGATTTTTCGGATTGATGTTCATTTGACAGTCTTAAACCTGGCCTTTGTCCAACCCCGATTCGGGACACGAAGTCGCGACTCTTAACGGAAATGGCCGGAAGATGCCAGACGCGGCGCTCACATGGCGGAAGAAACCGGCCTCCCGAGCCCACCGGCTTGCGGCCTGCGAGCGGACCGATCTAGGGTAGCGGCGTCGTTTTGCAGGGAGTTCCAGAGAGAGCGAGGCGTTATGGCTTTGGAGGTGATCGGCGCCGGACTAGGGCGCACCGGGACCATGTCCCTGAAAGTGGCGCTGGAGCAGCTCGGTTTCGGCCCCTGTCATCACATGACCGAACTGCCCAAGCACCCCGATCGCTGGCCCCTGTGGGAGAATTTCTTCGAGACCGGCCGGGTCGACTGGGATGCGGTCTTCGAAGGCTACAAATCCACCGTCGATGCCCCGAGCTGCTTTGTATACCGGGAACTCGCGGCGTTCTATCCGGACGCGAAGGTCATCCTGACCGTCCGCGATCCCGAAAGCTGGTTCGACTCAACCCTCAGGACGATCGCCGCGCCGGGCTATCGCGAGAAGCTGGCGGAAACGCCGATCGGGAAGCTGACGGCGGGCATGACGTCCTATCAGGTGCGCAAACGCGCGGGATCCTCGTCGGGCGGGGATGCAAAAAAGCTTCAGGACAAGGAAACCATGATCGCGGGCTATCACGCCCACAACGCGGAAGTGCGTCAGCTCATCGCGCGCGAACGGCTGCTGGAATACGAAGTGAAGCAAGGCTGGCAGCCGCTATGCGCGTTCCTCGGCGTGCCGGTGCCCGATCGGCCCTTCCCGCATGCGAATGAGCAGGGCAAGTGGCAGAGTATTCTACCGATGGTTTCCCGCATGTAAGGATTGCCGGAGGGATGGCAGGATCAAGCCCGGCCGAGAAGCTGGTATCTGATTTACGCAATCTCCACGACGTCTTCATCGACGGCGCCGATGACTTGCGGCCATGGTACACCGAGGCTCACCGCATTTCGGAAAGACTGGCCCAGAACACCTACGGGTTCGACGAGGAAGAACTCGAATCCATCACGGTGACGCTCTATTACTATCTCGGCGACGCGG
Organism: uncultured Alphaproteobacteria bacterium; assembly: GCA_963822835.1. Taxonomy (GTDB): domain Bacteria; phylum Pseudomonadota; class Alphaproteobacteria; order CAVTAV01; family CAVTAV01; genus CAVTAV01. Next base: position 218,781 of record CAWGIZ010000005.1, on the reverse strand, counting down.
ACCTGGCGCTCAAGGACCCGAACTACCGCATTGTTTGGGAACGATGGCTGACGCAGTTCATCGAAACGCTCGAACGGCCGCGCCGGCGACTGCCCCCGGCTCCGGACTAGACGCCCACGCTCCAGCCGCGATCAGGGCAGACTGGGATCGTGCGGACCGGGCAGACGCGGATTATCCGGATGACTGACCGTGCATTGGCCGCTGTTGTTCCGGCACCAGTTATACATGCTGCCGGCGACGCCGCGCTTGACCTGATCCGCCGAACAGGCGGCGAGCAGAGGCAGGGCTAACAAAAGAAGACATCTGAACGTCATCGAAGCGGTCCGATCCATAACTTAGCGTTCCGCCCTCGGCGCCCCCGCGCCTCCTCGGTCATACACCTCCCCAGATATCACCGGCAACCTCGACGAGACGTTCCAGCTTGCGGCGCTGGTCGGCCGGAGTCAGGCGATTGCCTTCCTGCGTGCTGGCAAAACCGCATTGCGGGCTGATGCAGAGATTCTCCATGGGGACATATTTCGCCGCCAGATCGATGCGCCGCCGCAGCTCGTCCTTCGATTCGAGGTCGGGCCGCTTGGACGTCATGACGCCAAGCACGACGAATTTGTCCTTTGGCATATAGCGCAGCGGCTCGAAGCCGCCCGAGCGGTCGTCGTCATATTCGAGGAAGAAGGCATCGACCTTCATCCGGTTGAAGAACCGGTCGGCGACCATGTCGTAACTGCCCTCGCCGGCCCACTGGCTCTGATAGTTTCCCCGGCACATATGCACGGCGGCGGTCATCGTGGCCGGACGGCTCCCGACCGCGGCATTGTTCAGATCGATGAAGGAGTTGATCAGCTTTTCGGGGTTGTAGCCGCGCGAGCCCCAGAAAGCCTGCCAGTTCTTGTCCGATATGTTCGCGGAGTTGCAGTCGTCGATCTGGAGATAACGGCACCCGGCCGCCGCGAAATGACCGACCGCGCCGGCATAGGCCTTACCGAGATCCGACCAGAATTCTTCCATGTCGGGATAGATCGTGCGGTCGATCTCCTTCTGATCGATGACGGAATAGAACATCGCGGGCGCGGGAATGGCGATCTTGGCGATGCGATCGGTCGCCGCCTTAACGAAGGCGAAGTCGTCCACCATGATCCCGCCGTCGGGACATTTGACCTTGCCGGTGGTCTTCAGATAGGGCGCCTTGAACACGATGCCGCCCGAGAATGGTACCGGCGTGCGCGGCGCGCCGCGTTCCATGCCATCGAGGCTGAACATGAAGTCGAGAAACCAGTCGTCGCGGCGGAAATCGCCGTCCGTGATGCCCTTGAGACCGACATCCTCCTGCAGCGCGATGGCCTCGCGGATGCACGTGTCCTCGATCACCTTCAGATCATCGTGGGAAAGCTTGCCCTCCCGCCATTGCCGGCGGGCTTCGAACAGGGACTTGGGCCTTAGGAGACTCCCGACATGGTCGGCCCGAAACGGTGGTTCGGTACGCGGCGCTGCGCTCATATTCATTCCCCCAAGCTATAGGCCCGTCTTCGTCATCCACTCCCTGAAAAATTGACGGGCATAAGGTTCCAGGATGGGCGTCCAGTGCTGATTGTCCGCCCGCAGACTTTTTACGCTGACGCCTTCATGCGAGGCGATTTCCGCCGTGTGGCCGACGAACCATGTCTCCAGCGCCGGCCCCATGGTTTCGACGTGAAACTGCAAGGCGAGCGAGGAATCACCCCAGGAAAACGCCTGATTCAGGCACAGATCCGTCGAGGCCAGCCGGGTCGCGCCGTCCGGTAGATCGAAGGTGTCGCCGTGCCAGTGGAGGACGGAGGTCCTGGCCCCATCGATATGCCGCAGCGGCGACGCCCTGCCCTCGTCGGTCAACGCCAATGGGGCCCAGCGCATTTCCGTCACCGGCGCCTTGTAGACCCGCGCGCCGAGCGCCCGGGCCATGAGCTGGGAGCCGAGGCAGATGCCGAGTGTCGGCAGGCCGGCCTTCAACCGGGCCTCGATCAATTTGATCTCGGGCAGGAGAAACGGGATAATCGTCTTCCTGATACGCGCCGATCGGGCCGCCGAGCACGGCCAGAAGATCCGGCTTCGTCCGGCGCCAGCGACGACCAGTCCACCAGTCGGCGCCTCGACATAACGGATCGACGCGCCGGCCTCTTCCAGGACCGACGAGAACAGTCCGAGATCTTCGAAGGAAACGTGACGGATGCGCGAGAACTGTGGTCATGGCGTGGTACATCCAAGTGAATATGAACGGCGCCAAATCAAGCCAAACGACAGGGCCGTTTCCACGCCTCTTTCCACCCCTCTGGTCTATGGCCTTTTTCCGGCTATAGTTGGGCCCGCGGTCGTCGAGCCGGTCCAAACGCCGGCCGGATTTATCGAACGAAAGGACGAATGCGTTGGACCGAAGCTCCCTCCGACAAGTTCCGAGCCTAGCAGCGGAAATCTTTTTCGCGGCGCGCGCAGCAGAAGCGGTTCGGCTCGAGCAGCAGAGCCGCCCCCGGTTCCGCGCCGGGTCAGCTGATCGCGGATCCCGACGCCGCACCGACCGTCGTCAACGTCGTCGCCTTCGGCCCGGGCGACATTCTGGAAAAACAGAATATCAGCCTCGACGAGATCCACAGTTCGCGGGATCGGCATCCGTGCCTTTGGATCGACGTGCACGGCCTGCGCGACGTCAAGCTGATCGAACGTCTCGGCACCGAATTCGCCTTGCATCCTCTGGCGCTCGAAGATGTCGTCGGCTGCCGCCAACGGGCGAAGGTGGAGGAATATCCGCACAACCTTTTCGTGGTCGCGCGGATGATCAGCGCGTCGGGATCGCTGGAGACCGAGCAGCTCTCGATCTTCATCGGCCGGGGCTATGTCGTGATCCTTCCAGGCGACGGCCGGCGATTGTCTCGACCAGGTCCGCGCCCGGCTGAGGAAGGACCACACGCGCATCCGGAATTCCGGCGCGGACTATCTGGCCTATGCCCTGATCGATGCCGTCATCGACGCCTATTTCCCGGCGCTCGACATCATCAGCGAGAAATTCGAGGAGCTCGAGGACGCGGTCGTCAACCGGCCCGACAACGAGTTTATCGCCGAGCTTCATCACATGAAGCACGATCTGCTGACCTTCCGCCGCGAGATCTGGCCGCATCGCGACATGATCAGCATGCTGATCCGCCAGGAAAGCGGGCTGATCTCCGACCAGACCGATCTCTTCCTGCGCGACTGCTACGACCATGTCGTGCAGCTTGTCGAAATGGTCGAGACCTACCGGGAAATCGCCGGCGGGCCTGCTGGATCTCTATCTGTCCGCGCTGTCGAACCGGATGAACGAGATCATGAAGGTTCTGACCATCATCGCGACGATCTTCATTCCGCTCGAGCTTCATCGCCAGCGTGTACGGCATGAATTTCGACCGTTCGATCTCGCCCTGGAACATGCCCGAGCTCGGCTGGAGATATGGCTATCCCTTCGCGATCGGCTTGATGGCGGCAATCGGCTTCGGGCTGGTCTATTACTTCTGGCGCAAAGGCTGGATCGGCCGGGGCCCCAAGGAAAAATAACTCGGCCACACGGCCCATACCGGATTGGTGAGACGTCGATGGCAAAGTTCCCTGGCTCGAACGGAATGGACGGCTGTCCTACCTGAAGCTGTTCGTATTCGTCGGCCTTTTCATTCCCGGACTCTATCACGGCCTATGAGCTCGCCAACGGAACCCTCGGCGCCCGGCCGTTTATCGAATCCAACCATCAGACCGGCATCTGGGCGACGCGCTTCCTGTTCCTGTCGCTCTGCGTCACGCCGTTCCGGAGCGCCTTCCACTGGCAGCGGCTGATCCTGGTCCGCCGCATGCTCGGCGTGACGGCTTTCGCCTATATCATCACCCATGTCGCGCTCTATGCGGCGAGCGAGCATTTCGACCTGATCAAGGTGGCGAGCGAGATCGTGCTCCGCTTCTATCTCACGATCGGATTCGTCGCGCTGCTCGGGCTCGCCGCCCTCACCGCGACCTCGACCGACGGCATGCTGAAGAAGCCTGGGCTTCAAGCGCTGGCAGAGGCTTCATCGCCTCGCCTATCTGATCGCCATACTCGGCCTGATCCACTTCTTCATCCAGGCCAAGTCGGACGTGACGGAACCGACCATCATGGCCGGCTTCTTCTTCTGGCTGATGGGCTACCGGATCATTCAGAAATACAGCAAGGGCAAGGTGCTCCCGATCTGGGGAATTGCTGCTGCTGAGCCTTGGCTCCGGCGTCGCTACAGCGCTCGGCGACGCGCTCTATTTCAAGATCAAGGTCGGCGCTCCGATCATGACCGTGCTCGCAACAAACTTTTCGCTCGACGCCGGCCTGCGGCCCGCGACGCTCGTCACTCTCGTCTGCCTTGGAGTGACGCTGGCTGCCGCCGCGCGGAGTCTCGATGGCCCGGAAGAAGACCCTGGCCCGTCAGGCGTCGAAGGCATGAACCCGCAGCCGGCGACCGGTGCCTCCCATGGCACCATCGCCCTTCCGCCTTGGCTTAGTGGCGTGGAATTATGTATATCGGGGCTTCGTTTCGGGCCCTCGACACGACGCGAAACATCCGGGCCTCTAGCCACGGGCTGACAATGATCGATCTTCGGCCGGTTCTGTACACGTTAGGCTGGTTGCTTCTCGGCCTTGCGGTCGCGATGTGGGCGCCGGTTCTGCTGTCCATATCGGCGCGCGACAACCAGCTCGGCGCGTTCCTGTCGTCGATCGCCATCACGGCTTTCGTGGCTGGCGCCCTGATCATTACCAACCGGATGGAAGGCGATCCGCAGCTGAACTTCCGGCAGGCCTCGATCCTGACTTCGGCGTCCTGGATCGTGCTGCCGGCCTTCGGCGCGATCCCCTTGGTCCTAAGCACGCTCCAGATCGACTACACCGACGCCTATTTCGAGACCGTTTCCGGCATGACGACGACCGGTTCGACGGTGCTGAGCGGCCTCGATCACTATCCGGCCAGCGTCCTGATCTGGCGGTCAATCGTGCAGTGGCTGGGCGGCTTCGGTATCATCGGCATGTCGATCGCGGTTCTGCCGTTCCTCCGGGTCGGCGGCATGCAGCTCTTCCGTCTTGAATCGTCCGACCGCTCGGAGAAGCTGGTTTCTCGCCCGGAGCAGTTGGTGAAGGCGATCGGCATCACCTATGTCGGACTGACCACCGCGTGCACCCTCGGCTATCAACTTGCGGGCATGAGCCTCCTCGAAGCCGTCAATCACGCGATGACGACGATCGCGACGGCGGGCTATGGGACTCACGATTCATCTTTCGGCTATTTCAACAGCGCGTCGATCGACGCGGTTGCGACGCTGTTCATGTTCCTCAGCAGCATCCCGTTCCTCACCTATCCGAGAATGTTGCACCGCGGATGGCGCTTGCGGGATATCGAGCCGCAGATTTGCACCTATTTCTGGTTCCTCGTCGTCGTCATCGGCGGCCTGACGATCTGGCTTTTCTTCCACAGCCAATATTCGTTGCCTCAGGCGCTGCGATACGTGGCCTTCAACGTCATGTCCGTCGTCACGACCACCGGTTTCGTCAATACCGACTACACGAAATGGGGCAGCTTCGCCGCGACAGCGTTCTTCTTCCTGAGCTTCATGGGCGGCTGCACCGGCTCGTCCGCGGGCGGCATCAAGATGTTCCGCTTCGAGATCATCTGGCGGCTCGGGAAACTGGAGGCCCAACGGCTGATCATGCCGAATCGGGTCCAGACACTTCAGTATGGCGGCCGGCCAATCGATAAGAGCGTTCTTTCGTCCGTCGGCGCCTTCGTCTTCGCCTATATCGCGACGTTTTTCGTTTGTTCGCTGATCCTGACCATGATGGACGTCGATCCCGTCACGGCCATGAGCGGCGTCGCGACCTGCCTGTCGAATACGGGTCCCGGCCTCGGCGAGATCATCGGCCCGGCCGGAAATTTCGCCCCGCTTTCCGATCCGGCAAAGTGGGTCCTGTCCCTGTCGATGATACTCGGACGGCTTGAGATCCTCGTCCTCGTCATGCTGTTCATGCCGCGCTTCTACCGCGACTGATCTCCCGCCTAGAGACGGATCGAGTTGCCGAGATGCGAGCCGATCTCCACCACCGGCGTCTTCGTCAGGTCCTTGTTGATCTCCACCTTCAGACGTTCGGCCGTCGCGGCGTCGATCGACTTGCGCAACTCGCCAAGCGTCCGGGGCGGCGCCGCCAGGATGAATTGATCGAACTTGCCGCTGTCGGCATGGCGCTTGAGATAATGCGCGAGGTCATGCGCGAAATTCACTTTTTCCATCTCGTGCCAGTCACCGCGCGGCGCGATCGCGTGACGGCCCTCGGTCGCACTTTCATGGCCGCGGCCGGGCCGTTCGGTGCCGATCTCGCGGGTCGGCTTCCTGGCCTCGTCCGATTCCCATTCCTCGAGTTCGACAAGCCCGGTTCCCGGACCGGTGTTTTCGAAGATTCGGGCCCGAGCGCCGTCGGCCAACACGATCCATGTGGTGACTTTCTTGAAGTGCATCTAACTCCCCTGTGTTTCGAGACCATGCCTAGCTGGCGCGAATGTCCAACATAGACGTTGGATCGGTATTGATCGCGATCAAGGGCCGAAAAAGATCACAATCACAGGCACTCGATGACCCGCGGCTTCTTCATATGGAACGGTGGCGGGCGCGCGAGATGTCCCAAATCGAAACAGCCGTCCCGGGTCCGACCGCGACCGGAAGCCGCTAACGCCTTGATATCCCGAGAAATCGTAGCTGGCACGATGCGTGCTGATTTCCTCATGAAATCGAACAGGAAATCGGAGCGCCGAGCAGATGCGTATCGCCAAAGCCACCCTCTCCTTCGTTATCGCTTTGTCCGCCCTCGCCTGGTCGGCCGCCTCGGCAACTCCGATGAACTTGAATTGCACGACCGCGAAAGCCACGCAGGGTCACGTGATCCTGGTGCACAACACCGATGGAAGCGAACTGCTCTGGAAGCCGCGCGACAATCTGACCGACACATGGAGCCTCGGCGAACCGGCGGGCGATCCCGACAGCTTCGACCGGATCTATGAACGGGCCCAATTGTTCGGCGACGCGATCAGCGAGCTGCGCCTCGGGCTCAAATATTACAAGGGCGAGGGCGTAAAGCAGGACTTTGCCAGCGCCGCCAAATGGCTTCGCCTTTCGGCCCAGCAAGGCAACCATACCGCTCAAGCCATATTAGGTTACCAGTACTACAGTGGCGCCGGGGTGCCGCGCGGACCTCGTCGAGGCGCATCTCTGGGTGACCCTCGCCCTCGAAACCCTTCCCGAGGGGAAGGCCCGCGCCAGCGTCACCTCGCTACTGGCGTCCATCGAAAAGGAATTGACGCCGGACCAGCGCACCCAGGCGGAACAGAGGGTTCGCGACTGGTATTCCGGCATGAGCTCCCTCGAATAGGGAAATTCTCCTAGTAATCACAAAGGCTTGATGCCTTAGACGCAGACTACCGGCGTTGATTAAGTATATAGCAATGAAATCTGCCTAACATTTGCACTATGGTCCGGCGGCGCGGCTCGCCGGTGGTCGCTCTGAGGGGTAAAGAGCCACCCCGAGGTGCGGCGCACTTGTCCGGACGATATGTGTGAGTGTGTAAGGAGAGCCGGAGTAATGAACCCCATCGTAAAAGGCGGGCTGCGCGTAGCAGGCGCTCTGATGATCGCTGGTATGGCCAGCGCGTCGGTGTCGCAGGCAATGGCTGGCGATTCCGTGACCGAGTGGAAAACGGACGTCGTCAAGCTCATCGCGAAAAAGCAGGTGTACCCGCGGGCTGCCCTCAGCAAAGAAATCGAGGGTAGCGCCAAAGTTCAGATCACGATCGACCGCACGGGTCATGTGACGTCGTACAACGTCGTCCAGCCCACGGGTCATCAGGAACTGGACGAAGACATTCCGAAGCTGGTCCAGCGCATCGACCCGCTTCCGACGCCGCCGAGCAGCCTCGCGGACAGCGATCTCAATCTGACGCTGCCGCTGAACTGGGTCATCCAGTAAGGCTTGGCGTTTCTCGCGAACAAAATGGCCTGACCTGAACTAAAGCAGGCCGGACCGACATCGCGAGAGAGCTACGAGTTGGATGAGCGCCCCTTCGGGGGCGCTCATTTCGTTTTGGGCCGAGCGTTCCTTCTGCGAGCGATTCAGGCAAGCGCCACGGACTTGCGACGGCGCCGATCCCCTCCTTCGTCCAATCATCATCGCCGAGCCGGCCAACTAAGACCTCCGTCATTCTGACGAGCGAATTGCGCCAGGCCAAGGCGGCGGCGGATGACGGCCGTGGCGGCAAGCTGTGGGCCGGCGCTGCCGAGCATGCTCCCCGCAAAAGAGAACCGCCCGGAAGGTCCTCTGACCCGCCGGGCGGTTGTTTGTAGCGATGATCGGCCGGGCGAGCCCCGGCGCGGGCGTCAGGCGCTGCGCACCTGGGCCAGGAACTGCTCAACCTCGTGCCGCAGATCGGTCGACTGGGCCGAAAGCTGCTGGGCGACGGTGAGGACCTGATTGGCCGCCTCGCCGGTATTGGACGCGCCGACATTCACCACGGTGATATTGCGGTTGACTTCGTCGGTGCCGGCAGACGCCGAGGCGACGTTGCGGGCAATCTCCTGCGTCGCGGCGTCCTGCTCCTCGACGGCCGAGGAAATGGCCACCGCCACCTGATTGAGATTGTCGATCGTCTTGCCGATACCACGAATGGCGCCGACGGCGTTGGAGGTCGCGCTTTGAATGCCGCCGATCTGGGACGCGATATCCTCGGTCGCCCGAGCCGTCTGGTTGGCGAGATTCTTGACCTCCGCCGCGACGACGGCAAAGCCGCGTCCCGCCTCGCCGGCCCGCGACGCTTCGATCGTCGCGTTCAGCGCGAGAAGATTGGTCTGGCTCGCGATGTCGTTGATCAGGTCGAGCACGTCACCGATCTTCTGGGCCGCTTCGAGGAGACCCTGAATTTCGGTATCGGCGTTGCTCGTCTCGGTCACCGCCGTGCGGACATATTGCGTGGACTGGTTGACCTGGGAGGAGATCTCGCGCACCGAGCTCGACAGCTCTTCCGCGGCGGACGCCACGGCCTGAACGTTCTCGTTGGCGGACTGCGACGCATGCGCCACCGTGCCCGCCTGTTCGTTCGTCTCCTGCGCGATGCCCACCATGTTCTGGGCCGAAGACTGCATCTGGTCGGCAGCGGCCGCGAGGCTCTTCACGAGCGTCATGACGCGCTGTTCGAACTGATCGGCGAAAGACAGCATCTCGGCACGGCGGCGGTCGCGTTCCTCGGCTTCACGCTGCTCGTTCTTGATCCGCTGCTCCTCGCGCTGCTGATGTTGTTTTTCCTCGAATTCGCGCGCCCGTTCTTCCTCGCGCCGCTTCTGTTCGTCCGCTTCGCGCCGGCGGGTTTCCTGAGCTTCCCGGGCTTCCTGCTCGGCGCGCATTTGCTCTTCACGCAACCGGGCGCGCTCGAGCGAGTTCTCCTTGAAGACCTGCAGCGAGGCCGCCATCAGGCCGATTTCGTCTGCGCGGTCCAGACCCTTGATCTGAACGTTGGAATCGCCATCGGCCAGCTGACGCATGTTGTCGCTGAGCTGATAGATCGGCCGAACGAAACGGCCAACCACCAGCCAGAATGCCGCCGCGCCCACCGCCATGACGACGATCAGGCTGCAAACGTGAATCCAAAGCTGGGTATTGGCGGCGCTGGCCGTCTTCTCGGCGAGTTTCCGGGTCGCTTCGCCAGCGATGTCGCTGAGGGCGAGCAGCGTGCCGATGGCTTCGTCCGAACGGGCAAGCCAGGCATCGGCGTTCAGCGGATACGGCTCCTCGGCGATGCCCGCCGCATAAACCGATTCACGAAGTTCGCTGTAGTCGCCGAAGAATTTCTTGGTGACGGTCTCGATCGCGGGCGCGGTGGCCGGCGCAAGATTGCCGGACCGGGCCAGATCCTTCACGGTGGCCCAGCCTTCCTCGAGATTTCCGCGATAGGTCGCCAGCAGTTCGAGCCGCAAGGATGACAGGGATTCGCCGGACGCGATCGGCTCGACGATGGCCGAGGATTCCCGCTGTGCGAACTCGCTGACGACCCAAAGGGCGTTCTTCAACTGCTGATGGGCTACGATCGTCGGATCGGTCGCATTCGCCGAATAATCGACGCCCACATAAAGATTCTGTGCATCGTCGATCAGATCGGTCAGTTTCTTGGTAACGTGCCGCGCAACCTTCTTGTCGCGGGCCGTCGCGACCTGAGCGGCCGTGTTATCGGTATCGGCCCGCAGGGTCTGAAGATCCGTGAATTGCTTCTTGACCGCGGTCAACAGGTCCTCTTCGTGACTGAACGTCGCAAGGTGTCCGATCTGATCGATAGCCTCATGATAGGCCGTGTCGCCCGATGAACGATATTCATCCAACGCCTTGGTCTGCTGGGGGGTGATCGCCGTCGTGCTGGCGAGGACCGCCGCGGTCAGGCTTCGCTCGGCGGCCCAGTCGCGCGCGGCGGTAAGGATCAGATCCGACACCTGGTTATGACGAACCAGTTGCTCGGCATGATGTTTCTCGCTCAATGCATTCAGAGCGGAACTGATATTGCTGCCGATGATAGCGATCACCAGGATCGCGACGATGCCGCACAGGGAATTTCGGATCGTGAACACGGTTCCGGCCTTGGAGGCCGCGGATTTGGAGGCGCTGGTCATGTTGGCTGCGTCTTATCTTCAAATGAAAGCGAAGGATTCACCGAAGATCCTGCCCGACGCGGGTTAAATCAGGGTTAAGCATGGAGGGATCGATTATCGATCGCACCTAGTCCAACTTATTGTGCCTGAAACCGTTTTGCGGCCGCTGGCGGATGCGGCGTCGCTCCCGTCCGCGACGGCACCCCGAAGGACCGGAACACTGCGGCGTTCCGCGCCACGCGATCCCTGACATTGCCAAATCAACCAGTTGCATTCAGGCAGGCGTTCTTATAAGCCTTCCCCCGGGAGGCGACTCTCAAAAAGCTTAAGGGTCAGAGTGTGTTGGATTATTTCAGATCCAACATTCAGCTGAGTTGTTAATTAACGAGATTACGGATCGCGCGGTCGCGAGGAGATGCCTATGATGAGTTCAGTCGTAAGAACGGAACGAGAGGGTGATGTCGCCCTTATTATTGTCGACAGCCCGCCGGTAAATGCCATTACCCAGGCCGTCCGTGATGGACTGAATGCAGCGGTCGACGAGCTTTCCGGTAAGTCGGACGTAAAGGCGATCGTGCTCACCTGCGAGGGCCGCACCTTTTTCTCCGGCGCCGATATCGGCGAATTCTTCGGCCCCCCGAAAGAGGCCGAATTCCGCAAGCTGTTCGCCCGCATCGAAGGGATGAACGTGCCGGTCGTGGCCGCGCTGTTCGGCACCGCCCTCGGCGGCGGGCTCGAGATCTCGCTGGCCTGCCATTACCGCGTCGCCGCGCCGACCGCGCGCGTCGGTCTGCCCGAGATGACGCTCGGCATCATTCCGGGCGCCGGCGGCACCCAGCGTATGCCGCGCCTCATCGGCGCCCAGGCGACGCTCGACATGATCTTTTCCGGCGCGCCGGTTCCCGCCGCGCGCGGCAAGGAGCTCGGCTTCATCGATGAGATCATCGAGGGTGACCTCAAGGCCGGTGCCGTTGCATACGCCAAGAACCTCGTCGCGCAAGGCAACCGGCCGCGCCGGACGAGCGAACTGACCGTCGCCCCCGAAACCGCGACGGCCGAAATCTTCGCCGCCGCCCGCGCCCAGGGCAAAAAGCAGTTCAAGAACCGCACCGACGCCCGAAATCGCGATCCGCGCGGTGGAAGCCTCGATCAACCTGCCTTTCGAGCAGGGGCTGCTGGAGGAAGAGAAGCTCGCCAACGAGTCCAAGGCGACGCCGGACGCCAAGGCGCTGATCCATCTCTTCTTCGCCGAGCGCCAGACGACGAAGATCCCGGTCTTTCGCCCGACGCGAAGGCCCGTCCGGTGACCAAGGCGGCGATTGTCGGCTCAGGCACCATGGGCGGCGGCATCGCCATGTGCTTCGCCAATGCCGGCATCCCGGTGACCATCATCGACATCAACCAGGAAGCGCTCGATCGCGGCCTCAAGGTCGTCGACGGCAACTACCAGTCCCGCGTGAAGCGTGGCCGGATGACCCAGGAAGCCAAGGACAAATGCATGAGCTTCATCGGCGGCGCGACCTCGCTCGAGGCGGCGGCCGATGCCGACATCGTCATCGAGGCCGTGTTCGAGAAGATGGAGCTGAAGCAGCAGATCTTCCGGGATCTCGCCCGCATCACCAAGCCAGGCACGATCCTCGGCACCAACACCTCGACACTGGACATCAATGAAATCGCCGCCGTCACGGGCCGCGATCAGGATGTCATCGGCCTGCACTTCTTCAGCCCGGCCAACGTGATGCCGCTGCTCGAAGTCGTGCGCGCCGACAAGACCGGCGACGACGTCATCCGCACGGCGATGGATCTTGCCCGGCCGCTCCGCAAGACGGCGGTTCTTGCCAAGGTTTGCTTCGGCTTCATCGGCAATCGCATGATGGAGCCCTATGGCCGCGAGGCGAAGCGCATGGTGCTCGAAGGGGCCACGCCGCGCGAGGTCGACTCCGCTCTTGAGAACTTCGGCATGGCCATGGGCCTGCTCGCGGTCTACGACATGGCGGGCGTCGATGTCGGCTACAACGTGCACGTCGCGAATGCCGACAAGTTCCCGCCCGACCCGACCTATTACGCCCTCGACAAGGTGCTGGTCGAAGCGGGCCGTCTCGGTCAGAAGAACGGCAAGGGCTATTACCGCTACGAGCCGGGCGACCGCACGCGCTACGACGACCCCGAAGCCCTCGCCATGTTCCGCAAGGCGGCTCGAGGAACTTCAGGTTCAGCAGCGGGAGCACAGCGCGCAGGAAGATCGTCGAGCGCTGCATCTACTCGCTGATCAACGAAGGCGCGCGCATCCTCGAGGAGGGCGTCGCGATCCGGGCCAGCGATATCGACGTCGTTTATGCGGCGGGCTACGGCTTCCCGCGCTATCGCGGCGGACCGATGGCCTATGCGGACCAGATCGGCCTGAAGACGGTCTACGAGGCGATCATGAAGTACCGCGAAATGTTCGGCCCCATGCACTGGGAGCCGGCCGAGCTGCTCGTGAAGCTGGTTAAGGCCGGCAAGTCCTTCGCGGACTGGGAACGCGAGAACACCGCGGCTTCCAAGTAGCCGGACGCGTTCGCCCGTCCGCGGCGGCGTACTTGCCGCCATCGCAAGGATCCCTCTATCCTTGCTGTTCATCTGCGTGATTCGGCTGCAGGCGTTTTAGGGGACGCTTGCAGCCGGCACCCAGACCAGACAAAAGGGGGACCTGTCCATGAAATATTGGATAAGCGGCGTCATGGCCCTATCGGCCATCGCGTTGGCGGCGTGCGGCAATTCCGCCGATCAGAAATCCGGCGAAAATTCAGCGGCAGACAGCACGCAGACGGCATCCACGCAGCCGATGGCTTGCGAGGCGCTCGTCAATCTGAAGCTGCCCGAGACCACGATTCTCTCGGCGGTAGTCGTCCCGGCGGGACCATTCCAGCTTCCGCCTCCGACGGCGCGATCCAACCTTTGGACAAATGCCGGCGCCTCCGCCGGTCGATGTCCCGTCCTTCTGCCGTGTCTCCGGCAATATCGAGCCGACCAATCATTTCGAGGTCTGGCTGCCGATGAAGGATAACTGGAACGGCAAGTTCGAGATGGTCGGCGGCGGCGGCCTCGCGGGCGTCATCAGCTATCCGGCGATGTTGCCCGCGGTGAAATCCGGCTATGTCACGGCATCGACCGACACCGGCCATGAAGTCGGCGACTATACCTGGCTGCGCGACAAGCAGAAGGTGATCGACTACGGCTATCGCTCGGTTCATGAAACGACCGATAAGTCGAAGGCGATCCTTGCCGCGTTCTACGGCAAACCGGCCGACTACAACTACTTCAACGGTTGCTCGACGGGCGGCCGCCAGGGCCTCATGGAAGCCCAGCGCTATCCGGACGACTATAACGGCATCGTCTCCGGTGCGCCGGTGAACTGGTTCGTCAACACCCATGTGACCCAGCTCTGGATGCAGCTGGCCGCGAAGGCGAAGCCGGAGAACCGCCTGTCGCCAGTCGGATCTCAATCTGCTCACCAAGACGGTGATGAACCAGTGCGATGCGCAGGACGGCCTGAAGGACAACCTTCTCACCGATCCTCGCAAATGCAATTTCGATCCCGCCGTCCTGCAGTGCAAGGGCGCGAAGACCGACAGCTGCCTGACCAAGGATCAGGTCGCGACCGTGAAGAAGATTTATGAGGGCCCGGTCAACCCGACGACCGGCAAGGCCTTCTGGTACGGCATGGAGCCGGGCGGCGAGTCCCCTCCGGGCCTGATCCACGGCTGGGGCTTCGAGGTCGAGGGCGACACGCTTTCGGACATCCCGATGCACTATTTCAAGGACATGGTGTTCCAGGACGACAACTGGGACTGGACCAAATTCGACTTCGACAAGGATGTGAAGGAAACCGAGGCGCGCACCGGCGAGATCCTGAACGCGACCAACCCGGATATCAGCGCCTTCGAGAGCCACGGCGGCAAGCTGATCCTGTATCACGGCTGGGATGACCCGGCGATCTTCCCGAAGGGCACCGTCCAGTACTACACGGATATGGTGGCGACCAATCAGGGCGATGCGGACCCCATGACGAAGACGCAATCCTATGCACGTCTGTTCATGGTGCCCGGCATGGGACATTGCCGGGGCGGTCCGGAAGCGACCGACAAGTTCGACATGCAGTCGGCGATCGAGGCCTGGGTCGAAAAGGGTCAGGCGCCCGAGAAAATCGTCGCGGACCACAAGGACATGGATGGCAACGTGACGATGTCGCGCCCGCTGTGTCCGTATCCGCAGGCCGCGAAATATGATGGCTCGGGCGATCCGACCAAGGCGGAAAGCTTCTCCTGCGCGGCGGAATAAATCGCCTTTAATCCGCCACGATTCATTCAGGGTAAGTTCATGTGAGGCCAGCTATTTTGCTGGCCTCACGTCTTTCCGATCCTGGAACAAACTACAGTGGGACGACGTTGATCAGACGAGGCCCTTTTGAATGAAAGGAGCACACATTATGTCTCTCACCAACGGAGCGGCCCCGCCGCCCGATAAGAAATTCCGCCTTCCCACGCATCTGCCGCTGCTTCTGGCGATCCTGGTTCTGATCATCGCGATCGGCAGCGTAATGGGCGGAGCCTGAAGCTCTTGCACTTCTTCAAGTGTGCGGATGCCTTTAGAAATCCATCCGCACACTGAAGCGCACATCCCTCCCCGGCAACACCACATCGTCCTTGTTCAATGACACGGCGTCGCGCTGAACGCTGTTGGTCAGGTTGTGCCCGATGATCGAGAACTCGATATTCCGATTGGTGGGGAACGGCCGCACCGCCAGATTGGCGTTCAGATTGACGAAGCCTGCGGTCGGCGTATCCGTCGGGCCGATATGCGTCTGCCGTCCGGCATATTTCAGCAAAAAGCCGAGATCGAATACCTCGCCCTGCCAATCGAGCCCACCACCGACGTGGTACGGCGGAATGCGAGGCACATTACCCACGCCGGGCAATGTCGCCCGCACATAATCAGCGATCAGTTTCGCCGACAGCATGCCACCTTCGAGAATGCCGCCGCCCGTCGCATTGTAGAGCGGGACGGTCGCCTCTCCCTCGGCGCCCCGGAAGTGAGCGCTCTGCTGGGAATAGACGAGCTGCTTGAGGTCGCCGATGCCGACGCCGCAGGTGCCGTCATCCTGACAGGTGAGCCCGGTCAATCGTCCATAGATGAAGTTGTTGAAGCGCGCAGCCCAGAGCGAGCCGTTGAACTTTACGCCGCCGGCTACGGATCCGGAGCGTGCCTTCGAGCGAATTCGCCCGCTCGATCTTCAGGGCCGGATCGCCGGTCTCGAAGGTCCCCGGCCCGTCATGAGGCCCGCGCGCGAACAGCTCCGTCTGGGCCGGCGCCCGCGCGGCACTGGATACCGTGAGGCCAAGCTTCACCACTTCCGACACGTCGTAGAGCAGGCCGACGGACCCGCTTACCGGGGTGAAGCTTCGCTTGGTGAAGACGTCCGACGCGGGCGTGCCGTGCACGGCAACCTCCTCAAGCCGGGCGCCATATTGGAGATGGAAAGCATCCGACAGCATGCTCTCCGCAAAGGCAAAGCCCGCGAAGCTGCGGGTACGGGTCGGCGACAAATAGTCGGCGCCTTCGCCCAGCGCCGAGAAATCCCGGTTCTGGAACTGGAAGCCGAGCGAAGCCGCCGAAAACGGCCCGAACGCGCCGAGCACGCTTTCCATCCGCCAGTCCCATGCCTTGTTGTTGAAAGTCGCTCCGGCGATGCCGGTCGCCGGGTCGATCTCGCTATGTGTGTAGTCGGCGTACCCACCGTCGATATTGAGCGTGTTGAAGACGCCGTCACCAAGATCGATCGACGATTGAAACAGGCCCTTGGTCTGCTTCATGTCGATATAGGTCGTGTCGCTCGGGATGCCGTATTTCGAATCGTAGTGGACGACGGCAGCTCCGACACGGCTTTGATCGCTATTGAAGAAGTAGGAGCTGCCGAGCGAAAAACCGTCGCCCCGGAAGAACGAGTTCGGTTGCGTGCCGCCCGGAATATCGTAGTTGTCCGTCTTCCGGTAAAAGCCATCGGCATGAAACGCGAAGTCGTCGAGCTTGGTGTCAAGGAGCGCCGATCCCTGCCGCGTATTCGCGCCGGTTCCATAACTGCCCGTGACCTCGCCCTTGAACGGCTCGTCGGGCAGCATGCGCGGCACGCGGTTGTTGATCGCGTTCACCACGCCGCCGATCGCCTGGCTGCCATAGCGCAGCGTGGCCGCGCCGCGCACCACCTCGACGCTTTGCGCCGCCAGCGGATCGATCGGCACGCCGTGATCGGGGCCGACATCCGAGACGTCGAAGCTCGATACGCCGTCCTCCAGCACGCTGACCCGATTCGCGTCGAAGCCGCGGATGACCGGACGGCTCGCGCCCGCCGCGAAATTGGTACCGGTGACACCCGGCACATTCGCCAGGGCATCCGCCAGATTGGAGCCGCCGTTTTTCAGGATCTGCTCCCGGTCCAGCTGCTCGACGATGGTGGCGAACCGGTCCGGGTCGCCGACGATTGGCGAGGCCGTGACGACGACGGTCTCCAGACCACCGGCAGCGGCTACCTTCTGGGATTGGTCGATGGTATCCGCCGCCCTGGCGGCACTGATTGCGAGCAGTCCGAGGGCCGCGCTCGTGCCCACGGCATGGGAGATTGATACCGCGGATGCGGTGAAGTTTCGGGAGCGCATGGCGCGTCCTCCTTTTCTCTTTATTCCGGATAGGCCTGCCGAAAATGCTCGATCTCCCGCGACGGGAGACGAGCCGCAGACGGCGCGGCCGTAACGTCAGATGTCAGAGAAAAGCGGCGGGCGGAGCGCGCGGCTGATGGTTCGCCGCGACCTGGACGAGGTTCGGCGAGACGTCGATCGTCTCGAAGACGAACGCGATGACCGTCGAAACGGTCTCGATGACGGGGGCGTCGGGAGTGGGCGCGGTGGCGTGGCTGGCGACGCTGCAGATGGCGCAATTGTCGCCGCCGCCCCAGATATCGTGACGGACTTCATGCGCGACAGCCAACGCCTGGACGACGAAGATCAACGCCACCAGAGGCAGATATAGCTGACGTAACCTGTAGCGGAAGAATTGCATGCGTCACGAACTCCGCCGCCATTTCGCAATAATTTCACGGCAAAGACAAGACCTTAGCGATGGGACGGGTTGCCGCGTCGTCTAATCCGCTTGTCCACAAGCCGCCTCGCGGGCCACAATGCGGGCGACACCAAACGGGGAATGGCTGGCGCCACAGGGCACATTTGATGCCCATTTCACGGAAGGAGCCGGTGATGCGGTTGTCCCTAGTCCTCGGAAGCGCCCTTGCCCTCGCCTGGGCCGCACCGTCAGCCGCGCATGCAAAAGTCAACATCTTCGCCTGCGAACCCGAATGGGCCGCGCTTGCGAAGGAATTGACCGGCGACGCCGCCAACATCACGACGGCAGGCACGGGCCACGAAAATCCATCCAATGTACAGGTGACCGACGAGCTGGTCGCGGCGATCCGGAAAGCAAACCTCGTCTTCTGCTCCGGCGAGGGAATGGAATCGGCATGGCTGCCCGCCCTTCTCGCCAAGACGCCGGATCCGAGCGTGCAGACCGGGAACAGCGGAAACCTCATGGCGGCGGACTACGTCATCCCCCTCGACCTGCCATCGGGCCTTTTGGTCGACAAGGAATTGGACGACTCCACGGCCGATGCCAATGCGGGAGGCAATCCGAACGTCCATCTCAATCCGCACAACATCATGCTGGTGGCGGAGGAATTGCAGAAACGGCTGAGCGAAATAGACCCGGATAACCGGGCGCTTTACGACAAGCGCTATAACGCATTTTTCGACCACTGGCAGGACGCCATGGACCGTTGGGAGCAGCAGACCGGCGGCCTGTTCGGTCTCTCCGTCGCGACCGAGGACAATTCCTGGGCCTATCTCATCGACTGGCTGGGCCTTACCAATGTCGGCACGGTCGAGGTCGATGGCGCGCATCCCGATCAGGCGCATGTGAACGCCCTCATCGATGCGGTCAAGAAACGCCCGGTGCGCGTCATTCTCCGCACGCCCTTCGGCTCGGACAGCGCGACAAAGGAGGTCGCGGCGGCGACCGGCGCGAAGATTCTGGTCCTGCCCTATACGGTGGGCGGCGACAGCGAAAGCAGCGACCTCTTCGGCCTGTTCGACCGCACGCTAAGCCTGCTCGAGAACCTGACGTCCTGACTTAACGATAGAGAGCAGATGGCCTCACGGCGTCTTTGACCCGTCGGAGCCAAGCCGGCCCATGAAAATCCCGTGGCCGCCGACAGCATGGTGATGCGTCAGGCCAAGCGGACGCGCAAAGGCGGCCGCGAACAAGATCAGCGCCGCGAGAACGAAGACCCAGATCGAGAGATACTTGCCGAACACCTGCGCCGATCCGTCCGCCTTGGCCGCCGCCACGCGCACGAAGTAACCGAGCACGACCAGCAGGGTGACCGGCACCAACGCATACAAAATACCCATCGCAAATTACTCCCGCACGATCGTCGCCGCGTCGCCTCCGGGACAGATGACGACAAGATTTTGCCACAAGCCTGCCCGCCCGCAATGGCGAATCCTGTTCGGCGGGATGGCCTAGTCCGTATTTCGGTCAGACCCGGCGATTTAAGATCGCTCCGAGCACTTTAAATATAGGCCAACACTTCGATATCACGATATTCACTACTTACGGACAGAATACACAACATATGTATCAAACATTTGAACGATTCCAAAATTCAAAGCACGCCAAATACTCGAACTCTTGCCGCATGACGTCCTGATCCAGATACACTCTCCAAATGTATATTTCCGGTGTCCCATTTTCGTACTTGAATATTGATAATCCGTAATGAACTATTCCAGTTCTGGAGGGAGGGTCCGGGACCGTGGAACTGGTGGATTTCATCTCGGCCACGAACGCGGCGAAATCGCCGGCGGAGGTGTTCGGCCTGTTCGCCACGGCAACCGGTGATCTGGGGCTTGATCGCACCGTCTACGCCGAAGTGACCATGCGTCCGGACGGCGAGATCGTGCCGAGAAATATCTTTGCAAATCATGCGGATGACCGGACGGTTTCTTACTTCCTGCAGGGATGCAAGCCATGCGTTCCCGCGACCGAATTGAAGGGCGTTTCCGATGGCGCCATCCACTGGGAAGATCTTCCTCGATATTTGTCTTATACTGGGGTTGCAATCCTTTGCATAGACCGGGGCCACGAGGCGGGTATTCATAATGGCGTGTGCATTCCCTTTTGGGGACCATTCGGACAACAAAGCCGCGTTGGCCTCGCAAGCAGCGATCCGGCGGTCGATGTACGGCCGAATGTCGGCACGCTCGTCCTTCTCGCCTTCCAGTTCAAGAGCGCCTATTCGCGCCTGGTCGATTCAAGCCCGTCCGGAGCCCGTCGCATGAATTTGACCGTCCGCGAGCGCGAGGTGCTGAGCTGGTGCTTCAAGGGCAAGAGCAGCGGGGTTATCGGCGAGATTCTCCACATCTCGGAGAGCGCCGTGAACTTTCATATCAAGAACGCCATGAAGAAGCTGAATTGCAGCTCGCGCGTGATGTGCGTCCTAAAGGCGATCAGGCTGGGACTCATTCTCCCCTAAGTATCTATAACTAAATATGAATTTGCCTACCTACCAGAGTTGGTAGGCTGTGTCTGTCGCGCGCGCATGGTCTGCTCCTTGCATAAATTTGCACGGAGGGACCGTCATGATCGATTCCGTAAACTTTGAGACCGCCCACTTATTCGGGGACGCGATACCGGCCCAGTTCCGGTTGCGCCACCGCATCTTCGTCGACCGCCAACACTGGAACCTGTCCACGATCCGGGGCATGGAATACGACCAGTTCGACACGCCGGCGACGCAATACCTGATCTGGCGCGATGTGGATGGGGAGGCACGGGGAATCGCCCGCCTGAACCCGACCGATCGCCCCTATATGTTCAAGGAAGTGTTCTCGGAACATTTCGAGGTCGATAACCCGCCGTCGTCTCCCGATATCTGGGAGGGAACGCGCTTCGGAGTCGATCGCGGCCTCGACGCCAATTCGCGAAACATGATCATCGCGGAGCTGCTGGCGGCCTGTCTCGAATTTGGACTCGGTGCCGGAATCAAACAGTATCTCGTGTTGATGCCTCTCGTGGTGCTGAAGCGGACCTTCCCGAAGATGGGCTGCTCGGTCCGCATCATCGGTGCCGAGAAGCGTATGGGCCTCGATGTCGTCGCACCCGCGATCTGCGACGTGTCCCACGAGATCCTCGCCAATCTGCACAACAAGACCGGCATCCGCCATTCGGTACTGCGGTCCGCTCACGATCTTCAGATGGGTCAAGCCGCGTGACGACATACAACGTTGACACGACGATCGATGAAGCATCACCGCAGCGGGTGGAACGCGACATCATTATCGGCCTCATCTATCTGGAGCGCGAGGCCAGGATCGCAAGCCTTATGCAGCTGGCGAGAACCATCAAAAGCTCGATGAGCGACTACCTGTCAAATCGCCATGAAGTCCAAAGCACAGTCAGGAGTGAGAGATGAACCGACTCGAAACCACCGATCGGCCTAGCGAGTTCACCAAGCAGGATCTGAGGGATCTCGCCCTGATCCTCGACTATGCCAGCGAGCAGGCCCAGAAGCTGGCGCTCGCCGAAACCATTGACCTGATCGCCCGCGCCAGCCGCTCGCTCGACATGAGCCTGTCGGAAAAGGGCGCGAGCCGCGCGAAGGCCCTGCCCGTGGAATTCGCCGGCGACGTCAGTCTCGTCAACGCCAAGCCAGATGCCTGGCAAACGCCGGAATTCGTCGGAGGACCGATCATCCTCGATGACGTCGCGTGATCGAAGACCAGCAACGGCCATCCGGATGGATGTCAAAAAGGGGAAACGTAACGTTATGGAGCGGGGGCATGAAAACGAGTCCGGTTATCGGATCGACGCAGAGGACCGGCAGCTGCCCGGAAAGAGCCTTGGGCGCCTTTCCGCGAGCGAATGGCTGCAGGAACACCGGTGCAAAGCCATGACGACGGACGCAGCAGAATCCCACCTTGCGGAAAGTTGCGAACGGCTGGTCGAGCTGGTCGGAGAGGCGGCGGAAATCATTCAGTCCAAGGCCAACAACTATTTCGATGCGGACCTTGCCAGGACCGCGACCTGCCTGATCGATGTCGCTTACCAGCTTCGCAAGGAAGTTCTCGTGGAAAAGGCCATGGCCGTACTGGCGAACGCCTTGCTGAACGACAACAGCGATCCCTGCGAGGCGGCAAAGCCGCTTATCCAGCAGATCCAGGAAATCGAGCAGGCCTACAAGGACTATCAGGAGATTTCCGGCACGAACGACTTCATCGAGATCTAGACGCGGCCGGAAGCAGGCGGCTTAGGGTCACATAGGGGCATGACGAAACGGGGAGAGATGACGCTGGGTGAAAACAAGATGCGAGGCTGAATGAAAGCCCTGTCCATACTTCAACCGGGCGGAACCCGAATCGCTACGGGCGAAAAGACCGTAGAGGTACGCGATTGGGTGCCTGACATCCCGATGGGAGAAGACCTCCTGATCGTCGAAACTCACCAACCTCCCGCCGAGGATGGCGAGCCGGATCCTAATGGCCGGATCGTCGCGATCGTGAAGATAAAGGCCGTGAACCCTTTCAAGATATCCGACCTTGGCCGGGCCTGCGCGCTTGTCTATGAGGAGGGTCAGTTCGCCTGGGAGCTGACGGATATACGCGCCGTCCATCCGCCCAAGGGGCCGGTATCGGCGTCACGGAACATCTTCGATCTCGATATTTCGTTGGACCAGCTTTTGGGCGTGGACTGCCCGCGGCGCCGGTCCGCCTGAGGCGGCGCCTTAGAGAATGCGCGGCTTCCTGTGGCGATCGATAACGTAGCCCCATAGCACGACAAGCCACAACGCCTCGGCCGACCAGGCGACCGTCGTCACGTCCGGCGGCGGCGGTCCGAACAGATTCGCGGCATAGATAATCAGCAGGAACATCGCCAACGCCAGGAAGCCGATCGATCCGACGCGATCCTTCGGCATGGTGATTCGGCCGTAAATTCCCGCGCCGACCACGAACAGGCCGAGCTCGAGCACGATCGAGGCCGGAAGGGAATTCCACAAGCCGAGCCCGACCATCGGCGTCGGGCCGAAGATCGCGGGCGGCCAGATCGGCATGTCCGGCACATGGACGAGCGCATCGAGCGCCCAGTGGCTCACCACGAGGATCGCGATGGTGATTCCCGCCACGGCCCGTGATCGCATCAGCAAGCTGTAGATGACGCCGAACAGGATGCCCCAGAAGGTCAACGCGACAAGGCTGTGGGAATAGGGATAGCTCGTGAAGACGAGCGGCGTCACGGCCGTCGCGCCCGGCATGATCCTGAAGGATTCGACGCCGGACAGCACCAGGGTCGGCCAGAGCAGATCGGCAAGCTGGCAGGCCGCAAACAACGCCCCGAGTGAAACCGTCGGCGCGGCGCGTTTGGCCGCAAATCCCAATGCATAATGTCCGATGAACATGGACGCCCTCCCGCGGTCACACTACGACATCCGCGCCCATACCGGAAGCGTGCGAAAGGCCGGCCTAGTGAGACGCTTCGGACGCACGCAACTCGCTCGGAGCGCCGTGCCGGAGAGGCAGTTCGGGGACGAAAATGCAGATCACGAAAGCGAGGAACACCGCGATCAGGCTCACCGTGAACATGCTCGTGATCGATACCGAGAATCCCTGCTTCAGACCCTGCTCGACCTTCTCGCCGAGCGTCGTCGCCATCAGGCCCTTCAGCTTCTCCAGCTCCTCGGGGTCCGCCGGCTGATCGCCATTCCCAACAAGCGCTTCCCTGACGGCAGGGGGCAAATCCGAACTCCCGAGGAGTTCCGCCTTCGCCGCCGCATCGCCGCGATAGGCGACCTCGACCTTGTCCGCCTGACGGCGGATGGCGTCGGCAAGCTTGCCGTCCATCAGATGGCCGGTACGAGCCTGGCCCTGCACCTTGCTGAGATCGAGCGTACCAGCACCGATGCCGAGGCTCGGAGGCAGATTGCTCGGGATTTCCGTCGCGAGATTGACCGTCAGCAACGTGCCGAAGATCGCGACGCCCACGGTCGATCCGATCTGCCGGAAGAACTGGCTGGAGCTGGTCGCGATGCCCAGCCGGTTGACCGGCACCGCGTTCTGCACCGCGAGATTGTTCAGGCTTTGAGACGGGCCGAGACCGAGACCGACCAGCAGCAGGCGCCAGTCGATGCCGAAGATCGTCGTTTCGGGCCCGATCTGGGACAGGCTGATAACGCCTATCGCGAGGATGACCACGCCGCCGATGATGAACGGCTTGTAGTGACCTATCCGCGCGACGATGTTGCCGCTGACGATACTTCCGGTCATCAGGCCCGCCATGAGCGGGAACATGGCGAGTCCGCTCTTCGTCGCGCTGACGCCGAGCACCACCTGCATGAACAACGGCATGAACATGACGATGCCGAAGAACGACATGCCGAGCATGAAACCCGCGAGATTGACCGTGCTGAAAACACGGTTCTTGAACAGACTCAGGGGAATGATCGGCTCCAGCACCTTGGTCTCGACGAACAGCAGCAATCCGAGAGACGTTGCGGAGAACAGCGACAGTCCGATGATCTGCGGCGAGGCCCAGGCGTAGTCGTGCCCGCCCCACGAAAGCGCCAGCAACAGCGGCACGAAGGTCATGACGATGAGCGAGGCCCCGGCATAGTCGACGGTCGGGTGCCCCATGCCCGGCATGAACGGCATCTTGCGCATGAGCACGAAGAGCGACAGCAGCCCGAGCGGCAGATTCACGTAGAACACGAGGCGCCAGCCGGAAATGATGTGGCCGGCCAGGTTCATGTCGCCGAAGTCCGTGAGGAAACCGCCGATCGCCGGGCCGATCACGCTGGCCAAACCGAAGACGCCGCCGAACAGGCCCATATATTTGCTGCGTTCGCGCGCATCGAACATGTCCGCCAACGTGGCGAAGGCGATCGTGAACAGGGCGCCGCCGCCGATGCCCTGCAATCCCCGGAAGATCACGAGCTGGGTCATGCCGCCGCCGAGGATCGGCAGATCGCCGAACTCGCCGGAAAGGCCGCACAGCGCGGAACCCGCCAGGAACATGCAGATTCCGCTCATGAGCACGGGTTTGCGGCCGAACTGGTCGCCGAGCTTGCCGTAGATCGGCACCGTGACGGTGGACGCCAGCAGATAGGACGTCGTCACCCAGGCATAAAGATTGATGCCCTTGAGATGCTCGATGATACGAGGCATGGCAGTCGAAACGATGGTTTGATCCAGTGCCCCCAGCAGGAACACGATCATCAGCGCGCCCAGCGTCGCGCGCCGTTCCTCCGGTGTATAGGTCCGTGCTGCCATGACTACTCCATATACCTCGCCAGATCGCTCAGTGCCGCCAGGACAATGGCGCGCTCCTTGACCGGAATCCGTTCCAGATGGCCGCCCACCAGCGAGGCGGTAAGCGCATTCGCCGCCGACAGGGTCTGCTGCCCCGACTTGGTGAGCACCAGCCGGATACGGCGCGAATTGCCGGCTTCGAGTTGCCGGACGATCAGGCCCTTTTTCGAAAGCTGATCGATATGCCGCGAGATCAGGCTCTTCGGCAAGCGCATCGTTTCCGCGAGAGCGCCCGGATAGACATCACCCGCTTCGATGCGGCACAGCAGGTAATAGAGCCGGCCATCGATGCCGTATTCGCTTTCGAGCGCCGGATTGAGAAGATGCGCGATACTCCGGTTGATCCGGTGCATATCCGCCAGAAAACCCGCGACATGCTCCGCGAGATCGACCTCATCGGGCTTCAGGCTTTCCTGTTCCAACAGATTTTGCGGGGTCATGGGATATCGTTTTCCTGTGCGGGCCGGCGCCGCGGCAGACGGGGTCGTAGCAATTTAATTTCACAAAGTAAACTATTTAGTCTGTGAAATTATTTTCGAAAAATTCCTGTGAGGAACCGTGTATACTTGCTCTCCCGGTCGCCATCCCATTCGGACCAGGAAACTCCATTAATCAATTCGTCACGGGGTTCGGCTATGTCTCCGTGAGCTGGAGGAGACTGTCCGAATGCGTCATTACGACTTTATCGTCATTGGAAGCGGACCGGCCGGGCGACGCGCCGCGGTTCAGGCGGCCAAAATTCAGAAATCCGTGCTCGTCGTCGAAAAAGGCCACCGTGTCGGCGGCGTGTCGGTGCACACCGGAACCATCCCGAGCAAGACGCTCCGCGAAACGGTCCTGAACCTCTCGGGCTGGCGCGAGCGCGGCTTCTATGGCCGCGGCTACCGGGTGAAAAAGGACATCACGGCCGACGATCTTCTGAAGCGCCTGCATATGACGCTCAACCACGAGGTCGAGATCCTCGAGCATCAGTTCGCGCGCAACAAAGTCGATACCGTCATGGGCATGGCGCATTTCATCGACGCGAACACCATCGAGATCGTGGACGACGAGGACGGCGTCACGCATTTCACTGCGGACCGTTTCCTGCTTGCCGTTGGTACGAAGCCGTACCGGCCCACGCACATTCCGTTCGACGGCGAAACCGTCGTGGACAGCGACGAGATCCTCAATCTCAAAACTCTGCCGCGGAGCATCGCCATCGTCGGCGCCGGCGTGATCGGGACGGAATACGCCACGATCTTCAGCGCGCTCGACGTCAAGGTGACGCTGATCGACCCGACCGACACCCTCCTCCCCTTCGTCGACCGCGAACTCATCGACGAGTTCGTCCACGATCTGCGCGACCGCGGCATGACGCTTCGGCTGTGCTGCAAGGCTGAGAACGTCGAGGTCGACAAGTCGGGCTGCACGATCCATCTCACCGGCGGGCGCGTCGTCAGGGCGGACATGGTCCTCTTCGCCGCCGGCCGAATGGGCGCGACCACCAGCCTCAATCTCGACGTGACCGGGCTCGAGACGGATTCACGCGGCAGGCTGGCGGTCGACAAATCGACCTTCCAGACGGCCGTTCCGCATATCTATGCCGCGGGAGACGTGATCGGCTTCCCGAGCCTCGCCTCGACCTCCATGGAACAGGGAC
Source organism: uncultured Alphaproteobacteria bacterium (assembly GCA_963822835.1). GTDB lineage: Bacteria > Pseudomonadota > Alphaproteobacteria > CAVTAV01 > CAVTAV01 > CAVTAV01. Next base: position 192,018 of record CAWGIZ010000005.1, on the reverse strand, counting down.
GCATCGCGGCCTGTCACGCGTTCGGCGTCAAGGCGCACGAGCCCCCCGCCTTCTTCCCCTATGGCATCTACGCGGTGCCCGAGATGTCGATGATCGGCTTCACCGAGAAGGAAGCCCAGGAACAGGGCATTCCCTATGAAGTCGGCGTCGCCCGTTTCAGGGAGACCTCGCGCGGCCACATCATGGGAATCGAGTGCGGCTTCATGAAAATGCTGTTCGCGCTCGATACGCGCCGACTGCTCGGAGTTCACATCGTCGGCGAAGGCGCGACCGAACTCATCCATATCGGGCAGGCCGTGCTCAATCTCGGCGGCACGCTCGACTATTTCGTCGAGAACACCTTCAACTATCCCACGCTCGCCGAGGGCTACAAGATCGCCGCGCTCGATGCGTGGAACCGGATGCCGAAGGATCTGGACACTGCGGATGAAGCGGCGGATTCCGATGAAGCGCGGATTCCGATGAAACGGCGGTCGAAGGCTCGATCACGGAGCTCAATACGAAGCTGCGCAAGGCCCTCTAGCCGGTCTTGCGTTTGCCGGTCTTGGGTTTGTAAGGCGTTCCGTAGTTCAGGAACAGTTCCTCGGCGGACGTCGCTTCCTTGGGGAACAGCGCTCGGCCCAGCTTCAACGCCTTCTTCTCGATGATGTCCTGACTTTCGCCGAGATAAGCCAGCAACTGATCGGTGTCGCAGAACTTGGCGATCCGCTTGCGCTTGGCCGTGATCCGCTCCCTCAGAACCGCAAGGTCGTGATGCTGGCCGAGCAACTCCTCAAGCTCGTTGGCATCCTTCGCCCGCTTGCGCGCCGCCTTGCCGTATACGCCGGCAAGAAGCCGCGTGTGATAGAAGTGGTATTTCACGAATTTCCGCCAATCGTGGAATTCCTCTTCCGTGGCCTCTCCCGGCAATACCTTCCGCAACAAGGCATAAGCTTTGTTGCAGGTCCTCAGATAGGACCGTTCCAAGGCGTGCCGGTTCTTCGTCAGGATCTCGCTCGCCGCCAGTCTTGTCGGCCAGTGAGGTCACGTCCGTCGCGTAGAGCGCGAGGCTGACCGCCTGCACGCTCTTCTCCACCGGCGCGCGATCGGTGATGCAGGCGTGGATCTTTTCGGCGGTTTCTTCGTCGATCAGGCCATGACTGTTCTTCGCCGCGGTATGAAGGGCAGCCTTCATGACGTCACTGTCGCGGAAGGGCGCGAGCTTGCGGGCCGCGTCCCTCAGTTCCTTGTCGATCTCGCGCTCGTTCGGACCCCGTCTGGATTTCGGTTCCACCAGACGCAGCATGCCGCGCAGCTTCTTGATCGCCTTGCGCGCTTCATGCGTGCGGACGTCGAGCGCGATCTTCGGATTGCGGATTGTCTTCAGCGCGTCGTCGAGCAGCTCACGGCCCACGCGCTGGGCCGCGCTCGTAACGCTTTCCGATCTGTGAAACACATAGGGCACGGGCAGGCCGTCTCTATGGATTGCGTAAGTCAGGTTGCCCCAAGGCAACTCGGTGGCAACTCGGCAAATGCGAAGAGACAGGCGACCGCCCGAAACTCTGCCAGCCTAGATAATCAGAATATCTAACGTCCGGTATTGACCGGGCGCAAATGAAACTTTCGAGACAGTATGGACCGACTATGCCGCGCCCGACAGGCGTTTGTTGATATATTTCTGCGCCTTCATCAGCGCCTGGGCGTAATGCTGGTGCATCGGCAGCGAGAGCGCGTCGCTGAGTTCAAGCAGCTCATAGGAGACATGCTCCTTGCTCAGCCGCACGTCGAAGATCGCCGCCTGGCCCTTGATCTCGCAAAGATAGGACATGACGAGCAGGTCCTCTGCATTGGGGCGCGGTTTCATCGATGAAGTCAGAAGATCGATCGGCGTCACCGAGAGTCTGGTTTCCTCCCAGACTTCCCGGACGAGGGCTTCCGTCACGCTTTCATTGTCGTTGACCTTGCCGCCCGGCAAGATCCCAGTTACCGTTCTGCTGACGCAGGATGAGGATCTTGCCATCGGACAAGACAACGGCCTTCGCGGAAACCGGTCCGTTCTTGAGCTTATGCTTCAGCGCTTTCTTTATCTTCAGCTTCACGCGACATTCCCCGTGAACGACAGGGGTTAAACAAGAGCCACACCGATTTTAATATCAGTTAGAAAGCAACTCGTTAATACGGGAATTCCATATATTGACAGTTTTCCCGCCGCGACACCCTATATGGCGTGTCTTCGTCAACATCCGTGCTTTACCAACGTGATCACGGTTAATGGGTTCCGAGTATCATGCTGAGCTATCAGCACCGCTATCACGCCGGCAATTTCGCCGATGTTCACAAGCATCTGATCCTGACCGCCGTCCTGGACGGTCTGACCGCGAAGCCATCTCCGCTCGCGGTCATCGACACCCATGCAGGCGAAGGGCTCTACGATCTGATGTCGGGAGAGGCCCAGCAAATTCAAGAGTTTCGTGACGGGGTCGCAAGACTTGCTCGACGCGCCCGATCCGCCCGCGGCCGTGCGGACATATCTGAAATGCGTCGAGCTGGAGAATCCGGAGGGCGGGCTCCGGTTCTATCCCGGCTCGCCCCGGATCGCGGAACGCCTGACCCGTCCAGGCGACGACATCATTCTCGCCGAACTGCACCCTCAGGCGCTCGAAGCGCTTCGCCTGACGTTCCGGCGCACAGGCCGCGTCCATATTCACAAGCGCGACGGGTTCGAGGCGCTTGCGGCCCTGCTGCCGCCCAAGCAGAAGCGCGGTGTCGTGCTCATCGATCCGGCCTATGAGGAGAAATCCGACTACGAACGAACCGTTCAAACGATTGAACGGGCCTACAAGCGCTGGTCCACAGGGGGATATCTGCTGTGGTATCCGCTGCTCCCCGCCGGGCGGCATGAAGACATGCTGTCGGCCCTCCGCGAGACGGGCATCCGCAAGATATTACGCAGCGAATGGCATCATAGGCCGGCCGGCGGCGAGCGCGGGCTCTATGGCTCCGGGATGGCGATCGTCAATCCGTCGTGGAAGACGGACGAGGACGATCCGCGCCATCACGGACTGGCTGCTCGATATCGGTTTCGGGTCGGGCCCGGCCATTCTCGACTGGCTTGTGCCGGAATAGCCGGGCGCGGGAACCCTATTCGTTCAGATAGTTCGGGTCGCAGTCGTAGGGATAGACGTACTCGCCTTCCTTACGGGTCCACGACAGATAGCGGGCGGCCTTGCCCGCGAACGTATCCGGGTCTTCGTAGAGCTGGGTCTGCCAGAGCGTCTTGCCATCCGGGCTCAGACGGAACTTCTCGATCACATGCATGTTCGGGCTGTGATTGAAGCCGTTATTCAGCATCGTGCCGGATTCGAGATGCGTGGTGTCCACGACGAAGGTATCGCCTTCCCAATGGCCGATGGAATCACCGGCATTGCTGTGCGGCGCATCCGCCGGCTCGTGACCCCGGCCATCGGTGAAGACGAGGCGCACCATGTCGAAATATTCCATCTTCATGACGAGGATATCCCTGCCCTGATAGATCTGCATCGGGAAGGGCGCCTGCATCAGGAACGCCATGGTCGGCGACTTGCAATTGTTCTCGACGGTCGTGTCGCTCTTGTAGGAATAGGCCTTCATCTCCTTTTCCGCGCGCGGCGTCAGCGTCAGACCGCCGGTATCGCCCGCCTTGAGCTCGCCGGGCCCCGTATCGTGGATGATGATGGTGCCCTTGGGCAGCTCGTCGATCAGCGCCTGACCGGACGGCGTACGCTCGAATTTAACCGCCCAGAACCCTGAAAGATCGGGATGGCCATCCTTCATCTTCGCGGCGGAGGCGGAACCGGCGCCGCTCAGGAACAGGAGCGCGACCGCGCCGGCGGTGGCCGCAAACTTGGCTGCATTCATCTTCATCGCGATTATTCCCCGCTTCCGGTATCGGCCGGCATCGGCTTCTGGGCTTCCAGAACTTTGCCGGAAGGCAGATCGATCTTGTTCACGCGAATCAGATTGGAGCCGTCGCGAGCCGGCCAACCGGTCACCGTGATGAGATCGCCGACCTTGATCGAATCATGTGTCCAGCCGCGCCGCTTGAGAACGTTCGGCGAATTGGTCTCGGCGCGCCACTCCGCTTCCATGCCCTCAGGCGACTTGACCATGAAATGGACGATGCCGTGCGGATTGCTGAAACGGAACTCCTTCACGATGCCGGTCACGCTGATGATCTTGTCGGGCACATAAGCCACGACGAAGGAGTGATGGGCGCTTGCGGGCACCGCGGCGGCAAGGCCGGCAAGAATGGCGAAGACTCCTAGCAGATTACGCATTGCGTACTTTTCCCTATCTCCGCAGCGACCGCTTCGAGCGGTCCAGCCACGACAATTGCATACAATTCCGTATATTGTGGGCATCGCTCTTTGACACGTCAACAGACTTGATGTCCCACCCGCACGGCCGGTCTCGCTTGGCCACATACCCGATTTGGCGTAGATTGGCCAGTGTCGGAGCGGAGGAGCACCATCATGAAATCACTCACGCGACGTCGTTTCCTGCTTGCCGGCGCCACGGCATCGACTCTGGTCGTCCCGGGACTGGTTCAAGCCAAGTCGGTCCTCCCGATGCCACGCGCGACGGAAGGCCCGTTCTACCCCGACGTCATGCCGCAGGACCGCGACAATGATCTCGTCCGAATTGCCGGACACGTGAAGCGCGCGGGCGGCGAGATCCTGAATGTCTCCGGCAAGGTCCTGGATGAAAGCGGCCGGCCGGTCCCGAACGCAATGGTGGAGATCTGGCAGGCGGACGTCAACGGCCGCTACATCCACACCGGCAGCGCCTGGAGCAGCGGCAAGCCGCGCGACGACGACTTCCAGGGTTACGGCAAGATTACCGCCGGCCCGGACGGCGCCTATTCGTTCCGCACCATTCGCCCGGTCGCCTATACCGGCCGATGCCCGCATATCCATGTGAAAATACACGACCCGAATGGCGGATCGCTGACGAGCCAGATCTATATCGCGGGAGACGCCCTCAACGAACGCGACTGGATCTACCGGCAGATGACGGATGCGGGCAAGCAAGCATCGTCCATGACCCTCGAACGCGCCAGATCCAACGAGACGGACTGGACTTCGCGCTTCGATATCGTGGTGCCCTGGGCCGCCTAGAGAATGCCGACGACCGAATAGGTTCCGAAGGTCAGCAGCTTCACGGTCGCGGGCTTGTCGGTCCGGTTCTCCCAGTACCAGCCATGTTGGCCATCGAACGGCGCGTTCAGGGAACCGGCCAGGCCGGCGGCGCTGCCCTCGGCATAGCTCTCGAAGTAACCGGTCGTATCCCCGTCCGGTTCGCCGTGAAAATCGAAATAGAGCTCGGGCACGTCGCTGGTCCAGCTATATTCGATGTGATCGCCCTTTTTGACGTGCAGCTTGTATTCGAGGCCCTTGCCCGGCGGCAGTTCGATATCGATCGTGTCCTGCCGGTTGCCGGGCGCTTCCGGATCGAAGACCTCATGCTTGGCGGAAACCGTTTGCGCCAGCCGTGTCAGTCCGAGGGCGCCACCGATGCCGGTGGGATCCTTCCCGTACTCCGCCGGCAAGATGAAGAGCACCAGCGCGATTGCCGCGAGAACGGTGGCCGCCGCGCAGGAAAGGAGCAGGGTCCGCCCGGATACCGGATTGTGCTCATGCTCGTGTGCTTTTTCGGTCATGCTCGAACTCTCTTACGCGGTGATATAGCCGGTCAGCTGATAGCCGATCAGGGCGAGCCCCGCAGCCATGATCAGCGTGTTGGTGACGGTGGAGAAACGCAGGAAGCTGTCGTAGCGGCGCCACAGGACGATCGCGATCAGCACGAAGGTCAATGCGAAGACCTGGCCCAGTTCCACGCCCACATTGAACGCGATGAGATTGGGCAGGAGGCCATCCTTCGGCAACGCGAATTGCTGCAGCTTGGTCGCGAGGCCGAAGCCGTGGAACAGGCCGAAGATCAGGACCGCCGCCTTGGTATTGGGCTGAAAGCCGAAGAGCCGCCGGAACCCGCCGAGATTGTCGAATCCCTTGTAGACCACCGACAATCCGATGATCGCGTCGATGATGTAGGGATTGACGCTGATATGCGCGAGCACGCCCGCAGAGCAATGTGATGCTGTGGCCGAGCGTGAAGAAGCTCACATAGACGACGACGTCCTTCAGCCGGTACAGGAAGAAGATGACGGCGAGAAGAAAGAGCAGATGGTCGTAACCGGTGACCATGTGCTTCGCGCCTATATAAAGAAACGGCCCGATCGCCAGCCCCTCGTTCGAGACGAGGAAATCCTTCGTCGCGCTATCCACCCCGTGCGCCTCGGCGCAAAGCGGGATCAGACAGGACAGAAACAGGGCCGCCAGCCAAAGACCGGCGCGGGATAGATCACGAAACAGCAGAACCAACCTCCCCGATAGAGTCTGCGTCAAAGAGGCAAAACTCTACCGGAGAGGTCAGCGGGGGGACAATGCGCCGGGTCAATATCGCCGTTCACGAATTCGGCATCGGAACGGAGGAAAGATCAGTTCGTGACGGCCTTGTGAGCGGTGGACGTCGATGTGTTCTGGGCGCTCTTCGAGGCGGAGTGCGGCGCGTCTGACTTGATCATGGACTTCACCTGACAGACATGGCCTTTAACGACGATCGCGCTGAATTTGTTGAACGAAAGATCGGGTTCCATCACGAAGCCGATGCGCTCGGAATAGGGCAGATCGAGACACTCACTCATCAACTTCGCGTGATACCACTGATGGCGGTTGCCTTCGATATAGATGCCGCTGTCGCCGTCGGCGACCCAATTGAGGATCCCGCCGAGGGCGGCGAACGGTATGCGAGGCTTCGAGCGTCGGCGGCTTCTGGGTAGCCGAATGGCTCGGCTCGGCGGCACCCGCAATGGCCGCCGCCGATCACAACCGCGCTTGCCAGACCCAACCTCGTGAAATGTCTGATCATGACATTCTCCTTTGACTTGGTCCCGCGCACGGCCACTGAAAAACCATTGGGGCGACGGGACCGTTCCATCAAGGAATCTACGCGCGCCAGATCACATCGGCCTGTCCGCCAGGTTAACTCGGCGTAATTCGAAACGAATGTCATTCCATATGAAATGATCTGTGCACGTCACGGGCTATGTACCATCGCCTCTTTTTGTGCAAACAATAACGGCTGCGGTCCGTTGGGGTCGGGCCGGCCGAAGCACCGACACATCTCAAGCGACTATTTGAGGGGGAGCGTCTCTTGACCGATACAACCGCTTCGTCGAAGCCGACAGGCGCGACGTCCGAAACACGACCCGCCAGCAGCGAACCTTGGCCGTCGCCCAGACGGGCGTGGTACGCGATGTTCGTGTTCATTCTCGCGCTCTTCATGCGACATGCTCGACCGAGGGATCGTCAATCTTCTCGTGCCCGATATGAAGCGCGACTTCCAGCTGAGCGACACCCAGGTCAGCCTGCTGCTCGGTTTGGCTTTTGCCCTGTTTTACGCTGTGCTCGGCTTGCCCATCGCGCGCCTCGTCGATTCCAAAAGCCGCCGGCTGATCATGGGCATCGGCATCGCAACCTGGAGCTTGATGACCGCTTTCTGCGGTCTGGCTCAGAATTTCTGGCATTTGTTCATCGCCCGGATGGGTGTCGGCGTGGGCGAGGCCTGCAACGGCCCTTCGACCTATTCGATGATGTCGGATCTTTTCCCGCGCGAGCGGCTTACGCGCGCGGCGTCCGCACTTCAGATTGGGTTCGTCCTCGGCACCGGGCTCGCGCTCTATCATTGGCGGGCCTGGTACTTGAACTCGTGTCGGGCTGGCCGGAGATGTCAATTCCGGCATTGGCCAGCTCCATCGAGATGGCAGTTCGTCTTCCTCATCGTCGGCATTCCCGGCCTCCTGATCGCGGCGCTGATGGGCACCGTCCAGGAACCGAAGCGCCGCGGCCTTATCCAATGCCCGGGCAAGTCGGGCAAAGATCAAACCGCATGCCCGTGCAGGGATGTCGTCAAGTTTCTCGGCGAAAACTGGAAATTCTACGGCCCGATGTATCTCGGCCTCGCCGTAAACGGTCTGACCCTCGGGTCGCAGGCCTGGGTTCCCGACCTTTTTTCAACGCACTTACGACATGAAGATGATCGGACATCGCCTACACGCTGAGCGGTGTTGTCATCGGATTCTTCACTGCTCGGCCTGCTGGTCGGCACCAAGATCGGCGAATGGTTCCTGAAGCGCGGCCATACCGACGCCAATATACGATTTCGTGATCCTGGGAAACGTGCTCTCGCTGCCGGTCGCCATCCTCTATCCGTTGATGCCGACGTCGGGACTCGCCTTCGTTCTCTTGGGCATCAATATGTTCATGCGCTTCCTAAGCCCGGGCGCGCAGAACGCGGCGTTTCAAGTGGTAACCCCGAACGAAATGCGCGGTCAGATTACGGCGGTTTTTCTGTTCATATTCAATCTCGTCGGATATGGCCTGGGTCCGCTCTTTCTCGGGGCGATGACCGACTACTTATACGGCTCTGAAAGCGAACTGAAATATGCACTGGCGACCGCGCCGGCGATTGCCGGGCCGATCGCGATCTTCATTCTGTGGCGCGCCATGAAGCCGTATGGCGAGATGTACGCCAAGGCCATGGAACGCGACTAGCCTTCGAATTTCACCTGGTGTAACTCCAGAACTCGGGCGCGGATCCATTGAGATCCGCGCCCTTTTTATTCTCCCTCCCCGCCCCGTTACTTGGCCGTAACGGCGCCGTTTCACCGCTTGTTAAGCGGCAGCGCGGATCATCCGGCGGACGAAACCTGGATTTTCGAGCGGGATAGATATCGGATGCGCGCCAGAGCCTTCGGATTGTTTGTTCTCCTTGCCCTTGCGCTGCCGTTTCCGGCGCGCGCGGCGGGACCCGATTTCGATGTCTCCGTGTTCGGCAACGGCCGGGCGTTTTTCATGATCCCCGGCCTCGCCTCCAGCAACGAAGTGTGGGACGAGGCGGCCGGCCGGTACGGCGTGCAGTTCCGCGTCCATCGTTTCACGCTCGCGGGCTTTGGCGGGCGTGCCGCCCGTACCGGGCGAGTTCATCGACCGCAATGTCGCCGCGCTCAAGGCCTATGCGGAAAAGAACGACATCCGCAACGCGATCGTGATGGGCCACAGCGTCGGCGGCATCATCGCGCTCAAGCTCGCGGCCGAAGCGCCCGATCGCTTCACCTCCGTCATCGTCGTCGACATCCTGCCATTCCTCGGCGGCGTGACCTTCGGCGCGGGCGACGCCACCCAGGCGGCGTCGGTCACGGAACAATACAAGGCCCAGATGAAGGCGATGACGCCGGCGGATTTTATCGCGCAGCAGGAGTCGCAGGTGCCGACTGCAGGTCAACGAGCCGGACAAGGCCGACATGCTGGTCCGGTGGCTGAAGGGCTCGGACGCCGCCACGATCATCGAGGCGACCTGCGAGCTATACGCGCAGGATTTCCGGCCGGTTCTTGCGGCCGTCACCGCCCCCACGCTGGTGATCTACCCGTGGGACCCGGCCAACAACATTCCGGCAGCCACCGTCGACGCGATCTATCAGACCCAATACGCCAGGCTCGCGAAGAAGACCCTGCAACGCGTGGACAACAGCCGTCACTTCATCATGCTCGATCAGCGGACCGCGTTCTTCCGTGCGATCGACGATTTCATCTCCCGGCCGGTGCGCCTCGGCGAGCAGCGCTAGCGTCTTCCGATAACGCGGCGCGCAACGGTACAAGGCAGTTCGTATCCGCGAAAGATTGTGCTAGATGTGGCTCTCTCTGGGGAGGACCACATCATGGACATTCGCACCGCCGTCCGCGTTCTTGCTGTCACTTTTCTCGTCGCCGGACTGACCGCCTGTTCCCAAACGAACACGGAAACAAGCAGCACCGCCGCCGTCAACAGCCCGCATTGGGTGGGAACCTGGGGCGCGAGCCCGATGGCGCCCAATCTCGGCCCGGCCGGCGGACCGTTCGGACGCACGCCTTCGGTCGATAACGCGACGGTCCGCCAGGTCGTCCATATCTCGGTCGGCGGCGATCAGGTCCGCATCCTCGTCTCGAACGCCTTCGGCACCAAGGATCTGAAACTCGGCGCGGCGCATGTCGCGCTTCAGGACGCAGGACTCCAGGATCAGGATGGAAACCGATCACGTCGTGACCTTCTCCGGCAGCGAGAGCTTCACGATCGCCGCCGGTTCGACCGCGATCAGCGATCCCGTGCCGATGACGGTGGCCGCGTTCTCGGATCTTGCGATCAGCCTCTACTTCCCGGAGGACACCGGCCCCGCGACCAATCACGGCGTCGGATTGCAGACCGGCTACATCTCCGGGACCGGCAACCATGTCGCGGATGCCGAAATGCCCGACGCCACCGAAATACAGACGCGACTTTTCCTGTCGGGCGTCGAGGTGGCCGCCGCGCCCGGCACCAAGACGATCGTCACCTTCGGCGACTTCATCACGGACGGCGCGGCATCGACGCCGAACGCCAATCATCGCTGGCCGGATTATCTTGCCTCGCGCCTTGCCGAACGGTCGGACAAGGCGCCGATCGCCGTCATAAATGAAGGCATCTCGGGCAACCGCATCCTGCACGACGTTGCCGGACCGAACGCACAGGCGCGTTTCGAGCGCGACGCCCTGTCCTGGCCGAACGGAACCTATGTGATCCTGCTCGAAGGCATCAACGACATCGGTTTCCCGGCCGTCAAAGGCGTCCCCTTCGGCACTGACGTAAACACCGAGCCGGTAACGGCGGACCAGATCATCCAAGGGTATCGGCAGCTTATCGCGCGGGCCCATCTGCGCGGCCTCAAGATTTTCGGCGCGACGCTCACGCCCTGGAACGGTGCGTCCTACTATTACGCGGATGGCGAGGCGATCCGGGAGGCGGTGAACAAATTCATCCGTGAGAGCGGAGAGTTCGACGGCGTGATCGATTTCGACGCGGCGACGCGAGATCCGAACGATCCGACCAAGATGCGCGCCGAATTCCAGTCCGGCGACTGGCTGCACCCCAAGGATGCCGGCTACGAGGCCATGGCGAACTCGATCGATCTGTCGCTATTCGATCAGTGACCTTCCTCGATGGTCACGGTGTGGCCCGGATAATAGCGCTTGTGCTCTTCCGCATCGTGTAGAGCATCTTGTCGCGCGTCGTGCCAGGGGCCTTCCCAGCCGCGGATCATTCCGTGCATCTGGCTGCACACCGCGTGATATCGGACCGGGCCGGAATCCCCGCCGCACGCGCCGAGCGCGAGCGCGAGAACGCCGACGATATACGCCGAAAACAGGTATCTTCTGCTATGTGTGACCATTCGCGCGATGCTCCCGACGCATTCGCTCCGATGTCCGGCCACATTAAGGTTTAGGCGAATTATATTAAGAAACACTTGTATTCAGAAACACTTGGGATCGGTGCGCCAAGCGACCTGTTCTTGGACCGGCTCTTGGCTAAACTGGCCGGGCGCACAGCCCAAAACAGCCAAGCACCGGTTGAAATTCTCTCGCTTGCCTTAGTTTTGAAATAATCCGCATCTAGCGTTCCCGGGCTGTGCTGACCTGCAACATAACGGCAAGAGGTCGTCGATGAAAAAACTCCTCATCATCGTTGGATCGATTATCGCTCTCGTGATCGTCGCGGCGATCGTGATCCCGTTCTTCATTCCGATGGAAAAATACAAGGCGGAAATCACCGCCCAGGCGGAGAAGGCGACCGGGCGGCAACTGGTGATCTCCGGCCCCTTGTCGCTGTCGCTCATCCCGAGCATCGCAGTCACCGCCGAAGGCGTGACCTTCTCGAACGCGCCGGGCGCGAAATATCCGCAGATGGCGACGCTCGACAAGTTGCATGTCTCGCTGAAGCTGTTCCCGCTGATCAGCGGCTCGGTCGTCGTCGACGGCTTCGAGCTCGATCACCCGGTCATCCACCTCGAAAAAAATGCGCAGGGCAAAGGCAATTGGGAACTCGCCACCAGCACGAGCGAGACGCCCGCGGCGGAACCGGCAAGCGGATCCGGCGGCGGCATGGATTTCCTCAACGATCTCTCGCTCGACAATGTCCGCCTCGTCGACGGCCTTGTTACCTATGACGATGCACAGACCGGCCAGAGCCAGGAAATCGGCGGCATCAACGCTTCGGTCAAGTTGCCCAAATATGCCGGTCCGATGAATTTCGACGGCAGCCTCACCTGGAACAAGGAGAAGATCGACCTAACCGCCTCCGTCGCCAATCTCAAATCGTTCCTTGGACGGCGGCAATGAAATGGTGGAAGCGAAGGTCGACAGCTCGAAGGTGAAGGCGTCCTACAGCGGCATGACGGCGATCAGCCCGGCGCTCGCAATGAGCGGTGCCGTCGATCTCAACGTGCCCTCCGTCCGCGAGCTTGCCGCATGGGCCGGATCACCGCTGGACATGCCAGGCACCGGTCTCGGCCCCCTCGCGATCAAGGGCCAGCTTAAGGTCGCCGGTTCGACCTATGCGTTCAACGACGCCAGCCTCCAGCTCGACGATCTGAAGGGCAACGGCCAGGTCGCCGTGAATACGGGCGGCCCGCGGATCAAGGTGACGGGCAAGCTGGACACCGCCGCGCTGGACCTCAACCCCTATATGCCGCCCCCGACCACGACGACGGAACGCTTCGAGTGGAGCACCGAGCCGATGGACTTCAGCGGCCTCAAGGCTGCGGACCTCGATCTGAGCTTCAGCACCCAGGCGCTGAAGATCCGCAACATCACGATCGGCAAGAGCAATCTTTCGCTCAAGCTCGACAACGGCCTCCTGACCGCGACACTCGCCGACATGGCGCTGTATAACGGTTCCGGCAGCGGCTCCGTTCAGGTCGACGCGCGCAACGATACGCCCGCGATCAAGGCCAATTTCGATCTCTCCGGCGTGCAGGCCGAACCCCTGATGAAGGACGCGGCGGACTTCGACCGCGTGACCGGCACGTTCAAGACCAATTTCGACATCAACGCCAGCGGCAAGAGCCAGAAGGACATCGTCTCCACCCTCAACGGCAAGGGCGCGATGAACTTCAGTGACGGCACGATCAAGGGCGTCGATCTGGCGGCCATCGCCGCGACGATCGAAAAGATCAGCAGCGGTATCAAGTCGAACGGCGCCGGCATGCTGGCATCGCTGACGTCGGGTGACCTGCTCGGCTCGCTCAAGGCGGTGGGCGCGATGTTCGGCGGCAAGGGCGAGGTGAATCAGGAAACGAAATTCACCACGCTGAGCGCAAGCTGGACCGCCAATCAGGGCACAATCCACAATGGCGATCTTCTGCTCGAAGGTCCCCGCACCAATGATCGGGCCGTGTTGAAGATGACCGGTCAGGGCGACATTGTGCTGCCGCCCCAGACGATCAATTACGAAGCGAGCATCCACTCCTTCGCGACGGCGGACGCGGGCACCGGTGTCGGCGGTACGGTCCGTCTGAGCGGCGACCTCCAGGATCCCTCGCCTTGCGTCGTCGTGGGATCGCTTTGCATCGGTAAAGGCACCAAGCCGGGCGACCTGTTGAAGAACAAGCTGGAGAACAAGCTGGAGAAAGCGATTTCCGGCGGCGGCTCGTCGGGTTCCGGCGACAGCCTCAAGGGCCTGCTCGGCGGCTTCAAGAAGAAGCTGAAGGACGAATAGAAACGGCCTTCTGACCCTAAGCCTTGAGAGCGGCCGCGGCTTCGTTGAGCCGCTCCAGGGCGCGGGTCCGATCGTTCGGGAAATCCTCCGCGATCCACCATTCCTCGACGGATGCGAGGAGGCGGCGCACGGCTTCGCCCTGAGGCACCTTGAGCTTTAGAACGTCCTCGCCCTTGACCGGCAAATTCGGCCGGATCCACGCACGCGAGAAATCGATGATCCACCGGATTTTCTCGACGTCGGGCTCGGCGTCCCGATCGGCTGCGGCGAGATAGACGAGATCGATGAAGCGGTCCCGGCCCAGCCGGTACAGGAATTGCCGGATCGTACGCTCGTCCTGAGCCTCCGAAACGTCCGCCGCCGGCCGGATCATATCCATGAGACGTTTGCGGTCGTTGTTCGACATGCGCAATCGCCGCGTCAATTCGTCCATGCCCGGACCATCGGTCTGGACCACAGCGGCCAGCCGCCGCAGCGGCTCGGGATCCTCGAGCGCCCCCTCGAGCCTGCTGAGCCGTTCAACCCTGACGACGCCCTTCGGCACGGCCTCCACCAGAACGTCGCGAAGGATGCCGGTCGTGACCATCGATTGCAGCACGCGCGCGGGATCGGGCGCCCCGAGAAGCGCCAGCAGCTCGGTCTGCAGCCGCTCGCCGGACAATTCCTTGATCCGGCGGGCCTGATTCCAGCAGGCCGTCAATCCGGCCTCGTCCAGCTCGCCGCGCCCGTACCACGCATTGAAACGGAAGAAGCGCAGGATGCGCAGCGCATCTTCCTCGATGCGCTTGTGAGGATCGCCGATGAAGCGAATGTGGCCCGCTTTCAGATCCTCGATCCCACCGACATAGTCGTAAACGTTGCCGTCGAGATCCGCATAGAGCGCGTTGATGGTGAAATCGCGGCGGCGCGCGTCCGCATTCCAGTCCTCGGTGAATTCGACCGTCGCGCGGCGGCCATCGGTGTCGACGTCGACGCGCAGCGTGGTGATCTCGTAGTGCCGGGAATCCGTGACGGCGGTAATGGTTCCGTGCTGTAGACCGGTCGGCAGGGCCTTGATCCCGGCCGAGCGCAGATAGGCCATCACGGCCTTGGGCTTCTCCGGCGTCGCGATGTCGACATCCTTGATCGGCAGCCCCAGGATCGCATCGCGGACGCAACCTCCGACGAAACGCGCGCTGTGACCGCTGCGGGTCAGCGCCTGGACGACCCTGCGGGTCTCCGGATCATCGAGCCAAGACTGGCCGACGAGTGAAATTCCGGTACGAGACGCTTCGAGTTCCATGAACCGCTCCTAGCGGACCTGCGACGGCACGATTTTGCCGTCTTCATAACGAGGGGGATAATATTTCTTGCTGGGATCCGCGCCCGATCCGCTCATCACGGCGGTCGCCACGAGACCCAGAATGCAGAGCACCGCACCGGCCGCAACGAGCCATGCCATGGGCGCATCGTCCCAGGTTCCGCCCGTCGCCTCCATCCGGCGCCGCACGAATTTGGCCCATCCGAAATAGAGCGCGAAGGGCAGGAAGAACAACATCACGTCGAGGACGATGCGGATCATAGCGCGCCCCGTATCGCGTCGGAGAGGTTCATGACCATGCCCGCGGTCGCGCCCCAGATCCGGTGGCCGTTATACAGCATCTGGAAATAGTAGCGGGTGCGCCCCTGCCATTCCCGGGCGTGCTTTTCCTGATTTTTCGGATCGAGCAGATGGTCGAGCGGCACCTCGAAGACCTCGGCGACTTCGTTGGGATCGATCCTCAGATCGAAGCCGGGCGAGATGATGCCCACCACCGGCGTGATCATGAAGCGGGTTACGGTCTCATATGGGCTGAGCGCGCCGACCACATCGACGAAGCTGCGATCGAGGCCGATCTCCTCCTCGGTCTCGCGCAAGGCCGTCGCGACGGGTCCTGCGTCCACTTCCTCGGCGCGACCGCCGGGAAAGCTCACCTGCCCCGCGTGATTGGTCAGATGCTCGGTCCGGCGCGTGAACAGAACGGTCAGCTCCTTGGGGCGTTCGACGATGGGCACCAGCACGGCCGCGTTGCGCATCGGACGCGAGGAATCGAATTCGGCGCGGAAGCCGGGATTCAGATCGAAATCGCCCCTGCGTGCGGCATCGGCCGCCGTGAACCCGCTCGGGACCGGCGCCAGTCTTTCTCGAATCGCAACACGCATATCCACGCCGTACTACCGTCGTTAGACGGCCCCGCCTTCATCGACGGAACCATCGGGTTCTGCCCCCGGGACCTCCAAGCCGTCCGCCGGGGCTATCGGGAAAAACGTCTGCTTGCTCCAGACCCCGTACAAATCGGTGTCCGCCCGCCTTTCAATGCCCCCGAGTTCAACCATCTGATAAAACACGGACCGGCCGATCAAGGCCTCCAGCCGGTCCCGCACCAATATATAAGGCGACGGTTCGCCCGTGGCCGGATCGACCTCCACCCGGATCGGATGAGCAGCGTCCGCCGTGACAACATCGTCGACATTGGTCCGGAATGTAAGCACCTGACCGCGGCCTTCGCCGGTCGCCACCAGCTCGACGGCGACAAAAGGCGCGTCATCAATCCGGATGCCGAGCTTTTCGACCGGCGTGACCAGATAGTATCGCCCGTCATCGTCATGCCGCAACACTCTGGAAAACAATCGAACCAGCGGCTTCCGGCCGATCGGCGACCCCATATAGTACCAGGTCCCGTCGCGGCCGATTCGCATGTCGATATCGCCGCAGAAGTCCGGATTCCACTTGTGAACCGGCGGAACGGCGTCCTTCGGGATGTCCGCCAGAAGCCGGCTGAGCGCTTCCGTTCCGCGCGGCCCCTCCGCCGGGGACCCGGTTTTACCGCTTTTTCGCTCCTGCACAGTACCGTCGGACCCTTGGGGGCCCGCCCTTGTTATTGTTTAGGAACCCTCTACAGTTATTGTGTGTTCCTTTGATGAGTATACGCCACACCATGCGCCCAGCTAGCGAAGTCGACATGATAAACGGTGTCCCCGACGGCGAAGGTGCCGCCGCCATCGCTGACCTCGAGGCAACGGCTGCCCTCGTCGCCGACGTCCAGGCCGAGATCTCGCGGTTTATTTTCGGCCAGCGGACGGTCATCGACCTGGCCCTCACGACGCTTCTCGCGGGCGGCCACGGCCTTCTTGTGGGCGTTCCCGGCCTTGCCAAGACGCGGCTCGTGGAAACCCTCGGCGCGGTGCTTGGCCTCGACGAGAGCCGGATCCAGTTCACGCCCGATCTGATGCCGTCCGACATTCTCGGCTCGGAAGTCCTGGAACAGGGAAAGACCGGCGAGCGCGCGTTCCGTTTCATCAAGGGCCCCGTCTTCAGCCAGCTCCTGATGGCGGACGAGATCAACCGCGCGAGCCCGCGCACCCAGTCGGCGCTGCTGCAGAGCATGCAGGAAAAGCAGGTCTCGATCGCGGGAACGCGTCATGACCTGCCCCGCCCGTTCCATGTGCTGGCGACGCAGAACCCACTCGAGCAGGAAGGCACCTATCCGCTGCCTGAAGCGCAGCTGGACCGCTTTCTGATGCAGATCGACGTCGACTATCCGGACGAGGCGGCGGAGCGCGAAATGCTGATCTCCACGACCGGCCCGGTCGAGGGACGCGCCCGGAAGGTCCTGTCGGCGGAGAAGCTGATGCACGCCCAGGCCGTCGTCCGCCGCATGCCCGCCGGTACGCAAGTGGTCGATGCGATCCTTGACGTTGTCAGGTCCGCGCGGCCGACCGAGGATGCCTCTGACGATGTGAAACGCCACGTCGCCTGGGGTCCCGGGCCGCGCGCCTCGCAAGCGCTTCTGCTCGCCGCCCGCGCCCGTGCGCTGCTCGATGGCCGGCTGGCCCCGTCGATCGACGATGTCATCGCGCTTGCCCCGCCGATTCTGCGTCACCGCATGGCGCTTACCTTCACCGCGCGCGCCGACGGCCTGACGATCGACGGCGTGATCGGAGACCTTTTGCGCAAGCTTTAGGAACCCATGGCCCGCATTTTCGCGTCTGAACGCAAGGATGTTTTCGCCGCCCGTCCGGCCGCCGATAGCCTTGCGAGCCGGTTTCCCGCCTTGACGCTGGAAGCGGACAAGGTTGCCCGGACGGTGGCCCAGGGCATCCACGGCCGCCGCCGGGTCGGCAGCGGCTATGCCTTCTGGCAGTTCCGTCCCTATCAGGCCGGCGACGCCGCGAAGGATATCGACTGGCGGCGCTCCGCGAAGTCCGACAAGTTTTTCGTCCGGGAAACCGAATGGGACGCAGCGGCGACCGTATGGCTGTGGGCCGATCTCTCGCCCTCGATGGATTACCGGTCCAAACCGGTTGCGACGACGAAGCTGGAACGCACGATCGTTCTCACGCTGGCGCTCGCCAGCCTGCTGTCGCGCGCTGGAGAGAAGGTCGCCCTGCTCGGCGCTCATGGCCGTCCGCTGGGCGGCCCGACAACGCCCGACCGGATGACCGAACTGCTTCTGGAGCAACATGACCGCGCGATGCGTCAGGCGCGCGAGACGGAAACGCCCTATGCCGGCAGCATCCCGCCGCGCGACGAACTTCCGCCTCACGCCCGGCTGGTCTGGATCGGCGATTTTCTGGCGCCCGACGGCACGGTCGCGAATGCGATGGAATATTACACCGCCAGCCGGTGCAGCGGGCATCTGGTCCAGGTGCTCGATCCGAGCGAGGAAGACTTTCCGTTCCGCGGCCGCGTCGATTTTCAGGGCATGGAGCATGACGGACAGCGGCTCGTCGGCAAGGCGGAGTCCCTGCGCGACGGCTATATCGCGGCGCTGGCCGCGCTGCGCGAGAATCTGAGCGTCACCGCCCGCCGCCTCGGCTGGACCTTCTCCTGGCATCGCACGGACCATTCGCCTCACCTGGCCTTGCGCGCGCTTTACGAGGTGATGGCCGGAGGGTTGGTCTAGAGAACCCGCTCCATGCTGCATTTCGGCCCCCTCATATTCGCCAGTCCCTGGATCCTCGCGGCGCTTCGTCATCCTGCCCGCGATCTGGTGGCTGCTGCGCGTATTCCCGCCGGCGCCGGAACGGATCAAGTCGCCGACGATCCGGCTGATTCTCGGGATTGGCGGAAAAAGAGCCCGAAGCCTCCAGCACGCCGTGGTGGCTCGTGCTGCTCAGGCTGACGATCGTCACGCTCGTCATCCTCGGGCTGGCGCATCCGATCCTCAATCCGAACCAGAATCTCACCAACGAAGGCCCCCTGATGCTGGTCGTCGACGACGGTTGGGCCGCCGCGAAGGACTGGGACGGCAAGATCAAGATCGCGAACAATCTCGTCGATCAGGCCGCGCGCGAGAAACGCGCCGTCATCATCGTGACCGACCGCCGCGCGCCAATCCGGCATCGACGCGCCTCCGCCGAAGGAGCTGACGCCGGCGGATGCCCATGCCGAACTGAATGCGATGAAGCCGAGGCCGTGGCCGGTCGACCGCAAGGCGACGCTCGGCGTCCTGAAGACCATCACTTTCACCCAGCCCTTTCATGTCGCCTGGATCAGCGACGGGCTGGATTATGGCGACGCGCAAGATTTCGCCGAACAACTTCAGAAATTCGGAACTGTCGAGCTGTTCCGCGACCAGCCGGACGATCTGCCGGCGGCCATATCGAAGGTCGAGACCAGCGAGGACGGCTTCGATATCGACGTCGCGCGTCCCGACTCCAGCCTGCCGCGCTTCGCCTCGCTGGTCGCCCTCGACGAGAATGGCCGTCTTCTCGGCCGGGTGAACCTCACCTCGAAGCCGTTCGAAGGATCGGCGAAGGACCGGCTCGAGATTCCGGTCGAGCTTCGCAACCGTGCGGCACAAGGATCGAGATCGACGGCACGAAAACGGCGGGCGGCGTCGTGCTGCTGGACGACCGGGTCCTACCGGCGCAAGGTCGGCCTCGTCGGGGCCAACGACTCGTCGACCAATCAGCCGCTGCTGACCGACACGCTATTATATCGAGAAGGCCGTAAAGCCCTTCGCGGACGCTCCGCACGGGCACGCTCAAGGACATTCTCGACTCCGATGTCGACATCATCATCATGAGCGACGCCGACGTCGTGCCTCGGGAACAGACGGATCAGCTGGAAGCCTGGATGGCGCGCGGCGGCATGCTGTTGCAGTTCGCCGGTCCCCGGATGGCCGATCGAGGCAACGAGCTCCTGCCGGTCACGCTCCGCGACGGCGCGCGGGCGCTCGGCGGCGCGATGACCTGGTCTTCGCCGGCGAAGCTCGCTCCATTCGACAAGGCGAGCCCGTTCTACGGCCTCGAAATTCCCGACGACGTCGCCATCCGCGAGCAGGTTCTCGCGGAGCCGGGCCCCGATCTCACCGACAAGACATGGGCCCGCCTCGAAGACGGCACGCCGCTCATCACGGCAGAGCGCGTTTCGTCCGGCTGGTCGGTTCTCGTCCACACGACCGCCGGTCCCGACTGGTCCAATCTCCCGCTATCCGGTCTGTTCGTCGACATGATGCAGCGGATCATCGGCATGGCAAACGGCGTGACCCAGGCCAAAGCCGCGACCACGGCCGCAAACGCACCTCAGGTGAAGACGCCGGCATCCGGCGAGGAAATGCTCCGGCCGATCAATACGCTCGATGCGTTCGGCGCGCTGGGCGCGCCCTCGGCGGGTGCCCAGCCGATCGCCGTGAGCGCCCTCCGCACGACCGAAGCCGGCCCCGATCATCCGCCGGGATATTACGAGGCGGCCGGCATGCGGCGGGCGCTTAATCTGACCTCGCCCAACGGCCCGATCAGCCGTAATACAGTCCTGCGCGCGATCGACAATCTGCCCGGCGGCGTCATCCTGAGCCGCTACGACTTCGGCCGCGAGAGGGATCTCCGCGCGCCGCTGTTGATCGCCGCCGCCATTCTCGCCGCCTTCGACCTCATGGTCGCGATGTATCTCGGCGGACGCCTGACCGGCGCCGCCCGCATCATCCTGATCGCGGGCGCGAGTGGCGTCCTTCTACACGGCATGCACGCGCACGCCGCCGACGGTTTGAGCGGCGACGAGCGCGCCGCCCTGTCGCTGCATCTCGCCTATGTCCGCACCGGCGACCCCGAACGTCGACCGGATGAGCCAGGCGGGGCTTGCAGGGGCTTTCGCAAATGCTGAGCATACGCACCAGCGTTCAGCCCGATCGCGCCGATCGGCGTCTCGATCACGAATGACGAGCTGACCTTCTTTCCGCTGATCTACTGGCCGGTGACGGCGGATACCGGCGTTCCCGGCCCGGCGGCGCTGGAGAAGATCCGGCAGTTCCTGAGAAACGGCGGCACGATCCTGTTCGACACCCGGGACGGCGACGGAACACCTTCCCTCTCGGCGGATGCAATCGCCCCGCCGGCGACGATGGCGCTACGCCGTCTCCTTGCCGCCCTCGGCCGAAGCCGCCTCGAGCCGCCGGGACGCGAGCATGTCATCACCCACTCCTTCTACCTGATCAACTGGTTCCCGGGCCGCTATGCGGACGGTCAGATCTGGCTCGACCCGACGCCGAGCAACGTACATGACGGCGTGTCCAGCGTGATCGCGGGCGGCAACGACTGGGCAGCCGCCTGGGCCGCCGATGCGAACGGAAACCCCACCGGCGCCATCGCCGACGGCAGCGGCCGTCAACGGGAAATGGCCTACCGGTTCGGCGTGAATCTGGTCATGTATGTGCTGACCGGCAACTACAAGTCGGATCAGGTCCACATTCCGTTCCTGCTCCAGCGTCTTGGCCGCGGGCGGCCGCAATGAGCGGGGTTTAACGAAGCTCGTGGCCGCACAAAGTTCCCTCGCCTTCGCGTTCTCGCCGCTTATCCCGCTTTATCTCTTCTGGGGCCTGGCGCTGGTGCTCGCGGTGGCGGCCGGCTTCGCCTTCTATCGTCGCGCGCCGGGCGCGATCTGGCGGGCGCTCGGCTTCGCGCTCATTCTGCTGGCGCTTGCCAATCCGACATCCGTGACCGAAGTCCGTAAGGCCCGGCCTGACAAGCTTCTCGTCGTCAAGGACGACTCGCCGAGCCAGAAGATCGGTGACCGCGCGGCGATGACCGACGATGCGCTCGCAAAACTGACTGACGCCCTCAAGGGCGAACAGGGCCTCGACGTGGAGACGGTCGCGGTTTCCGACACCAAGACCGGCACCGACGGCACCGCCCTCTACACGACGATCAAGAACGGCCTCGCCCATATCGAGTTCAGATCAGCTTGCGGGCGTCGTCGTTGTCTCCGATGGCGAGGTTCACGACACGCCGCCGAATGTCGGCGCGTGGGTGAAGGACGCCGATCTGCATGCGCCCGTCCATGTTTTGCTGACCGGCAAGCACGGCGAGGGCGACCGCCGCATCGTGCTTCAGGAAGCGCCGACCTACGGTATCGTCGGGACGCCGCTGCGCATCCGCTACAAGGTCGAGGACACCGCCAGCGGACAAGCCGGCGGCACGGCCCATGTCACGGTTTCGGAGAACGGCAAGCCGATCAGCGAAGGCACCGTGCCGATCGGCGAGACGGTCTCCTACCACGATCACGCTGAACCGGCCCGGCACGACCGCCGTCACCATCGATGTCGATCCGGGCCCGGAGGAGCTGTCGCTCCGGAACAACCGCGCGGGCCTCATGATGACCGGCGTGCGCGACCGGCTGCGGGTGCTGCTCATTTCCGGCGTCCCCCATCAGGGCGAGCGCGTCTGGCGCAATCTGTCTGAAATCCGATCCGGCCGTCGACCTGATCCACTTCACGATCCTGCGCTCGCCGGACAGCCGCGACTTCACGCCTCTGAGCGAGCTGGCGCTGATCGCGTTCCCGACGCGGGAGCTGTTCGAGGAAAGGCTCAGCGATTTCGATCTCGTGATCTTCGACCAATATCGCCAGCAGGGGCTTCTGCCGCCGCAATATATCGCCAACATCGCGAATTATGTCGAGCGCGGCGGCGCGCTTCTCGTGGCTGTCGGCCCTAATTACGCGACGCCATCGAGCATCTATAACTCCGCGCTGGCGCAGGTTCTGCCCGCCGCGCCGACCGGACAGATCGACAAGGGCGGCTTCCGGCCGGTCGTCACCGATCTCGGCAAGCGTCATCCGGTGACCGCCCCGCTCGCCGACATGCAGGCCGATCCGGCATCGAGCGACTCCGGGAAATGGGGCCGGTGGTTCGAGGTGATCGGCTCGCAGGTCCGCAAGGGATCGGTCGTCATGGCGAGCCAGAAAAACGAGCCGCTTCTCGTACTGGACCGCGTCGGCCAGGGCCGCGTCGCGCAGCTCCTGTCGAATCAGATCTGGCTCTGGGCGCGGGGCTATGAGGGCGGCGGACCGCATGCCGAGCTTCTCCGCCGCCTGGCCCACTGGCTGATGAAAGAGCCCGAGCTCGAGGAAGAATCCCTCAAGGCCGAGGACAAATCGGGCGACCTCGTGATCTCCCGCGTCAGCCTCGGCGAGTTGCCGAAGACCGTCGATGTGACGGCGCCGGACGGCAAGACCGAAACAATCCCGCTCAAGGAGACCTCGCCCGGCCATGCCTCGGCGCGGCTGCCCGCGGCGGAACCGGGGCTCTATTCCGTTTCCGACGGCAAGCTCGAGACGATGGGCACGGTCGGCTCTCCCAATCCCCGGGAATTCTCCGACATCGTAACGACAGACCGGGAGTTGGGCCCGCTCGCGGCCGAGACGGGCGGCGGCGTCTTCTGGCTCGGCGACCAGAAATTTCCCGGCATCCGACGTGTCCAGCCGGGACGGACAGCGACTGGCCGGGACTGGATCGGGCTCGTCTCGAACGAAGCCTATAGCGTCTCGAAGCTCGAAACCCGGCCGCTTCTGTCACCCTGGATCTTGCTGACGCTGGCCATCGGCGCCCTGGCGATGGGCTGGTACCGCGAAAGCCGCTGACGGCCTCCGGTCAGACGGCCGCTACCACGCGTCGATGAGACCTCCGGACCGGCACGGGCCGCTTTGGCAGAGCGGTGATCGTCCGCACTTTCGGCGCCCTTGGCCCTGCCGATCGGGCCCGCCGACACCGGCCAGCGCGCCGGGTTCCAGCTCCAGCGCGAGCAGCCGGCTCGGGATCGACGGGCCCGGGCATCCGCAAGCCCTCGGCGGGCGCCCGAGAAAAACCGACGCGGTTGTAATAGTTGAGGTCGCCGACCAGAACGATGATCTTCGCGCCCATGCCCTTTGCGGTGGCGAGCCCGGTGCGCATCAGGCCCGATGCCGATGCCCTGCCCCTTGAGGCGAAGGCTCGACCGCGATGGGCCCGAGCAGGAGAGCGGGCAACCGTTGCGGCGGCGCGGCGCTTTCCGACTTGATGACGATCGGCCAGAACCGGATCGTCCCCACGAGTTCGCCGTCCTTCTTGGCGACGAAGGAAAGTTGCTCCACCGGCTCCACGCCTTCGCGCAGCCGGTAAGCCGTCTTCTTCATCCGGTCGGGACCGAACGAAATATCGAGCAATGCCTCGACGGCATCCAAATCTTCCGGGGATTGAGGAACGATCTCGAACATAACAACCTCATGAACAGCGAACCAACGAAGGCAATAGTCGGCATGCCCGCCCGAACCGGGCAGGGATCACGTCTATTGTCGTCGGCTGTGCTGGTTGCACATGGGTCGTTATCAACTCCTGGGCGCCTTATCGGCGCGACGGGCGGAAACCGCCGTTAAGATCGAATTTCGCGTTTATCACGCACGCTACATGGCTGCAAGATGTATTCGATAAAGGGTAAATCAAGTCTCACCAGTCGATTTGGGCCCGCAGGGCCGCCACGTCGACGGTGTCGTTGCCGGCCGGGTTGCGGTAGAACGGCGCGTCGGAAATCTTGAGCAATCCGACATTGGCGGTCAGCTTGAGTTCGTCGATCGGCTGCCAGTTGACCCCCACCAGATAGGCCAGTTGCTGGCCGCCATAGATTGCCGCCCGCCGCGAATTCGAGGTCGAGATAATCGATCCTCACGACGAGCTGAACCGCGCCGATGCCGCCCGCCCCGAGCGGATTTTTCGGGCGAATATGGCCCCATTGCTCCGCTGAATAGGGCCGCACCTCGCCCGTCAGGAAATAGCCCAGCTCGGCATAGCCACCCGAGAAGCGCGGATTGGGCCGGCCCGGGACCGTCGAATCGACCGTCAAGGTGACGCTTCCGCCGTGGCGTTGAATGGCCCGTCCAGCGCGGCGAACTCGGCGCCCACAATATGGTCGCCGGTGGCCGGAATGTTCCCGGTATCCACGAATTTCTGGTCGATGGCGTGAATTGCCGGCCGATCGTCGTAGCGAACCTCCCGGACCGCGCCCGGACCTGGATCGCGCTGACGGATGCGTTTGAGGGCGTAAACGCCGAGATGGATCATCCGGGTCTTTTCGGCGATCGGCAGGACGATCGCCCGGGCGCTCAAGGCCAGGCGATCGCGCTCCGGCTTGTCCTGGGACGAGATTGTCGGTCTGAACGGCGCCCTCGAGAACGAAGCGGCGGGTCTCGTAGCCGAATGCCGTGCCGACGCGCCGCCGGTAATCCCACGCATCGGTAAAGGCGGCGCGCTCCATGAGGCTGAGATTCGGCGCGCCCGTCTCCTCGTCGACGGAGAGCCGCCTCGCGCATTTGCCCGAGGCTCAACCGGAAGTCCGCGAGTCGAAACTCGACATAGGTGTCCGTCAGCTTGGTGGCGCCGCCGACGCGGACAAAGCCCGTCTTGTAGGCGATGTGATCGCCGAGTTCGCCCTGGATGCCCATTTGCACGCTGCGAACCTCGGAATCATGTTCCGAACCGAAGCGTGTGCCTGTCGGCGTGCCGTCGCTGGTCGCCTTCGTCGAGTCGCTGACCCAGGCGGTATCGAACTGGACTCGTCCCTTGAATCGGATCGTTTTGGTTCCATCGTCGCTGGTCAGTTCGAAACGGGAGGGGTGTTTCATGAGCGACGACGACCCCGATGTCACGTCTGACGAGGGCAGCGACTGGGCACCCGCGGCGGCGTTCGGCCCGGCCACCGCCAGCGTTTCCACCGCCAGAAAGACCGGCAGCCAGATCCTCATCTTGCCCAGATTCCCCCCGCTTTCGGCACGCTTCGGGCGCGCTCGATCTATGTTCTGACGGCTACTCTAGGTCGGCCTTGCAGCGCTTGCATCAATAGACTGAGCGAAATGCTCAGTGAACGTGCATTTCACATATCTATCACAAAAGTGCCATCTAAGATTCACCACCCCCTCATAACGTTCGCCCGTCCTTCAAGGAAGGATCCCACAAGCGACTTTGCCGATGGGCCCGAGAGGCTGTCGTCACGGGTGGTACCCGTCGTTTGCTGGTGCAAGAGGATAACGCCAATAAACGTTCTAAACGGAGCGCACAAGGTGAAAGGAACTACCACAATGACCAAACAGAATTCTGGGCTTTGCCGCCATGACGGCAATCGCCACGGCCGGGATCGCCGTCGGCGCCGCGCATGCGGAAAGCAGCACCGACATCAGCGGCCGTATCTACGCCGACGTCAGCAGCATCAGCGAGAAGATCGACGGCGTCAAAACCGTCCAAGGACGGTGTTGGCTTCGATGTGAAGCGCTTCTATCTGGGCGTCGATCACAAGTTCGACGACGTCTTCCATGTCGCGGTGACGACCGACTTTACCTACAACAGCGCCACCGGCCTGACCGACGTCTACATCAAGAAGGCCTACGGCGAAGCCAAGATCAGCGACGCGCTGGACGTCCGGGTCGGCTCGACGGACCTTCCCTGGGTTCCCTTCGTCGAAGACCTCTACGGCTACCGCTATGTCGAGAACGTGCTCGCCGACCGCATGAAGTTCGGCACCTCGGCTGACTGGGGCCTGCACGTGAAGGGCAAGGTCGGCATGATCAGCTATGCCGGCGCGGTCGTGAACGGCGGCGGCTACAAGAAGCTGCAGCGCTCCAAGAGCGTCGATTTCGAAGGCCGCGTCAGCATCGAGCCGATCAAGGGCCTGGTCGCCGGCGTTGGCGGTTACTCCGGCAAGCTGAACGGCGACGTCACGCGGCACGCCGACGTTCCACACGGCCACCCGTCTCGACGCGGTGATCTCCTACAAGACGAGCTTCTTCAGCATCGGCGGCGAATATATGAGCGCCAAGAACTGGAAGCAGGTCACGTCGGCTCTCAGCGACAAGGCCGATGGCTTCTCCGTCTTCGGTTCCGTGCATCCGATGAAGGCGGTCGCCGTCTTCGCCCGCTACGACCACACCAAGCCGAGCAAGACCCTGCAGCCGACCCTGAAGAACGACTACTTCAACGTCGGTGTCGAGTACACGGCGACCAAGACGGTCAATTTCGCGCTGGTCTACAAGAACGAAAAGAACAAGAACGGCAACTGGGGCACGAGCAATCTCTCGGGCGGCACCGGTATCAATCACTCATACGACGAAGTCGGCCTCTGGACCCAGTTCAAATTCTAAGTCCGGAAGATACGATTTAGATCCTCTTCCCCCAGCGGATCGATTTACGGGGCCGGCTCGTCCGGCCCCGTTTTTTTATTCATCGAACCATTCGACGGATTTCCCTTACTCTTGCATCCGGGCGCGAAATCCTTAGGTAGGGTTCAGGCATTCAGAGCAAGGAACGGCAAGATGGGATTACTGGTCGATGGCAAATGGACGGACGGCTGGTTCGACACAAAAACCACCGGCGGCAAATTCGTCCGGCCCGATTCGGCTTACCGGAACGCCGTTTCCGCCGACAAGTCGGCGCGCTTTCCGGCCGAGGCGGGCCGATATCACCTCTATGTCTCGTGGTCCTGCCCCTGGGCGCATCGCACGCTGATCGTCCGCAAGCTCAAGCATCTCGAGGATGCGATCTCGATCTCGGTCGTCGACAACCACATGGGCTCGGAAGGCTGGTTCTTTTCCGATGCTCCGGGAACGATCCCGGACAAGCTCTACGGCTCGAAATATCTCCACCAGATCTACACCAGGGCCGACCCGCATTACACGGGACGCGTCACGGTGCCGGTTCTGTGGGACAAGGAAACCGAAACCATCGTCAACAACGAATCGGCCGAGATCATCCGGATGCTGAACACTGCCTTCGATCATCTCGGCGGCGGCATCGGGAATCCGAGGCTGGACCTCTATCCGACGAATCTCCGGTCCGAGATCGACGAGGTCAACGCGCGCGTCTACGACACCATCAACAACGGCGTCTACAAGGCCGGATTTGCGACCTCGCAAGCGCCTTACGAGGCGGCATTCGACGCGCTCTTTACGATCGCTGGACGAAATGGAAGCGCGCCTGGCGAAGCACCGGTTCCTCGTCGGAAACAATCTCACCGAGGCGGATGTCCGGTTCTTCACGACGCTCATCCGCTTCGACGCGGTCTATTTCAGCCACTTCAAATGCAATCTGCGCCGGATCGAGGATTATCCCAATCTTTCCAACTACCTGCGGGACCTCTACCAGACGCCGGGCTTCGGCGAGACCGTGAACATGGAGCATATCAAGCGCCACTATTACGGCAGTCATCCGACCATAAACCCCACCGGCATCGTCCCCAAGGGCCCCCTGCTCGACTTCGACCGTCCGCACGACCGGGCCCGATTCACGAGTTGGGCCGCCGAATAACCCAATCGTAACAACACATAACGCTTTGCGTCGTCCGCGCTGGCGGCGTACCATACCGGCCGTCATCGAAGGGAGGGACGATGTCGGAACCTTGTATTATTACTGTTGCGATCACGGGCTCCGTACCGCGTAAGGAAAACAATCCGGCGGTACCGATTTCGGTAAGCGAACAGGTCGAAGTCCACGCATGCGGCCTTCGAAGCCGGCGCCAGTCTGGTTCATGTGCATGTCCGCATGGACGATCAGACGCCGACCTCGGACCCGGACCGCTTCGCCCGGTTCCAGGAGAGCATTCGCAAGCATTGCCCGGACATGATCATCCAATTTTCTACCGGCGGACGTTCGGGCAAGGGCTCGGAGCGCGGCGGCATGCTGCATCACCGGCCGGACATGGCCTCGCTCTCCACGGGTTCCGTCAATTTCCCGACGCGCGTCTATGAAAATCCGCCGGACCTGATCCAGGAACTCGGCGAGAAGATGCTCGAATACGGCATCAAGCCGGAGATCGAGGTGTTCGATCTCGCGATGCTCTACAATGCCTCGAATTACGCGGCATCCGGCCTGCTGAAGCGGCCTCTGCATGTTCAATTCGTGCTCGGCGTGAAGAACGCCCTGCCCGCCCACCGCGACATTCTCGAATTCGAGGTCGCGAAGCTGAAAGAGCTGGAGCCCGATGCGACATGGGTCGCGGCCGGAATCGGCAAGAGCCAGCTCGAGGTCAATCGCTGGAGTTTGGAACTCGGCGGCCATTGCCGGACCGGGCTCGAGGACAATGTGCGCTGGGACAAGGACCGCCTCGCGAAATCGAACGCGGAACTCGTCGAACGAGTCGACGATCTTTGCGGCGAATACGGCCGGCGTGCCGCGACGGCCAAGGAGGCTCGCCGGATCCTGAAGCTTAGGGACGCCGCCTGACCGGAAAGACGTCAGACCCGCGGAGGTCGAAAGGGGAGATCAATCATGACGGTAAATACGCAATTCGGATCACTGCAAGATCATCGTCCCGGCGGGGTGCAGGTGATCGACGACGATCCCAGGAACTACGTGTTTTCGAACATCTTCGACGTCGCGAGCAAATCCGCGCCCTACGAGCGCGTCGCGGTGGGCAAGAACTTCGAATATCTCATCGAATGCGTCCGGGCGGAAGGTACGTCGGACTGGTATGCCTGCGCCCATGACGAGTTCGCCTGCAGCATGGACGGAGCGGTCAAGGTAGAGCTATTGAAGCTCGACGATCCGGACGGCGCCGTGGATCCGGGTTCCACCGGTGGCCACAAGCTTTCCGGCACGCCCAAGGGCAAGCCGATGGGCTGGGCCAAGCTGGGCCGCGGCCATATGGCGCTTCTGCCCGTCGGCGCGGCCTATCGCTTTGTCGCGGAGAAGCCGGCCTGCATGATCATTCAAACCATCCAGGGGCCCGAGACGATCGAACGCTGGTCCGAAATCTGCCAGACTGAATCCCTCTAGGAGCAAGGAACAGAGCCATGGACACCAAGACCTTAGCTTCCGGCTTCGAAGTAAAGCCCGCCGACAACGAGACCGGTTACCGGTCGTTCAAGGCCGGCTCTTTCACCTTCAAGCGCGACGGCTACTTCGCCTATATCGATTAC
This sequence comes from uncultured Alphaproteobacteria bacterium, assembly GCA_963822835.1. Classification (GTDB taxonomy): domain Bacteria; phylum Pseudomonadota; class Alphaproteobacteria; order CAVTAV01; family CAVTAV01; genus CAVTAV01. The sequence goes on along the minus strand of CAWGIZ010000005.1, from coordinate 162,205 downwards.
CCGACCGGCCGCCACATCATGTCCATCGACGCCTTTCTGCGCGCGCTGATGCGGGACGTGGCATGGGGCTTCTTCTACGGCACGGTCAATTTCGATTCCGTCTTCGGCACCACGAATTACTACGGCGAAGTGGAAATGTTCGCGGGCCTCTATAACGACGCCTATACCAAGGCCGGGCGCGACTATGTCGAGCGCTTCAAGTCGGAAAATCTGATGAAGATCTTCCGCGAGATGATCTCTGACTGGACGGTCGACGGCTACGACCCGTTTGCCGCACCGATGGAAACCGGCAGCGCCTGGGGCCCGAAGGTCGGCGACAACGACGACGCTGTCGAGCGCATGCGCGTCACCGCGAAGCGCATGGTCAGCGTTCCCGGCGACACGCCGATCCGCACCGATGAAAGCGGCTATCCGGTGAACCGGATGTTCGCCGATGTCGACCAGACCGAGCCGGAGGTCCATGCCGAACCGGGCTTCGAGGGCGAGGTTTCGGCCTTCAACCTGTTCGCCTATCTCTCGCGCTCGGACGTGACGTGGAATCCGTCGGTCTGCTCGGTCGTGAAGGCCTCCCTGTTCTGCCCGACCTCGGAGGAATACATCCTGCCGATCGAGCACGGCAACGACCGCTGCGAATGGTTCCTGCAGATGTCGGACGAGATCACCTGGCAGATCAAGGACGGCAAGACCGGCAAGCCACGCGCGCAGGTCGTCTGCCGTCCGGGCGATATCTGCTGCATGCCGGCGGATATCCGGCATCAGGGCTATTCGCCGAAGCGGTCGATGCTGCTTGTCTGGGAAAACGCCTCGCCCGAAATTCCGGATCTCATCCGGGAGGGCAAGGCGCCGGTCGTCTCGGTGAAGGTCTAACCGCACCGAACGGCCAGACCGGGTGCTCGACTTCACCTATACCGGCCTGCCGGCGCGCGTCCTGTTCGGCGCCGGCACGCTGACCTCGGTCTCAGCCGAGGTACGCGGGCTTTCCTGCTCGCGGGCGCTCGTGCTGTCGACACCCGGGCACAGGAAAAGGGCCATCGAGGTTCAATCCATGCTCGGCGAGATCGGTATCGGCGTGTTCTCCGAGGCCGCGATGCACACGCCCGTCGACGTCACCGAACGGGCGATGGAGGCGGTACGGGACGGCAGGATCGATTGCGTCGTCGCGATCGGCGGCGGCTCGACAATCAATCTCGGCAAGGCCATCGCCTATCGCACCGATCTGCCGCAGGTCGCGATCCCGACGACCTATGCCGGTTCCGAGATGACGCGTTTACTGGGCCAGACCGAAGGCGGCAAGAAGACGACGATCGTCACCGCGAAAGTATTGCCGGAGGTCGCGATCTACGACGTGGAGCTGACCTATTCCCTGCCGCCGCATATCTCGTCCACGAGCGGCATGAACGCGCTGGCCCATGCGGTCGAGGGGCTTTACGCGAAAGATCGGAACCCGGTGATGTCGCTCATGGCAGAGGAAGCGATCCGCGTGATGGGCGAAGCCCTGCCCCGCGTGGTCGAGAATCCCGACGACCACGAGGCGCGGTCGCAAGCCTTCTATGGCGCCTGGCTATGTTCGATGGTCCTCGGCTCCGTGGGCACGGCGCTTCACCACAAGCTATGCCACACGCTCGGCGGCTCTTTCGGCCTGCCCCACGCCGAAACCCACACGGTGATCCTGCCACACGCGGCAAACTTCAACGCGCAGGTCGCCTCGGAGGAGATGGGCCGGGTTGCGAAGGTTCTCGGCGCGAAGGGCGCGGGAAGCGGACTTTACGATCTGGCCAAGCGGATGAAGGCGCCGACCTCGCTCAAGGAACTCGGCATGCCCGAGGACGGGCTGGACAAGGCGGCGGAGCTTGCCACGCAGAACCCGTACTGGAATCCCCGCGCGTTCACCCGCGACGATATCCGCGCCCTGCTGGACGACGCCTGGCACGGCAGGCGGCCGAAAGACTAAAGGAAACGATCAGCGCGCGCCGAAGCGGCGGCGAAGCGGTAGGGGATTGTCTACCGCCGGCTGATAGGTCACGGAGAAATCCTTCAGGGACTTCAGCGCATCCTCGATGCTGCGGTCGGCGCGCACCTCGAAGGCATTGAAGCCGACGCGGTGCAGATAGAACATCTGATCCTTGAGCACGTCGCCGACGGCGCGCAACTCGCCTTCGTAAGAATAACGGTCCCGCAGAATGCGCGCCTGGGAATAGCCGCGTCCGTCGCGATAGATCGGGAACTCTATGGCGATCACGGCGAAACGGTCGAGGTCGCCCGCGATCGTCTCGGCGAGATCGTCGCTCGCGAGCCGAACGCCGAGTCCTGCCCGCGCGCGCCGACAATGCCTCTTTCTCCGCCTGCCACAGCTTCAGCGGCACGATGACATCGCCGGCCGGAACATCGGCGAGCGTGGCGTCGGAGGGAACATGGGTCCAGCCGTCCTCGACGATGGCCCCGTCTTTGATGATCTTCATGCTCGTCTACAACTTCCCAATCAGTGGTTCGCGGCGTAAGCGCGATCCTTGAACGGCGCCATGCCGATCCGGCGATAGGTATCGAGGAAACGTTCGTCCTCCTGCCGGTTCTCGACATAGACATCGAACAGCGCCTGCATGGCCGGCACCACCTCGTTCTGCGCGAAGGCGGGGCCCATGATCTTGCCGATGGCGGCGTCGTCGCTCGCCGAACCGCCGAGCGTGATCTGGTAGAACTCCTCGCCCTTCTTGTCGACGCCGAGAATGCCGATATGGCCGACGTGATGGTGCCCGCAGGCATTGATGCAGCCGGACATCTTTATCTTCAGCTCGCCGAGATCGTAGACGTAATCGTATTTGTCGAAATGCTGCATGACCTCCTCGGCGATCGGGATCGACCGCGCATTGGCGAGGCTGCAGTAATCGAGGCCCGGGCAGCAGATGATGTCCGACAGCGTGTTGATGTTCGGCGTCGCGACACCGAGCGAACGCAGCTCCTTCCAGAGCCCGTACAGGTCGCTCTTCTTCACGTCGGCGAAGACGAGATTCTGCTCGTGGGTGACGCGGAGCTGACCGAAGCTGTATTTCTCGGCGAGGTCGGCGATCTCGTCCATCTGGCTCGCGGTGGCGTCGCCCGGCGCGACACCCGGCTTCTTGAGCGACAGCACGACGATCGCATAGCCGGGCACCTTGTGGGCTTCGAGATTGTGCTTGGCCCAGGTCGCGAAGGCCTTGTCGCTTGCCTTGGCGTCTTCGAACGCGGCCACGGGTTCGGAGATCTTCTCATAGGTCGGGGGCTGGAAGAATTTCGCCATGCCCTCGATGTCCGTCTCTTCGAGCTTCAGCGCCGTGTCCTTGATACGCGCCCATTCCTCATCGACGCGGGCGCGGAATTCCTGCAGGCCCATTTCGTGCACGAGGATCTTGATGCGCGCCTTGAACAGATTGTCACGACGGCCCCACTGGTTGTAGACGCGCAGGATCGCCTCGCAATAACTCAGAAGATGCTTCTTCTCGATCCACGGCCGGACGACCTTGCCGATCATCGGCGTCCGGCCCATGCCGCCACCCGCGAGGACCTCGAAACCGACGACGCCGTCCTCGTTCTTCACCAGCCGGAGGCCGATGTCGTGGAACCGCACCGCCGCCCGGTCGGTCGACGCGCCGGTGACGGCGATCTTGAACTTGCGCGGCAGATAGGCGAATTCCGGATGGAAGGTCGACCACTGGCGCAGGATCTCGCAATAGGGCCGTGGATCCTCGAGCTCGTCGGCGACCACGCCGGCATATTGGTCGGCGGTGATATTGCGGATGCAATTGCCGCTCGTCTGGATCGCATGCATCTCGACGCTGGCGAGATCGTCCAGAATGTCGGGCACGTCCTCGAGCTTCGGCCAGTTGTACTGAATGTTCTGGCGCGTCGTGAAATGGCCGTAGCCCTTGTCGTATTTGCGGGCGATATGGGCCAGCATGCGCATCTGATCCGCGCTCAGCAGTCCGTAAGGCACCGCGACGCGCAGCATATAGGCGTGGAGCTGGAGATAGAGGCCGTTCTGCAGCCGCAGGGGGCGAAACTCCTCTTCCGTCAGCTCGCCGTTGACCCGACGGCGCACCTGATCGCGGAATTGCGCCGCGCGTTCCTTGACGATGGTCTTGTCGAAGTCGTCGTAGTGATACATGGGGTCGCCCAATTGCCGTTGGGCCGGTCTATCGACGACCAGCCGGAGCCTGTGTTCCGATCCTATTTCACATATCAATTATGTGTATTGATCTATTTTACAATATAGATATAGGGAATTCAGTTTTCAAGCCCCATTGATGCCGCAGAATGGCTTCGCGTACCATCCCTTTCAGCAGGCAGGAGAAGCCTTTGCGCCAACTCGGCCGGCCTTCTTTGCCGCTCGAACGGGAGAATAAGGGGGACCACATGAAACGGATACTTGCTCTCATGCTGTTGGCGGGCGTTACGGCCAGCTGCTCGAAGCCCATGCCGGACACGCGCGACGCCGATGCGGAGGCGATCAGGGCCGTCCTGCTCCATGTCGACGACGCGGTCGCCGCGCATGATTTCGATGCCGCGATGAAGGTCTATGCGAGCGACGCCGTGATGCTCGCGCCGGGTGCGCCGCCTCTCGTCGGCACCGACGCGATCCGGGCAGCCTTTCAGGCGGCGTTCGGCGCGCCGAATTCATCGATCACCCTCACGCCGACCAAGATCGAAGTCGCTCGCTCCGGCGATCTTGCCTATGCCTATGGAACCGGCAAGACCGTCATGGGCGACCCGAGCACCGGCACGACGAAGGAAGAAAGCAACAAGTGGGTGACGGTATTCAGGAAGCAGCCGGACGGTTCCTGGCAGCTCGTCGCCGACATCTTCAACGGCGGTCCGCCGCCGGCCCCGGCCCAATAAGCCCGCGAACGAAAAGGGCCGCCTCCCAGGCGGCCCTCACTCCAGATATGGGCGATGGACCGCCCGTCTATTTCGCCAGATCCGGGCGGCAGGGCGAAACGCCATGATACGGCAGCGCGGACAGATAGACCGTGTCCTGCCCCTTGTATTCCCCTTCGAAATATTCGGGGTCCACGGCGACATAGGAGCGATGCAACGATCCCTTTGCGGGATCGAAATCGAACCTCTCGGTCACGCGCATATTGCTGCCGTGCGGCACGCGGCCATCCGCCGTCACGATGCCGGGCAGGAATCCGGACGTTTCGACGACCAGCGTATCGCCCTCCCAATGGCCGACCGAATAGCCGGTTCGGGAAAGCGGCTCATCGTCCGGACGCGCCTTCTTGTCCAGATGGATATGACGATCGAGCCCCCAGGAGCCATACAGCATGCGGACTTCGGTATCGGTCTGGACGATGCGGTTGATGTCCTCCTCGAAGGTCCAGTCGAACATGATGTTGGTCGGCTTGCACAGCATGCGCGGGTTGTCGCCGGTAGCGCCATCGAAGTCGCGCATCACCGCCGCGCCCTTCTCGGTCAGGGGCAACATGCTGCCGCGCTTGTTCCAGTAGGTATCGACGGGATCAGCGGCTTCCGAAATCTTTGTTCCGCGTGCGCCCGGAAATGCCTGACCGCCCTTCGGCACGTCGCCCGGCTTGTATTTGTCGACCGTGCTGAGCGGCACCAGCGTCCCTTTCTGGCCGCGCGGATCGGTCATCACGACCTGCTCGGATGCCCAGTCTCCATCGATGTTCGGCACGCCGTTCGGGCGCCGCGCCGGCCGGGATGCGTCCACCGTCCGTTTGGGAGCCGCCTTCAACTGCCCGTAGCGATCGACCGACGAACCGTCCGGGAAATAAATCGTTCCGGTGTAACAGGTGGTCGGATCACGGCGATCCGGCGATCCCGTCACGCGGATATGCATGCCCGAGGGGAACATCGCTTCCGACCAGCCCGAGCGCTTCAGGACCGTGGCGCCGCGCAACTCGCATTTATAGGCGGTCTTCTTTCCGCTGCCGTCCGTGACGTCGATATAGAGCCACGAATGCGGATTGATGAACTGCACCTTCGTGACGACACCGTCGATCTCGATGTCCTTGTTCAGGTCGAAATTCGCAATGCCGTGATGCGCCTCGGCCGCGGTCGTGCCTGCAAGCGCCACAAGAATGGCGATGACAAAAGCTCTCATGAAATTGTCCCAAGATGTGCGCTACGGCTGCCAGCCGATTATTTCCCCATACCGGATATATGCTAGCACACCGAAGAGATCGTGGAAGGCGAATCAACAGAATGTTATGTCGGATTGGCCCGCCCCGGAAATGACTGCCAACGACCCGAGAAGGACATGAAGTCACTGGGCGTTGCAAACTCCAGGTTGTTCTGTCGAATGCGCTTGCTGTCGGCCGTGTTAAGCTGATTTCTCAACTCGGCGCGCGGGACAAGCAGGGGGAGCGCTTCATGGACGCCAATCACCAGCACGGGCCGATTCGCAACTTGCGCGAGTTCGCCAAGGAAGTGGGCATCATCGTTGTTGGCGTGCTGATCGCGCTGGGCGGCGAGCAGGCGGCGCAGGCGGTCAATCGTCACTACCAGGTGCAGGCAGCACGCGCGGCACTCAACGACGAACTCGGCTGGAATCTGGCCTCGTTCAAGCTTACGAAGGATATGAGCCCCTGTGTCTTCGCGCGGCTGGATGAGGTCGATCGTTGGGCGAAGTCCTTGGACAGCGGACATCCGATCCGGCTTTCCCGCCCCATCCAACCGCCGCGATACCTCATCCTTCGCGAGTCGGCCTGGCGCATCACCTCCGGCGACGCGGTCGCGCGCATGCCTTTGAGGGAAAGCACCAATTATGCCGGTCTGTACGACCTCCTCGACTTCCTCGAACTACGGCGGCAAAAGGTTACCGACGCCTGGAACGACCTCGCTCTCTACCAGCCGGCTCGACAGCTTTCAGAAGAGCAACGTCTGCGCATCGCCGCGGATATCCGGACCGTCCGCGAGGTATACAACCTCCTTTTCTCGAACTATCAGGTCGCCCTCACTGTCGCCACGCGGCTGCATGTCGAACCCAGCCAGATCCAAGGCCCAAGCCTCGAAATCACCAAGGAGGCCAAGGCAGAAGCATGCAAGCCGCTGCTGGAGAACTGACGGCCAAAACGGGCCGGGGCCTGGAACGCCGACCAAGCGGAAGGCGACCGCAACGATGTGTCCTCGGTTCACCGGCGGTCGGATGCTCAAAAGAAAAGGGCCGCCCGAAGGCGGCCCCGATGGTCTCGTATGAGCGCCGGACTTAGAAGTCCATGCCGCCCATATCCGGCATGCCGCCACCGCCGCCGCCGGCCTTCTTCGGCTCCGGCTTGTCGGCGATCATGGCTTCCGTGGTGATCAGCAGACCCGCGACCGACGCGGCACCCTGCAGGGCCGAGCGCACGACCTTCGCGGGGTCGATGATGCCGGCCTTCAGCATGTCGACATAGGTTTCGGTTTGGGCGTTGAAGCCGAAATTGGCGTCCTTCTGATCGAGCAGCTTGCCTGCCACGACCGCGCCGTCGACACCGGCATTCTCGGCAATCTGACGGACCGGGTATTGCAGCGCGCGGGCAATGATGTCCACGCCGACCTGCTGGTCGTGATTGCCGGGCTTCAGCTTGGCGAGCGCACGGGTGCCGTAGAGCAGGGCCACGCCGCCACCGGCGACGATGCCTTCCTCGACCGCCGCGCGGGTCGCATGAAGCGCGTCCTCGACGAGGTCCTTGCGCTCCTTCACCTCGACTTCCGAGCCGCCGCCGACCTTGATCACCGCAACGCCGCCGGCGAGCTTCGCCAGCCGCTCCTGCAGCTTCTCACGGTCGTAATCCGAGGTGGTCTCCTCGATCTGCGCCTTGATCTGGCTGATACGGCCCTCGATCTCCTTCTTCTTGCCGGCGCCGTCGACGATGGTCGTGTTCTCCTTGGAGATCGAGACCTTCTTCGCCTTGCCGAGCATGTCGACCGTGACGCTCTCAAGCTTGATGCCCAGGTCTTCGGAGATCAGCTGACCGTTGGTCAGGACCGCGATATCCTCGAGCATGGCCTTGCGGCGATCGCCGAAGCCGGGGGCCTTCACCGCCGCGACCTTCAAGCCGCCGCGCAGCTTGTTGACGACGAGCGTGGCCAGAGCCTCGCCCTCGACGTCCTCCGCGATGATCAGGAGCGGACGCCCGCTCTGAACCACGGCTTCGAGCAGCGGCAGCATGGTCTGAAGACCCGACAGCTTCTTCTCGAAGATGAGGATGTAGGGATTGTCGAGCTCCGCCACCATCTTCTCGGCGTTGGTGATGAAGTAGGGGGAGAGATAGCCGCGATCGAACTGCATGCCTTCGACCACTTCGAGCTCGGAATTGAGGCTCTTGGCTTCCTCGACGGTGATCACGCCTTCCTTGCCGACCTTCTTCATGGCCTCGGCGATCATCTCGCCGATCGTCTTGTCGCCGTTGGCCGAGATCGTGCCGACCTGGGTGATCTCGTGATCGCCGACAACCTTGCGGCTGCGGGATTTGATATCCGCGATGACGGCTTCGACCGCGAGGTCGATGCCGCGGCGAAGATCCATCGGGTTCATGCCGGCGGCGACGGCCTTGTTGCCTTCGCGGACGATGGCCTGGGCCAGAACGGTCGCGGTGGTCGTGCCGTCACCCGCGACGTCGCTGGTCCGGGACGCGACTTCCTTCACCATCTGGGCGCCCATGTTCTCGAACTTGTCCTCGAGAGTGATTTCCTTGGCGACCGAGACACCGTCCTTGGTCACGCGCGGCGCACCGAAAGACTTCTCCATCAGGACGTTGCGGCCCTTGGGACCGAGCGTCACCTTCACGGCGTTGGCAAGCGCGTCGACGCCTTTCAGCATCCGGTCGCGCGCATCCGCCTTAAATCTAATTTCCTTCGCACTCATGCCTTAGTTCTCCTTGCGGCTGCCTGGGTTAGGCGGCCTTTTTCTTGCCACCAGCGGCCCGGCCTTCGAGCACGCCCATGATGTCCGATTCCTTCATGATCAACAGCTCTTCGCCGTCGATCTTCACTTCGGTGCCCGACCATTTGCCGAACAGCACGCGGTCGCCGACCTTGACGTCGAGCGCGATGAGCTTGCCGTTCTCGTCACGGGCGCCGGCGCCGACGGCGACGATCTCGCCTTCCGACGGCTTTTCCTTGGCGGTATCGGGAATGATGATGCCCCCGGCGGTCTTTTGCTCGCTGCCGATGCGACGCACCACCACCCGGTCATGCAAAGGACGAAAACGCATGATCGTCTCTCCTATCCAATTGTTTCTAAATGTGATCTGGGCGTATTGCCCGAAAAACTGTTTCGGCCCGAGCCGTTTGCAGACAGTACCGACGCGAAATTGGCACTCCCGCTCTTAGAGTGCTAGAGCCGATGACGGAGATATGAGAGAGGGCGCCTTCCCTGTCAAGAGGGGACCGCGCGAATAAATCGCCGATCCGGCGGACATAATCCGCGCAGTCCTCGCGGCGATGTGAAATTTCTCGATAATTCTACGGTTTCGGTATGGATTTTCATGGTTCCCATACCAATCCGGCGCTATTAGTTCCCCCTGTCAGAGCCTGGGCTTTCGGGCCCGTCAGAGATCAACCCCCGCCACGCGCCGGATCGGTGTCAGTACCTGTCATGGAAGCACAAAAAGGCGGCACGGAACCGCGCCGCCTTCAAGCCAGAGCCAAGATCAGGATCCTGTGGAGAGCCATAGTCATCTATGTGCTTCACAGCATGCGCTCGCGCGAATGGCTTCAGATCGCGGCGAGCGCGGTGATCGGCGGCTCGGTGGGCCTCGTCGTGGACCTCCTGCGGCGTCTCGTGCAATGGCTCCATCAAATCGATTTCAGCCTGCCCTCGGGCGCGTTGTTGAGCACCGGCATAGGGCAGGATCCCTTGCGCGTGCTGCTGGTACCGGCGATTGGCGGCCTGATCCTCGGGCTGCTCGCGATCGCCAGCCGGCGCTTTTGGAGCCGGGAGGTCGTCGACCCGATCGAGGCCAATGCGCTCTATGGCGGACGCATGTCGCTCTGGGACAGCATCCGGCTCACCTTCGACACCCTCGTCTCCAACGCGTCCGGGGCATCGCTCGGCATGGAGGCTGGCTATAGCCAGCTTGGCGCCGGGGTCTTTTCCTCGGTCGCCCAGAAATTCGAGCTGCGCCGCGCCGACCACCGGGTCTTCGTCACCGCCGGGGCCGCCGCCGCCATCGCGGCCGCCTATAACGCGCCGCTCGCCGGACTGTTCTATGGCTTCGAACTGATCCTGAGCGGCTATCTGCCCCATGCGCTCGGCCTTGTCGCCGCGGCCGTCATTTCGGCCACGCTCGTCCAGCGCGCCATCGGCGAGGGGGTGCCGCTCTTCGCCAAGATCGGCGCCATCCCGCTCGACAATCTGAGCTATGTGCTGTTCGGCATCGTGGGCGTGTTCGCCGCCGGCATCGCGATCCTCGCCATGAAGGCGGTAACCTCGACGGAGCACCTATTGCGCGACACCAAGGTGCCCTACTGGCTCCGGCCCATGATGGGCGGCATCGCGCTTTCCGCCATCGCTTATTTCTTTCCGCAGGTGCTTGGCAGCGGCCACGGCGCGATCGAATTCCAGTTCACGGCCCACATGGCGCTGTTGCCGCTCGCCGGGCTGCTGGTCGCGAAGCTGCTGGCTTCGGCGGTCTCGGTCGGATCCGGTTTTCGCGGCGGCCTGTTTTCCTCGTCGCTGTTTCTCGGAGCGATCTTCGGCGCGATCTGCGCCGATGTGGCGGGTTTTCTGGTGCCTGAGCTCACCACCTCCTACGAAGCCTTCCTGATCGTGGGCATGGGCTCGGTCGCCGCCGCCATCGTCGGCGCGCCGCTGACCATGGTCTTCCTGGTTCTCGAAGCGACCGGCAACGCGCCGATCACGGCCGGCACGCTGGTCGGCGTCATCATTGCCGTCACCATCACGCGCGTCACCTTCGGCTTCTCCTTCTCGACCTGGCGCTTCCATGTGCGCGGCAAGGGCATTCGCGGCGCGCACGATATCGGCTGGATCGCGGATCTTACCGTCGCCCGTCTGATGCGTTCCGATCCCAAGGTGGTGCCGATCAGCATGACGCTTCGCCAGCTCCGCGAAGCCTTCCCGCCCGGCAGCGCGAAATACGCCTTTACCTCGGACCCGGAAGGCAACTACGCGGGCAGCTTCGATCTCGGCGAGATCTACGACCGGCAATATGATGACGTGGCGGATTTCGTCCTCGCGGCCGATCTCGCGGGCCCCCGAAGCGATTGTCTCCTGCCGATGGAAAATGTCCGCGCCGCCCTGGTGCGCTTCGAGGAAACCCGACTCGAAGCCCTTCCCGTCCTCGCCGCCGGCGCCGACCGCCGCGTGATCGGCTTCATGACGGAAGCCTACGCGCTCCGGCGCTACACCGAAGAAATGGAGCGCCGCCGCAACGCCGAACTTGGCGAACGGGATCTGTTTTCGATTAAGTGACGGAAAGTCGCCTCGGATTCATGGCCCCCGGTTGAGTTCTCCGGCGGACGGCGTACATTCTCCCCCAAAGAGCAAATCACGCAGCAAGGGACCGGTCATGACCTATATGGAAACCATCAAGGCGCTGAAGCTTCGGGACGGCAAGCTGTTCCGCCAGCAGAATTACATCAACGGCGCCTGGGAGGATGCCGATTCGGGCAAGACCATCGAGGTCACCAATCCGGCGACGGCCGAAGTTCTCGGCACGGTGCCGAACGCCGGCGCCGCGGAGACCAAGCGGGCCATCCAGGCCGCCGATGCCGCGCTTCCGGCCTGGCGCGCCAAGTCGGCCGGCGAGCGTTCCGCGCTCCTGCGCAAATGGTTCGAGCTGATCATGGCGAACCAGGAAGACCTCGCGGTGCTGATGACCGCCGAGCAGGGCAAGCCGCTCGCGGAAGCCAAGGGCGAGATCGCCTATGCCGCCTCCTTCGTGGAATGGTTCGCCGAGGAAGCCAAGCGCGTCTACGGCGACGTGATCCCCGGCCATCAGGCGGACAAGCGGATCGTCGTGATCAAGCAGCCGATCGGCGTCGTCGCCGCGATCACGCCCTGGAACTTCCCGGCCGCGATGATCACCCGCAAGATCAGCCCGGCGCTCGCGGTCGGCTGCACGGTCGTGTGCAAGCCCGCGACCCAGACGCCCTACTCCGCCCTCGCGCTCGCGGAACTCGCGGAGCGCGCCGGCATTCCGAAGGGCGTGTTCAATGTCGTGACCGGCTCGGCGCGCGAGATCGGCGGCGAGATGACCGCGAACCCGATCGTCCGCAAGCTCACCTTCACCGGCTCCACCGAGGTCGGCAAGCTGCTGATGTCGCAATGCGCCGGAACGGTGAAGAAGGTCTCGCTGGAGCTCGGCGGCAACGCGCCGTTCCTCGTCTTCGACGACGCGGATCTGGATGCCGCCGTGCAGGGCGCGATGGCGTCCAAGTTCCGCAACACCGGCCAGACCTGCGTCTGCGCCAACCGGATCTATGTGCAGGACGGCGTCTATGACGCCTTCGCCGAAAAGCTCGCCGCCGCGATGCGCAAAGCTCCGTATCGGCGACGGGCTGAAGGGCGAAACCGAACAAGGCCCGCTGATCGACAAGGCGGCCGCTCGAGAAGGTCGAGGAGCATATCGCCGATGCCGTCGCGCACGGCGCCAAGGTGGTCACCGGCGGCAAGCCGCATGAGCTCGGCGGCACCTTCTTCCAGCCGACCCTTCTCGCGCGACGTGACGTCGGACATGAAGGTCGCGAGCGAAGAAACCTTCGGCCCGGTCGCCCCGCTGTTCCGCTTCAAGACCGAGCAGGAAGGCATCCATCTCGCCAACGCACACCGATTCGGTCTCGCCGCCTATTTCTACGCGCGCGACATCAGCCGGGTATGGCGCGTGGCGGAGGCCATCGAATCCGGCATCGTCGGCATCAATACCGGCATCATCTCCACCGCGGTCGCGCCGTTCGGCGGCGTGAAGGAATCCGGCATCGGCCGCGAGGGCTCGAAATACGGCATCGATGACTTCGTCGAGATCAAATATCTCTGCATGAACGTTTCCTGAGCGGGGCCGCTCTTGACGCCTGCCGCGCTCCACGCCGACGCCATCGTCTGGGATAATCACGGCTGCCTGCCTGCTTGAGGCCGACGACCGTTTCCTGCCGCAGCTGGAGCGCTATCGCAAAGCGGGCGTCGATTTCGTCAGCCTGAATGCCGGCGACGCGGACGTTCCTTACGAACAGGTCTCGGCGGTCCTCGCCTTCTTCCGGACCTGGATCGCCGAACGGCCCGGCGACTATCTCCTCGTGCGCCACGCCGACGACGTGCTGACGGCCAAGCGCGAGGGCAAGCTCGCCATCGCGTTCGATGTCGAAGGCATGATCTCGGTTCAGGACGACCTCTCCCGCATCGAGCAATTCTACGACCTCGGCGTCCGCTGGATGCTGATGGCCTACAACAAGAACAACAAGGCCGGGGGCGGCTGCCAGGACGAGGACACCGGCCTCACCCCGCTCGGCGCGCGGATCTGCGACGAGATGGACCGCGTCGGCATGGTGAAATGCCTCAGCCATACCGGCTATCGCACCGCGCGGGAGGTGCTCGACCGAACGAAGGTTCCCGCGATCTTCTCGCACTCCAACGCTCGTGCGCTCCGCGACCATCCGCGCAACATTCCGGACGATCTTATCCGGGCCTGCGCCGCGACCGGCGGCGTCATCGGCATCAACGGGATCGGGATCTTTCTCGGCGACAACGACAACAGCATCGGGACCATGCTGCGTCATATCGACTACATCGCGTCTCTCGCCGGCGCGGAACATGTCGGCATCGGGCTCGATTTCATGTTCGATATGGACGGCTTCGACGCGCTGATGCGCGAGAAGGGCCATATGTGGCCGGCGGCATACGGTTACCGGCCGGGCATCAAAATCGTGCCGCCGGAAGCCCTGCCCGAAGTGACGGAAGGTTTGGTTCGCCTCGGCTATCCAGAAACCGCCATCCGTGGCATCCTCGGCGAGAATTTCTTGAGGGTCGCACGGCAGGTCTGGAAATAGCGCCGCCGGCCGCGCGACCGAGGGGTCAGATCTTTAGATTCATCAGAGGGGGATAACATGCATCACGATTTTCTGAGGTCCGCTGCCGCCATTGCCATGGCTCTGCCGCTTCTCGCCGGCTGCACGGTACAGAAGAGCGCCGACAACGCCGACCAGAGCAAAGCCATCGCGGAACTGACCGCCCGCGTGCAACATCTCGAGGACGTTCAGGCCATCGAGAAGCTTCAGGCGAAGTATCTGCAATATCTCTACACGCAGCGTTTCGACAAGGTCGTCGACGAATGCTTCGCCCAGCATACCGACGACGTCACGGTCGAGTTCTCCGACAGCGGCGTCTACAAGGGGCTTGAGCACGTCCGGGCGCTCTATCACGCCTTCGACAGGGTGAAGCAGATCCCCGGCTGGTTCATCATGCACATGACGACCAATCCCTATATCGAGATCGCCAAGGACGGCCAGACCGCGAAGTCGCACTGGATGTCGCCCGGCATCACCGGCAGCAATACGAAAGCCGGCTGGGTGTTCGGCCCCTATTATGTCGACTACATCAAGGAAGACGGCGAGTGGCGCATCCAGCACACCAATCTCGCCGCCCTGGTCCGCACCGCCTTCGGCACGAGCTGGGCCGACGCGACCGATAACGGTACGGTGCGCGGCGTACTCGGCGTCGAACCCGATGCGCCCTCGACGATCTACAAGCCTTACGCCGAACGTAAGCACGAGAAGGACATGTTCACCGCTTTCCCGGATCTGCCGGCGCCTTATTGAGTTTCATCCACCGGCACCCCGAAAGCGGACGTTGGGTGCAATTCCATCGACGCCTGTTTCATTTCGCTTCGCGTTTGAATAGGTTTGAGATGGCTAGGGGGGTCTAGAAGTGAAACACCTTCTTTTGATATGCCTTGCCACGTTTGTGGCCGCCCTGACGACGCCGGCGCTGTCGGCAGACCAGACAGACCCGTGGTGGGCGCACGCCCTCACATATGAGATCTATCCGCGCAGCTTTGCCGACAGCAATGGTGACGGCGTGGGGGACCTGAACGGCATCACAGAGCATCTCGAATACCTGAATGCCCTCGGCGTCGATGCAATCTGGATTGCGCCGATGTTTCCCTCGCCGCAGGTCGATTTTGGCTACGACATTTCCGATTATCGCAGTGTCGATCCGCAGTTTGGCGCACTTGCGGACCTCGACCGGCTACAAGCAGAAGCGAAGCGCAGGGGAATCCACCTCATTCTCGACCTGGTGCTCAACCACACGTCGGACAAACACCCGTGGTTCATCGAGTCCGCCAGCTCGCGCGAAAATCCGCGGGCCGATTGGTACGTGTGGAGCGACGGCTTGCCTGCCGATGCGCCTGGCCTTGCGGCGATCCAGAAGGCCAACGCCGTTGACGGCCGCGTGCCGCCCAACAACTGGACTTCCCTATTCGGTGGCTCAGCGTGGGAGTGGGTGCCGGCCCGGAAGCAATTCTACTATCACATGTTCTACAAGCAGCAGCCCGACCTCAACTGGCGCAATCCTGAGGTCGAGAGCGCGATGTTCGATGTGATGCGGTTCTGGATGGATCGCGGGATCGACGGCTTCCGCCTCGATGCCATCCAGACGATCTACGAGGACCCGGAACTTCGCAAAGAGCCGCAACTCGAAAGCGCCGATGGGTCGGCCCCGCCGACACTCGACCAAATCATCGCGTCGAAGATCCACACCGTAAACCTGCCTGAGCTTCACGGTCTGATGCGCCGGATGCGCGCGCTGATGGACAGTTATCCGGGGAATCGCGTACTGATCGGCGAGACCTACCTGGCGAATATCGCGGAGCTCGACCAATGGTATGGCGGTGCCGCAAAAGACGAACTCCACCAACCCATGAACACGCTGATCGGGTTCGGCGATGGCGCAACCTATTCCGCCGCCTGGTTCCGGACAGCGATTGCGCAATCCGAGTCTGGCCTCCACGGATCGATGCCGTTGTTCGTTTTCGACAACCATGACAATCCGCGCTCGATCGACCGTTTTGGGGACGGTGACCACGACACGGCGATTGCCAAGGGCCTTGCAGCGGTGCTCTTGCTCCCACGCGCTTCTGCCCTGACCTATTATGGGGCGGAAATCGGGATGCGCACGAATACGCCCAAACGCCGTGAGGACGTTCGCGACCCCATCGGCATCGTCGGATGGCCGCGTGAGAAGGGGCGCGACGGTGAACGCACACCGATGCAATGGACCGCTGGCCCTCAGGCCGGCTTCTCGTCCAACCCCAAGACCTGGCTGCCGGTGAACCCGGATCGCGGTAGGGTCAATGTCGCTGTTGAGCGCGCCGACCCGGCATCGCTCTACAACTGGTTCCGTCACTTGATTGCGCTTCGCCGCACCGAGCCGGCGCTCATCGACGGAAGAACGGTGATGCTCGACAAGGCTAACCCCGACGTGCTGATTTTTGCCCGCATCGCGGCAGGTGTGCGTCCAGTGATCGCCGCGATGAACATGTCTGCAAAACCTCGCACGATCGCTGTCGACCGAACGGCCGTGGGAAAAGGGAAATTGACGCTGCTGGCGTCGAGCGATCCGGAGGCCAAGACGGAGGCTGACACACTCGTTTTGCCGCCCTTTGCCACGATTGTCGTGGCAGCAGAAGACGCACCGGCGCAACACTGAGGGTACTGGAAACGGCTGATCCACATCCGACGGCCGGCTATATTTGAAATGTCCGCTTTGGACGAGGGGTTAGCCGGCCTCGCAAACAACTACTGAAGCCAAGGAAAAGACTGAACGAAATGACCTACAAAGTTGCCTTTATCGGACTGGGTGTCATGGGCTATCCCATGGCCGGCTTCCTCGCCAGCCACGGCCATCATGTCGCGGTGTATAACCGGACGCGGGCGAAAGCTGAGAAGTGGCTCGAGGACAACCACGAAGGCCCCGGCACGACGCATCGGGTGGGCAACTCGCCACGCGAGGCGGCGGACGGCTGCGACTTCGTTTTCTCCTGCGTCGGCGAGGACAAGGACCTGCGCGAGATCGGCTATGGCGAGGATGGAATCATCGCGGGCCTGAAGCCGGGCGCGATCTGGGTGGACCACACCACCGCCTCCGCCAATGTCGCACAGGAACTCGCGGCCGCAACGAAAGAAGCCGGCGCGGAATTCCTCGATGCGCCCGTCTCGGGCGGGCAGAGCGGCGCCGAGAATGGCACGCTCACGGTGATGGTGGGCGGTGAACAGGCCGTGTTCGGCAAAGCCGAGCCGGTGATCCAGTGCTTCGCCAAATCGGTAAAGCTGGTCGGCGCCCATGGCGCGGGGCAGATGACCAAGATGGTCAACCAGATCTGCATTGCGGGCGTGGTTCAGGGGCTGGCCGAAGGGCTCAATTTCGCCATCGAGGCCGGGCTCGACCCGCACAAGGTGATCGAGGTGATCTCGAAGGGCGCCGCACAATCCTGGCAGATGGAAAACCGCGCCGGCACGATGATCGACGGCAAATACGACTACGGCTTCGCCGTCGACTGGATGCGCAAGGATCTCGGCATCTGCCTCGCGGAAGCCAAGCGAGTTGGCGTCACCCTGCCGCTGACGGCGGTCGTTGACCAGTTCTACGGCGACGTTCAGGCCATGGGCGGCAATCGCTGGGATACCTCCAGCCTGCTTGCCCGATTCCGCCCGCCGAAATAGAGTCCTTGCCCGATACTTCGCCGAGATCTGGCCAACCGACCATCCTGCGAGCTGAACGCCCGTGCTGAACGCCGTCGATCTCGAAACCATGACGCCGATCGCGCGCCTCGCGCTGGCGCTCGCGCTCGGGCTTGCTGGTCGGGCTCGAACGAGGCTGGCACGAACGGCAGGAAAAGGAAGGCACACGGGTCGCGGGCTTCCGCACCTTCGGCATCATCGGCCTTCTCGGCGGCCTGTGGGCCGAGCTCTCCACATTTCTGGGCCCTGTCATTCTGGGCTTCGGCTTCGTCGGCTTCGCGATCGTCATCATCGTCGCCGACATTCAGGCGCGGCGGGTCACCAGCGATATCGGCGCCACGACCGTGATCGCGGCGCTGGCAACCTTTGGCTTCGGGGCCCTCGCCACCACTGCGTCATACGAGATCGCCGTCGCGGGGACCGTGCTCATGACGCTGCTTCTGGGCAGCAAGACGACGCTTCACCACTGGGTCGAGAAGATCGAAGAGAAAGAGCTCATCGCCGGGCTGAAGCTTCTGGTCATGACGCTCGTCCTCCTGCCGGTGTTGCCGAATAAGGGCTACGGCCCGTTCGAGGCCTTCAATCCGTTCAAATTCTGGCTGATCGTGGTTCTGATCTCGGCCTTCTCCTTTGTCGGCTACGTGGCGATGCGCCTGCTGAGCGGAGAGCGCGGATTGATCGTCGCCGCGGCGGCGGGCGGCCTCGTTTCCTCCACGGCGGTCACGGTTTCGCATTCCAGGCTGGCGGCGGAAAATCCCGGCAAGGCCCGGCTCTTCGGCGGCACGATCCTGATCGCAAGCGCCATCATGTATTTGCGCATCCCGATCGTCGCGAGTGTCATCATGCCGGAAGTCGGCCTGCGCGTTCTCATCCCGATGGGATGCGGCGCGGTCGCCTGCTTCACCGCCGCCGCGCTACTGCTCCGCGGCGTGAAGACAACCGGGCAGGACGCGCCGATGAACATCGCCAATCCGCTGGAGTTTTCGATCGCCCTCCGATTCGGACTCTATCTGGCGATCGTGGCGCTCGCGGCCCGCGCGATCAATCACTGGCTGGGAAGCGCGGGCGTATTGCTGCTGGCGGCGGTTTCCGGCCTCTCCGATGTCGATCCGATCACCCTGTCGCTCGCCCAGATGACGGACCACTCCGTGAGCCTGACGACGGCGGTCGCCGGTATTTCCATCGCGGCCGCCGCCAATATGTTCGTGAAGACCACAATCTCGGTGGTGACCGGCCGGCGTAACCTCGCCCGCTATACGATTCCGGGCATGGGCATTAGCGTCCTCGCCGCCGGGGCCGGGCTCGCCGCAGCGCTGCTCTTCACCATCTGAGCGTTCAGCCGCGCGCCAGATACTCCGCGAGAATTTCCGCCGCCCCCTTGCCCGCGTGTAGCCCCAGCTTCGACCGGCGCCAGAGGATGTCTTCGGCGGTCTCCGCCCATTCCGAGCGTCTGAGATAGGCGATCTCCGCCTCGTGAAGCCCGGGCAGGACTTGCCGCCCGAGACTCGCCATCGAGCGCGCGTCGCCGACAAGCTGTTCGAGCCGCGTGCCGTAGGACCGGCCCCATCGCTCCAGAAGCTCCGGCGGGATCCAGCGATAGCGGTCCGTCATCTCGGTCAGGAAGCGCGGGAAATTGCCCTGATCGATGTCGCCGCCGGGAAGAACGGACCGCTTGGTCCAGGGCGCGTCATCGATACCGAGACGCGGTGCGAGCTTTTCCATGACATGTTCGGCGAGCCTGCGGCTCGTGGTGATCTTGCCTCCCAGCACGGACAACAGCGGCGCACCGGCAGCCTCGTCCGTAAGCTGCAATACGTAATCGCGCGTGACCGCCGAGGCATTGGCGCTTTCGTCGTCATAGAGCGGCCGCACGCCGGCATAGCTCCAGACGATCTCGTCCTTGCGGATCGGCACCCGGAAATAGGCGGCGGCGGAAGTGATCAGATACTTGATCTCCTCGTCCGAGATCTTCGCCTCGCGGGGGTCGCCCTCGAAGTCGATCTCGGTCGTGCCGATCAGCGTGAACGCACCTTCATAGGGAATCGCGAAGATCACGCGCTTGTCGGCATTCTGGAAGATATAGGCGTGGTCGCCCTCGTAGAGTTTCGGCACGATGAAGTGGCTGCCCTTCACAAGTCGCAACACCCGCGAATAGGTATCGCCTTCCGCCATCGCACGGACGTGGCCTGCCCAGGGCCCGGCGGCGTTGACCAGGATGCGCGCCCGCACCTGCCGCTCCTCGGTACCCTTGCGCAAGGTGGCACGCCACAAACCTGCATCGCGATCAACGCTCACGCATTCCATGCGCGTCAGGATCTCCGCGCCGCGCGCCGAGGCGTCCATGGCATTGAGCACGACGAGCCGGGCGTCATCGACCCAGCAATCGGAATAGACGAACCCGTTTCGGTAGTCTTCCCTCAGCGGCGCGCCTTCCCGCGCGCCCGTCAGGCGGAGCGAGCGGGATTTGGGCAGCCGGTGCAGCCCGCCGAGATGATCGTACAGAAACAGGCCAAGGCGGATCATCCAGCGCGGACGCAGATGCGGGGCATAGGGCAGCACGAAGGAGAGCGGCCAGATGATGTGCGGCGCGGACTGCAGCATGATCTCGCGCTCGACCAGCGCCTCGCGCACGAGACGGAACTCGTAATATTCGAGATAGCGGAGACCGCCGTGTATCAGCTTGGTGCTGGCGGAAGACGTCGCCCCGGCGAGATCGCCCTTTTCGACCAGCAGCACCGACAGCCCGCGTCCGGCGGCATCGCGCGCGATCGCCGCGCCGTTTATGCCGCCGCCGATGATGAGGAGATCGTAAGGTTTCATGCAGTAAAATGCGCCAGCCAAAGATGCACCGATTCTAGAGCACTATGTCTGTCGATGCCACGCATGGATTTACGGATCGACGCGGGAATCCGTCTCTGGCGAAGGGCATTGGCCCTTGATAATAAAGTGTCGGTGCGAACCATAGGCTCATCGAGGAAGGAAGCAGATGGGAACGATCTACATTACGGACCGTGAGGGCGCCGAACACGTACTCGCCGCGGAGCCCGGAACGACCGTCATGGAGATCACCCGCGATGCGGGGCTGCCGGTCGTGGCCATCTGCGGCGGCAACGGCGTGTGCACGACCTGCCATGTCTATGTCGATCTGGATTGGTATGCCAGACTGACGCCCCCAAATGAAAACGAGTCCGAGATGCTGGAAGAAACCGGTATCGGACGGCCGACCTCGCGGCTCGCCTGTCAAATTCCCTACACGGACGCGCTCGACGGCCTGAAGGCCACGCTCGCGCCGGAATATTGAACGGACCAATCATGGCTGATGTTCTTATCGCTCGCGCCCCGAAAGGCACCCTCCCGATCCACACGGTGACGCGGGCAACATTGTCCGGCTGGAAAAAGAAAGCCTCCAAGCGTCAGGCGGATTGGGTGGAGGCCAGCGGCTTCAGCGGCGCCGCCGGCAAATTCGTGCTGATCCCGGGCGACAAGGGAACGCCCGAATACGTGCTCGCGGGCGTCTCGACCGAAGTCCGGTCCGTGGGACTATGCGGCGCTCTCCGCCACGCTGCCGAAAGGGGCCTATCAGTTCACCGTCGAAGCCGACGCCGCACTCGCCACCCGCCAGGCGCTCGGCTGGGCGCTCGGTAAATACGAATTCAAGCGCTATCGCTCCTCGGCCGGCGCGAACGGCAAACACGACGCCCGGCTCGTCTGGCCGAAGGCCGCGGACCGTGGCGCCGCCACCCGCGCCGCCGCGGCGACTTTCCTCGCCCGCGACCTGATCAATACCCCCGCCTCCCATATGGGCCCGGTTGAACTGGCGGCGGCGGCCAAAGATCTGGCGGAAGCCTACAAGGCGAAGATCAAGATCACCGTCGGCGACTCGTTGCTCAAATCCAACTATCCGATGATCCATGCGGTAGGCCGCGCGAGCACCCGTCCGCCGCGCCTGATCGATATATCGTGGGGCCGGGCGAACGCACCGAAGGTCACGCTCGTCGGAAAGGGCGTGTGCTTCGACACCGGCGGGCTCGATCTCAAGCCGGCCGGCTCCATGCTGCAGATGAAGAAGGACATGGCCGGCGGCGCGACGGTCCTGGGCCTCGCCCGCATGATCATGGACGCCAGGCTGGATGTCCGCCTGCGCGTGCTGATCCCGGCGGTCGAGAACAGCGTGGCCGGCAACGCCTATCGCCCGCAAGACGTCCTGACGTCACGCAAGGGCATCACCGTCGAGGTTGGCGATACGGATGCCGAGGGCCGTCTGGTGCTGGCGGATGCGCTGTGGGAGGCGTCGTCGGACAGCCCGGACCTGCTGATGGATTTCGCCACGCTCACCGGCGCGCAACGCGTTGCCTGCGGCACCGATCTGCCGTCCTTCTTCTGCCATGACGACAAGCTTGCCGACGATTTCTACAAGGCGGGCGAAGCAACCGGCGATCCGGTCTGGCGGCTGCCTTTGTTCGAGGCTTATCGAAGCGAGCTGGACAGCCCGGTCGCGGACATCTGCAGTGTCGGCAAGTCCCGCACCGGCGGCGCGATCCACGCGGCCCTGTTCCTGGAGGAATTCGTCACGCCGGGCCTTAACTGGGTTCACATCGACTTCATGGGCTGGACGGTCTCCGGCAAGCCGGGCAAGCCTGTCGGGCGGCGAGCCGCAAACGCTCAGGGCGGTCTATGCGCTGATCGAGAACCGTTTCGGCAAGAAGAAGAAAGGCTGAGGCCGGCTCCGCGGCCCCTGCCCGTCAGGACGGCCGGGTCGCCGCGGCCGTATCGTCCGGATCGGACGCCGAACCGTTTTCCGGTTCCGGCAAGGGAACCTTGGACCACGGGAATCTCGGAAAGCGCTTGCGGGCCTTGGTGAGGGTTCGGCCGTACCACGCCTCCATCCGGTCCCAGACGCGCTTCGCCCAGGGCACGTCGACCGACAGCACGGCGATACCGGCCGGAATCATCCAGAACCCGACGATCGGCAGGAAGCCGAAAATCCCGAAAAAGACCAGCACCGAGCCGAGCGTGATCCGGAACGGCTTGAAGATCCTCTTTTTGAAGAAGGCGTTATTCGGGACGTTCACGGGGTACTTCCAATCCGAAATCCACTGGTACTATCCGGGCGGGCCATCCTCGGAAGAAATGGTCTATACTCGCAATCGTCCGAAATTATGACCAAATATTGCTTATAACACGGCCTATTACCGCCGACTTATGCGGATTTTGGCCCTCTGGCTGTTAGCAGATCAAATGGCAACACCTATCCCTTTCAACAAGACCTTCGAACCCGACTACGGCAAGGTCGCCCAGGTAACCGGCCGGATTCGCCGAATCGTGGCCGAAAATCCGGGCCCTTTCACCTTTACGGGCAGCGGCACCTATATCGTCGGCCGGGGGACGGTTGCCATCATCGATCCGGGACCGCGCGATGCCCCAGCACGTGAACGCAATCATGAAGGCCGTCCAGGGAGAAACCGTCAGCCATATCCTCGTCACGCACACCCATCTCGATCATTCGGGCGCGGTTCCGGCGCTGGCCCGCCGCACCAACGCCATGACCTTCGGCTTCGGCCGCCACGGGTCGGGCCGGACGACAGTCGGTCGAAGGCATGGAGGATGTCGCGCTCGAGGAAGGCGCGGATCAGAAGTTCGAGCCGAACATCCAGCTGAAGGACGGCGACAGGATCGTCGGGCCGGGCTGGACGCTCGAGGCCGTGCATACGCCCGGCCACTGCTCGAACCATCTCTGCTACGCGCTGAAGGAGGAATCCGCGCTCTTTACGGGGGATCACGTCATGGGCTGGTCGACGAGTATCGTCGCGCCGCCGGACGGCGATATGCGCGCCTATATGGAAAGCCTCGAACGCCTCCTGAAGCGTTACGAAAGCATCTATTACCCGACGCATGGCGCGCCGATCACCGAGCCGCACGACTTCGTCCGAGCGCTCATCGAGCATCGCGAGGAACGCGAAGAGCAAATTCTCGAGGCGCTGGAGGCCGGGCCGCGCCGGATACGGGACATGGTGCCGCAGATCTATGCGGGTGTGCCTGAGTTCCTGTATCCTGCCGCCGGCCTGTCCATGCTCGCGCATCTCATCGACATGACCGACCGCGGTCTCGTCGGCACCGACGGCCCGCCGCACCACGACTCCCTTTTCGCATTGGAAGCGTCATGACCGTGCTTAATTCGACAGCCCAACGGGATATCGAAAACCTCGCCCATCCCTACACCAATCTCGCGACCCATCCGCAGACGGGGCCCGACGGTCATCGTGCGCGGCAAGGGCGTCACGGTTTGGGACGACAAGGGCAAGGATTACATCGAAGGCATGGCCGGGCTGTGGTGCACGGCCTTCGGCTACGGCGAGGAGGAGCTGATCGAAGCGGCGGCCGCGCAGATGCGCAAGCTCGCCTATACGCATCTCTTCGCGGGCAAGAGCCATGAGCCCGCCATCGAGCTTGCCGAGAAGCTGAAGGAGATCGCGCCGATGCCGGTCTCCAAGGTGCTGTTCGCGTGCTCGGGCTCGGAATCCAACGACACGCTGATCAAGCTCATCTGGTACTACAACAACGCCAAGGGCCGGCCCGGGAAGAAGAAGATCATCTCGCGCCACAAGGCCTATCACGGCGTGACGGTGGCGAGCGCGAGCCTGACGGGACTGGTCCCCGTCCAGCGCGATTTCGACCTGCCGGTGAGCGACCGCTTCATCTACACGGATTGCCCGCATTACTACCACGGGGCCAAGCCCGGCGAGAGCGAGGAAGATTTCGCAAGCCGCATGGCCGCCAATCTCGAAGCCCTGATCGAAAAGGAAGGCCCGGAGACGATCGCGGCGATGTTCGCCGAACCGATCATGGGCGCGGGCGGGGCGATCGTGCCGCCGAGCCACCTATTTCGAGAAAATCCAGCCCGTCCTCGACAAGCATGACATCCTGCTGGTGACCGACGAGGTGATCTGCGGCTTCGGGCGCACGGCGAACATGTTCGGCTGCGAGACCTTCAACATGAAGCCGGACTTCATGACCGTCGCCAAGGCGCTGTCCTCCGGCTATCTGCCGATCTCCGCCGTCACGATCCCCGAAAAGGTGTTCGAAGCGATGCAGGACGAAAGCCGCAAGATCGGCACCTTCGGCCACGGCTACACCTATGGCGGCCATCCGGTGAGCGCCGCCGTCGCGGTCAAGACGCTGGAGCTCTATCAGAAGCGCGACATCCTGGGCCACGTCCGCAAGATGGAGCCGACCTTCCAGAAACGGCTGAAGGCGCTTGGGGATCATCCGCTGGTCGGCGAGGCCGTCGGGCGCGGGCTGATCGGCGGCATCGAGCTCGTCGCGGACAAGGCGACCCGCCGGAACTTCGACGCCAAGCACGGCGTCGCCAATTTCTGCGCCGCCCGGTGCCATCACCACGGCCTCGTCGTGCGGCCGCTCGCCGGCGACCGCATCGCGGTCTGTCCGCCGCTCATCATCAACGAGGCCGAGATCAACGAATTGTTCGACCGCTATGGCCGCGCGCTCGACGACACGCTCGATCATGTGACGAAGAACAACCTCGCCGCAGCCTGAGGCTGCGGGACGGCGTCGTCTATTCGGGGAGCAGGTCGCCCGAGCCGCCGAACTCCTTCGGAAAGTCCTTGAACTTCGGAAGGCCGTCCCGGATCGGCAGAACCGATTCGCTGTAATAAAGGTGCATGGTCGGCGCGAAGTTCGTCGGGGCCACGATGGAGGGATACAGATCGACCATCCCGATGGCCGGTATGCTGGTCATCACATGACCGCCGCACTTCTTGCAGAATTTCCGCTGCGTCCCGGCCCGCTTCTCGAACATCCCGATGCCTTCCGCGCCGGCAGACGACCTTTACATTATCCGCCGGCCAAAGTGCGACCGCGGTGTACGGGAGCGGCACCCCACCAGCGGCAGAGACTCGCAATGGCAATAGGACATAACCGCGGGCTCCCCCGTGGCCTCGATCTGAACCGCTCCGCAGAAACACCCACCCGAATGCGTGGCCATGGCTTTCCCCCTATGTGCGATTATCCCGGCCCCCTCTATGGGATTATCCCGGACCCGGACGGCGCCGCTAAATTATAACGTCTTCCGGCCAAACCCAAGCGCGAGCCTGGATGAGGCCGTCACGGCCCTGCGGCAGCGCATCAACCGTTTACTCGGGCACCCGCATCACCATATATAGGCTGTTGATGCGGCTCTTTTCTTTCCAGAGTGGCCGCGTATGGGAGATATCACCCTTGAACGATATGACGCCGGTAAATAAGGCCAAGCTGAAGACCGCCAGGGATATCGATCCGTTTCTCGATCTCGAGGCGGAGATCAACCGCCTGCGCCGCGAGATGAATGCCGTCATCCTGGCTCACTACTATCAGGATGGCGAGATTCAGGATCTCGCCGACTTCGTCGGCGATTCGCTGGACCTTTCGCGCAAGGCCGCCGGAACGGATGCCGACGTCATCGTTTTTTGCGGCGTCAAGTTCATGGCCGAGACGGCCAAGATCCTGAGCCCCCAGAAGACCGTGCTGCTGCCGGATCTGAAGGCCGGTTGCTCGCTCGAGGATTCCTGCCAGCCCGGTCCGTTCAAGGCGTTCAAGGAAGAGCATCCCGGCCACATGGTGCTGACCTATGTGAACTGCTCGGCCGAGATCAAGGCGCTCTCGGACATCATCGTGACCTCGTCCAATGCCGAGCACATCATCAATCAGCTGCCGAAGGACCAGAAGATCATCTTCGCGCCCGACCGGCATCTCGGCGCGTATCTCAACAAGAAGACCGGCCGGAACATGGTGCTCTGGCCGGGCACCTGCATCGTGCACGAGCAATTCTCGGAGCGCGAGCTGATCAAGCTGAAGTCGGAACATCCCGGCGCGCCGGTGGCGGCGCATCCCGAATGCCCGGAGCACATCCTGGCGCATGCCGATCATGTCGGCTCGACCTCGTCGATCCTGAATTTCGCGCTCACCAATCCGAGCGACACCTTCCTGATCGTCACCGAGCCGCACATCATGCATCAGATGGAGAAGGCCGCGCCGCACAAGACCTTCATCGGCGCGCCCGGCGCGGACGGCTCGTGCGGCTGCAACAACTGCCCGTTCATGGCGCTGAACACGACTGGAGAAGCTCTATCTCTGCATGGTCAACCGCGCGCCGAGATCGACGTGCCGGAAGCGACCCGCATCGCGGCGCTGAAGCCGCTCGAGCGGATGCTCGCCATGTCGCCGAAGGCCGCGCATGCCAAGCCGCTCCGTCCGACGATCCGCCGCCTTGAAACGCAAATCTCCGACGATCTCGACGATTTCTCGACCCTCGATCCGGCCACGATCGACGACCTTGTCGAGCGCATGCTGGACGAGGATGTCGGCGACGGCGATATGACCTCGCTCGCGGTCGTCCCGAGAGAAAGCCACGCTCGAGGCCGCGCTCGTCGCCCGCGAGGGGCATGTGGTGGCGGGACTGCCGGTCGCCCTCGCCGTGTTCCGCCGGCTGGAGCCGAACGTGAAGATCGAGGTGCTGGCGCGCGACGGCGATATCGTGCGCGAGAAGGATACGATCGTCGACCGTCTCCGGCCCCGCGCAGGGACTTGCTCGCGGCCGAGCGGTCGGCGCTGAACATTCTGCAGCATCTCTCCGGGCATCGCGACCATGACCCGGCGCTACGCCGTCGCGATCGAGAACACCGGCGCGAAGCTCCTCGACACCCGCAAGACCATTCCCGGCCTGCGCTGTCTTCGCGAAATACGCCGCCAAGCTCGGCGGCGCGCTCAATCACCGCATGGGGCTGTTCGACGCGATCCTGATCAAGGACAACCATATCGCCATCGCCGGCGGCGTCGCCCAGGCGATCAAGGCCGCGAAGAAGCGCAACAATTCGATCGAGATCGAATGCGACACGCTGGAGCAGGTCGATGCGGCCCTGCGCGCGAAGGCGTCGACCGCATTCTGCTCGACAACATGGACAACGATACCATGCGCGAGGCCGTGGCGCGGGCCGGCGGCGTCGAGCTCGAAGCCTCCGGCAATGTGACGCTGGAGCGGATCCGCGAGTATCGCGATGACCGGCGTGAACTATATCTCGGTCGGCCGGATCACCATGTCGTCGCCCGCCGTCGATATCGGCATGGATTATAAGGGCGGATACGAAGCGTCCGTTGCTGAAAGCCAGGTCCCTTAACCCCAGATTTGCGCCCGAAATATTACGATGAGCGCAAAGAGGATGATAATTACCAGGGACATGACTCCGGATAGCCGGATGAATGCCACGTACGACTTTGAGGCCGCGAAAGCTCCGCGATGACGCGGAGTGACGCTTCGCGCGTCAAAACGAATGGCTGCCTCTTTACGGACGATGGATGCATAGCGGATCCAAGTCGACATAGAGCGATAAGAAAAGTGCGAACGGGCCGATTTCGTCATGCCTCCAATCTCTTCTCGGGCTTAGACGTGCTGGCCGCCGTTGATCATGATCTCGGCGCCGGTTACGTAGCTCGACTGGTCGGTGCACAGATAATAGATCGTCTTGGCGACTTCCTCGGGCTTGCCGAGGCGGCGCAAGCGGGATGTGCTTGACGATCTCGTCGGTACCGGGCGACAGGATCGCGGTGTCGATCTCGCCGGGCGCGATGGCGTTGACGCGGATGCCCAAGGGGCCGAAATCCGCCGCCATTTCGCGGGTGAGGCGGCCAGCGCCGCCTTGGACGTGCTATAGGCCGAGCCGGCGAAGGGGTGAACGCCGGCTGCCGGCGATCGAGGTCACGTTGACGATCGAGCCCACGCCCTTCTTCAATTCCTCGACGAGGCCGCGCGCCAGCATGACCGGCGCGAAGAAATTCACCTGGAACACCATCTGCCAGAGTTCCTGAGGCGTGTTCAGGGTGCCGAAGCGCTTGCCGCCCTCGCCCTTGGGCGAGATACCGGCATTGTTGACCAGGGCATGGAGCACGCCGTCCTTCAGCCGGTTGCGCATTTCCTGAATGGCGCTGGCGAGATTTGCGGGATCGGAGAGATCGACCTGGATGTGATCCTCGGGCCCCGCGTCCCACGGGCATTCCTCGGGAAAGGCATGGCGCGAGCACGTGATGACGCGCCAGCCCGCGCTGGAAAACCGTTTACCGTCGCATGGCCGATGCCGCGGCTTGCCCCGGTAAGGATCAAGGTTCGTCTTGATGTCCGCCATGGGCTGGAGCCTACGCCTTTCCCGATTTCGCCCGTCGATGGCTTCGGCGAGCGCATCGGTCTCGGCGTGCGGAAAATCCGACCAGGATCTCGCCGTCGAGATCGAATACCGGCCGCTTGATGACGGTCGGATGGGACATCATGACGGATTTGGCGCCGAGCGTCATCCGAAACCTGCTGTTCCTGCGGGGGTGAGCTTGCGCCAGGTCGTGCCGCGCGATTGAGCAGCTGGTCCCATGCGACGTGCGCCAGCCAGTTGTCCAGGAGCCCCGGCGCGAGCCCATCCTTGCGGAAATCGTGGAACCGGTAGGCGACGCCCCGCTCGTCGAGCCAGCGCCGCGCCTTCTTCACCGTATCGCAGTTCGGGATGCCGTAGACCGTCAGCGCCATGGTCTATGCTCGTCCTTGGGAATTCGATGCGTTCCTCGGGAATGCCGTAGGGATCCTGATGGATCAGGATTTCGGCATGCGGGAACGCCGCCGGCGACCGTGGCCTCGACCTCGTCTGAAATCTCATGGGATTTCATCAGGCTCATCGTCGGGTCGAGTTCGATATGAAACTGTATGAAGCTCGTCGTGCCGGACGAGCGCGTGCGCAGATCATGCATCGCGACCACTTCGGTATGGGCGAGCACGAGATCCTTGATCTTCTGGCGGTCCTAATCGGGAAATTCGTGGTCCATGACCATGTCGAAGGACTGCGATGGCGATCCGCCGCGCGCCATCCAGGAGGACGATCGGCGATCATGATCGCGATCGACCGGGTCGACATAGGGAACCCCGAACAGGCCGGTTACCACCAGCGCCACGATGACGCCGAAATTCATCATGAGATCGCTCGCGTAATGCAGGCTTTCCGCCTTGATCGCGAGCGAGCGCGAACGCTTGATCACGTAGCGCTGAAACGCCACCAGGCCGAAGGTCAACAGGATCGAGACCAGCATGACGCCGATGCCGATCACCCCTTCGCTCGAACCGCTCCGGGTCACGATGATCCGCTTGACCGACTCGACCATCAGGAACATCGCGGAGCCGGTGATCACCAGCCCTGAACAGGCCCGCGATCGCCTCGGCCTTGCCGTGCCCGAAGCGGTGCTCCCGGTCGGCCGGCGTAACGGCGGCATGAACGGCCGCGAGATTGACCGCCGAGACCATGACGTCGAGCGTGGAATCCACCAGCGAGCCGAGCATCGCCACGGAACCGGTCCGTCAGCCAGGCCCAAAGCTTGATGGCAACCAGGATGACCGCCACCGACACCGCCGCGTAGGTGGCGAGACCTCATCAGCATGCTGCCCTCGGTCTCGCTCGGAGAAATCGTCACGGAAAGAAGTGCCTCCGTTCGCCAGCCATTCTTCTCCCGATGATAGACCAAGCGGTCGTGCAGACGGGAGTCGCGATGTTGCCAGAACTCGACCCGCGCGGGCGACACGCGAAATCCGGACCAGAAATCCGGGCGCGGCACCGTGCGAACGCCGAACTTGGCCGCCATCTTCGCGACCTCGCTCTTCCAGCGTGAACCGGCCTTCCATGCGGCTGCGACTGCCGCGACGCCCAGGCACCGATCTGGCTGCCCCGGCCGCGCGAGCCGAAATAGGCGTCCGCCTCTTCGTCGGAGACCCGGCTCACCGGACCGCTCACCCGGACCTGACGGCCGAGGCTCGACCAGTGGAAACACAGCGCAGCGTTGGGATTTGCGGTGAGTTCCCGGCCCTTGCGACTGCCGAGATTGGTGTAGAACACGAATCCCGTCGTCCGAGACGTGCTTCAGCAGCACCATGCGGACCGACGGGGATGCCTTCGCGTCGGCGGTCGCCAGCGCCATGGCGGTCGGATCGTCCGGGCTCACTCTTGGCCGCATCCTCGAACCACGCTTTGAAATGCGTCGATCGGATCGTCAAGCCGCTTGATGGTCATTGTTACTGCCGTCGCTCAGGTGCACGATTTTCTGAAATATTTCAACCACTTGTCCGGCACCGCCATAAAATCGCCACGTTGCCGGATTGACATGCCTACCCAGACTGATTCAGAAGAAGCTACAGAGCGTTTTGCGGGAAGTAAACCTCGGCACCAACGTGCGATTGGCAGGAGGTCGAGGACCGGACATGAGTTGATCATGCGTAGCTGTCCGTTGGTTGACAGTCTGCGCCGTTGCCGCGGTGGCGGTGGCCGGCTGCACCAAGGAAGACGTCGGAACCGTTATCGGCGCGGGCGGCGGCGCGGTGGCCGGCAAAGCCATCGGCGGTCACGGCACGAGCGGCGTGGTCGGCACGGCGCTCGGCACTCTGGCGGGCGCCTGGATCGGCCGCGAAATCGGCCGAACATGGACGAGACCGACCGGATGAAGATGGAGCAGACCACCGAAGAACGCCCTCGAGAACGGGCGTTCCGGCACCGCCGAACCTGGACCAACCCGGATACCGGTCACGCCGGCACGGTGACCCCGCAGCCGGCCTACAAGAACGACGCCGGCCAGTATTGCCGGGAATACCAGCAGACCGTCACGATCGGCGGCAAGACCGAGACGGCTTATGGCACGGCCTGCCGCCAGCCCGACGGTTCCTGGCGCATCTCGAATACCTGACCGGCGGTTCCTATATTATCCGATTCTCGCCGGCCGAGCGGGGCTCGCCTTAATTCTTTTGTATTGCAATGCTTGCTATGTCTCCCGGGCTCGTTTACCTGCCCTTTCGGGACAACCTGACCGCCATGGATCGCGGAAGACACGGCATGAAGGATCCCTACCGAATTCTGGGCGTGTCGCGAACCGCCACCGAGGCCGAGATCAAGAAGGCCTATCGGTCGCTCGCCAAGGAATATCATCCCGACCGCAATCCGAATAATCCGAAGGTCGCGGACATCTTCAAGAATATCAACGCGGCCTATTCGCTGCTCGGCGATCCCGAGAACCGCCGGCGCTACGACCGGCGGCGAGATGGACGCGGCCGGCGCCCAGCGCGCCTATGCTCATCAAGCCCAGCGGCGGCGCCGCGCGGCTTCGAGGGCTTTCGCCGCGGCGCCGGCCGATTTCACGGCGACGACCTGTTCTCCGATTTCTTCAGCCAATTTCCGCCGCACGACCCGGCGCCGAGCCGCCGCACAGCGAGCCTCAAGCGCGGCGAAGACACGATCTATGTCGATCGATGTCGAGTTCATGGACGCGCATCAAAGGCGACAGTCCAGACGCCTGACCCTCGATTGGGACAAGACGCTGGAGGTGAAGATTCCGGCGGGCGTGCGCGACGGCCAGCAGATCCGGCTCAAGTCCCAGGGCGAGCCCGGCAAGAGCGGCGGCGCGCGCGGGCGACGCGTTTGTGAAGATCAATGTGCTCCCCCACCCGCATTTCTCCCGCAAGGGCAACGACATCTATCTCGACGTGCCTATCACGATGAAAGAGGCCATGTTCGGGGCCAAGATCAGGGTGCCGACCATCGGCGGCCCGGTGACCATGACGGTTCCGCAGCGCGCCAATTCGGGTATGCATGTTCCGGCTGAAGGAAAAAGGCCTGCCCTATGACAGCGACGCCAAACGCGGTGATCAGTATGTCAAATTGGTCGTCATGCTGCCCAGCAAGCCGGATGCCGACCTCGAAAAGCTGGTCAAACGCTGGCCGGACGACCGCGATTCCGACATCCGCAAGGCGCTCGACGTCGACTGATATCTTCTCCGCCGCGGGCGCTTCCGACCTCGGCGTCTACCCGCAAGGGCCTGAAATGACCGATGAATCCGGCGTTGACCGTTGGCGCAGGATGTGTAGGATCGGCGCAAATTCTTAACAAGAGGGCTGAAAACGGCCATGGCAAACGTGACCCCGCTGATGGAGGGAAAACGCGGCCTCATCATGGGTGTCGCGAATAATCGATCTTTGGCCTGGGGCATCGCGCAAGCCGTTCATGCCCATGGCGCCGATCTCTGCTTTACCTACCAGGGCGAGGCGCTGGAGAAACGCGTGAAGCCGCTGGCCGAGAGCCTCGGCATGAATTTCGTGCTGCCCTGCGACGTAACCGATACCGCCAGCATGGACGCCGTGTTCTCCGAAATCGATAAGCGTTGGGGTGTGCTGGACTTCGTCGTTCACGCCATCGGCTTCTCGGACAAGGAAGAGCTGAAGGGTCGCTATATCGAGACGTCGCCGGAGAACTTCCAGATGGCGATGAACATCTCGTGCTATTCCTTCACGGCGATCGCCAAGCGGGCCGAGCCCCTGATGAAGAATGGCGGCAGCCTGATCACGCTCACCTATTACGGCGCGGAGAAGGTCACGCCCCATTACAACGTTATGGGATTGTGCAAGGCCGCCCTCGAGGCGAGCGTCAAATATCTGGCGAACGATCTCGGCCCCGAGAACATCCGCGTGAACGCGATTTCCGCCGGTCCCATCAAAACTCTGGCGGCCTCGGGCATCGGCGATTTCCGCTACATTCTGAAGTGGAACGAGCTGAACGCGCCCCTGAAGCGCAATGTCACGATCGAGGATGTCGGCAAGTCGGCGCTCTATCTCCTGAGCGATCTCGCGAGCGGCGTCACGGGCGAGATCGTCCATGTCGATTCGGGCTATCATACGATCGGCATGAAGCGGGAGGATGCGCCCGACATCGCTCTCGCCAAGGATTAGCGCATTGAGCCACAACACATTCGGCACGCTGTTCCGCTTCACCACCTGGGGTGAGAGCCACGGCCCTGCGCTCGGCTGCGTCGTCGACGGCACCCCGCCGGGCATCGCCCTGAGCGAGGCCGATATCCAGCTCTGGCTCGACAAGCGCAAGCCCGGCCAATCGCGCAACACCACCCAGCGGCGCGAGCCGGACGCGGTCCACATCCTCTCGGGCGTGTTCGAGGGCAGGACCACCGGCACGCCGATCAGCCTGATGATCGAGAATGTCGATCAGCGCAGCAAGGACTACGGCGATATCGCCGAGAAGTTCCGCCCCGGCCACGCCGACTACACCTATACCAGCCAAATACGGCTTCCGCGACTATCGCGGCGGCGGGCGTTCGTCCGCGCGCGAGACCGCGGCGCGGGTCGCGGCCGGCGCGGTCGCGCGGAAGGTCCTCGGCGAGTTGCATCGCGATCCGCGGGCGCGCTGGTGCAGATCGGCGACGATCCGATCGACCGCGATGCCTGGGACTGGGACGAGGTCGCGAACAATCCCGTTCTGGTCGCCCGACGCCAAGGCCGCCGAGCGCTGGGAAGCGACTGCTCGACAAGGTCCGCAAGGCCGGCAGCTCGCTCGGCGCGGTGATCGAGGTGCAGGCCTCGGGCGTGCCCGCCGGCCTCGGCGCGCCGATCTACGGCAAGCTCGACGCCGAACTGGCCGCGGCCATGATGGGCATCAACGCGGTCAAAGGCGTCGAGATCGGCGCGGGCTTCGCCGCGGCCGCCCTGACCGGCGAGGAAAACGCCGACGAGATGCGCGCCGGAAACGACGGCAAGCCGGTGTTCCTCTCGAACAACGCGGGCGGCATCCTCGGCGGCATCTCCACCGGCCAGGACATCGTCGTGCCGCTTCGCGGTCAAGCCGACCTGCTCGATCCTGACCCCGCGTCGCACCATCAACACCGGCGGGCGAGGACACCGAGATCGCCACCAAGGGCCGCCACGACCCCTGCGTCGGCATCCGCGCGCGTCCCGGTCGGCGAGGCGATGATGGCCTGCGTGCTGGCGGACCATCTGCTGCGCCATCGCGCGCAGTGCGGGTGAACTGCTCGATCCGGTCCGAGGCTGACGTCTCATAGGGACGCTGAGACGATCAGCATCATCGGGCGCTCAAGCTCCTCAGCCAGTTCCGGCATCTGACGGATCTGCTCGGCGGTCGGCGCGAATTCTTCCACCTGACGAATTCTGAAATCCCGCGCCGGTAAGCGTGTTCAGGGTCGTGCCGAGCGTTCGATGATATTTCACGACCCCCTTCACAAACCAGTCCGTCCGGCGTTCGCCCTCGATGGCGTAGCGATTGACCGGCCAGGTCTTGCGGCCATCCTCGTCGCTGATCCAATGGGGACGCGCCGCCGCCATGAAGATCGGGTGCTCGATCGTGAAGACGAGATCCCCGTCGGGCGAAAGGGCGTTGCGGATCACCCGGATGAGCCGCGCGAAATCCTGAACATAGTGGAAGGTCAGGGCGCTGAAGGCGAGATCGAAGGCGGCCACCGGCAGTTCGAGCGAGTCCAGATCGGCGATGCGATAGGTGATGGCGCTATCGGAGGTATCCTTCCTCGCCCGCGCGATCATGTTCTCCGACAGGTCGAGGCCGAGCACCGAGGCCGCGCCCTGTTCGCGTATCCAGCGAGTGGCCCAGCCAAAGCCGCATCCCAGATCGACGACACGCTTCCCCGAAAGATCGGGCAGCATCGCCCGGATGGCTGGCCATTCAGGCGCGCCGTCCAGTCCCCGGACCTGCCGGGGCAACTTGCTGTAGGACGCGAAAAAATCCGGGTCGTCGTAAATGTTCTGAGCCATGCGGACCTTCGGGAGGTTGCGAAGCGGCCGGGTTCATTTTAGCGGCAAGGAGCCTGATTCTGCTAGCCGCCGGAATTCGGCCACCAATTCGACATGCGGCGACCAGAGGAACTGGTCGATCGGCTGCACGCGCGTGAGCTTGTATCCGCCGTCAACGAGGATACGGGCGTCGCGCGCGAAGGTGCCCGGATCGCAGGAAACCGCCGCCACGACCGGTATGCGGGAGGCCGCGACCGCTTCGACCTGCGCCTTTGCCCCTTGCCGGGGCGGATCGAAGACCAGCCCATCGAAACTCTTGAGCTCGGCCGCCATGTAAGGCCGGCGAAAGAGATCCCGCGTTTCGAACGTGATGCCCTTGAGGCCGGTGGCGCGGTTCGCCCCCTCGCGCGCCGCCGCGACAAGGTCCCCGGCGCCATCGACCGATGTAACCCGTGCCTTGTGCGCCAGAGGAAAGGTGAAGGTGCCGCAGCCCGCGAACAGATCCGCGACCCGCGACGCCCCGTCAAGCACCCCGGATACGAACGACGTCATGACGTCCTCGGCGGGTTTGGTCGCCTGAACGAAGGCATCGGGCGGCGGCGTCACCGCGACGCCCGCAAAGCGCAGCACAGGCGCGCGGCGCATCACGATCAGGTCACGTTCGGCCGCTTGGCCCGGCGCCGATGGCCTTGCCCAGGTGACGCGCGCGAAATCTTGGCTCTCGGCAAGTTCCGCCAGCACTTCCCGGCGTTTGAGATTGGCCTCGGCTTGCGTTTCGATCGCCACGTCGATGCCGGTCTCCGTATCCAGTAGCGCGACATCGGCCTTGCCGAGACCCATGGCAGAAAGTGACTTGCGAAGCGGCGCTACGGCGTCGACGAGAGCCGGGCTCATCACCGGGCATTCGGAGAGATCAACGATCTTGTCGCTGCCCCGGCCGTGGAACCCGAACACCATGCGGTCCTTCACGCGCAGCGCGGAGAGTTTGGCGCGGCGGCGGCTTTGCGGCGGCGAGACGATACAGGGCTCGACCGGCACTCCGTCGAGCCCGCGATGGCTGAGCGCGGCAATCACGAGATCCCGCTTCCACTGTGCGTAAAGCGTGGACTCGACATGCTGCAGGGCGCAGCCGCCACAGATTCCGAAGTGCCGGCAATCGGGAATCCTGCGGGCCTTGCCTTCCTTCAGCAGCTCTTCGACGTCGCCGGCGAACCATCGCCCCGCTTCGCCCCAAGCCGCGCCCGCACCCGGTCGCCCGGCACGGTGAAGGGCAGAAAGACACGGGCCTCGTCGCCGGCCGCAATGCCGTCGCCGCGCGCGCCGATGGCGGTGACCTCGAGCTCGATGAAATCGCCCTGCCGCATGGCTCAGGCCACGCCCGAGAAGTGGGCCGCGATGAGGAACTCCACATTGCCCTCAGGCCCCTTGATCGGGCTGGTCGTCAGTCCCCGCACTTCCCAGCCGGGCAGGCCGGACAGCCAGGCCTCGATCCGCTCGCAAACCGATTTGTGAAGCTCGGGATCGCGCACCACGCCGCCCTTCCCGACCTGTCCCTTGCCGACCTCGAATTGCGGCTTGATCAGCGCGACGAGGTCCGCGCCGGGCGCCGCAAGGGCAAGCGCGGCGGGCAGCGCCACTTCCAGCCCGATGAAGCTCACGTCGCAAACGATGAGTTCCACAGGATCCGGGATGATCTCCCGCGTCAAATGGCGCGCATTGGTCTTTTCCAGCGCGACGACGCGCGGATCCTCCCTGAGCGACCACGCCAGCTGACCATGCCCGGCATCGACCGCGTAAACCTTGCGCGCGCCGCCTTGCAGACAGACGTCAGTAAAGCCGCCGGTCGACGCGCCGACATCGAGAACACGTTTTATCGGTGGGATCGATGGAGAAATGCCGGAGTGCATGGGCCAGCTTGATGCCGCCCCGGCCGACCCAGGGATGGTCCTGTCCGCGCACCTCAAGGGGCGCGTCGGCCTCCACGAGTTGCCCCGCCTTGTCGATCCGCGTCTCGCCGGAAAAGACCTTGCCCGACAGGAGCAGCGCCTGCGCACGCGTGCGGGAGTCCGCGAGTCCGCGCTCCACGAGCAGCACATCCGCCCTCATCTTGCCGGACCGGGCGGAGCGTTCGGGCTTGGTGTGCTTGGCGGCGGCCACGTCTTTCGATATGCCCCGGGCTGGCGAGGATTACAGGCGGCGTTCGACCACGAAACGCGCGACATCGCGCAACGAGTTCGGCGGACTCGCCGAAGACATCCAGATGCTCGACCGCCTGCTCCGACAACATCCTGGCCTGCATCTTCGCGCGTTCGGGACCCAGGATCGTCAGGAAGGTGGCCTTCTCCGCCTCGGCATCCTTGCCGAGCTGCTTGCCGACCTTTTCCGGGTCCCCTTCCGCATCGAGAATGTCGTCGGTGATCTGGAAGGCGAGACCGAGATTCTGGGCGAAGCCCTTCAGCGCATGCCGGGTCTCGATCGAACCCCGGCCGAGAATAGCGCCGGCTTCCGCCGCGTAGATGATCAGCGCGCCGGTCTTCATGTGCTGAAGCCGGTTGATCGCGCCGATATCGAGCTGCTTGCCCTCGGAATCGAGATCGATCATCTGACCGCCGACCATGCCGCGCGGGCCGGCGGCGATTGCAAGCTCCGACACGAGTTCGGCGCGCACCGCCGGATCGTCATGGGTCGCCCGGTCGGCGAGAATTTCGAACGCATAGGTCAGCAGCCCATCGCCCGCCAGAACGGCCGTCGCCTCGTCGAACGCAACATGGACGGAAGGCTGGCCGCGCCGCAGGGGGCTGTCGTCCATGCAGGGCAGATCGTCATGAACCAGCGAATAGGTGTGCAGGCATTCCAGCGCAGCCGCTACCCGAAGCGCGCGCTCCTTCGAAACCCGGAACAGTTCGGCGCTGGCGGTGACGAGGAACGGCCTGAGCCGCTTGCCCCCGGCGAAGGTGGCATAGCGCATGGCGTTCAGCAGCCGGTGCTCGGGCCCTTCGGCCTTGGGCAGCAGCTTGTCGAGCATCCGCTCCACGGCGCGCGCGTTGTTCTGCAGCGCGACGTCGAGCGCCAGGTCCCGTTTGGTCGTTTCTTCGGTCTTGTCCAAGCTCACCTCAATCAATCTCCGCCGGAGTGGTTTTCAATTTGCCCCCGTCCGGAACGATCATCTCGATCCGCGCCTGCGCCGATTTGAGCTTGGCCTCGCAATGCTCCCTGAGCGCGGTCCCACGGGCATACATCTCGATCGATTTCTCCAGATCGACCTCGCCGTTCTCAAGCTGCTGCACGATTTCCTCGAGCGCCTTGAGCGCCGCTTCAAAGCTCATGGCCTTGATATCGTCCGGAATTTCCCGCTTTTCAGGCGAATTCTGACATCCGCTGCCTCCTGTCCGTAGGAGCGCACTTTATGAACCTGCGCGATGCAGCGCAACCGGCAAGAAATCGCAGACAATCCGGGCGCCGGTCACACGGCGGATCGGGCCGGACAGCGGCCCCGCACCGGACGCCTTATTTGGACTTGTTCAGGGCCACGGCGGCGCGAATGAGAGCCTTCAGCGCCTCCTCGTCGAAGGACTCGCCCTCGTGGATGTCGATCGCCCGTCTGGTGTTTCCGTCGAGACTCGAATTGAAAAGGCCGGACGGATCGTCGAGCGAGGCGCCCTTGGCGAAGGTCATCTTCACCTTGTCCTTGTAGGTCTCGCCGGTGCAGATCATGCCGTGGCTGTACCACACCGGAACGCCGCGCCATTTCCACTCCTCGACGACCTCGGGTTCGGCCGCCTTGATCGCGCGGCGGATCCGGCTGAGCGTCTCGCCCCGCCAGTCGCCCAATTCCTTGATTCTCGAGTCTATCAGTTGAGACGGAGACTTATCGCCCTGCGGCGCGCTTTTCGGCATGTCCCTTCCCCTCCCCGGCACTGCTCAGACCATCAGAGCCGCCACGTGGGCGGCCACGCTGTCGGCCAGAGCGTTGAGATCGTAGCCGCCTTCGAGCGTGGACACCAACCGGCCACGGCAATGACGTTTGGCCGCCGCCTTCAGGGCCTCCGTGGCCCAGGCGAAATCATTCTCGGTGAACTGCAGATTGGCGAGCGGATCCGCCTTGTGGCCATCGAATCCGGCCGAGATCAGGATCAGCTCGGGCTTGAAGGCATCGATCTCCGGCAGGATCTTCGACTCGAAGGCCGCCTTCAACTCGGCTCCGCCGCCGCCCGGACGGATCGGCACGTTGACGATATTATTCGCCGCGCCGGTGTAGGATGCCGGCCCCGTCCCCGGATAGAGCGGAGACTGGTGCGTCGACGCATAGAGCAAATCCGGATCGGGCGCGAAAATTGCCTCGGTGCCGTTGCCGTGATGCACGTCGAAGTCGACGACGGCGATGCGTTTGAGCCCGTGCTTCTGCCGGGCGTGGAGCGCACCCACGGCCACATTGTTGAACAGGCAGAAGCCCATGGCCGTCTCCGGCTCGGCGTGATGGCCGGGCGGCCTGACCGCGCAGAAGGCGTTCTCGGCATAGCCATTCACGACATCGTCGACCGCGAGGCACACCGCGCCCGCTGCCCGGAGCGCGGCCTCCCGGCTGCCCGGCGAGACGACGGTGTCCGCGTCGAGATTATGAAGATCGGTCAGATGCTCCAACATGCCGAGCAATTCGACGACATGGTGGCGGGGATGCGCGAGGCTCAACTGATCGACGGTGGCCAGCGGCGCCTGAACCCATTCGAGGATCGAGAATTCGAGCGAATGCATCCGCGCCAATATCGCGCCGAGCCGCGCCGGGCTTTCCGGGTGATGCGGGCCGGTATCGTGATCCAGACAGGCTTCGTGCGTGTAGAAACGGGTCGCCATCGCTATTTCTTGTCCGAGGCGTTTTTGGCGCGTTCCTCTTCGACGAGTTCCTTCTTGGAGAGCTTGCCGACCATGGTCTTGGGCAATTCGGGCCGGAACTCGATCTCTTTCGGCATCTCGTGCTTGCCGAGCCGCTTGCGAAGAAAGTCCTTCAATTCCTCGGGCGTCAGCCGATCGTTCGGATCCTTGAGCTTGACGAAGGCCTTCGGCACCTCGCCGTGATATTCGTCCGGCACGCCGATGACGATCACCTCGGAAACGGACGGATGTGCGTAGATCGCTTCCTCGACGACGCGCGGGAAGACATTGAAGCCGCTTACGAGGATCATGTCCTTCATGCGGTCGATGATGAAGGTGTAGCCTTCCTCGTCCATGTAGCCGACATCGCCGGTGCGCAGCCGGCCATCCACCAGCGTCGTCGCCGACTCGTCCGGCCGGTTCCAGTAGCCCACCATGACCTGCGGGCCGACGACATTGATTTCGCCGGTTTCGCCGACGGCCAGGATCTTGTGGGGATCGTCCTTGTCGGTGATCACGATCTCCGTCTGCGGCACCGGCAGGCCGATCGAGCCCTCCTTGACGCGCGAGGACGGATTGACCGTGGCAACAGGCGAACATTCGCTGAGGCCATAGCCTTCGAAGATCACGCCGCCCGTGGTCTCCTTCCAGCTCTTGATGACCTCCAGCGGCAACGGCGCGCCGCCCGAGAAGCAGTATTTCATCGAGGAGAGATCGCGCTTGGCGATATCGGGGTCGTGCAGGATGGCCGTGAACATGGTCGGTACGCCCGCCAGCACGGTGGGGCGCTTCTTCTCGATATCGGCGATCACATCCTTCAGATGGAAGCGCGGATGGAGGATCACCTCACCCGCGAGCCGCATGCCGAGATTCATGATGCAGGTCATCGCGAACGCGTGGAACAGCGGCAATACGCCGAGGATCTTCTCCGCGCCCTCCTTCGCGCCGACGCCCTGGAACCAGTAGGCGGTCTGGCAGGCATTGATATAGACATTCGCGTGGGTGAGGCTCGCGCCCTTCGAAACGCCGGTGGTGCCGCCGGTATATTGAAGCACCGCCAGATCGTTCTCCGGATCGATGGTAACCGGCTCCGGCGCGCCGCCATCGGCCAAAAGATCGCTGTACCGTGTATGGAAGCTGTCCCACTGAACGTCGGCGATGTCCTTCCGTTTCACCAGCGGATAGAACAGCCCCTTCAGGAAGGGCAATACCTCGGGCAGATTGCCGACGATCAGCCGGTCCACGCAACTCGTCTTCAGAACCGTAAGCGCCTTCGGGTAGAGCGCCTCGACATCCAGCGTCACCAGGATCGTGGTCTTCGAATCCTCGGCCTGATGCACCAGTTCGGGTTCGGAGTAGAGCGGGCTGAAATTGACCACCGTCCCGCCGGCCTTGAGGATGCCGTAGTAGCAGACGATGAATTGCGGGCAATTCGGCAAATAGAGGCCGACATGTGTGCCTTTTTTGACACCAAGTTTCTGGAATCCACGCGCCGCCCGGTCAATCAATCGACCGATTTCGGCGAATGTATAGCTCCGGCCGAGAAATTCGACCGCGATCTTGTCGGGGTGATCGGCGGCGGCCCTGTCCGCCAGATCGAAAAGCGGACGGGCCTCGAAAGCATGGTTCCAGTCCAGGCCCTCGGGATAATTCTTCAGCCAGGGCCGTTCGGTCACGGTCCTCACCGTCCCCGTCTGACCCGGCACGCTCATTCGAGCCGGTCCGAGGTCATTGCCGCGACGACCGGGTTCGAGTGCCGGGCGGCACGTCCCCGCGCGACGGCGGCCGGGATCTCGGCGGCCGCGAAATAGCGCGCCAGCGCGATCTTGGTCTCGAGGAACGGCACGTTGCTGTCGCCGCCGTCGATCAGGCGCTGGCCTCGGCCGCGCCCCTCGCGAGCAAGCGCGCCGCCGATCACCGCGCCGGCCATCTGCAGGAACGCGACGGCGCCGGGCGCTGCCGCAACGGGGTCATGGCTCGCCAGATCACGGAACCAGTCGCCGACGTCGCCGAGCGCCTCGAGCCCTTCCTCGACCTGGAAGGCAAGCGCGTCCAGGGCCTCGCCGCGCGGACGCTCCGTGATCGACGCCTTCAGCTCCGCTGATAAGGTCTCTTCAGGGCCGCGCCGCCATTGGCCGGCAGCTTGCGGAACAGCAGATCGTTCGCCTGAACGCCGTTCGTACCCTCGTAGATCGCGGCGATCCGGACGTCGCGGTAGTATTGCGCCGC
The DNA here is from genome assembly GCA_963822835.1 of uncultured Alphaproteobacteria bacterium. GTDB lineage: Bacteria > Pseudomonadota > Alphaproteobacteria > CAVTAV01 > CAVTAV01 > CAVTAV01. The sequence continues at coordinate 119,828 of CAWGIZ010000005.1, read as the reverse complement.
GCCGGTTTCCTCGATGAAGCCCATGCCGCCGTGGATCTGGACGCCGAGCGAGGCAACGTCGATACCGGAATCGGAACACCACGCCTTGACGATCGGCGTCAGCAATTCGGCGCGGGCGAGCTGGCGCACGCGTTCGTCCTTGTCGGGATGATGCGCCGCCAGATCGAGCGTCGTTCCCGCCAGATAGGCGAGCGCGCGCGTCGCCTCGGTCCGCGCTTTCATGGCCATGAGCATGCGGCGCACATCGGGATGCTCGATGATCGGCTGGGACTCCTTGGAGGTGGAGCCGATCGGCCGCCCCTGCTTGCGCTCCTTCGCATAGGCCAGCGCATGCTGATAGGCCCGTTCGGAAATGCCGACGCCCTGAAGCCCGACGAGCAGCCGCGCATTGTTCATCATCAGGAACATGGCGCGCATGCCCTCATGCTCCTTGCCGACGATATAGCCGACGCACTGGCCGTCGTCGCCATAGGACATCACGCAGGTCGGGCTCGCGTGGATGCCCATCTTGTGTTCGATCGAGACGCAGCGCAGATCGTTCTTCGCGCCCAGCGATCCATCCGGCTGAACGTGATATTTCGGCACGATAAAGAGCGAGATGCCCTTCGTTCCGTCCGGGGAACCGGGCGTGCGGGCCAGCACCAGATGAACGATGTTGTCGGTGAGATCGTGCTCGCCATAGGTGATGAAGATCTTCTGACCGGAAATCAGATAGGTGCCGTCCGCCTGGGGCTCCGCCTTGGTGCGGAGCGCGCCGACGTCCGTGCCGGCCTGAGGCTCGGTGAGGTTCATGGTGCAGGCCCATTCGCCGGAGACCATCTTTTCGAGATAGGTCTGCTTCAGCTCTTCCGAGCCATAGGCCTCCAGAACCTCCACCGCGCCGTGATTGAGCGTGAGCGCGAGCGAGAACGCCATGTTGGACGCCGCCCACATTTCGTTGGTGGCGATTGTCAGCGACACCGGCAGCCCCTGGCCGCCGAGCTCCTCCGAGAATGCCAGACCGTTCCACCCGGCCTCGATATAGCGCTTGTACATCGACGGATAGCCATCCGGGGTGCGGACGACGCCGTTTTCGAACGTGCATCCCTGCCGGTCGCCGGGGCCGTTCGTCGGCGCCATGACCTCGGAGGCGAAGCGTCCGGCTTCGTTCAGGATCGCGTCGACGAGATCAGGCGTAACCTCCGAAAACGGCGCGAGCGCGGTGACTCCCGAGAAATCCGACAATATGATCCAGCGTGAAGCGGATATCGCGGACGGGGGCGGAATAGTTGCTCATCTGGGGTACTCCGGACGAGAGCTGAAGGACGTTTCTGAGGGCGGTTGCTGCGGCCCCAAGTGATACCGTACTGAATTAAGAATATCGAGCCGTAAACAACGGAGCGGATTTCCGCCATTATGCGCGGCTGATGACTTTAAACGCCGCGCCGATTACATAAAGCGCATGATCAGACCACAAACACGCCCGGAAACGCCCAAACCGCAGCCATCCGCCCGGACGGCGAGGCAATAGCGCGCGCCGCGCGGCTGATTCTCGACGGCCGGATCGTCGCCATCCCGACCGAAACCGTCTACGGCCTCGCGGTCGATGCCGCGAGCGAGGACGCCGTCGAGGCGCTTTACGTCGCGAAGGGCCGGCCGAAGGAAAAGCCTTTCGTCGTTCAGTTCGGCTCGGTGAAGGCCGCGCTGGACTGGGGTAAATTCGACGGCGTCGGCGGCGCAGGCTCGCCGAGGCGTTCTGGCCCGGTCCGCTGACCCTGATCGTGAAGCAAGCCGCCGAGGCACGACGCTGGCGAGCCGCGTCACCGCCGGCGGCGATACGATCGGCATCCGCATCCCGGACAACGAGATCGCGCTCGGCGTTCTCAAGGCGGCGGACAAGCCGGTCGCCGTCACCAGCGCCAATCTGTCCGGCGAACCGGGAGCGCGCTCGGCCGGCGAGATCGCGGCCGCGCTCAAGGAACACATCTCCCTCACGCTCGATGGCGGCGAGCCCCTATCGGCGTCGCCTCCACGGTGCTCGACATGACGGGGCCCGAGTTCCGTATCCTGCGGCAGGGCACACTGACCGCGGCAGACATCGAGAAGGCGCTCAAGTGACGATCCCCGAGAGCATCCTGAACCGCTTGCGCGAGGCGGTCGGACCGAAAGGCTGGACGCTCGATCCGACGCCGATATCTGGCGCCGCATCTCAAGGAATGGCGCGGGCATCTATACCGGCACGTCGCCGATCCTGATCTCGCCCGCGAACACGGAGGAAGTCGCGGAAGTCGTGAAGATCTGCGCAGAGACCGGCACCGCCGATCGTGCCGCAGGGCGGCAATACCGGCATGTGCGGCGGCGCGGTGCCGGATGCGAGCGGCGATCAGATCATCCTGTCGCTCTCTCGCATGAACAAGTCGCGCGCCATCGATCCCGCTGAACTATACGATGACGGTCGATGCAGGATGCGTTCTGGCGAACATCCAGTCCGCGGCCGAAGAAGCCGGACGGCTCTTTCCCCTAAGTCTCGCGGCGGAAGGCAGCTGCCAGATCGGCGGCAACCTCTCGACCAATGCCGGCGGCGTGAACGTGCTGAAATACGGCACGGCGCGCGAGCTCGCGCTCGGCCTCGAGGTCGTGCTGCCGGACGGGCGGATCTGGGACGGCATGACGGGCCTGCGCAAGGATACCGCCGGCTATGACCTGAAGCAGATGTTCATCGGCGCGGAAGGCACGCTCGGCATCATCACCGGCGCGGTGCTGAAGCTGTTCCCGCTGCCGAAATCCCGGCTCACCCTTTTCGTCGCGATCACGGATCCCGACGCGGCCGTCGCGCTGCTTGCCGACTTGCGCGATCGCACCGGAGACCGGGTTTCCGCCTTCGAGATCATCCCGCGCGACGCGCTGGAGATGGTTCTGCGCGCACATTCCCGGCACCGTCGGATCCGCTGGCTGAAAAGCACGCCTGGTATGCGCTGGTGGAGATTGCCTCACCCGATCCGGAGATTTCTCAGGATGCGGGCGACCTTCTGGAAGTCGCCTTCGAAAAGGGCCTCGTGCTCGATGCGGCGACGGCCTCGAGCGAGAGCCAGCGCGCGGCGCTGTGGCGTCTCAGGGAATCGATCTCGGAAGCCGAACGGGCCGAAGGCGCGAGCATCAAGCATGACGTCTCGGTGCCGGTTTCCGACATGCCGGCCTTCATGGAAAAGGCCCGCAAGGCGGCGGAAGCTACATTGCCGGAAATCCGCGTGATCGCCTTCGGCCATATCGGCGACGGCAACGTGCATTTCAACCTGTGTCAGCCCAAAGGCGCCGACGGCAAGGCGTTTCTCGCGCGCTGGTCCGAGTTCAACAAGATCGTTTATGACGTCGTCATGCAGTTTAACGGCAGCATCAGCGCGGAGCACGGCGTGGGCCAGCTGAAGCGCGACGAACTCAAGCACTACAAGAGCCCGGCGGCGCTCGATCTCATGCGGACCGTCAAGCAGGCGCTCGATCCCAAGGGCATCATGAATCCCGGCAAGGTGCTTTAGGATCGCTCGTCAAACGGATAAGATGCCGGAAGCCATTAGGTCGCCCGGAGTGGCGAGAAGGGGGAGAGCATGAGGTTATTCAATAAAGGCGTGGTTCTTGTGGCGGGCGCCGTTCTGGGCCTGTTGGCCGAGACGGCCGTTGCGCAGCCGACCGATCCGTCCGGCCCGATGACGCGCGAGAAGTTTCAGGAATATATCCGGCTGTTCAATGCCGGCGACCCGCATCAGTTCGACTACTACACGCCCGACGTCACGGTTAAGGCCGACAACGTTCACAGCCTCGCCGAGCTCGAGGCCCACGACAAGAGCACGCGGCCCAATGTGGACATCACCTTCACGCCCGGCCTCGTCGCCATCGACGACGTGAACAACGTGATGGCGGCGCAGATGACCATTCGCACGGTCGCGCGGCATGACGGCGTCAAGCTCGGCAAAAACCCGCAGCCCATTCACAAGGGCGACACCCAGATCACGCAGACGACGTTCTTCTACACCCTGCGCGACGGCAAGATGGCGTCATTGACCATCGGCAGCGGCCCGCGCGTCCGGCAGAAGGCGGACATGGCGAAGGCGGTGGCCGAAGCGCCCACACCAGCACAGCTCGCCGAGCCGATGCCCGCCTCGATCAACGAACCGACGATGACGCGCCAGAAATATCTGGACTACGCCATGCTGTTCAGCCGGTTCGACCCCCGTTTCCTGCAATATTACGATCCGGATGTCGTCTTCGCGACCGCGCCGGCGCCCAAGCCGATGCACGGACCGAAGGCGATCTACGATCTCTATGTTCCACTCCGCAAGGATCTGGACGAGCACGTCGCGGCGCCCTTCATCGTCATCGACAATCCGCACAACGTGATGATGGTCCAGCTCGAGAATCGTATGGTCGCAACGCGGGGCGACGTGAAGCTTCCGAGCGGCGTGTTGAACAAGGGCGAGGAGATCATCGGCCGCGGCGTGATCATTTACAGGCTCAAGAACGGCAAGATCAGCTATATCGAGGGCAGCCCGTCGGGAACCAAGTTCGAGCCGGCATCCGGCGCCAAGGCCGACTGACCGCCGTATCCTGAACCGCGTCTAGAACAGCGTTTGCTGGACCGGCTCCGGCGGATCGAAGCAGTGGACGTCGTCGTTCCGGACGGCGTTCACATATTTGCTGACGGGATCCGCCGCGAGCGAACTGACAGGGATCTGCTTTATCGCGCCGCGTATCAGGTCCGGATCACTGAGCGCGGGATCGAGCCAGTCATCGAAGGCCGAGGGATCGAGCATGACCGGCATCCGGTCATGAATCTCCCGGATCGCGCCTTCCGCTTCCGTGGTCAGGATGGCGAAACTCTCTATCGCCTCGCCGTCGGTTCCCTGCCAGTGCTCCCATAGGCCGGCAAAACCGACCGGCGAGCCGTCCTTCGGGTGAATGCGGAACGGCTGCTTGGCCTTGTCCTCCCGCTTCCATTCATAGAACCCGTCCGCCGGCACGAGACACCGCCGACGCCGGAAGGCTGCGCGAAAGGCAGGCTTATCGGCCACGGTCTCCAGCCGGGCATTGATCATCAGCGGCCCGTCGCCCGGCACCTTGGCCCAGCCCGGCACAAGCCCCCATCGCAGCTCGACAAGCTCGCGTTCGTCGCCCGACGCCGCCTCGCGGTGCCGAACGACCGGCGCGAACTGGGTCGGCGCGATGTTGTAGCGGGCACGCAGATTCGGCCGATTCCCAAATCGGAACACCTGCCGGATTGCCTCCGGGGGCAATGTCGTACTGTAGCGGCCGCACATAAGGGCGATTATAGGCGCCGGGAACCCTGGAACCAGCCCCGATTCCCGCCTGTCCCGGCCGTTGGCGAATCATGGCTTAACGCTTTGTTTTCGATATCCGTGTCACGATCCGGCCGATGTGCAGCAGAAGGCAGAATGACCCGCCATGCCGAGGTCCACGGTGACACTCGCTCAAGACTGGGAAGCCGACGACACACAAGCCCCAAAAGGTTTGGAGATCTGGTTTCACGGCAAGACCCGACTGACCAGACGGATGCGCCGTCTGGTAACGGCGGCGTTCGTCCTGGCATTCGTGGGCCTGACGGCCGCGTCCTTCCTGATGATGGTGACGCGCGGCGATGTCATGCCGTCCTATGTGTCCGGCGGCGAACTCGCACAGACCCAGATTTCGAGTGCCGGCGCACCGGAAACCGCACCCCAGACATCTTGGCTCGCCCAGCTCGGCATAGCCGCGGCCCTGTTTACGCTAGTCGGGTTCACGCTGCGCGCTGCCGTCACCCACGGCCGGAAATATGAGCGAAATCGCGCCGACCGTCAGCTCGGCCGCGCCTTCGAACAGATGCCGGACGGTATCGCCTTGTTCGACAAGGACTCCCGTCTGGTCGCCTGCAACCGTGTCTATGTCGAATACTTCCCCGAAGAGATGCGCGACATCATCAAGCCGGGGATCGCCCGGAGTTCGCTGGTCAACGAGTTGAAGAAGCGTGGCCAGGTGATTCCCGCCGGCGGAGATGCCGAACTGGCCCTGATGGAATACGACGAGAACGGGATGCACAAATCCGTCGAGCGCGACATCCGCACGACCTTCGGCGACTGGTTCCGCATGCGCTACGTACCCACGCCGGACGGGGGCTTCTGCGCCCTGATCTCGGATGTCACGGAATACAAGCAGCGGGAAGAAAAGCTCGCCGAGCACGAGCGCGGATTCCGCCGCCTGATCGAGGAGTCGGTGCAGGGCATCGTCGTCATCCAGAACTGGCGGCCGGTCTATGCCAATCAGGCCTATGCCGACATCCTGGGCTATTCATCGCCGAGCGAAATCCTCGCGCTCAAGAATATCCGCCAGCTGGTATCCGACCCGACCGAATTCCGTGACCTGCAGAACGCGCTCGAAAATCCGAATATCGGGCTCATGCGGTCCCAGCTCGAATTCAAAGGGGTGCGGAAAGACGGCACGATCGTCTGGCTCGACAATCGCATGAGCCTCATCAACTGGTACGGCAAGATCGCCGTTCTCTCGGCGGTCTTTGACGTCACCGAACAGAAACTCGCGCACGACCGTGTCGTCGAGTCGAAGGACCAGGCGGTCGCGGCCAGCCGCGCGAAGTCGGAATTCCTCGCCAATATGAGCCATGAGCTGCGCACGCCGCTCAACGCCATCATCGGGTTCTCGGAAGTTCTGCGCGACGAGCTGTTCGGCCCCATGGGCCAGGAACGCTACAAGGACTACGCGTCCGATATCCATAGCTCCGGCGTTCATCTGCTGAGCGTCATCAACGACATTCTCGACGTGGCGAAAGCCGAGGCCGGCAAGCTCGAACTTTCAGAAGAAGTCGTCCGGGTCGAAGATATCGTCAGCGGCGTGCTGCGCCTCATCCGCGAACGTGCCTCGAACAACGATGTATCGCTGATCGTCACCGTGCCCGACAACCTGCCGGACCTGCGCTGCGACCCGCTGAAGCTGAAGCAGGTGCTGATCAATCTGCTGTCGAACGCCGTCAAATTCACGCTGCCGCATGGCGACGTCATTCTCTCGGCGGGCATTCAGGACAACGGCGAGTTCTATTTCGAAATCCGGGACACCGGCATCGGCATGGCCAAGGAATCCATCCCGCTCGCCATGCAGGCGTTCTCGCAAGTCGACAGTTCGCTCGACCGCAAATATGAAGGCACGGGCCTCGGCCTTCCGCTGGTCAAGATGCTGACCGACATCCATGGCGGCCAGTTCGACCTCGATAGCGAACTTGGCGTCGGCACGACCGCCCGCGTCCGCCTGCCTGCCTACCGCGTCATGGCCACCGACGGCGCCACGGGCTCCTCGCCCTATGCCGACCGCATTCACGACGTCGCCTGAACCAAGCCCCTTCCGAGCGCCGCGAAAGGCACGGTAAGATCTGCGCGGTTCGCAGAGGGAGGCCATCATCGTCAAACGCGAGAATCCGGAAAGACCTATCGTCGCCGTGGGCGTCGTCGTCTGGAAGGACGGCGACGTTCTGCTCATCCGGCGAGGCAAGCCGCCGCGCGACGGCCAATGGAGCATTCCGGGCGGCGCTCAGGAGCTCGGCGAGACGGTCAGGGAAACGGCTATTCGCGAGGTCCGTGAGGAAGCCGGAATCGAGATCGAGGTGGAAAGCCTCATCGAGGTCATCGATTTCATCGAGCCGGATCCCGCGGGCGGCGTTCTGTATCACTACACCCTGATCGACTGGTCGGCATGCTGGCGCAGCGGTGACGCACAACCGGGCGGTGACGTGACCGAGGTGATGTGGGCCGATCCGGATGATCTCGAGCGTCACGGGCTGTGGTCCGAAACTATCCGGGTCATCCGCAAAAGCGCCGGCTGGAGATCCTGATCCGGCGAACCGCATCTCCACAACGTCCGATTGACGTTAACCATTTTTGCCGGATTGCAAGTTCAACTCATCGCGCTAAGTCATTGGTTAACGGACGGTTTGCGGTTGCCAAGCGCTCTATGTAGAGGCTATAACCGCTTGAGACACGATATATGGGGGTTGGTAGGCGTACCAGGGGAGTTGAGGAAGGCACCGTCATGAACTTGCGCACCTATCTTGCCGCGTTGGTCGTTTTTGCGTCATGCCTCGGCTTGACCGGCCAGGCGGACTCCGCGTCGGCCCCCAAGACCAAGAAAGACACCTCGGCCAATACCTACGACGAAGGCAGCATCAGCCGTATCGCGGGCGACTTCTTCGGAGATTCATCCGAAGCCCTGGCGAAGGTGATCCAGAAGGCTTTCGCCGATCTCGGCCGGCCAAATGCCTATATCGCCGGTCAGGAAGTCAGCGGCGCGATCGCCGTGGGGCTTCGCTACGGCGACGGCAACATCACCAACAAATCCGAAGGCAGCCGCAAGGTCTATTGGAAGGGCCCGTCCGCTGGCTTCGACCTCGGCGCCAACGCCGCCAAATCCTTTACGCTGGTCTACCACCTCAACAAGCTGGACGACATTTATCACCGGTTTCCCGGGATCGACGGCAGCGTCTACTACATTGCCGGCTTCAGCATGAACTACCAGCAGCGCGGCAACGTCATCCTTGCGCCGATCCGGGTGGGCGTCGGGCTGAGGCTCGGCGCGAATGTCGGCTATCTGCATTACACCCGCAAACGGTCCTGGATCCCGTTCTAGGATTTTCCCGCAGCCTGTATTACCGAGTTTCGAGTTCTCAGTACCTATGTTCCGTTCGGTTGCTTATCCCGCCCACGCCATTCGGCAAATCACATCGGATCGGCCTTCGCGCGTTCGCATGCCCCAAAAACGAGGCGGCACGAACCGTAGAAGGGCTCGTGCCGCCGGAACGACGAATGCTCGAATACTTGTATCGCGGAACGCTGTCCGCGTCGGCTTAGGCAGCGTGGCTGCTGATGATCGCACTGGTGTCGATCATGGACGGATCGGCAACCAGCTGAAAATCGGGAGCCAGCGGATGCGGGCCCACGTAAGCCGCCAGGACACGACCGGCACGGAACTTAACGAACCAACGGCCTTCGACCTGAGGGTCCCGGCGGGTTTCGGCAATGCTCTCGGGCGCGAACACCGTGTGGTTCGCTATGAGAGTACGGACGCCTTCATCGGTATCGCTGTAAGACATAGCGCCATTCCTCCTCTGATTGGACTTTCCTTGTCTTGATTATCGAGAGGCAGAGTCCACCTGTTTGCGAACCTGCACAGGTTCGCGGCGACGTATTGAACAATGCCACATATAGTTAATTCCAGACCTCGGCGTACTATATATCCGAAAGAACGAGACAAAAAAGAAAAAAATTTTTGACCCGTTTTAGTCTGGCAGACATGCTTCCCCGACTGGTCGTGAAAACCAGGAAAATCCAAGCATGGTAAGAAGTTACATGCGCCAAGAGGCTTGCGGACGGTGACGCGTTTTATGGTTAAAGTTATCCACCGTCGACCCGAAGCGATCAGATAAATCACTGCCGAATTACGCACGAACTACGCACTCACTACGCTACTAAACGCAACTAAACGCTACTCAACGGGGCGCGGACGACCACGCCCGGCTCTTCAATGCACGGCACTCGACGAAGTCGTTGTCGTGCCAAGTAAATCCATCGTCACCTCCGCAATGCGCTTCCAGGCGGAATAGCCCTGGGAATCGCCCTCGGTATAGAGTTCGGCCGCACGGATTGCGGCATGCACCGGGGCCGCGTCACCATGCTCGTCCACCAGTTGTCGCGCCGTCCCGTAAATGTCGATTTCGAACATTTGTTATTCGCTCCCCTCGGTGCTTGCGACGCCACTTTTCTGTGAACGCCGGACATAAATTCCAATCCCCGCCACCGGATTACGGAGGAGGCTCGCCGTCAGGACCAAAAGACCACCTGATACGACGAGCCAAACCGCACTGCCTGCGGGGAAAACTCGTTCGAGGACACTCGCCGCGCTGGCCTGGCCGCGCCCGGTCGAAAGGTCCTCCATCTTGACGGCCGTCGTCATGGCGACAGCCGCCGTTTCATAACGGACGGGCGCTTCGGCGCTCGCCCGGTTGATCTGTGCCGGCGAAACCGCATACCAGCGGCCGGGCTCTAAATGCAGCGGATGGGCCGAAGCCCTCAGGACGGGCATCAGCGTGCCGACCACCAACACGGCGATTGCGGCCGCCGTGCCAAAAGTCGCCGCAAAGCGGTTCACGCCCCGGGCTCCCATCCTATGCTCCAGCTTCGCTGCCACGACGGCTGAGGCATCCCACTTGAATGACGCGCATCTTCGGCTTCCATCCGTCCCTGACGACGTCTGCCGGCCGGGCCGGCAAGTGTCTCTTTTCGTTTATCTGTCAAATTATGAGCAAAGCTCGGACCAGTTTGGCCGAGCCTAATGTTTTCAATGAGTTATGGGATTCATGAAGGTTAACGAGCGGACGGATCTGTAAAGTTATCCAACAGCGGAACAGCTTCTGAGCCGAAACGGGACGAGTTTGGATCCAATTTCTGGACCCGGCTTCCCACCCCAATGGGTCGTTGCTTTCACCGCCGCCTTGGCCGACCCTAGGGCCATGGCCGAATTCACCGCGATCGACTTCGAAACAGCGACCTATGGTGGCGAGAGCGCCTGCGCCCTTGGGCTGGTCAGGGTTTCGGGCACCCGGATCGTGCACAGCGACTATTTCAAGATCCGTCCGCCCAGCCGCGACTTCCGGTTCACCCATATCCACGGGCTGACCTGGGCGGATGTGGAGAACGAGCCGGATTTCGGGGCGCTTTGGCCCAGAATGGATCCGTTTTTCAGCGGCGTGGACTTCATCGCGGCCCATAATTCGGGATTCGACGCCAGCGTCCTCGCGGCCTGCTGCGCGCGTTACGGGCTCACCTTTCCGGATACGCCGTTTGTCTGCACCGTCCAGCTGGCGCGGAAAATGTGGCAGCTACGGCCGACGAAGCTTCCCGATGTCTGCCGTTTCCTGTCGATTCCGCTACGCCATCACGCCGCGGATTTCGGACTCGGAAGCCTGCGCGAAAATCGTGATCGCGGCGCTCGAGGACGGCTGGACCTTCGAGCAAGTCATCCACAGGCTCGCCAAAAATTAGACAGCCGGGCTGCCGATTCGTTATAATTTGACACAGCGGGATGCGTCCGAGGGGCGCGAGGGGACTGGGTGACACGGCAGAACATTAAGGATTTCCGCCGTATTTTTGTATCGTTCGGTTCTTTCTGACTCCGGCACGTCTATTGCTTTGTGAGGCGTTATGAGTTTGCTCACGCGTATACGGAAGTCCGTTTCGGGACGAACCGAGCCGTCGGCTCCGCCGGGCTTGCACGCCGTCCCCGACCCCGAACCGCTGGACGAGGATGAGGTCGAGGCGCTGGACGAGTTCCCGGGTCCTGAACGGCGCGACGCCGTCCGGTTTCGGATCGGTCACCGGTCGAACATCGTGTCCTGGGGGCGCAAATACCGCGCCCGTATCATCAATATTTCCCACTCCGGTGCAGCGGTTACGGTCCGCGCGCATATCCGGATCGGCGAACGGACCATTCTGACCGTTCACGGGCTTGGCCGCTATCGCGGCACCGTGGTCCGCCATATCGGCGACGGCGTGGCGATCCGGTTCGACGACAGCCAGCCCGGACCAATGCTCGAAGGACTGGGAACGCGCTCGGTCGGCAACGGGGCCCCAACGCGTTCCGCGCCGGTTCTGGTGAGGCCGACCAAGGAAAAGCGCCACCACCGGCGGGCGGACATCGTCAATGCCGCCTCGATGATCACCGGCGGCGAGCGGGTGGCCTGCACGCTCCGGAATCTTTCGGCGGGCGGAACGGCGGTGCTTTCCGAGCTGAAGCCGGATATCGGCCGCGACGTGATCCTGTATATCGACAATCTCGGCCGGATGCGCGGGCACGTCACCCGGCATCTGGAGGACGGCGTCAGCATCGAGTTCGAGGTCGAGCCGTCGCGCCGCGATCGTCTGGTGCAACAGGTCAGCGCTCTGCTCGGCCAATAACCGCCCGATATCTCATGAGATCAGCCGGTTCCGCGCCCGCCAGTTTCCGGGCCGCTGCTGCTGCGTTGCTGGTTTTCGCCCTGGGCCTTGCCACGGGATGCGACGACCGGAAGGCTGAGATCCGTCCCGACCGCGACACGCTTTACAGTCTTTTCGAACGGGCCGCCGACTTCGCCACGGCGCTCGACAGGCTGGATATCGTGTGCGGCTCGACCGGCGCCGGCGGCCGGGCGGATTGGGTGCGCGAACAGGGCGCGGCCATTTTGGATCCAGACCAGCAGGCCAGGCTCGATGCCTTCATCGAAGACCACAAGCACGCCGTCTTCGAGACCTATAAGAAGGAATATTGCGGCATGGCCGTCGCGGCCGAACGCGACAACTATGTCGCGGCCTACAAGGTTCACAAGGAACGGCTGGAAGGCGCGATCGACAAGACGCAGGGCTGAGGTGTCAGCCCCGGCTTTGCGACCGCCAGCGCTTGATGGCCTGTTCGATGTAGTGCGGGTCCTCGACGTCGGTGCGCCAGGCTTCCGAGAACTTCGGATCGTCACTGCTCGGCCGCAGATCTTCGTGCAGGTCGTCGAGGAGCACCCGAACCGGTGCGGTCACGCCTTCGCCGACGATGATCGCCTCGCGGTTCTGCAGCGACGGCAAGGCCGCCAGCATACCGTCGGCGCCTTCGGGCATGACGTTCTCGATGAAGTGCTGATCCTTTTCGTTGTTCATCCGCATCGCGAAGATGGTGCCGCATTGCGATAGGATGGACTTCGGCGAGATCGGCCGGCCGTTGCGACACGATGCCCAGAGACACGCCGTATTTGCGGCCTTCCTTGGCGATGCGTTCGATCGCCTTGCGCGCCGAGCGGAAATTGACCTCGGCCTCTTCCGGGATATAGCGATGCGCCTCCTCGCAGATCAGGAGGACCGGCCGGGAGTTGGCCTTGCGGCCCCAGACCGCGAAATCGAACACGGTCCGGCACAGCACCGACACCACGACATCGACGATGCTGGAGGGCACGCCGGCGAGGCCGATGATCGATACCGGCTTGTCGTTCACCGGAATGCGCAAGATCCGCGACATGACGTCGGGAAGGTTGTCGCGGGCCAGAACGGTCGCGAACATGAAGCTGTAGCGGTCGTCATTCTTCAGTTCCTCGATCCGGCTCTTGAGCTTGAGATAGGGCTCGATCGTCTCGGCCTTGTCCAGGCGGCCCATATCCTGATCGATGATCTTCAAGAGGTCCGCGAGACGATACGGGATCGGCGTATCGACCGTGAAACGGCCGTAATCCTTGTCGTGGGAGGCTTCCTTTCGCGCGGCGAGCAGGCTGCGCTTCAGAATATCGACCTCGACCTCACGTTCCGGGGTGCGCTGACCGATGATGATTTCGATGTGTTCCTCGAGGTTCATCATCCAATAGGGCAGCCGCAGATTGTCCGTGCTGATGCATTCAGCATGTTCCTTGAACGCAGCGGCATATTCGTCGTGCGGATCGAGAATGATGATATGGCCGCTCGGCATCTGTTCGCTCAGCCGGTGGACCAGCAGCGCGAGGGTGCAGGACTTGCCCGTACCGGTGCTGCCCAGAACCGCGAAGTGCTTCGAGAGCATGCCGTCGCTCAGGATCGACGCATTCACGGTGTGGTGCGGATAGACGCTGCCGATATTGATATGGGCGCGGCCCATGGGCGCGAAAATCGCCTTGGTATCCTCCGAGCGCACGTTTGATACCGGGTTGCCGGGAACCGGAAATTTGGACACGCCACGGCCGAACAGGATCGTGCGTTGCTCGGCGCCGAATCTTTCGCCCTGACCGACGAAATCCATGTCCGCGACGAGCCGCTCCCGGCCGCCGTCGGCAGTGCTGTTTTTCAACTGGCGGATGATCGCATAGACATAGCTGCCGGTGACGTGGATCCGGACCATGGACCCGATCTGACCGACGAGCGGATCGCCGTCCTCGGCGGTGATGATGGCTTCCATCGCGGCCTTGTCGAACACCGCGGTGGCCCCGCGGCCCGAAACCTCGATGATCTCGCCGATATTCTGGGCGCCGGACGGCGGCCGCTTCGCGAGAGCCTCGGGCGAATTGGACGCCAAACCGGCCGGAATCGTCCGCATGTCTCCGGACTGCGAGTAGTTTCTCACCGCTGAACCTCTCGAGATTGTTTCATCCCGAGTGTCCGACGAGCCCCCTTAAGATTGAGTAAAATCAGGGCCGTAGACCGCTGCTGATGCGGCTTTCCCGGCACGGCGCAATGCTTAACCGTTGATTTATCGGCTGGGGCTAATGTCCGGTCTTTACGGCCAACAATGTGGGGGTGAGGAATGCGGGTCGAGATGGCTGGAGTACCAGTATCGCCGTCGGAACCGGAGGAGCAGCGCGCGGGTTTCCTCACGCGGCGCGTACCCCTGAGCGCCGGCATCATCGCGCTGGCGGCCCTCATCATCATTCCCGCTGCCGTCGTGCTGTATCTCGGTATCGCCACGGCGCGCCAGAACACGTTCCAGATGCTCGAAGGCCAGGCCTCGGAATATCTCGACCACGCCGTCGACCGTGTTTCCCACAACCTGAAGCCCGTGGAGATCCAGTCGTCCTACGTCGCCGAAGCGATTGCCGCCGGGAGGGTCGATCCCGCGAACCAGCTGGTCTTTTCGGAATTCCTGCGCGGCGCGCTGGCCAGCCTGCCCCAGGTCCACGACCTCGCCTTCATCGACACCAGCCTGCATGTGCTCCGCGTCAACCGGGAGAGCGGCAAGGCCTCGCTGCACGACTGGGCGACCGATCCGCAGACCCGAAGCATTCTCGATCGCGCGGCCACGGATCCGAAACCCTATTGGGGCGAATTCTTCTATGTCGAGCGCACCGGGCGCACGATGCTCAACTACCGCGCCCCGGTTAGCCGCGATGGAAAGCTGCTCGGCGTGCTCGTCTCCGCGGTCGCGCTCGACGATCTCGCCAGCTATGTCACGGCCGCCGCCAAGGGACCGGTCCGCAACGCCTTTATCATCACGCAGAACGGTCAGGTCCTGGCGCATTCGGGGCCCGACGGCGCGCGGGGCGGCGCGAGCGACCAGAGGCCGCTCGCCACCCTGCCCCAGCTTTCCGATCCCGTGCTTGCGAGCCTCGGCTCCATGGGCTTTACCCAGTGGCTCGGGTCGAGCGAGATGGTGACGCGCATCGTCCAGATTCAGGGCGAGCCATTCATGGTGATCATCCGGTCGATCAGCGGCTTCGGCGAACAGCGCTGGCTGGCCGGTCTCTATTTCCCGATGGCGTTGATCGACGGCCAGCTGGGCCGCATCAACCGGCTCGCCATCGCCGGATCCATCATTCTCATCATCTCGGTCATGGGCGCGCTGCTGCTCGGACGCGGGATCACGCGGCCCGTCCTGCAATTCGCCGCCGTCACGCGGCGGCTTCGCGAAAAGGACGCGGACTCGTCGTCCGGACGTGTCGAAGAGAGCGTCTTCCGCGAGCTTGACGACGCAGGCACGACGCTGAACGCCGTAATCGCCGCATGGCACAAGATCAAGAGCTACATACCGGTCGGTCTTACCGATCGCTTCCTGCGTCACGGCGAGGGAAGTTCGGCGATCACGGAGGAACGCGAGACCACCGTCATGTTCACGGACATCGCGGGCTTCGCCAGCCTCGCCGCGAACATGGAGCCGACCGAAGTCGCCAATTTTCTCAACGAGCATTTCACGCTGATCGCGGATGCCGTGGAAACGGAACACGGCTCGGTCGACAAATATATCGGCGACAGCATGATGGCGTTCTGGGACGGTTCCGGCGGACATGAAAATCATGCCGAGCATGCCTTCAACGCGGCGCTCGATATCGCGTCCCGCATCCGTCAGGACAATATCAGGCGGCGCGCGGCGGGGCTCGATCCCGTGCGCGTCCGGATCGGCGTCCATTCCGGCAAGGCGATCGTCGGAAATCTCGGGGCGCCCGGCCATCTGAACTACACGGTCGTCGGCGACACCGTGAACGCGGCACAGCGCGTCGAGGCGCTCGGCAAATCCCTCGCCGAGGATGGACAGGACGTCGTGGTGCTGGTCAGCCGCACGACAGTCGAGCAGATCGGCATGGGCTTCGAATCCTTCTCTGCGGGCGTGCATTCGCTGTCGGGGCGTTATGGCGCGATCGAGGTCTACCGCTTGTCCTGACGGGGCAGACCCCTTAGGCTCGGGCCAAACCGCAGCAAGTAAGGGGTATCCATGCGTATCTGGCTGTTTCTGGCCGCCCTCAACGGATTTCTGGCCTCTGGCGCGGGAGCCATCGGCAGTCACATGCTGAAGGGCAACATCACCGCCGACAATCTTGAGATCTTCAACATGGCGGCGCGCTATCACATGTGGCATGCGCTCGCACTCTTTGCGGTCGCGTGGCTCGCGGCCCGCACGCCGACCGTGCCTCACATCATCACGATAGCCGGAGCCGCTTTCTTCCTGGGAATCGTCTGCTTCTGCGGCTCGCTCTATTTCATGAGCGTGACGGGCAGCACGGCGCTGGTGCTCGTCACTCCGGTCGGCGGCGTTTTGTTTCTGGTCGGCTGGGCGGCGATGATCTTCGCGGCCTTCACCGGGCCCAAGGGCAATAGGCTGTCATAACCCTTCGCCCTCCGCCGTCATCCCGCGAAGGCGGGTATCTGAACACGGAGCCTGGATTCCCGCTTTCGCGGGAATGACGATCAGATTTAGTCAGCCAACTCGAAACTCGCGACGATCGGGGCGTGATAGGAGTCCGGATCGTGCCGGTCCGTGGCATAGGCGATAAATTCGTCGGCCAGAAGTTCGTTATATATCTCCATCGCACGGAAATCGCCGATCAACGCGCGCGACGCCAGAATGTGATCGAGCATCTGCCGCCGTCCGAAATGGCGCACGGTATAGCGTGACGATTTGGGGACATTCGTTTCGAGCGGCATCAGGACGCGCGAGGCAAGCTGGCCGTTGCCGGTATCCTCGACGTCCGCGATCAGCATGCGGAGCGGCGTGTCCGACAGATCCGCATTGAAGTCCCCGCAGACGGCGATCAGAGCCGATTCGTCCCTGTCGAACAGGGCATCGATCTCGAGGCGGGTCTCGAAGGCCTGGCCGGCGCGTTTGACGTCGGCGACGAAATAACCCTCCGCCCAGCCCTGCGTCGACGCCCACACGAAAGGCGCAAGCTTCTGCCCCGGAATCATGGCGGCGAGCGGGGCCCTGAGGTGAAGATTGAAAACATGCAATACGCGCGCGCCGACCCGGATGGCTGCCCGCAATATCGGACGATCCCAGGTGACGGTCTCGACCTCTTCGTGGCTTGGCCTCGCCGTCACCGGCCGGACCGTCGGCGGGGCGACGCGGCGATGATGAATTTGGGCAAATTCCGTGATCGGGAACCGGCTCAGAATGACGAGGTTGTGAACGTCGCGCAGCTTGTCTCCCGCGTCGTTCGTCGTGACTGCCCGGTTGAAGGACGCATAAGGGGTTCCGGCCAGCAGCCGGTCGAGCGCCTCCAGCGACCGCGTATGACCGTGACCGCCGCGGGCGTTGACTTCCTGAAGGCACAGGATATCCGCGGACATGCGTTGAAGATGCGGACGCAGCGCCTTGACGCGCTCGTCGAGCGTCACGCCATCGGCCGGCGCCAGCGCCAGATTCTCGAGATTGAAGGAGCCGATGCGGAGCTTCGTGGTCATCAGGTCGATATGCTAGTCTCGCCCCATGACAGACCGCAACACACGTTACGAAGCCCTCGTCTCGGCGGACAGCGCCGAGGAAGCCATCGGGATCGCCGCCGAGGCCTTGCCGAAGCAGTCGGTCCTCGCGACCTCGACCGCCTGGGACGCCTCGGCCGAGCACGGACCGGGAAGCTGGATGGTCCGCCTCACCTACAAGGCCGGACCGAAACCCGAAGATCTTTCAAATTAGGGATGCCCCCAAATTTGGGGTGCGGCGCGGGCGATTTTGGAGGAAGATGAATTGGCCGGTCCGCCATCCTTGGTAAACGTCGGGGGCGCCTTGGGCTGGCATATACGTTTACCAAAGTGACCCTAGTTATGGCGGACCGGCCTATCGCTGCATACTAGACGCGCAGCGAAATTTCTTACGAGACGATCTCCCAGCTTCCGTCAGGCTTGCGGCACGCCGTTCCATAGGCGTCCTGCTGCTGACCGTTGATCGTCACCTTCTGCTGGAACTCACGGCAATACTGGCCCTGAGTGTTCTGATAGGCAGGCTTGGGCGTTATCGCGCCACTATTGCCCGTATCGGGGTTGTACCAGTCGGTCGAGGTGCCGGAGGGCGTATATTCGAACGCGTTGTACTGGGCGCGCTGCATCTCCATCCGGTCGACCTTGTCCATGTTCTTGCCGATCGCGTTACCGATGCCCGCGCCGACCATCGTGCCGACCGCCGTCGCGACAACGCGCCCGCCGCCGTGACCGATCGTCGAGCCGGCCCAAGCGCCGAGGCCGGCGCCAATGAGCGTGCCAAAGGTTTCCTTCTGGCCGCTGCCATCGCTGGCGCAACCCGCCGCGAGCATGCCGGCAACAACCGGAACCATCAGGGCCTTCCAACTCGCTTTCATTCCCGGATCCTCCATACTCAGGGTCAGAGTCGAATCTCTATGGGGGTTACATTACGCAACCCCACCTGAACCCTCGATGAATGGATTGTTGGGAAAAATGCCGCTTTAAATTCAGGCGGTTAACTGCGCTGCTCGGAATCGCTCATATCGTCCGCGCCGGGCAGACGGAGCGTGGCCTTCAGGCCGCCGAGGGCCGAATCGTCAAGCATCACCGTGCCGCCGCACAGCTCCGCCATGTCGCGCACGATCGCAAGGCCCAAACCGCTGCCGGGAACGGTTTCGTCGAACCGCTTGCCGCGCCCGAAAACCGCTTCGCGTTTTTCGCTGGAGATGCCGGGACCGTCGTCCTCGACCGCTATCGCAATCGTTTCCGGTTCCTTGGACACAGTCACGACCACGCGGCCCCTGGCCCACTTGAACGCGTTCTCCAGAAGGTTGCCGAGCATCTCTTCAAGGTCCTGGCGCTCGCCCCGGAACACGGCCTTGCGCTCGCCTCCCAGATTCGCGTCGACGCCGCGATCCGCATAGATGCGACCCAAGGTGCGCAACAGATCCTCGACGACGGGCGCGACCGGAGCGCGGGCGCCCAGCACCGATCCGGCCGCCGCCGTGCGCGCGCGGACGAGATAGTGATCGACATAACGCCTCATGACGTCGGTCTGACTCTTGATCTTCGAGCCGAGCTCGGGCGACGCCAGAGACGATTCGTTGTTCAGTACGGCGAGCGGCGTCTTGAGCGCATGGGCCAGATTGCCGACATGGGTTCGCGCCCGCTCCATCACCGCCGCGTTATGATCGAGCAGCGAGTTCAGTTCCTTGATCAGCGGCATGATCTCCGACGGGAAGTCCTCCTCCAGCCGCCGGGCGCGTCCGGAACGAATTGCTGCGAGTGAACGGCCGACCTGCCGCAACGGACGCAGGCCGTAACGGACCTGCAGCACGACCGCCGTCAGCAACCCGATGCCAAGCGCGCCGAGCGACCAGAACAGGGTCCGGTTGAAGCTCTGGACGTCGTGATCGATTTCGGCCTGCTCGGTCCCGACCGTGAAACGGTAGGTATCCTCGGAGCCGGGAAGCTTGATGTCGCGCTCCGTTATCCGAAGAAGCTGGTCGTCGGGTCCGATCCCGGTGAAGTGACGCTCGGTCGGCACCGGCACGTCGAGATTGGGATGCAAGGCCTGATCCCACAGCGACCGCGAGCGGATCGGCGCGGCATCCTTGCGCGAGATCTGCCAGTACCAGCCGGAATAGGGTTGGGAGAAACGCGGCTCGGCGGGTGTCTGAATCAGGACGAGACGGCCGGACGCCGTGACCTCCGTACTGGCCACGAGATTTTCCAGCAGCACGGACAGTCGGGAGTCCGTGGTGTTTTTCACATAGTCCCGGAACAGCAGCGACAGTAACAGACCGCCGGCCAGTAGCGCCGCCGCGGTCCATAGTCCAGCCGCCGCCACCAGGCGGAGCGTCAGGGAGCTAGGTTTCATCCGACGGTGGCTCGAGCCTGTATCCGAGACCCCGGACGGTCTTGATAACGTCGACATTCAGTTTCTTGCGCAGGCGTCCAACGAACACCTCGATGGTGTTCGAATCGCGATCGAAATCCTGATCGTAGATATGCTCCGTGAGCTCTGTGCGCGAGACGACCTCGCCCTTGTGATGCATCAGATAGGACAGGAGCTTGAATTCCTGGGCCGTGAGCCGCACGGGATCGCCATCGACCGAGACCTTGCCGGCCCGCGTATTGAGCACCACGGGGCCGCATTCGAGATCGGCCGTCGCATGGCCGGCCGCCCGGCGGATCAACGCCCGCAGCCGCGCCAGCACTTCCTCGATATTGAACGGCTTGGGCACGTAATCGTCGGCGCCCGCATCGAAGCCGGCGACCTTCTCGCTCCAGCGGTCGCGCGCGGTGAGGATGAGAACGGGCATGTTGCGGCCGGCACGGCGCCAGCGCTCCAGCACCGTTATCCCATCGACGACGGGCAGCCCCAGATCGAGCACGATGGCGTCGTAGTTCTCGGTCTCGCCGAGAAACTGCGCCTCTTCGCCGTCATGGGCCTGATCGACCGCGTAGCCAGCCTCCGTCAGCGCCGTGGAGAGCTGCCTCGCGAGATCGGGATCGTCCTCCACCACCAGAAGACGCATCACTTCTTTCCTTCTACGTCGACGATTTCGCCGGTGACCGCATCGGCCCGGACCAGGAGCACCTCTCCATTATCCGATAGCACGCGGACCCGATAGATCGAATGTTTGCCGCCCGGATCGTCCTGATCGAGATCGACGTCGATGATGTGTCCGCCGAACCGCTTGGTGATCTTTCGGCGGATTTCACCGAAGGACTTGATCTCTCCGGCCTCGCGGGCGTCGCGAACGCGATCCTGATCGCGGCCGATATAGGAATTGAGAACGCGTGGAGGCTGCGGCCGGGGCGCGACGAATGTACGCGGCTCGATATCGCGGGGCCCCGGCGTGTCCCGAGGACCGGGCATTTCGCGTCCCATGTCGCGCGCATGTGCGCCCGCGACCAGCATGGACAGAGCAACTCCCAGCGCCGCGCCGAGAAGCGCCGCCTGTCTGGACCGTCCGCTCAAATGCCGTTCCTGTCGCATGTTCCCAAGATAGGCTGGCCTAGTTGAACCCACAATGAACGGTCCCCGGCGGCGGCGCGTCGACGTCGAGAACCGTGCCAAGTGCCCGTATTTACGAAGAGAATAGGCCTGTTGCGGGCTCGTCGCAACGCCGCGATTTGGAGCACGCGACAGCCCGGCCGCGCCAAATCGCGCCGACCGGCGTATAATCGCTGGCAATGGCGCCGTCGGGTGGGACATGCTACATGCAGACAAAAGCGGAAACCGCGTGTGGGGACTCCAGATGACGATCAAAGCGATACTCGTTCCGGTCACGGGTCAGCGGCAGGGCCCTCATTCTCTCGAGGCTGGTTTCTACCTCGCCAAGCGGTTTACAGCCCACGTTTCGGCCCTGCATGTGCTGCCCGATCCCGGCGCCGCCGTGCCCTACGTGTCCGAGGGCATGAGCGGCGACATGATTCAGCAGATCTGTAACGTCGCGGAGAAGGAGGGCCTTGCCCGCTCGAAGCGCGCCGAAACACTCTTCAACGAAGTGAGATCGGCCGAGGGCGTGACGTTGATCGACTCGCCGGGCGACGGCAAGGGCGTCAGCGCATCCTGGAAGATGCTGCAGGGCCAGGAGGATCTCGTGATCGCCGCCCAATGCCGCAACGCGGATATTTCAGTCGTCAGCCAGCCGGGCGGCAATCTCGGCGAGGAATACATCACGGTCCTGGAAGGCGTGCTGTTCCAGTCCGGCCGCCCGACGCTGATCGTCCCGCGCACCAAAACCACGGATTTCGGCAATACCGTCGCGATCGGTTGGAACGGAAGCGTTCAGGCGAGCCGCGCGGTGGCCGCGGCCATGCCGCTTCTGGAGAAGTCGGCCAAGGTCGTCGTCATGCAGGCCGGCACGTCCCACGAGAACATTCCGGCGGCCGAAGATGTCGCCGCCTATCTCGGCAGCCACGGCATCAACGCGTCAGCGAAGCGCTTCATGCTGGACAAGGAAAAGATCGCGCCGACGCTGTTGTCGACCGCGATGGATGTCGGAGCGGATCTGATGGTGATGGGCGCCTTCACGCATAGCCGGTGGCGCGAAATGATTTTGGGCGGCGTCACCCGCTACATGCTGGACAACGCCGCCATACCGATCCTGATGTCTCACTGAGTGCGCGCCGACGCGCGCAGAAGCTTAGAACTTGTAGCTCAGACCGAACTGAACGACCGGATAGAACCGGTAGATGTTCAGGTGATTCTGCATCCGCAGCTCTTCGGCCGCGAGATCCGCCTGGAACGACGGATCGGCCGAGAACAGACCGCCCGTGGAGGTCAGCGCGACCGTCGGCTTGCCCTGATAGGCGACACCGGCGTCGAAGGTCAGCCCCAGACGTTTGTTGCCGTAGACCGGGTTGCCGAAGCCGATGCCGAGATAGGGCGCGTAATGATTGACGTCGATCCGGCCGGTCAGGATGCCGACCTCGGCCGCCGTGTAGACGGTGCCGTTGAAGGTATAGGTCGTCGTGGTCTTGGCGACCGCATCGATATAGTTGTTGCTGCCGATCATGCCGCCGGTCACACGGAAGCCGCTCAGAAACGGATACCAGTCGACCAGGCCCTGGCCCGACACCAGATTGAGGTGAAAGCTGTAGGGGTTGCCGTTCTTGGAGGTGGAGAAGTTGTACTTCATGTAGTTGCCACCAACGCGCAGCGTGAAATTGCGATTCAGCAGAACCGCGATATCGCCGCCGAAGCCGAGCGTGCTGGCATGGGGGATGATGGCGACTTCCTGCGCGGCCACATTGCGCGGCGCGAGGGCCAGGCCCATCAGCGCCACCAAACACAGGCACAAAGTTCGTCCGTACCGCACCATTTCACGCTCCGATTATCTGTTTGCAGTCAGCCCAAATTTTCGAGTTGATGCTGCCATTGGCGTCGAAAGCGTTTAAAAATTCGCTAATAGCGTTAATGGAACGGTCAAATTGACGGCTGCGACTCGACAAAATTGGCCATTGCCGGAACGTAATTCGCCATTTGAGACCACGTGTTTAGCAAGATACCGACGGACTCGACGGAGACGATTAAGGCTATGAACGACACCATCCGGGCGGATATCTGCGTGATCGGGGGCGGTTCCGCCGGACTCACGGTGGCGGCGGGCGCCGCCCAGATGGGCGCCAAAGTCGTCCTGGTCGAAAAAGACCGGATGGGGGGCGATTGCCTCAATACGGGCTGCATCCCATCGAAGGCGCTGCTCGCCGCCGCCGATGCCGCCGCCGTCATGCGCTCGGCGGGACGATTCGGCCTCGGGGCCGTCGAGCCGGCCGTCGATTTCGCTGCGGTGAGCCGCCATGTCCATGACGTGATCGCGCAAATCGCGCCCCATGATTCGGTCGAGCGCTTCGAGGGGCTGGGCGTTCGCGTGATCCGCGCCGCCGCCCGTTTCGAAGCCCCGGACACGCTGATCGCGGGCGAGCATGTTATCCGGGCCAAACGTTTCGTGATCGCGACCGGAAGCCGCCCGGCCATTCCGCCGATCCCGGGGCTCGATAGCGCGCCCTATCTCACCAACGAGACGATCTTCGATCTGTCCGGGAAGCCGTCCCACCTCGCCGTGATCGGCGGAGGTCCGGTGGGCTGCGAACTCGCGCAGGCCTTCCGCCGGCTCGGCAGCAAGGTGACCCTGATCGAGCAGGAAACGATCCTGCCGAAGGACGATCCCGATCTCACCGACATCGTGCGCCAACACCTGACAAAGGAAGGCATTCGCGTTCGGGAAGCCGCGCGCGTGACCCGCGTCGAGGCCGTGAACGACGGCATTGCCCTGACCGTCGAGCAGGGCGGTCTCAGCGGCGAATTTCTGGCGAGCCATCTTCTGGTCGCGACCGGGCGCAAGCCGAATATGGAAACGCTTGGCCTCGACAAGGCGCTGATCGCCGCTTCGCTGCGAGGCATCGCGGTCGATCAAAGGCTGCGCACGACGAACAAGCGGATCTTCGCCATCGGGGATGTCACGGGCGGATTTCAATTCACGCATATGGCGGGATACGAAGGCGGTATCGTCGTACGGAACGCGGTGTTCAAGTTACGGGCGAAGGCCGCGCCGCGCGCCGTGCCGTGGGTCACCTACACGGATCCCGAGCTCGCCCATGTCGGCATGACCGAACAGGCGGCAAGAGATGCCGGCGTCCGGTTCAAGGTCCTGAGCGCGGGCTTCGCCTCGAACGATCGCGCCCGGACCGAGCGCGCCGAGGATGGCCTCATCAAGGTTCTGGTGGGGGCCAGGGGCCGCATTCTCGGCGCGTCCATCGCCGGACGCCACGCGGGAGAATTGATCCTGCCCTGGGTTCTCGCGATCAACGAGAAGCTGCCCATCCGCGCGATGGCCGGCGTGATCGCCCCCTACCCCACCCTGAGCGAAATATCGAAAGCGGTGGCGGGCTCGTATTACACGCCGGCTCTTTATTCGAAACGCACCCGCTGGCTCGTCTGGCTTCTGCAGAAACTCGGCTGACACGCACCGGGTCAATTGCTTGGCGTTTACGCCTTCGCGGTTTAGAGTTTCTGCGGTGTGCGCATCTGGCTGGGAGGGCACGACATGGCGGAACTCTATCTTGTGGGCACGGACGGGAGCGAGGGCTCGAAGCGTGCGATTCAGTTTGCCGTGTCTCTTGCCCGGAAGACCGGAGCCAAACTGCTGATCGCTCATGTCATCGAATGGTCGCGGTTCGATTTCATGATGTCGCCCGCTCTCGAAGAACGTCATGCGTCGCGTGAAGTCGAGATCGCCCGCGCCAAGGACGAGATCCTTCTCTCGGCGGAGCAGACCGCCGGCGATCTCGCGACAGAATCGCTCGTCCACCATGGACACGCGGCTCAAGAACTCGCCGACATGGCCAAAGAACACAAGGTAGGCCAGATCATCATCGGCCGGCAGGGCCATTCAAACCTGAGCGACATGCTTCATGGAAGCGTGGCGAGCAATCTGGCGAAGATCTCGCCGGTCCCGGTGACCGTGGTCCCCTAGAGCCGCAATCCGCGCGGCACGGCAAGCTTCTCGATCAGCTCGAATAGCCCCTGGATGGCGAGCGCCAGCAGCGCCGCCGGAACCGCGCCTTCGAGGATCAGCGCCATATTGTCGAGCCGGATGCCTGTGAGGATCGGCTGGCCATAGCCGCCCGCCCCGATCAGTGCGCCGAGCGTCGCGGTGCCGACATTGATGACCGCGGAGGTTTTCACGCCCGCAAGGATCGACGGCACGGCAATCGGCAACTCGACAAGCCGCAGCCGTGCGCGAAGCGGCAGCCCCAGCGCCATGGCCGATTCCCGGATTCCGCCGGAGATCGCCTGAAGACCGGCATGGGTCGTGCGCACGATCGGTAGCAGGCTGTAGAGGAACAGCGCCATGATGGCGGGCGCCGCGCCGATGCCGAGCAGCGGGATCATGAACACGAACAGCGCAAGGGAAGGAACGGTCTGCAAGAGCCCGACGACCGACAGCACGACCTGCCCGACACGCGGCTGAAGATGCGCCCAGATGCCGAGTGGGATCGCGATTACGATGGCCGCGCCGAGAGAGACGCCGACGAGGGTCAGATGCGCCAGCGTCGTGCGCCAGAGCCGCCCCCAGAAGCCGGTCTCGCGCACCGTTGCGTCGATGCCGAACGTATCGGAGACGAAACCGGCGGCGACGGTCGCTTCCGACCGGCCATCGATCTTCACGGCCTCGTTCATGCGCTGCATCGCCGCCTCGTCGATTTTGCCTGCGAGAGAATCGAGGGCCGCTATGGCTTGAGGGGCGAGATCGCGGCGATACAGATACAGCGCGCCGTAATCCGGGAAGTAGTGCCGGTCGTCCTTCAGCACGACGAGCTTGTAATGGGCGATCTCGGCATCGGTGGTATAGACGTCGGTCACATCCAGCGCGCCGGAATCGAGACCGCGATACGCGAGATCATGGTCCAGTCCCTGCAGCGACGAAGGATGCAGGCCGTAGGCCGCCGCGAGCCCCGGCCACCCGTCTCCCCTGTTCAGAAATTCGTTGGAGACACCGAAGCGCAACTCGGGATGGGCGACGATATCCGAGATCGTCGAGAGCTTCAGTCGCTCCGCCGTGTCGGCCCGCACCGCCAGCGCGTAGGTGTTGTCGAAGCCGAGCTGCGGCGTCATCGCGAGCCCGTGCCGGGCCAGCGCCTCGGCGAGGCTCGCCCCGTCCCTGCCGGCCTGTCCGGGCAGCAGCTCGCGGGTGATCGTGCCCAGATATTCGGGATAGAGATCGATGTCGCCGCGCAGCAGCGCTTCCCACAGGATACGCGTGCCGCCAAGTTCCCGACGGTGCCGCGTGGCCACGCCCGCAGCCTCGATGCGCATGCTTTGCGATCTCGCCGAGGATTACGGATTCGGTGAATTTCTTCGAGCCGATGACCACTTCGCCGTCCCTCGCATAGGCCGCGACGTTCACAAGAGCCGCCAGCAACAGTCCCGCGAGAGCGGCAAGAGCGGCGCGCCGCATCAGCGGATCCCCTCGCCGATGTCGCGGCGCTGCGAGCGGATAAACCGTGCGACGAAATCGCTTCGCGGATGTTTCACCAGACTCTCGCCGGTGCCGATCTGTTCGATCCGGCCTTCGTTCATCAGCACGATCGTATCGCCGAAATGGGCCGCCTCGGCCATGTCATGGGTGACGAGCACAACGGTCTTCGACAACGTGCGGAAGATCTCCTTCAGTTCGTTCTGCATCTCGAAGCGGATCATCGGATCGAGCGCACCCAAGGGTTCGTCCATGAGCAGGATTTCGGGATCGAGCATCAGGGCCCGCATCAAGCTGACGCGCTGGCGCTGGCCACCCGAAAGTTCGGCCGGGAACCGGTCCATCGCATCGGCCGGAAAATGGGTCAGCGCGACGAGCGTCTCCAGCCGCGCGGCCTGGTCGGCATCGGCGACACCGAGATAGGACGCCATGAGCGTGATATTGCCGCGCGCGGTCAGGTGGGGGAAAAGGCCGCCATCCTGTATGACGTAGCCCATATGGCGGCGCATCACGTTCACGGCGCGGGCGTCCATGGCCGCGCCGTCGATCCGCACCTCGCCGGATTCGGCCGTCACGAGATGAAGCACCGCCTTCAGCAAGGTCGACTTGCCGCAGCCGGAGGGACCGATCAGTACCGTCGTCCGTCCTTGAGGAATATCGAGCGTCAGATCGTCGAGCGCGGTGAGTGCACCGAACCGCACGGTGACGTTCTCGAGCGCGATGGCCGTCCGGTCCGTCATGTCTCTCCCGAGGGATCACCCGCCTTGCGCCGCGTCGGCGCCAAGCCGCGAGTGTAGACCGGCCGGCCGCCGATCACAAAATGCAGGATGGGCGGAGCACGCGAGGCAGGAGATTAACCGGCGGTCTTCCGTTGCAAGGCCCGCGCATGGATGACATCGAGATCGTCGTCCTGATGAACGACGACGCGATTGCGGCCATCGCTCTTGGCTCGATAGAGCGCGGCGTCTGCGGCCTTCATCAAGGTCGCGACCCGCCCCGGATAGGGCGAACTGGTGGTCGCCACGCCGATGCTCATGGTGACGGGTATGCTGTTCCCGTCGATACGCAACGGTGTTCCGGCGATGCTGGCCCGGAGCCGTTCGGCGATCGCCTGCGCCGCAATCTCGTCGGCGCCCGCCAGTATGATCGCGAACTCCTCGCCGCCATACCGGTACGCACGATCGATTGTGCGCAAGCCGGCGGCAAAGATCCGCGCCGTCTCCGCGAGCACACCGTCGCCAACCCCATGACCATAGGTATCGTTGATCTGCTTGAAATGATCGAGGTCGATCATCAATACGGCCACCCGCTCGTCGAGCCGCTCCATCCGGGCAAAGGCTTCCGCGATGGCTTCATCGAAGGCCCGGCGATTTCTGGAGACCGGTGAGGCCGTCGCGGCTCGCCTGATCGGCGAGAACATCTTCGGACACATGAATCCGTTCGATCATGCGGTTGAATTCGTTGGCGACCTTCCGGAGCTCCGGCGGCACCTGAATCTCGATCCGGTAATCCCGATCGCCGGCGGCGAAGCGCGCCGCTCCCTCGACCAGACGGTCGATGCTGCCCTTCATCAGGCGGCCGAAGATCGACAGGCCGACCATCATGAACATGAGCGAGATAAGCCCCGCGATGCCGGCAATCCATTGTGAGCGCTCATAGGCCAGATGAGCGGCCAGATAGTCTTTCGTCTCCACCTTGCTCAGCACATCGTCGAGGGCGCGAAGCTTGTCGGCGGTGGATCGTATCAGCGCTTCGTATTTCTTGGTCGGCCTCGTGATTTCGGAACCGGCCGGAGCGGTGGGGGAAGTATCCATCCCGGCGATCAGATCGGTCGCCACGATATTGGCGGCGGTCCAATCGCCATAAGCGCTTTCCAGCACCGTCCGTTCCTCGCTGTCGGCCGATAGAACATGGCGCAGCTGAGCGAACTCGGCCTCGATCTGCTCGCGGTCCTTGCGATAGGTGTCGCGGAAGATCTGCGCTTCCGTCGCGAGATACTCGCTCAGTTGATCATCCGCTTCGAACAAGGCTATTTGCAGTCGCTGAACCGGATCGATCTTCGCGTGCTGCGTCTGGGCGACGTCCCGATAGGCGCCGATGACGCCGTGATGAATGAGGAAATAGCCGGCGACCGCCGAGGTCGCGAGCGGGAGCAGGACAAGAGCCATCACAAGGCTGATCCGTGCCTGCAGCGAACCGCCGCGCCATTTGGTTTCAAGCATTTCCAAGGCCCATCAATAACACCTAACTCTTTTGTAGTGGTCTAATTTCGTGAAGTCCGCGTTAACGAAGCCGGACCGGCAGGACCGCTGCGCGGGACGTGATTCTCTTGCGGCACCGCCGGGATTCGCGGATAGTTGCCGGGCTGGTCCTGAAGGGTGGGGAGACGATGAAGCGACACATTATTGCGGCGTGCGTAACTGCATGCCTTGCGTTAGCGGGCTATCTGGCGACCGCGCCGGCCACGTTCGGCCATCATTCAGTATCCGGCCAGTTCGATCCGTCGATGAAGATCACGGTCAAGGGCGTAATCACCAAGGTCAACTGGGTTAATCCTCACATCTACGTGCTTCTCGATGCGACGGACGAAAAGGGCAATGTCGTGCCCTGGCAGTTCGAGACGGCACCGCCGGCCTTCATGCGCAAGGCGGGGCTGACCAGCAAGAAGCTGATCGGCGATGGCCAGCCTGTCACCATCGTGGGCTATCCCGCGCGGGATACCAGCAAGCAGCTCGGCTGGATTTTGAAGATCACCTATGCCGACGGGCACTTTTACGAACTTTCCCCGGACCGAAATTAGGAGGCCCCGATGAAGTATCGCGGACATACAAAATTCCGGTGGGCGAATACGGTCGTGCTTTTCGCGCTGGCCGGGGTGGTCATGCTCGGCACCGGCATCGGTGCGGCGCCGCACGCGGCAACGGACACGGCGGCCAAACCAGCCTTACCGCGGTTGGCGAACGGCCAGCCCGATCTAAACGGCATCTGGGACAATGGCGGCGGAATCAGCTTCGTTCGACCGCAGGACCTCAAGGATGGCTCTGTCTGCCTGATGGGATGCACCCCGCCGCCCGATGCGACCAAGGACGGGGCGGCAAAGGACGGCGCGGCGAAGCCTGCCCCACGGGTCCGGATGAAGCCCGACTTCCCGAACTACAAGCCCGAGGCCGCCACGAAGGTGAAGGATCTCGCCACCCGTCAGGTGCAGGAGGACCCCGCGCTCCGCTGCCTGCCGCCCGGCGTGCCGCGCATCGGCCCGCCGGACAAGATCGTCCAGACCAAGAACGAGGCGATCTTCCTGTATGAGGATGTTTCGGGCAGCTTCTTCCGCATCGTGCCGACAGATGGCCGCGCTCATCGCGACGACGTCGAGCCGACCTATCTCGGCGACGCGGTCGGGACATGGGACGGCGATACGCTGGTCGTCGAGACGGTGAATTTCACCGACGACACCTGGCTTACCGACAATGGTGCTTTCCACACGGGCGATCTCAAGGTCGTGGAAAAGATCCGGCGCAATGGCGACAAGCTGGAATGGGACGCCACGGTCTATGACCCGTCAGTCCTTGCCGAGCCCTGGCACCTCCGCACCCGTACGGCCCAGCTGACCGACCTCGAAATCGTCGAGTCACCGCCCTGCCGCGACCAGGATACCGACCAGATCGTCGATGGGAGCTTCCACGCGAATCCGCGCTAACGGCAACGCAGACTATTCGTTGCCCGCGGACTTACGCCACCACGCATAGATCGCGCCGCAAATCCCGCCGCCGATGAAACCGAGAGGGCCGGTGATGAAAAGACCGAGCATCGGCCCCTGATTGGCGTCTTGCGCGAAGATCATCGGGCCGAAGAAGCCGACCCGCAAAACCGATCGCGCCCGCGACCGCGGCCCAGACCAGCGCTGTCCCCATGACGCCCCGGCTCGACTTTCCCATCTGGAACCAGATGAGCCAGCCGACAGTCATCGCCAGCAGCAGAGCTCCGCCCGTCTGCGCCCACGCGATGCTGTCGGGCAGGACCTGAACGAAGAAGAGCCAATAGGAAATGAGGTAGACGCCCGCGAAAGCCAGCACCGAGACAATCGCTCGTGCGAGACTTTTCATGCGCCGCCCCCCTTCCTGCCCGGTGATGGTAGGCCCGGCAGGACTCGAACCTGCGACAACACCGTTATGAGCGGTGCGTTCTAACCAACTGAACTACGGGCCCACGACATCACGGCGCAGACGCCGCGAGGGCGCCTGCGGGACGCCTTGAGATAACAGAAATCAATTATCGAGGAAACTTCTGAGCTTGCGTGAGCGGCTCGGGTGCTTGAGCTTGCGGAGTGCCTTGGCTTCGATCTGGCGGATACGTTCGCGGGTGACCGAGAACTGCTGGCCGACCTCTTCCAGGGTATGGTCCGTGTTCATGCCGATGCCGAAGCGCATGCGGAGCACGCGTTCCTCGCGCGGCGTCAGGGACGCCAGCACGCGGGTCGTGGTCTCGCGCAGATTGCCGTGGATCGCGGAATCGATCGGCAGGATCGCGTTCTCGTCCTTGATGAAATCGCCGAGATGGCTGTCTTCCTCGTCGCCGATCGGCGTCTCGAGGCTGATCGGCTCCTTGGCGATCTTCAGGACCTTGCGGACCTTTTCGAGCGGCATGCCGAGCTTGATCGCCAGTTCTTCCGGCGTCGGCTCGCGGCCGATCTCGTGCAGCATCTGGCGCGAGGTGCGCACCAGCTTGTTGATCGTCTCGATCATATGCACCGGAATACGGATGGTGCGCGCCTGATCCGCGATCGAACGGGTGATCGCCTGCCGGATCCACCAGGTGGCGTAGGTCGAGAACTTGTAGCCGCGGCGGTATTCGAACTTATCGACCGCCTTCATGAGGCCGATATTGCCTTCCTGGATGAGATCCAGGAACTGAAGGCCGCGGTTGGTGTATTTCTTCGCGATCGAGATCACGAGGCGGAGATTGGCCTCCACCATTTCCTTCTTCGCGCGGCGGGCCTCACGCTCGCCCTTCTGCACCGTGTGAACGATGCGGCGGAATTCGGGGATATGCAGGCCGACCTGCTGGCTGATGCCGGCGACCTGCTCGCGGATGTTCTCGACCGCGTCGCGCTCCTTGTTGGCGAAGTCCGACCAGCCCTTGCCGGGCAACGCCTTGATATTGTCGAGCCAATCGGGATCGAGCTCATGGCCGAAATAGCTCTCGAGGAATTTCGCACGGTTGATCCGGTGGCTCTCGGCAAGACGCAGCAGCCGGCCTTCGAGGCTCATCAGCCGCTTGTTGATGCCGTAGAGCTGATCGACCAGCTCCTCGATGCGGAGATTGTTGAGCTGGACGCTTTCGACATAGCCGATCAGCTCGTCCATCAGCTTCTTGTAGCGCTTTTCCTGGGAAGCGGAGATCTCCTCGTTGCCGAGCGAGGATTCGAGGCGCGCGGACTGCAGCTTGGCGGCCTTCTTGTAGGTCGCGGCGATCTTGTCGAAGGTTTCGAGAACCTGCGGCTTCAGCACCGCTTCCATCATGGCGAGCGAGACATTCGCCTCGTCCGGCTCTTCCTCTTCGTCCTCGCTTTCGCCCTCGGCGCCCTCGCTCGCCTTCGGTCTCCTCTTCCTCGTCCTCGTCGCGGCGGGTACGGGCCTTGCGCTTCTCCTCGGCCTTGTCCTTTCGCGGCGGCGCCGTTCCCCTTCGCGGGCTGGGCCGGCGGCGGAGGCGGCACCTGCTCCCCACCCGACAGCGACGGGTCCAGTCCGCCGTTCTGGCCTTCGCCGCCCGGACCCGCGCCATAGGTGGCGTCGAGATCGATCACGTCGCGCAGCAGGATCTTGCCTTCGTTCAGCTCGTCGCGCCACATGGTGATCGGCGCCGAAGGTCATCGGGCTCTCGCAGAGCCCGGCGATCATGGTGTTCCGGCCGGCCTCGATGCGCTTGGCGATGGCGATTTCGCCCTCGCGGGACAGCAGCTCCACGCTGCCCATCTCGCGCAGATACATGCGCACCGGATCGTCGGTACGGTCGCTTTCCTCGGATTTGCTCGGACGGCTGGAATTCGGCTTCCTCGGCCTCTTCCTGTCGCTCGGAATCGTCTGCGGGCGTCGGCGGTTTCCTCGCCCTCGTCGTTCTCGACGACGCTGATGCCCATCTCCGACAGCATGGTCATGACGTCCTCGATCTGCTCGGAGGACATCTGCTCGGAGGGCAGGACCTTGTTCAGCTCGTCATAGGTGATGATGCCGCGCTCCTTGGCGCGGGCGATCATCTTCTTGACCGACGCATCCGCGGAATCCAGAAGCGGGCTGTCGGTCGATTTCCTCGCCCGCGTCCTGAGCTTCCGCCGGTTCAGCTGCTTTTGTCGCCATACGTCAAATTCTCCACCGCGGCGCGCAGGCGCGACCATGCGCCGCCGCTAGCGGCCATCATGCCAGTCTTTGAAAGCGGGGCTATACCGAGGCTTCACGGCCCGATGGAACGCCATAACCCTCCAAATTCGCTTCTTCCCCCTCGATTGCATCCATCTCCGCCTTAACCGCCAAGAACCTCTCATAGGTCTCTTCCGTCATGTCGCTCGCCAGGCTTTCGTCACGCTGTCTAGCTCGGATTTAAGCGCTTGACCCTTCGATGCCGGTTCAAAACATGAAGCCAGCCTCTTTCAACATCCTCGATGGCGGCCTCAGGCCAAGCAAACCATTCATTTTTCAGGGATTCTTGGCTCTCAAGCCAACCCATCAGCCCGCCAAGTCCTTGTTGTTGGAAGTGGCGTCGAATCGCTCCAGTGTCAAGTGCCGAAGAATGCGCCGCAATTCCTAGGATTTCCGCGCGTAACTTGTCAAGGTCGGGTGTCGTAAAGTCGACCGTCGAGAAGTCCTCTGAATAACGCCCAAGAATTTCCGGATGATTTACGACCGTGAGGACCAGAAGCTTCTCATAGCGCACCAAACTCGGCTCCAGGCCCCTTGCCCGGCGAATTGTTGGCGTCATTTCCCGGCTGAGCGCCGTATTGGCGGAAATCCGGGAACTTTCCCGGCCGCCGCAAGGCGCCGGGCCGCTCGCCGCCGCGTACCCCGCGCTCCGCCGTTGCGCCGGACGGCGCGGCCCGCACAGCCGTTCCGACAGCCGCGCCGAGAGGTCGGCCCGGTAGTAGTCGCGGATCTTGGGATCGCGGATTTCGCCGGATTACCTTGTCGATCTCCCGCTCGAGGCCCGCCCGCCGTTCGGGCGTATCGACCGGCGCGTCCTTGAAGCGCGCATCCCACAGCACGTCGGTCAGCGGCCGGGCCATGAACAGATTGACCATCGCGTCGGCGCCCGTACGCGGCGCACCAGCGTATCCGGATCCTCGCCCTTGGGCAGGAAGGCGAAGCGCAGCGACAGTCCCGGGCGCCAGCATCGGCATCGCGCGCTCCATCGCGCGGTGGGCGGCGCGCGTTCCGGCCTCGTCGCCGTCAAAACAAAGCACGGGCTCGGGCGCGAGCCGCCACAGAAGCTTCAACTGGTCTTCGGTAAGCGCCGTGCCCAGCGGCGCGACGGCGTAGCCGAATCCCGGCCTGATCGAGAGCGATGACGTCCATATAGCCTTCGACCACGAGGATCGTGCCCGGCGTCGCGCGCCTTCGTCCGGGCGCGGGCGAGATTGTACAGCAGGTGCCCTTTGCGGAAGAGCGGCGTCTCGGGCGAGTTCAGATATTTCGGCTTGCCGTCGCCCATGCGCCCGGCCGCCGAACGCGATGACCCGGCCGCGCGGGTCGGCGATCGGGAACATCACCCGGCCGCGAAACTTGTCCCGCGTCTCGCCGCCGCCTTCGGGCTCGACCAGAAGCCCCGCTTCGAGCATCTGCGCCTCGGTGACCTGCCGGGCGAGCAGCGCGTCCTTGAGGCCGGAGCTGCGGTCCGGCGCGAAGCCGAGCCGGAATTCGCCGATCGTCTGCTGCGACAGGCCGCGGCCGAGGAGATAATCCCGCGCCGCCGTGCCGACCGACGCCGCGAGCTGCGATTCGAACCAGCCGGCGGCCGCCTCCAGCACATCATGGAGGGTCGCGCGTTCCTTTCCTTTTCGGGATCCGACGGCCGCGCGGCGGCGGCTGCATGCCGGCCAGCGCCGCCAGCTTCTCGACGGCGTCCGGGAAACGCCATCGCCTCGATCTCCATCACGAAACTTGACCACGTCGCCATGGGCGCCGCAGCCGAAGCAGTGATAGAACCCCTTCTCGTCGCTGACCGTGAAGGACGGCGACTTTTCCTTATGGAACGGGCACAGGCCGGTATATTCGCGGCCATGACGCGTCAGGCTGACCCGCTTGCCGACGACGTCGCGAGACCGGCAGCCTCATGCGCAGCTCGTCCAGAAAGTCCGGCGTGATACTCATCGGCCCTCGATGACTCAGATCATATCGCCTGCTTCCCAAACGAGGAAGTCGCGCCTGTCGGGAATCAGCCCTGCCCCGACAGTATATCCTTCACGATGGCGCTCGCCTTGGAGAAGTCCATCAGGCCGGCATATTGCTCCTTCAGCTCACGCCATCGTGCGGCCCATATCCTTGAGCCCCTTGGCATCGACCTTGTTCACCGCCTCGGCGCAGGCGGTCTGGATGTCCTGCTCGCTCAGTTGCGGCGGCTGGAAGCCCTCAATGATCGCGATCTCCTCGCGCTCCTGCTCGGCGAGATCCGCGCGTTCCGCCCTTCTCGTAGGCTTCGATGCTGTCCTGGCGCTGGCGGATCATTTTCGAGAGAATCTGGAGAATTTCCTCATCGGAGACGCCCTCGCGGGATTCGGCCGTGCGGCCGGCGATATCGCGATCCTTCACGGCGGCGAGGATCAGCCGGATGGTCGAGACACTCCGCTGCTCTTTCGCCCTCATCGCGTCCTTAAGCGCGGCGTTCAGACGGTCACGCAGCATCATTGGCTCCATTGATGTGTCGAGGAAACGCCGACTCTACTGCAATCTCAACCGGTTGGCAAACCGATACTCATGCGTTAACCCCTTGATCCAACATGATTAATTTCACAACGATCGCGCTTGACGGGGGTAACCCTTTTGCTTATGGTCCCGCCGGCGTTGCGCGATGGTGTTCCGGCGACTGCTCCGCTCGGCTCGAAACCGAAAGTACATGGATCGAACTCAGTTGGCCGCTTGCCCTCGTCACCGAGAGTGGGCGGATCGGATGAGAGCGGCTGAAAGCAGACCGGAACTTTTGCACGACATAACCTTATAGACGAGATCCGGGGACGATATGCCCGACCTGACCAAGCCTGCCGTCACGAAGCCTCAAAGGGCGCCGACGGCGGTATTGGTTCTGGAAGATGGCGCCGTCTATTACGGTCACGGCATCGGCGCCGAAGGATCCGCGGTCGGAGAAGTCTGCTTCAATACATCGATGACCGGCTATCAGGAGATCCTCACGGATCCCTCCTATGCGGGCCAGATCATCACCTTCACCTTCCCGCATATCGGCAATGTGGGCGACGAACCCGGAAGATATCGAGACCACGACGGCCGCCGCGCGCGGATTGGTGCTGCGCGAGGCGATCACGCGCGCCGGCGAATTTCCGCTCGACCCAGCCGCTCAACGACTGGCTCAAGACCCGCAACCTGATCGGCATCACCGGCGTCGACACGCGCCGGCTGACCCGGCGGATCCGCCTCGGCGGCGCGCCGAAGGGCGTGGTCTGCCACGCGCCGGACGGCAAGTTCGACATCGATGCGCTGCTCGCCAAGGCGCAAGGCTGGCCGGGACTTCTCGGCATGGATCTCGCCAAGGACGTCTCCTGCACCCAGACCTATAGCTGGGATCAGACGACCTGGACGCTGAACGGCGGCTACGGCAAGCAGGACGCGCCGAAACATCACATCGTCGCGGTCGATTACGGCATCAAGCGCAACATCCTGCGCTGCCTCGCCTCGAACGCGGCACGGGTCACGGTGGTGCCGGGCAATTCGACCGCCGAGGATATTCTCAAGCACAAGCCCGACGGCGTGTTCCTCTCGAACGGCCCCGGCGATCCGGCGGCCACCGGCGAATATGCGGTGCCCGCGATCAAGGGCGTGCTCGACTCCGGCCTGCCGCTGTTCGGCATCTGCCTCGGCCATCAGATGCTTGCGCTCGCCATGGGCGCCAAGACGATCAAGATGCATCAGGGCCATCGCGGCGCGAACCATCCGGTGATGGACTACACGACAAGCAAGGTCGAAATCACCTCGATGAACCACGGCTTCACCGTGACGGACGAGAACCTGCCCGACACGCTTGAAGTCACCCACCGCTCGCTTTTCGACAATACGATCTGCGGCCTCCGCGTGAAGGACCGGCCGGTATTTTCCGTCCAGTATCACCCCGAAGCCTCGCCCGGCCCGCAGGACAGTCATTACCTCTTTGATCGCTTTATGGCGATGATCCGGAACCATGCCTAAGCGCACAGACATCAAATCCATCCTGGTCATCGGGGCCGGGCCGATCATCATCGGTCAGGCTTGCGAATTCGATTATTCCGGCACCCAGGCCTGCAAGGCGCTGCGCGAGGAGGGCTACCGGATCACCTGGTGAATTCGAACCCGGCGACGATCATGACCGACCCGGAATTCGCCGACGCGACCTATGTCGAGCCGATCACGCCGGAGATGGTCGCCAAGATCATCGAGAAGGAACGCCCGGACGCGCTGCTGCCGACCATGGGCGGCCAGACCGCGCTCAACACGCGCGCTCGCGCTCTACGACGACGGCACGCTGGAGAAGTACGGCGTCAGATGATCGGCGCGAATGCCGATGCGATCCGCAAGGCCGAGGACCGCGAGCTGTTCCGCGACGCCATGACGAAGATCGGTCTCGAAAGCCCGCGGGCGAAGATCATTCCTCGCCGCGATCCGGGACAAGAACGATCCCAAGAAGATCACCGGTTACGACCGCATGCAGGGTCTCGCCAAGGCGCTGGAAGCGCTGGACGAGATCGGCCTGCCCGTGATCATCCGCCCGGCCTTCACGCTCGGCGGCACGGGCGGCGGCGCCGCCTATAACCGCGAGGAATTCGAAGATTATCGCCCGGTCCGGCCTCGAAGCCTCGCCGACGGCGCAGATCCTGATCGACGAAAGTCTCGTCGGCTGGAAGGAATATGAGATGGAGGTCGTCCGCGACAAGGCGGACAACTGCATCATCATCTGCTCCATCGAGAACGTCGATCCGATGGGCATTCACACCGGCGACAGCATCACGGTCGCGCCGGCGCTGACCCTGACGGACAAAGAATATCAGATCATGCGCAACGCCTCGATCGCGGTGCTGCGCGAGATCGGCGTCGAGACCGGCGGCTCGAACGTGCAATTCGCCGTCAACCCCGAGAACGGCCGGCTGGTCATCATCGAGATGAACCCGCGCGTGTCGCGCTCCTCGGCGCTGGCCTCCAAGGCGACCGGTTTCCCGATCGCCAAGATCGCGGCCAAGCTCGCGGTCGGCTACACGCTCGACGAACTGCGGAACGACATCACCGAAGTCACGCCCGCCTCCTTCGAGCCGACGATCGACTATGTGGTCACCAAAATTCCGCGCTTCACCTTCGAGAAGTTCCCCGGCGCCCAGCCGCTGCTGACGACGGCCATGAAATCGGTCGGCGAGGCGATGGCGATCGGCCGGTCTTTCCCCGAATCGCTGCAGAAGGCTTTGCGGTCGATGGAAACCGGGCTCACCGGCCTCGACGAGGTCGAGATCCCCGGCCTCGACTGGAACGCACCGGATCGCGACAAGGTGCTCGCGGCGCTCGCCTCCCCGACGCCGGACCGGCTGCTGGTCATCGCCCAGGCGCTGCGGTCGGGCTTCTCGATCGAGGACGTGCATTCGATCACGAAATACGAGCCGTGGTTCCTGCGCCAGATCAAGTCGATCGTCGACGCCGAAGCGGGCGTGAAGGCGAACGGCCTGCCGACATCGGTCGAAGAGCTGTCTCATCTGAAATCCATGGGCTTCTCCGACGCGCGGCTCGCGAAGCTGACGGGCCGGAAGCCGGCCGAGATCGCAAATCTGCGCCGGTCGGTCGGCGTTACGCCGGTCTACAAGCGGATCGACACCTGCGCCGCCGAATTCGAGGCGCTGACGCCCTATATGTATTCGACCTACGAGACGCCGCTCGGCGGGGTCGTGGAATGCGAATCCAACCCGACCGACAAGGAAAAGATCATCATCCTCGGCGGCGGGCCGAACCGGATCGGCCAGGGCATCGAGTTCGACTATTGCTGCGTCCACGCGGCCTTCGCGCTCAGCGAAGCCGGGTTCGAGACCATCATGGTCAACTGCAATCCCGAAACGGTCTCGACCGATTACGACACCTCCGACCGGCTCTATTTCGAGCCGCTGACGGAAGAGGACGTGATCGAGCTCGTCCGGGTCGAGCAGCGCAATGGCACGGTCAAAGGCGTGATCGTGCAGTTCGGCGGCCAGACGCCCTTGAAGCTCGCCAAGGCGCTTGAAGCGGCGGGGATCCCGATCCTCGGCACGACGCCGGACGCGATCGATCTCGCCGAGGACCGCGAACGTTTCCAGGCCCTTCTCGGCAAGCTCGATCTGAAGCAGCCGCGGAACGGCCTCGCGACGTCCTTCGAGAAGGCGAAGCGCGTCGCCGAGGAGATCGGCTTCCCGGTCGTCATCCGGCCGTCCTATGTGCTCGGCGGCCGCGCGATGGAAATCGTCCAGGACATGGCGGGGCTGGAGCGCTATATGCGCGAAGCCGTCGTCGTGTCCGGCGACAGCCCGGTGCTGATCGACAGCTATCTTAAGAACGCCATCGAGGTCGATGTCGACGCGCTGGCCGATCCGAAGACCGCCTTCGTCGCCGGCATCATGGAGCATATCGAGGAAGCCGGCATTCACTCCGGCGACTCCGCCTGCTCGCTGCCGCCCTATTCGCTGAAGAAGGACGTGATCGCGGAGATCGAGCGTCAGACCATCCAGCTGGCCAAGGGGCTCGGCGTGGTCGGCCTGATGAATGTCCAGTTCGCCATTCAGGGCGAGGACATCTACGTGCTCGAGGTCAATCCGCGCGCCAGCCGCACGGTGCCCTTCGTCTCCAAG
This sequence comes from uncultured Alphaproteobacteria bacterium, assembly GCA_963822835.1. Taxonomy (GTDB): domain Bacteria; phylum Pseudomonadota; class Alphaproteobacteria; order CAVTAV01; family CAVTAV01; genus CAVTAV01. The sequence goes on along the minus strand of CAWGIZ010000005.1, from coordinate 80,127 downwards.
GCCGTCGGCCTGCCGCTCGCCAAGATCGCCTCGCGCGTGATGGCCGGCGAGCCGCTGGCGGATTTCAAGCTCTCGCTCCGCACCGTCGATCACATCGCGGTCAAGGAAGCCGTGTTCCCCTTCGCCCGCTTCCCCGGCGTCGACATTCTCCTCGGCCCCGAGATGCGCTCGACCGGCGAGGTGATGGGTATCGACACCTCCTTCGGACGGGCCTTCGCGAAATCGCAGATCGCGGGCGGCGTGATGCTGCCGTTGAAGGGACGGGTATTCATTTCGGTCAAGGATCAGGACAAGCCGCTGATCGTGGATCTCGCCCGCCAGATGATCGAGCTCGGCTTCGAGGTCCTCGCGACCCGCGGAACGGAGCGGTTCCTGAAGGAAAAGGGCCTCGAGATCACCCATGTGAACAAGGTGCTCGAAGGCCGGCCGAATATCGTCGACATCATGAAGAACGGCGAGGTGGACCTGCTGTTCAACACCACCGAAGGCGCCCAGGCGATCCTGGACAGCGCCGAATTGCGGCGCACCGCGCTCCTGAACAAGATACCTTACTATACAACTATTTCAGGCGCCCGAGCGGCCTCCCAGGCGATTGCGTCCCTGAAGACGGATAGTCTTGATGTCGCCACGCTCCAATCCTATTCTATGACATCGTGACAATTTGGAACCCGTAGCGACCGTCCGTGCTATCGGGCGGCCAACTTGTATTTGGCAATCGGAAATTTCGAGTCACTGAGACGCGCATGAACAAAGAACGCCTGCCGATGACCGTTGACGGCTTTAACAGTCTTGAGGCGGAACTCAAAAAGCTGAAAAACGTGGACCGCCGCGACGTGATCCGGGCGATTTCGGAAGCGCGCGAGCATGGCGATCTCTCCGAAAATGCCGAATATCATGCGGCCAAGGAGCGTCAGGGCTTCATCGAGGCTCGTGTCATGGAACTCGAGGACAAGATCAGCCGCGCCGAGGTCATCGATGTGTCCAAGCTCTCGGGCAAGACCATCAAATTCGGCGCGACCGTGACCCTGATCGATTGCGACGACGACGCCGAGACCCATTACCAGCTCGTGGGCGTCGACGAGGCCGATGTGAAATCCGGCCGCATCTCGATCACCTCCCCCCTCGCCCGCGCCCTGATCGGCAAGAGCGTCGGCGACGAAGTCGAGGTCATCACCCCCGGCGGCCAGAAGGCCTACGAGGTCACGAAGGTCAAATATAAGTAGTCGGTAACGCCTTCGATCACAGATCGAACGGCACGCCCGGCGCGTTCTTCGAATTCCTGATCGTCAGCGCCGTCTTGACGCTGGCAACGTTCGGCGCGGGTGTGAGTTCCGAGGTCAGGAACTTCTGGAACGTGCCGAGATCGGGCGCGACGATTTTCAGGATGAAATCGATCTCGCCGTTCAGCATGTAGCACTCGCGCACCATGGGGAGCGTCTTCATGCGCTCCTCGAAGGCCTTGAGATCGGACTCGGCCTGGCTGTTGAGCCCGACCATCGCGAAGACTGTGATGCCATAGCCGAGCGATTCCGCGTTCAGCGCGGCGTGATAGCCTTCGATGAATCCGCCTTCCTCGAGGGCGCGGACGCGGCGCAGACAGGGCGGCGGCGAGATACCCGCCCTCTCGGCCAGATCCACATTCGTGATTCGGCCATCCTCCTGAAGGGCGTTCAGGATGCGCAGGTCCGTCGCGTCGAGCTTGGTGTGTGCCATTCGCTTCCCCGATTACGGGTGATTTGCGCAACATTATTACGCCATCGGGTAATATCTGAAAAGCCCTTGCCGGTTATTCACAGCACAAGGGCCTGACGAGACCGATCTGACAGCGGCCCCGAATGTTGCTATAGTGATTCCGCGCGAGGGACAAGATATGGACCTCCGCTGGCGCAGATCCCCCAAATAGAGGGACGCGCCGTGCCAAAACGGGACAACACAGGCAGGGGCCGCTCGGACGAGAATGCCGGGGTTTGACGAAAATTTGCAAAATCTGGTCGCCTGGGCGCGCGATGGCGTGACCCACGACCCGAATCGCCTGTTCCGGGCGATCGTGATGCAGTTTTTGAGCGAGGACCATCCGCCGGCCGAGGAAGACCGCCCCAACCTCCTGAATATCCTCAAGGAAATCCGGCCGAACGTCGATGTGACGCTGCGTCAGGACCTCGCCCGTCAGCTCTCCAAATACGCCAAGCCGCCGGCCGATCTCGTGCGAACATTCGCGAGCGACGATCTGGCCGTTTCCCGCATCGTGCTCGAAACCAGCGGCGGCCTGAGCGATCAGGACCTGATCGATATCGCCCGCAAGGGCACGGTGGCGCACCGCCAGGCGATCGTGATGCGCCGCGGCCTGAGCCCAACGGTTCGCATGGCCGTATTCGGCGCGGGAATCGAACCGGACAAGCAACCCGAGAAGCCGGCGGAAGAAACCGCGCCGGTGGCGGAGACTGCGTCGATGAGACTGCGTCGACGGAGACTTCGACCGCCGGGCCGGCGAGCCCCGCCGCCAGCGCGCTGGACCGGCTCGAGATGGCGCTCGATCGCCACGGCAACCGGCCGATCAAGCGCGACGTAGAGCGCGCCAAGGAATTCCTGAGCAAGATCCAGACGCTGCGGCCGCCGGCCCAGAAGTCCTCGCTGATCGAACGGGCGGGCGGCCACCGCGTCTTCGAAGACATCAAGGATATCGACGACGAGCCCAAGAGCGAAGACGTCGCGCGCGCCGAGGCCTTCCTCGCGGAGATCGATCACGAACACCCGCAAGCGGCTCCGGCAGAGAGCGTGGAACCGTCGGTGGAAGCTGTCGCGGAGCCCGAGATCGCAACTGCCGCCGCAGAAGATGCCGCACCTGAAATAGTGGAGCCCGCATCGGAGCCGGTCTCGCAGGCAGAGCCTGCCTCTGAGCCCGAAACCGCCGCTGAGATCGCCGCCCCTGAGATCACCGCCCCGGAAATCACCGCCGAGGCCACCGAAGAAACCGCGGAAGAACAAGCGCCCGAGGAAGAGGACGTCCTCGAACTCACCGAACTGGCGCCCGCAGAAGAGGTTCCCGAGGCCGCGCCGGAGAGCGACGAGGCAACGCTGAAGACCATCGCTGCCGCCGTAACGCTGGCGGCGGCGGAAGACCCGGAAAGCGTCGCTGTGGAAAGCGACGCGCCGGTTCAGCCGGAGACCCATGAAGTCATCGAGGCGGAAATCGCCGAGCCTGTTGCGGCAGCCCGCACACCCGAAGCGGAGACGATGACCGAAGCCGATACGGTGGCCGAAGCCGAGATGGTGGCCGAACCGCAGCCGGAAGCGCCCGCAGAAGAGCCCGCCGGCGAGCCCCTCCTGGAAACGCCGGAGGGACCGGTCGCCGAGGAGGTAAGAGGAAGAGACAGAGGCGGAACCGGCCTCAGCCGCCACCACCACCCCGGCTCCTGAAGCGCCGCGTCCGGTTGGCGAATTGCTGATCGCGGGCGATCTGTTCCGGAAGGCCAAGCCGGACGAAAAACCTGCGCAGCGGCGCGCGGCGCGCGGCGAAAAGGAAGGCGATTACGCCCGTGCGGCGGCGGACTGGTCCTGGGAGACGAGCCCCGACAGTCTGATTACGTTCCTTTCCGAGGGCGCGGGCCAGGCGCTCGGCGTTTCCGAATCGCGGGTTCTGAACAAGCCGCTCCGGGAACTTGGCTGGTTCACGGGCGAAGGCTTCGATGCCCGCAAGGCGGAAGACGCCATCGCGCGGCGCGTGCCCTATCGCGATCAGATCTTCGAGACGGTGACGGACGCGGGCGGCCGGAAGTCCTGGCTGGTGAGCGCCGTGCCGGTGTTTGAATTGCGCTCCGGCCGATTCCGCGGTTTCCGGGGCGTCGCGGCGGCGCATGCCGGCCAGCCCGGCGATATCGCGAAGGCCGAAGCGGAAGAGGCGGCCCTGCAAGAATTGGTCAAGACCGCCGCCGCTGAAAACCAGGTGCTGAGCGACGAGGTTCAGACCGCCCAGGCCGGAATCGTGGCACGGTCCGACAATATCGCCTCGGTGAGCCACGAACTGCGTACGCCGCTGAACGCGATCATGGGCTTCTCGGACGCCATGGCGAGCGAAACCTTCGGGCCGCTCGACCCGAAATACCGGGAATACGCCAAGGACATCCTCACCTCCGCGAGCGAGGTGAACCAGATCATCAACGACGTGCTCGACAAATCGAAGCTGGACGCGGGCGCGATGACCGTTTCGTCCGGCCCGGTGCCGCTGATGATGCTGCTCGAGCATGCCATGACCGAGATCGGGCCCGAGGCCGAGAGCCGCGAGATGGATCTTTCCTATGCCATCACCAAGAGCGACCTCGTCGTCGACGCCGACGCGGACTACGCCCAGCGTGTCGTGACCACCGTGATCCGCAGCGCGATCCGGCTCGGCAAGAAATCCGGGCGAATCGGCATCGAGTCGCTTCTCGAACGGCCCGGGGTCGCGCAGATCAACATCTGGAACGACGGTCCGGCGCTCGCGCCGGCAACGATCGCGGCGATGCTGCCGCCCGCGCCGCAGCCTGGGTTCCCGGAGCAGGAGCCTCAGGTCGGCGTCGGCCTGACCCTCTCCGTCGCGCGCGGTTTTGCGCGGCTGATGAAGGGCGACGTAATGCTTCAAAGCAAGGAAGGCGTCGGCAACCGCTTCATCATCGAATTTCCGATCCACGATTAATCCGGTGCCGGTCCCGGCCGATGAGCCCGAACGGCTTGCGGCGGGCCGATCGGGTATCTAAATAACGGTAGCTTTCAAAAAGAGGCGCGTATCGCGCAGAGGCCTCCGGCCTCTCCGGCTTGTCTCAAACATGAATTAGGTAAGGAGAGTGGCGATGGCGACGAGTCACCGCACGAAGGTGTTGATTATCGGTTCCGGCCCGGCGGGCTATACGGCGGCGATCTATGCCGCGCGCGCCATGCTCGAACCCATCATCGTCGCGGGAATGCAGCCCGGCGGCCAGCTGACCATCACGTCGGACGTGGAAAATTACCCCGGCTTCGCGGATGTCGTTCAGGGCCCGTGGCTCATGGAACAGATGCAGGCTCAGGCGGCGCATGTCGGCGCCCGCGTCATGAGCGACCTCATCACCTCGATCGACCTCTCCAAGCGTCCCTTCGTCGCCAAAGGCGACTCGGGCGACGAGTATATCGGCGACACGGTCGTCATCTGCACCGGCGCCCAGGCGCGCTGGCTCGGGCTTGAAAGCGAGCAAACCTTTCAGGGGCTAGGCGTTTCGGCCTGCGCCACCTGCGACGGATTCTTCTATCGCAACAAGGCCGTCGCGGTCGTAGGCGGCGGCAACACGGCCGTCGAAGAGGCCCTGTTCCTGACAAATTTCGCGACCAAGGTGACCGTGATCCATCGGCGCGACGAGTTCCGCGCCGAGAAGATCATGCAGCAACGGCTGTTCGCCCATCCGAAGATCGAGGTGGTCTGGGACAGCGTGGTTGAGGAAATCGTCGGTTCCGGCACGCCGCCGGGCGTGACGGGCGTGCGGATCAAGAACGTGAAGTCGGGCGAAATCTCCGAGATCCCCGTGGACGGCGTCTTCATCGCCATCGGCCACGCGCCGGCCACGAGCCTTTTCGAGGGCCAGCTTGACATGGATGAAAGTAAGTACATCCTCACCAAGCCGGACAGCACGGCCACGAACGTTCCGGGCGTTTTCGCGGCCGGCGACGTGAAGGACAAGGTGTTCCGGCAGGCGGTGACGGCAGCGGGCATGGGCTGCATGGCGGCGCTCGAGGCGGAGCGGTTTATCGCCGCCAGCCACTAGGCCATTACGTCCAGGGGAGATCCTGGGGAAAGAACGACGGACGCATGATGGACTGGGACAAGCTCCGTATGTTTCATGCTGTCGCCGAGGCGGGCAGCTTCACCAAGGCCGGCCAGGGCCTGGGGCTCAGCCAGTCGGCCGTGAGCCGCCAGATCAGCATGCTGGAAAAGGATCTCAACCTCGTGTTGTTCCACCGCCATGCGCGCGGGCTGGAGCTTACCGAGCAGGGCGAGATCCTGTTTCACGAAACGCGGGACATCAACCGCAAGATCGAATTCGTTACCGCCCGGCTGACCGACACCAAGGATTCGCCGAGCGGCGAGCTGCGCATCACGGCGTCCGTGGCCTTCGGCTCGACCTGGCTGACGCCGCGGGTCACAGAGTTCCTGGAGATGTATCCGGACATCAACATGACCCTGCTGGTGAGCGATTTCGAAATCGATCTCTCCCAGCGGACGGCGGACGTGGCGATCCGGCTCGGGCCCCTCACGCAGCCTAATCTGATCGCCAGACGGATCCTCACGATTCGCAACCATATCTACGCCTCGCGGGACTATCTCGCGCGCAATGGCGAGCCGAAGTCGATTGACGATCTCGTCCATCACGAGTTGATCACTTACGGCGTCACGGCACCGACGCCGATCCAGCACATCAACTGGCTCGAAAACATGCATATCAAGGCGCGGCGCAGCGGGCCGACGCTCAAGCTGAACAATCTCTACGGCATTCTGCTGGCTGTGGAAGCCGGCGCCGGGATCGCCGCCCTGCCCGACTACATGGTCGATGGCCGGCAAATCTGGTGCGCATCCTGACCGATCTCGAAGGTCCGTCGATCGACGCCCATTTCGTCTATCTCGAGGAACAGCGCGACACGAAACGAATCAACGTGTTTCGAGATTTCCTCCTGGCCAAGGTTGCCGAAAGCAAATTCGGCCAGGGCGCTTAACCGAATCAATCGGCACCCCACCGGTAAGGCCCTGAAGCCCTCGATTCACGCCTGTTGGGCCGTTAACCGAGATTAACATTTCTTTCGCGGACGCAAGACGGGCGCTTCGCAGCGCACAAAAAATTGAGTATTTTCAGCGATGTGCCCCAAATCGTGGCGAAATCAAGGCATTAGAAGGAGCCATGCGCGCCACGCATGCCAGTTATGCACCATTTTTTGCTGGACCCCCTCGGAATAATCGCTATCTTGGATATCAAGATGTTGCGGTGCAGCATCTCTTAAGAGGGATCAACGGTGCTGCGCGTCCCTCTTGAGTGAGCGGCCTTCTCGTGGCCTCCCCCCCCCCCAAGACACGAGAAAGCCGCACTTCATTGTCTCTCTCAGACATGAAGCCTCCCTATCGTACTTGCCGGGCCCTTCGGGGCCCGGCATTTTCTTTGGGGCATGGCTCTTCCGCAAGAGTTCTTGCGAACCTTCCCGCCGTTCCCAAACGAAATCGGCCCCTGCGGGCAGTCCCGCAAGGGCCGACGAATGCTTCGAAACCGTCGCGCTACATGAACAGCGTGCGGTCCTGTTTCATATCCTTGTAGAGATCGGCGACATATTCGCCGTAGCCGTTGTAGATCTGCGTCTTGCGGCGCTCGCGCGTGCCGAGCAGTTCCTCGGTCGCCTGGCTCCAGCGCGGATGCGGCACGTCCGGGTTCACATTGGCCCAGAAGCCGTATTCGCTGCTCTGCAGATTCTGCCACATGCCGAGGGGCTGCTTGTCCGTGAACTCAAATCGGACGATCGATTTGACCGATTTGAAGCCGTATTTCCAGGGCACGGCGAGACGCAACGGCGCACCGTTCTGCTTCGGAACCGGATGTCCGTACATACCGGTCACCATGAACGCCAGATCGTTGGTCGCTTCCTGAATGGTCAGGCCCTCGATATAGGGCCAGGGATACTGAAGCGCACCGATTCCACGCTGGCCCGGCGCGATCGACGGATTCTTGAACGTCGTCATCTTGACGAATTTGACGCCCGAGGCCGGCTGAGCGAGATCGACCAGCGCTTTCAAGGGGAAGCCGCTCCAAGGCACCGCCATCGCCCATGTCTCGACGCAACGGTGACGATAGAGACGCTCCTCGAGGGGCATCTTCTTCAGCAGATCGTCGATATCGATCGTGATGGGCTTGGCGACCATGCCGGCGATCTGGACCGTCCAGGGCCGGATGGGCAGCGCCTGCGCCTCGCGCGAAATCGATTTGTCGGTGCCGAATTCGTAGAAATTATTGTAGCTGGTCGCCCACTTTTCCTCGGTGATGTCGCGATCGAGGGTGTATTTGGGATTGCGCTTGACCGGATAGAGCCCGGCCGAGGGGTCATCCGATCCCGCGGCCAAGGCCGGAGCCGCCAAAGCCGCGGACCCCGCCAATGCCAATCCGCCCGCCGCAACACCCTTCATCAGGGCACGGCGGTTGAGATAGACATCTTCGGGCGTCGCCGCGGATTCGGGTAACTCCCAACCGCGCTTGATCTTGATAAGCATAGTACCCCCTTTTGCTGTCGTCGCTCGGGTTGTGCCTCCCCTCGATTGACATGGTCCGAAATTTCTCCCTGACCAGTCGACTTTAGGTGAAACGGTCCCTCGGCGCAAAGGGGACTTCCGTCCCCTTTGTCGCAGCGAGGCCTATTTCAGCAGGCTGCGCAACATCCAGCCGGTTTTCTCGCCGACCTGAATGCGCTGGGTCAGCAGGTCCGCGGTGGCTTCGTCGCCGGCATCGCTGGCGACCGGGAAGAGCGTCCGCGCCGTCTTCACGAGGGTCTCGTGGCCCTTCACGAGGTTGCGGATCATGTCGGTCGCTTCCGGCACGCTGTCGTCATCCTTGATCGACGACAGCTTCGAATAGGCGGCATAGGAGCCCGGCGCGAAGAAATCGAGCGCGCGGATGCGCTCCGCGATCAGGTCGCCCGCCATCCACAGCTCGTTATATTGCTGCTCGAACATCAGGTGCAGCGTCTGGAACATCGGACCGGTGACGTTCCAGTGATAATTGTGGGTCTTGAGATAGAGCGTGTAATTCTCGGCGAGCAGCTTCGACAGCCCGTCCGCGATCTTCTTGCGTTTGGATTCCGAAATGCCGACATCGATCTGGGGAGCGGCGACATTCTTAACCGGTTTGGTCTTTGCCATCTTGTTTCTCTCCTGGGTATTTCAGTCGCTGTAGCGCTATTGCCGAACGGAATTCAGGCGGCAGATAGCGCCAGCCAACATCGTTCAATGCGCTTTATATGATCTTCCGGAACAGCCGCTTCAAGGATGTTCTATAATAATTCAAAATTACAGTCGTTCGTTCAATCGAACGAAAGGCGCCGTCCGGCCCCGTCACCCGGCGCCGATTTCCGACCGCCGCACGGTGAGCACCTCGTCGGCCAGCCGTCCCGTCAGCTCCGCGAGATGGTCGAACTTGAAAGTAAAGGTGCCGCTTCCCTGGCTGAGCGAGCGCAACTCGATGATGATCGACTGCAGTTCCGCCTGCGGGATCAGTGCCTGCACCTCGTCCCAGCCTTCCCAGCCGGGACGGGCGTCGAAGCCGAGAAGCTGCCCGCGGCGGCTGCTGACGAGGCCGTTCACCTTCGAGGTGAACTCGGACGGCACCATGATCTGCACGCTCATGATCGGCTCCAGCAGCACGGGCGAGCAATTCGGCAGGGCTTCCTGCATCGCCAGCCGTCCGGCCTGCTTGAAGGCCATGTCGGAGCTGTCGACCGAATGAAACGACCCGTCGGTGAGCGTCACGGCGACATCGACCACCTGAAAGCCGAGCGGCCCCCGGGCGAGATATTCCTTCACCCCGGTCTCGACCGACGGAATGTATTGCTTCGGCACCACGCCGCCGGTGATGGTGTCGGTAAAGGAGAAGCCGCCACCGCGCGGCAAGGGCTTGATATCGAGAACCACGTCGCCGAATTGCCCGTGCCCGCCGGACTGTCTCTTGAACCGGCCGCGCTGGGTGGCGGGTTTCCGGATCGCCTCCTTATAGGGAACCTTCGGCCGGTCGATCGTCAGGCTCAGGCCGTATTTGTGCTGAAGCTTGTCGACCGCGACCTTGAGATGCATTTCTCCCTGGCCCCACAGGATGAGCTGGTGCGTGTCGGGGTTCTGCTCGAAGGAGATCGAGGGGTCTTCGTCCGCGACCTTCGCCAGAGCGGCGGTCAGCTTGACCTCGTCGCCGTGATTGGCCGTATCGATCGCCTGACCGTAAACCGGCGCCATTACCCCGGCCCGGGGCGCCTTGCCGGTGCCGCCCTTGCCGCCGATCAGCGTGTCCCCGGTGCGGGCGCCTTCCAGGCGCCCTAGCGCCACGAGATCGCCCGCGACAGCCTTGTCGACCTTCTCCGTCTGCATGCCCTTCAGATGGTAGATGCCGGATACGCGTTCCTCGTTCAGCATCGCGCCGTCCTCGATCGTGCCGCGATAAACCCGCGCAACCGATAGCTTGCCGCCATGGGCCGTGTGATAGGTCTTCAGGACCTGCGCCACGGGCTCGCCGGAGATCTTCTCCACACCGACCCGGGCGATGGTCTTTTCGAAACCCGGCACCTCATGGCGCAGCGCTTTCAAGAGCCGCCGCACGCCGTTGTCCGTTTCCGCGCAGCCGAGCAGCACCGGCACGATGCGGCCCTCTTGCAGGTCCTCCGAGAGGTCCTTGAAGATCTCGTCCTTCGGGGGGACGACGTCTTCGAGAAGCTCTTCCATGAGGTGGTCGTCGAAATCCGCCAGCTGCTCCAGCATGTGGAAGCGGGCTTCCTGTTCGAGCGTCGCGATATCCTCCGGCAGGTCGACCTTCTCGGAGGGGGCGTTCTTCTTGTAGACATAGGCCCGCTCGCTCGCGAGATCGACATAGCCGGTGAGCGCGTCGCCGTTCCGGATCGGAAGCTGCCGGAGCACCAGCGGCTTGTGCGAGATCTGCTGAAGCGCGGCCAGAAGCTCCGAGACGGAGCCCTGGGCTTTATCGAGCTTGTTCACGAACAGAAGATGTGGAAGCTCGATTTCCTCGAGATAGTTCATCAGCGGCGACAGGGACAGAACCTTGCCGATTTCCGGCTCGATGACGACGACCGCCGCATCCACCCCGATCAACGCGTTGCGGGCGTCCTGAGAGAATTCGATGGAGCCGGGGCAATCCAGAAAGCTGAAATTCTCGCCGAGATAGCTGGTGGTCGCGACGTTGACCTCGACGCCCATCTGTCGGGATCGGGCCTCGGGCGAGGAATCGCCGACCGTATTGCCGTCCGTCGTGGACCCTTTGCGCCCGATGGCGCCGGTGACGGACAGGATGCTCTCAAGAAGTGTGGTCTTGCCGCTTAGATATGGCCCGACGAGCGCAACAGCGCGCGGACCAGAGGCTGCTCTGCCGGTCATGGTGACCGCCCCCTCTCCCCGTGCGCCGGGCCGCCTGGATGGTGCGCACGGATGAATGTGGCACGCCGCACGGCGGCCTCATGTGCGAGACTCTAACAATCTCATGTTTTCAAGCACGCGGGCCGAACGCAAGAGGGAATCTTGTCGCGAAAAGTTGATACCGCCCCACCGGAGGCGGGACGGCCGCCGGACTAGCGAAGCGCGGCGGCGGCGCGCTGGATGCGGCCGCAGGCTTCCTCAAGCTCCTGCACGGATGTGGCGTAGGAGATGCGGAAATAGGGCGACAGGCCGAAGGCTTCGCCCTGCACCACCGCGACGTTCTCCGCCTCGAGCAGGTAATTCGCGAAATCCAGATCGGTTTCGATCACCTTGCCGTCCGGTGTCTTCTTGCCGATCAGGCCGGCGCAGCTCGGATAGACGTAAAATGCGCCTTCCGGGGTCGCGCAGGTGATGCCGTTGGTCTGGTTCAGCATGCTGACGACGAGATCGCGGCGTTCCTGGAAGTTGGCCTGGCGCTCCTCGATGAAGGTTCTGCGGGCCATTCAGGGCCTCCACCGCAGCGGCCTGCGAGATCGAGCACGGGTTGGACGTGCTCTGCGACTGGATCTTCGACATCGCCTTGATCAGCGGCTGCGGACCGGCGGCATAGCCGATGCGCCAGCCGGTCATGGAATAGGCCTTCGACACACCGTTGACGGTGAGCGTGCGCGGGAACAGCGCGGGCTCGACCTCGGCCGGCGTCGCGAATTTGAAGCCCTCGTAGACGATGTGCTCATACATGTCGTCGGTCATGACCCAGACATGCTCGTGGCGCATCAGAACATCCGTGAGCGCCTTCAGCTCGTCATGCGTATAGGCCGCGCCGGACGGGTTCGAGGGCGAGTTCAGCAGCACCCATTTGGTCTTGGGCGTGATCGCGGCCTCGAGGTCCTCAGGCCGCATCTTGAACTTGGTGTCGATCGAGGTCTCGACGACGACGGGTACGCCGCTCGCGAGCATCACCATGTCCGGATAAGACACCCAATAGGGCGCGGCCATAACGACCTCGTCGCCCGGATTGAGCGTCGCCATCAGGGCGTTGTAGAGCACCTGCTTGCCGCCCGTACCGACCGAGACTTCACTGGTCTTGTAATCGAGGCCGTTCTCGCGCTTGAACTTCGCGACGATGGCCTGCTTCAGGGCCAAGGTGCCGTCGACGGTGGTGTATTTGGTCTGATTCTCCTGAATCGCCTTGATGGCGGCCGCCTTGATATTCTCGGGCGTCGGGAAGTCCGGCTCGCCGGCCTGAAGCGCGATCACCTGCTTTCCGGCGGCGCGCAGCTCCATGACCTTGTTCGTCTGAGCCAGGGTCGCCGACGGCTTGATACGCTTCAACGCGGCGGATTCGGCGAACGCAACCATAGAAATTTCCTCGCAATCTGGGAGAAGAACGGGCGCAATCTACTTGTCACTCTTTGGCGGCGCAAGAACTCCTTGTGTGCAGCGCAAGATCGTGGAAAATGACCGACCAATGACCCTCGTTCCGATCGTCCTAGATTTCTGGTTTCAAGAAGCGGGGCCCGACAGATGGTTCAAACCGTCCGTCGAGTTCGATGACCTCGTCCTGCGCCGATTCTACCGGCTTCACGAACAGGCGGTGGCGGGCGGTCTGCGGGACTGGGAAAAGGAAGACAAGGGAGCCCTGGCACTTATCCTGCTGCTGGATCAGTTCCCCCGTAACATGTTCCGCGGTACGGCGCGCGCCTTCGCCAGCGACGGCGAGGCCCGAAGGATCGCGGCGCGGTCGATTTCCCTGGAATTCGACAAGGCCGACGGCATGACCGACAATCATCGGCTGTTCTTTTACTTGCCGTTCGAGCACAGCGAAAATCTCGACGACCAGAAGCGCGCCTGCAAGCTGATCGCGACGCTGACCTCCACTCCCGACTACGCGACCTGGGCGGAGGCGCACCGGGCGATCATCGAACGCTTCGGCCGCTTCCCTCACCGCAACGAAATGCTGGGCCGCAAGACGACGCTGGAGGAAGAGGAATTCCTCAAGCAGGAAGGATCGTCCTTCTAGCGCACGGGAAGGACTTCAGGCCGCCTGACGGTTCAGTTCCGCCGCCGCATCCAGATCCTCGCGCAGAGTCCGTGCGGCCAGGAAGTAGTGAACCACCGACCAGACATTGAACAGGCTGACGATCGCGATCGCATAGCGGAGCGATGACTTACCGGCCGACGCGTGAAGCAGATCGCTCAGGAACCCGACAGCCGTCGGACCGAAGCCCTGACCGATCACCGTCGTGAGAAAGATCAGGATCGCCGCTGCGATCGCGCGCATGCGGAGCGTCACGAGCGCCTGGGTCATCGCGTAGGACGGCCCGAGGAACGACGACCCCATGATCACCATCAGAATCCAGGCCGGCGGGATATAGGCGAAGCTCGGCGCCAGGAAGACCGTCAGCTGCGCGGGCACGATCACCAGCGCGCCCCAGGCCGGCAACCACATATACCAGCGCCGGTCCTTGAAAATCGTGCTGAGGCGATCCGCCGCGATACCGCCGAACAGCGTGCCGGCAGCGGCGAAAATGGTGAAACCCGCGAGCCAGCTGCCGGCCTCGCTGAGCGGCATGTCGAAGGTGCGGTTCAGATAGGTGGGACCAAACCCGGCGCCGCCGAAGATCGCAAAGGACTGCAGCGCGACGCCGACGCTCATATGGCGGAACGACCGGCGCTGCCAGAGATAGGCGACGACGGCGAAGAAGGACGGCGCCGATGCCGAACCGAGCTTTGGCGGGGTCTGATCGGAAATGCCGCGCGGCGGCTCCTTCACCGTCGCGAAAACGAGCAACGCGACGACGAGGCCGGGCACGCCGGCCAAAATGAAGGTTTCGCGCCAGCCCAGCAGATCGTTGCCCCAGCCGCCGATGAGATTTCCCATCATCTGGCCGAGCGTCGCGCCCATGGCGTAAATCGACAGCGCGGTCGCGCGTTTACCCGGCGCGAAATAGTCCGAGATCAGGGATTGGCTCGGCGGATTGCCACCCGCCTCGCCGATGGCTGTGCCGATCCGGGCGACGACGAGAATCATGAAGCTCGCCGCAAGGCCGCAAAACGCGGTCATGATGCTCCAGGCCGCAATCGCGAAGGCCAGGATATTCTTCCGGTTCGAACGGTCGGCCCAGGCCGCGATCGGAATGCCGAACGTCGCGTAGAACATCGCGAAAGCCAGACCGGACAGCAACCCGAGCGCGGAATCGCTGACCCCGAACTCCTGTTTGATCGGCTGAAGGAGGACGTTGAGGATCGACCGGTCGATCACGCTGACGATGGAGGCAAGAAGAAAAATCGCGAGCACGTAATAGCTGTAGCCGCCGGAGAACATCCCGCGTCGCGCGCCGCTGCGCGCCTCTTCGACCGACGTTTCCATCAAATATGCCTTCCCCACGCCCAAAAATGGACGGGCGCCCCCTCGGCAAGCGCCATCCCCGTACCTATATGACAACACGAGCGGTTGAATTGCAAAGAACAAGACGAGCCCTTAGGATCGCGCCTCGCCGCGCCCAGAGAGCCAACCAACCTTCCACGGACGGCAGCACGAGATTTCTGAATGGACTGGATTTTTGATCCGCAGATCTGGGCGAGCCTCCTTACGCTCACCTTCCTTGAGATCGTCCTCGGTATCGACAATCTGGTCTTCCTGACGCTCGCCGCGAATACGCTGCCGCCGGATAAACGTCCCGCCGCTCGAAGCGTCGGACTTTTGTTCGCCTGCATCACACGAATCGCGTTGCTCGCCGGTGTGAGCTGGATAACTCAGCTCACCTATCCGCTGATTTCGATCGACGGCTTTGACGTTTCCTGGCGCGACATCATCCTCTTCTCGGGCGGCCTGTTCCTGCTGGTCAAGGGAACGCAGGAGATCCATGCCGAGGTCGAAGGCAAGGAAGCGGGCCAGGGTCCAACGATCCGCGCCGCCAGCATCACCCTGGTGGCAATTCAGATCGGCCTGCTCGACATCGTCTTTTCGCTGGATTCGGTCATCACCGCCGTGGGCATGACCAACAACCTGCCGGTCATGATCGCCGCGATCATGGTCGCCATCGGCGTGATGCTGTTTTCGTCCGGTCCGATCGGGGTGTTCATCGAGGAGCATCCGACAACCAAGATGCTCGCGCTGAGCTTCCTCCTGCTGGTCGGCGCCGCCCTCGTCGCGGACGGGCTGCACTTCCACATTCCGCGCGAATATCTCTACTTCTCGATCGCCTTCTCGCTGTCGGTCGAAGCCCTCAACATCATGGCTCATAAGCGCCGGCGCCGGCCGAAGGACTAGACGGCGTTTCCGTTTATTGGGGCGGGCTGTTCGACGCGGTCTTGGGCATCAGGGATTTGATGAACTTGATAGTGTCGGGATAGCCATCGCCGGTTCCGCCACGGCGGCGGCCGCGTTTCGCCTTGCCCTCGGCTGCGGCAATCAGGTCACTGCCCGCCTTGTCCTTCACGTCGATATCGGCGCCATGAGCGACCAGATATTTGACGACATCCGTCCAGCCCCACATGGCCGCCCCGAAGATCGGCGACTGGCCGTAATCGTCGGTCGCGTTCACCTCGCCGCCCGCCTTCAGCATGACATCGACCGCCGCGATGGCATTCTGCTGCACGTCGTCCGTGGTGTAGTAGCCGCGGGTGTCGATCGAGGTCGAACCAAGGCCGGCGGCCGCCATCGTCGGCGTCACGCCGAGCGAATTCGGCAGGTTCACCAGAGCGCCATGCTCCAGTAACAGTTTCATCACCGGCACGTCGAAAGCCTTGGCCGCCCGCAGCAACGGCGTCGAACCGATGGTGAGCATCGGATCCGCGCCGCGGTCGTCCTTCAGATTGCGATAGGTCGGCCAGAGCTTCAGTTGTGCGTTCGGATTGGCCCCGGCATCCAGCAGCATCCTGATCATCTCGAAGCTGGTGATCTTGTCCTCGGAGGGACGATCCGGCCGGCCGCCATGCGGCACCGTGTGGAGATCGACTGCGAGATAGAGCGGGGTGCGGCCCCGCCAGTCCCAGCGATTCACATCCGCACCGGCGCTCATGAGATAGGCGGCGAAATCGAAGTGGAAATTGTCGACCGCCATGATCATCGGCGTCATGTTTTCCGGATCCGACATGTCTACGTCCGCGCCGCCATCGACGAGAGCCTTGGCGACATCGACGCAGCCGACCCGCGCGGCAAGCAGCATCGGCGTCATTCCGCCGATCGCGCGCCATTGGGCGCGGCGCTCGGCCGTGACCTGACGGTCCCACTTGTTGACATAACCCTGCGCATTGACATCGGCGCCATGCTTGATCAGCAACCGCGCCATTTCGGGCTGGCATTGCGCCGAGGCCCACATCAGTGCGCTTTGCCCGCGCCACGTCTCCCGCGTGTCCACCTTGGCGCCATGCTTGATCAGCAGCTTCGCGGTATCGACGTGATTGCTGCGCGCGACGACCATGAGCGCGGTCTGGCCGTATTTGTTCGGCGACTCCACATCCGCGCCGGCTTTCAGCAGCGTGTCGACCATATCGACATCGGCCAGGATCGCCGCTTCCGACATCGCCGTCGCGCCGTAATCGTTCGCCGCCTTCACAGCCGCACCGGCCTTGATGAGCCGCTTCACCAGATCGAGGTTATTGTTGTGTACCGCCCAGATCAGCGGCGTCGTTCCGTCGGAGGACGGCTGATTGACATCCGCATGACCCGCGAGAAGTTGCTCGGCGCCGTGCAAAATCCTTGGTGCGGATCGCCTTGACGAGGGCCGGCTCGGGCGTTGTCGCGCTGACCACGCCGGACGAGTCGGCGTTGGCGGCGCTCGCTCCCACGAACAGCAACACAGCGGCGGCAAGCCAGGCCTTCATCATGCTCCCCTAGATCTCGGACAGGATGCCGTTGCTGTTGCCGACACCTTCGGTCGGCACGCCGGCGCGATCCAGTATGGTCACCATCAGATTGGCAAGCGGCGTATCGTCCGGATAGCGGAGATGCTGGCCGCCCTTCAGCTTGCCGTTGCCGCCACCGATCAGCGCAATCGGCAGGTTCACATGGTCGTGCAGGTTGCTGTTGCTCATATTGCCGCCATAAAGAAGCATCGCGTGATCGAGCAACGAGCCGTCGCCGTCTTGCGTCTTGGCCAGACGATCGAGGAACGTCTTGAAGACACCCATGTGGTAGCGCTGGATTTTCGCCAGCCGCGCGATCTTCTGCGGATTGTTGCCGTGATGCGACAGCGGATGGAAAGCTTCCGAGATGCCGAGATCGTTATAGGCGTGACTGCTGACCTCGGCGGCCATCATGAAGGTCGCGATGCGGCTCAGGCCGGCCTGCCAGGCGATCGCGATCATGTCGAAATTCAGCTTCAGATGATCGTCGAAGGTCGGAAGACCGGACGGCAGCGCGGGCAGATCGAATTTCGACATGTCCTGCTTCTCGGTGGTCCTCACCCGGCGTTCCAGTTCGCGTACCGTATCGAGATAGTTGTCCACCATCTGGCGGTCGCGCGGACCGAGCTCTGTCTTCAGTGACGCCGCGTCCGCCATCGCCATGTCGAGAATGCTGTGATTGTCGCGCGTGATCTGGGCGCGCTCTTCCGGCGTATCGCCCTGACCGAACAGGCGCTCGAAGAGCTTGCGCGGATTGTATTCCATGGGGAGCGGCGTGGTTTCGGTGCGGAAGGAAATCGTCTGGCCGAAGCTGCAGCCATAGGTTCCGTCGCACGCCGCGCTGCCACCCTTCTCCTCCGTCGCGACCTCGATGGAGGGGAGCGGGGTATCCTGGCCGATATGACGCGCCGCGATCTGATCGATCGTCACGCCGCCATGCGGCGAGGTGCTGCGCTTCGGCGGCGTGCAGCTGAGCCATGTGCCGGGCGTGATCGCATGCACCGCCGAGCTGATCGCCGGCTTGTTGGCGAGGCCGGTGACGATGGTTAGTTTGTCCTTGTAATCGGCGAGCGGCTGCGATGATCTCGGGCAGCTCGAAATTCTTGCCTGCAGCGGCTGGAGTCCAGTGCTCCATGATCTGACCGTGCGGCAGATAGAAGAAGCCGAGATAGGGTTTCGGCGCGGCCGCCGTTTTCGCCAGCGCCGTGGCCGCCGGGATCATGGCGTCCAGCAGCGGCAAGGCGATGGCACAACCCGCGCCCCGCAGGAATGTCCGCCGCGGAAGATGTTTTCTGGTCAAGTACATCTCGCTCTCCTTACTTGCCGGCCTGTTGCGCGGCCGACGCTTCCTTGGTCGGTTTCTCGCCTTCCGCCGTCATCAGCGTCTTCTTCTGGAACGCGTCGCTCCGGACGATCGCCTGAACGACGGTCCTGAAGGTGTAATCCTTCGAGGCCGCTTCGCGCACGATGGACCGCACGACGGGCATGTCCTGATAGTCGAGCGTCCGGCCGAGCGCATAGATCATCAGATTTTTCGTGATCGTCTGCACGAACTGATCGGGACGGCCGAGCACGACCTTCTGCAGATCCGCGGGGCCGTCGACCGGCGTTCCATCGGCCATCTTGCCGGAGGCATCGATCGGCGCGCCCGCGAAACGATCCACCGTCCGCCATTCGCCGATGGCATCGTAATTCTCAAGCGCGAGACCGAGCGGATCGATTACGCCGTGGCAGAAATTGCAGGACGGATTCTTGCGATGCTCCTCCAGCCGCGCGCGCACCGACAACGCCTGCTGTCCTTCCTGGGTTTCCGGGAAGGGCGGCACATCGGGCGGCGGCGCGGTCGGCGGCGTGCCGAAAATATTCTCCAGCACCCACGCGCCGCGCAAAACCGGCGAGGTGCGGTTCGGATAGGACGACACCATAAGAATTGCCGCCTTGCCGAACAGCCCGTAGCGGTTGGGATCGTCGAGCGACACTTTGCGGAAGACACCGCCGCGCACATTCTTCAGGCCGTAATGCCGTGCCAGACGTTCATTGACGAAGGTGTAGTTGGCGTCGATCAGGCGCAGCAGGCTCTTGCTGTTATCGAGCAAGACGCTCTTGAGAAAGAGCTCCATCTCCGTAAGGAAGGCCTCGCGCAGCCTTGGATCGAAATTCGGGAAGATCTTGGTGTCGGGCTTGATCGCATCGAGTTGGCCGAGCTTGAGCCATTGAAACGCGAAATTCGTCACCAGCGTCTCGGCCCTGGGATCGGCCAGCATGCGGTCGACCTGGGCGGATAGCGTTTTCGGATCATGCAGTTTGTTCTCGGCCGCGAGCGTCAGCAGCGTCTGATCCGGCCCCTCGCTCCACAGGAAGAACGACAGCCGCGACGCCAGAGCGAGATCGTCGAGCCTGTAGACATCGCCCGGCTTGGCCATGGCGGGCGGGCTCTCCACGCGATAGAGGAATTTCGGGCTCGACAGCATCGCCATCAATCCCATCTGGACGCCCTTCTCGAAACCGCCCTCATCCTCGCCGCTCTGATAGAACGCCATCAGCGGCGCCAGATCGTGCTCGGTCACCGGACGGCGATAGGCCTCCTCCGCCATCCTCGCCAGAATTGATTTGGCGCAAGCAGCGTTCTCGCTCTTGTCGGCGGGATGGCAGGAAAAGATCTTCTCGCGGCTCGGAGTTTCGGTGATGCCGGTCGGATTGTTGGGTCCGACGAACTCGAAGCTCTTGATCATCGGCACGGATTCGACGCCCTCCTGGGGATCGAACTGCTCCAGATCGACATCCGACTCGGCATAGGTCTTCCGCACCCAGGTGACCGCGATACGGTGCGGACCGGCCGGGATCTGAACCCTGATATTCCTGAACCGGTCCTGTATCCGGGTGACGGCGACGGTCAATTCCCGGTCCACCGCGTCGAGATCGTCCTTGCCACCGAGATGGCCTTCGAACACGCGGTTGCCGTCGACCGTCATGATCAGCGTGTTGGGATATTCCAGCCAGTGCGAGCGCAGGTAATAGCCGGACGGCGACGCGACATCGACATTGAACGTGTATTCGCCATCGGCCGGGAAGTAGTGATCGTACAGCAGCCCGCCACGGGTGCCGAGCGGCATGCCCTCGACGTGCGCCGAAAAATTGCCGACCTCCGGCGCGCTGACAGAATAATAAAGCGGCGTCGGTTTGGGGTTGCCGACGGCCTCGACCGTCACCTTCCGGGCCGCCGCGATATATTGCTCCATGAAGGACGGCGAGACCTGGAGCGAGCCGGCGACATTGTCGAATCCCGCGGTTTCGGTGTCCTGCGGCAGCAACTCCTCGACATCGACATCGAGCCCGAAGAGATCCTTTATCTCGTTGGCATATTCATCGCGATTGAGACGATGCAGCACGACATGGCCGGCATGCGGCGCCTTGACGCCGGCGCCGTCCAACCGGCCCTCCAGCCATGTCAGCAGGGAGTGGATCTGGGCTTCGTCGGGACGCGGCTTGCCCGGCGGCGGCATCAGATCGCCGGAGAGCCGGTTGATCGCCTTCTCCCAGATCGCGGCATCTTGCGGGACGTTGTCCGGCGTCATGGTGTCGAAGGCGATCTGGCCCTTCCAGTCCTTGTAGTTGTGGCACTCTACGCAATAGTGATCCAGCATCTCCCAGTACTTGCCCGACGGATCCTTGGACCCGCTGCCGGCCGCGTGCGCATCGATGCCGCAGGTTCCGGCGAAAACGCCGAGAACAAGAGCCGCCGTGGTGAATGCGCTACGCATCATGCCCGCCCGCCGCACTAGAAGATTCCCAGTTCGACAACGTGACCCCAAAGGCCCTGATAGGCGTTTTCCAGGAACATCGACGGATCGCCCCAGGCTTCGTCGAATTCCTTCGTAACGCCGTGATCGATCATGTCGCGGGTGCTGTAGCCCATGCGCATCATCTCGACCATCCGGTCCTTTACGGTCGACACCATGTCGTGTTCGGCCTGCAGGTCGGCCTTGCCGAGCACCGGGCCATCGCCGGGAATGAGTTTGGTGCCTGCATCCGTGAGGCCCAGAAGCGTGCCGGTCCCGTCGATCATGCCGCCGAGCCAGCCGCCAGTCATATAATCGAGGATCGGGTATCGTCCGGCGCAGATCACGTCGCCACCGGCAATGACGTTCGAATCCGGAAAGCGGACATAGAGATCGCCGTCCGTTCGGGCGCGCGGCAACCAGCCATATTCCACGCGCTCTCCGGCGAAGGTCATCTTGCCCTCGGTGTAGAATGCTTCGGTCGGCCGGGCCGGTTTGGGGAGTGGCGTATATTTCTTTCCTTCCCAGGGAACATTGAAGGTGGTGCCGAGCCAGAGCTTCGTGTTCATCTGGGCGATGATCTTGGTGCCCGCCCGGCCGAGCACTTCGTTCGAGCCGGTATGCCGGGGCCGCCACATCGTGTTGAACAGCACCGCGACCTTCCGCGTGCCGGTCTCTTTCGCGATCAGTTTGAGCAGGTCGCCCGACCGGTCCGCGCGGCCGCCGTCGACCATCAATACCTGATCGCCTCGATGCAGCACCGTCACATTCGCGCCCGCGCCGCTGACGAAGAAGATCCTGTCGGTGAGGCGCGTGACCGCCAGCGGATCCGAGGCCCTGGCGATGGCTCGACCGACAGGCGTTATCGCCGCCGCCAGGGAAAGACCGGCGGCGCCGCTCATGACGGCGTTCAGAAATTGTCTTCTGTCAGGTGCGTGCTGCATGCGCCTGCCAATTTTCTATCGCTTAATAGTTATATCGTCCTAAGCCTTACCCTAACAAGGTGGCCCGGTCGTCCCCTCAACTACCGGCTCTCCGTAGGAAGTACTGCGCCGGCACCCATTAAACGTCACTGTACTGACTATCGCAGCCTGCAACAATTCTAAAATACGGGCGTAAACAGGGACTTTATCGCGGTTCGGAGATCGGTATCGGGGAAAGATTCGCCGCTCGGGCGGAGCGGACCGTAGCCGGACGGTGCGCAGAATACGACGCGAATGGAGGCCACGGCCGGAATCGAACCGGCGTGCACGGATTTGCAGTCCGCTGCGTCACCACTCCGCCACGTGGCCCCTCGGTGGTGCGTGTCGGCTGCATATAGCAAAGCGACATGGCGGGCGCAATCAATCCCGGCCGGCCCTGCGTCGATTGGATCTCGTGCGGCACTCCAACGAACGTTGTATTCGCCGCCCCCGACCTTTATATAGGCTTGATCTTCGCGAGCCTCGCCAAACAGCCGGAATCGACATGCAGGATTACACCGCCGCACGCCGCCATATGGTCGACAGCCAGATCCGCCCCAACAAGGTGACGGACGAGCGCATCATGGACGCTATGGGCAAGGTGCCGCGCGAAAGTTTCGTGCCGCCGTCGCTGAGGGGCGTGGCGTATATCGACGAGGATATCCAGATCGCGCCCGGCCGCTATCTGACCGAGCCGCAGGTTCTGGCCCGCATGATTCAGGCGGCTGAAATCTCACCGACGGACACCGTTCTCGAGATCGGATCCGCCACGGGCTATGGCTCCGCGGTGCTGTCGCATCTGGCGGAGAGCATCGTCGCGGTCGAAAGCGAGCACGACCTCGCGGAAATCGCCAACAAGGCCCTGGCCGCGCTGGACATCACCAATGTCGCGGTGGTCGAGGGCAAGCTGGACAAGGATTATTCGCGTCAGGGGCCGTTCAACGTCGTGTTCGTTAACGGCGCGGTGGAGGTCGTTCCCGACAGCTGGACCAAGGCGCTCGCCGACGGCGGCAGGCTGGTTTGCGTCGAGATCGTCAACGGCGTCGGGATGGCCGTGTTGTACACGAAAGTAGCGGGCGTACCGGGCCGCAGGCTTCTGTTCGATGCCCGCACGCCCCTTCTGCCCGGTTTCCAACGCGCGGCGTCCTTCATATTCTAGAAAAGGATCGCGCGACATAATGCGTGTAATAGACGGCGAGGCTGCCCAGCACTCAAGATCGCACATCGTCCTGGCCTGACCGCCAAAACGCGGCCACATTCGCGGAGCCGGGACAAACCGTAGACTGCGTCCTTGTTTGAGGCGGATCATGGTGCGAACGGCTGAGCCTTCGAGATGATGGCGAGAAACACAACGGAACGACACGGGGACGTAAGGATGAAGACGGGTATTGGAATCGCGACGATCGCTGGTCTGACCATGGCGTTCGGCACCGCAGCTTACGCCGACTCACTGGCGGACGCGTTGGCGACGGCCTACCAGAACAACCCGACCCTTCTGGCCCAGCGCGCCACCCTGCGAGCCACCGACGAAGGCGTCTCCCAGGCGATTTCCGGCTGGCGCCCGACCATTCAGGCGGTTGGAAGCGCGGGCTGGCAGAAATCGCCGAGCCTGATCTCCCAGCTGTCCGGCACCGGGGCGTCCTCCCAAACCCTTCACCCGCTGTCGAGCCGAATAACGCTCAGCCAGCCTATTTTTCGCGGGTTTCGCACCTCCAACGGCGTCAAGCAAGCCGACAGCCAGGTGATGGCCGGCCGGGCGACGCTCGAAGCCACCGAGCAGAGCGTCTTCGTGAAGACCGTTCAGGCCTATGTGGATGTGATCCGCGATCTGGCGATCCTGGAACTCGACACCAATAACGTCGCGGTGCTGCAACGCCAGCTGGAAGCCACGAAGGACCAGTTCCGGGTCGGCGAGCTGACGCGTACGGACGTGGCCCAGGCGGAAGCCCGGCTCTCGCAAGCACAATCCGTCCGCATCCAGGCGCAGGCAAACCTGACCGCCAGCCGGGCGTCCTACAAGAGCGTCGTGGGCGATATGCCGGGAAGCCTTGACCCGGTCCCGCCTCTGCCGGGCCTGCCCGCCACCGAAGACGAGGCGATGGCCACGGCTCTGCAGGACAACCCGACGCTTCAGTCCGCGCTGTACACCGAGGAGGCCTCGCGTCACGCGATCGACGTCGCCAAGGGCGTGCTCCTGCCCACGATCGACCTCTCGGCGCAGCGCACCGATTCCCGCGGAACCTATCGCCCCGGCCTCAGCTCCTATCAGGATGCGGTAACCGCGCAGATCACCATCCCCCTGTTCCAGAGCGGCTCGGAATATTCCAAGGTCCGTCAGGCGAAGGAAACCAACAGTCACGACCGGATGCAGATCGAATCCGCCCGGCGCGAGGTGACCCAGACCGTAACCGACGCCTGGAACACCCTGCGGGCCGCCCGCAGCGTTATCGAGAGCAGCAAGGAAGCCGTCCGGGCCAACGAGATCGCTCTCGACGGCGTGCGTCAGGAAGCGTCGGTCGGCTCGCGTACGACCCTCGACGTCCTGAACGCCGAGCAGGAACTCCTGAACACCCGCACCACCCTCGTGACGGCCGAACATGATGAATATGTGGCCGCCTATCAGCTTCTGAGCGCCGTGGGACAGTTAACGGCCGAGAAGCTTGCTCTGCCCGTCAAGATCTACGACCCGAAAGAGCACTACGATCACGTGAAGGGCAAATGGTTCGGTTTCGGCACCGGTTCGGATGCAGATAAACGTTCCGACTCGAAGTGATTTTTCGCAGATTTCAGATCAAGTTAGTTGCGTTCCGGCAAAATTTACTAAACAGCAGCGATTTGCGGGTAGAAATCTTGCTGCAGGCCGTCGAAATCTGTATAGTCACTACAGCGAGCCACTTTTTTGAGTAAATTAGAAAAAGCACAGGGCGTTAACGATATGGCCGAGTCCGGAGCCCAGCAAGAACCCACAATGGAGGAGATTCTTGCCTCCATCCGGAAAATCATATCCGAAGACACGGTCGACGATGAAACGCCGGCCAAGGTCGCCCCTGTCGCTGAGCCCAAAGTTGCCGCTGCCCCCGAACCGGAAGAGGACGTCCTCGAACTGACCGAAGTGGTCGATGAGGCCGACTTGTCGGAGCCTGAGCCGGAACCGGAGCCAGAACCCGAGCCGGAGCCAGAACCCGAGCCGGAGCCGGAGCCCGAACCGGAACCAGAACCCGAGCCGGAGCCGGAAATCGAGGATTTCGGCGATGAATCGATCGACGATATCTCGCTCGAAACCGTCGTCGATGACGACACGATCCTGTCGCCGGGCGCCGCCGCGCTCGCCAGCGAGGCCTTCACCGATCTCACCAACACGATCATGGCCGGCTATGCCGGTGGCGGAAAGACGCTCGAGGACCTGATCCGCGAGATGCTGCGCCCCATGCTCAAGGCTTGGCTTGATGAGAACTTGCCAACCGTGGTAGAGCGCCTCGTCGCGCGCGAGATCGCGCGTCTGGCCCGGAACAAGCGGTTCTGATGATCGTTAAGTAACATCAACAGCTTGGGATAAGCGCAAGGGCCCCTCTTCGGGGCTCTTTTCGTTTCAGGGGCCCTCCACACAGTAAGACGGTATAAGAGGGCGCGAAGCCCGCGGTACGGACGGATACGGTTAGCGATGCTGGACAAGACATACGAACCGAAGGCGATCGAAGGTCGGCGCTACGAGGAGTGGGAAAATTCGGGCGCGTTCAAGCCGTCCCGGCCAGACGCGGAGCCGTTCACGATCGTCATCCCGCCGCCGAACGTCACCGGCAGCCTTCATATGGGCCACGCGCTCAACAACACGATCCAGGACATCCTGTGCCGCTATCGCCGCATGCAGGGCCGCAACGTGCTGTGGCAGCCCGGCACGGACCATGCCGGTATCGCGACCCAGATGGTGGTCGAGCGCCAGCTCGCGGCCGAGGGCAACAACGTTACGCGCCGCGAGATGGGCAGAGAGAAATTCGTCGAGCGGGTCTGGAAATGGAAGGCCGAGTCCGGCGGCACGATCGTCAACCAGCTTCGCCGGCTGGGCGCGTCCTGCGACTGGAGCCGCGAACGCTTCACGCTCGACGACGGCCTGTCGAAAGCGGTCCGCAAGGTCTTCGTGTCGCTCTACAACGAACGCCTGATCTACCGCGACAAACGGCTGGTGAACTGGGATCCGGCGCTTCTGACCGCGATCTCCGATCTCGAAGTCGAGCAGCGCGAGACGAACGGCCATCTCTGGCATTTCCGCTATCCGATCGAGGGCGAGGCCGGCCGCTATATCGTCGTCGCCACGACCCGCCCCGAGACCATGCTGGGCGATACCGGCGTGGCGGTTCATCCCGAGGACGAGCGTTACAAGGACCTGATCGGCAAGCATGTGATCCTGCCGATCGTCGGCCGGCGCATCCCGATCGTTGGCGACGAGCATGCCGATCCCGAACAGGGCTCCGGCGCGGTGAAGATCACGCCGGCGCATGACTTCAACGACTTCGAAGTCGGCCGGCGGCACAATCTCGACGTCATCAACATCTTCGACGAGACGGCACATCTCAACGACACGGTGCCCGAAGCCTATCGTGGCCTCGAACGCTTTGAAGCGCGCAAGCGGATCGTCGCCGAACTCGAATCCCAGGGCCTCGTCGAGAAAATCGCCGACCATATGCATGTCGTCCCGCATGGCGACCGTTCCGGCGTGGTGATCGAGCCCTACCTCACGGATCAATGGTATGTGGACGCCGTGACGCTCGCGAAGCCGGCGATCGAGGCGGTCGAAAAGGGCGACACGAAATTCGTGCCGGTCCACTGGGACAAGACCTATTTCGAGTGGATGCGCAACATCCAGCCCTGGTGCATTTCCCGCCAGCTCTGGTGGGGGCACCGGATTCCGGCCTGGTACGCGCCGGACGGGACCGTCTTCGTCGCCGAGGACGAGGCGGCCGCGCTCGACGCCGCCCGTGCCAAATTCGGCCCGGACGTCCAGCTGCGGCAGGACGAGGACGTGCTCGACACCTGGTTCTCGTCCGCCCTCTGGCCGTTCTCGACGCTCGGCTGGCCGGACGAGACGCCGGAGCTGAAGGCGCATTACAAGACCGACGTGCTGGTCACAGCCTTCGACATCATCTTCTTCTGGGTCGCCCGCATGATGATGATGGGTCTGCACTTCATGAAGGAAGTGCCGTTCCACACTGTCTACATTCATGCGCTGGTCCGCGACGAGAAGGGCCAGAAGATGTCCAAGAGCAAAGGCAACGTCGTCGATCCGCTGGAGCTGATGGAAAAATACGGCGCCGACGCGCTGCGTTTCACGCTCGCGGCCCTCGCGGTGCCGGGACGCGACGTGCGCATGGCGGAGAAGCGGGTCGAGGGCTATCGCAATTTCGCGACCAAGCTCTGGAACGCCTCGCGCTTCGCCGAGATGAACCAATGCCACTCGGTACAAGGCTTCGATCCCGAGCAGGTGAAGGAGACCGTCAACCGCTGGATCGTCGGCGAGGTCCGCAAGGCCGCCGCCAAGGTCAGCCTCGGCATCGAAGAATATCGCTTCAACGACGCGGCGGACGCGATCTATCACTTCGTCTGGGGCACCTATTGCGACTGGTATGTCGAATTCATCAAGCCGCTCCTCGGCAGCAGCGATGAAGCCGTCGTCGCCGAAACGCGCGCCACGGCCGGTTGGGCGCTGGACCAGATCCTGGCCCTGTTGCACCCCTTCATGCCCTTCATCACAGAGGAACTGTGGGACCGTCTGGCGCAAAGCCGTCCGTCTATGCTGATCGTCAGCGACTGGCCGAAATCGGACCCGCAGGGTTTCGACGCGCAGGCCGAGGCGGAGATGGCGTGGGTGATCCAGGTGATCAGCGAGATCCGCGGCGTGCGGTCGGAGATGAACGTACCGCCGGGCGCGAAGATTCCGCTTCTGGTCCAGGGAGCAAGCGACATCTCGACGGACCGCCTGAACCGCCACGGTGAACTTATCAAGCGGCAGGCGCGGCTCGAGTCGATCGATGCTCTTGCGGGCGCGGTACCGGCGGGCTCGGTTCAGGCCGTGATCGGCGAGGCAACCTTCGCACTGCCGCTTGCCGGCGTGATCGACATCAAGGCCGAGCTGGCGCGGCTCGAGAAGGAGCTCGCCAAGCACAAGAAGGATGTCGCCGGGATCGATGCCAAGCTCGCGAACGAGAAATTCGTCGCCAACGCGCCCGAACATATCGTCGAGGAACAGCGGGAGCGCCGGGCGGATGCCGCCGCGACCATCGAAAAGCTGAACGCCGCGGTCAAACGCCTTTCGGCGATGGGCTAATCGCGATCACTCGGGCGGCGGAACCGGCTCACCAATTCACATGAACCTGCAGGGCGGCGGCGGTGTCCGTCAGCCCCGCGATATGGCCTGCATCCTCGCGCCGGACGAGATTGGCGCGGGCTGACCAGCCCTGCCCCAGCGGGAAGGCATAGACCGCCTCGAAATCGAATTCGCGTCCCGAGGGGGACAGGCTCAAAGGCTCCGTCGTATAGCCGAAGCCGCGCGTGCTGTAGTCGTAGCTCGTGGGCAGCACGATGTCCGCACGGCCGGATTCGACCCGAAGCGGCTGACCGACGCCGAGCGTCAGGCGATCATCCTGCCTGAACAGCGAGTCGCCGGCAGCGAACAGCCGGAACGCGCTGGTCGAGATGGTCGAAAACCCCGACCACAGTCCCTCGCCGCTCACGCTGGTCCAGCCCGCGGTTCCATCCGCGTGCAGCGACCAGGTTCCATTCAGGCGCAGATGGGCGTCGAGACCGACGAAGCGCGTAACCGCCGTCGTATCGAGCTGGAACAGGCCGGCGCTTGCGCCGCCCAGAATGCCGCCGTGCTCGCTGACGATGCCGACCTTCGGCGTGATCGCGTAACGGCTGCCCGCGATCCGCACGCCGGTCGAAACCGCCGTCATACCGATGTCATCCTGACCGAAGCGATTGCGGCGCTTGCCGAATTCCGCCGCCGTGACGACCGAGAGGCCCTTGGCGACATCGACCTGCTGCAACAGACCCGTCCCGCGCTCGACGAGCGAGAGATAGGGCGTGTCCACGGACAGGCCGGAGAGGAAATTCGCGCCGGGGTCCTGCCCCTCGTTCAGGGACTGGCGGCCGAGATCGCCGGCGGTCAGCGTCCAGCGCGCGACCTTGCCGAGCGAGAAATGGCTCGAGACCCGTCCCCGCCGCTCGACAAGACCCTGGCCCCGCCAGTCATAGTTCACGTCTTGCCATACCGGCGCATCCTGGTTGGTGTCGAACATGACGGCGTCGATGGCAACGGACGAACTCAACCGGGTCGAGGTCCAGGCGGTGCGGTAATCGGTGATGAGATTGCGGCTCCACAGGCCCTGCCGGCTCAACTGGCTGACCCGCGTACCGAGATCGACCGCGTAAGCCCGGCTATAGGAATCGAGCGCCACCGCCTGCAGACCGGCGGCGCCGACGCCGAGCGCGTCGCCGAACGCGGGTCCGAGGGACAGCATGCTGGCGTTGACCGCCACGGTCTGCGCGGTGCCCGTCGCCGTCGTCTGCGGGCTCATGGTGATGCTCACGGTCCCCTGGGGCGCGAAAGCGGCCGCGATGTCCAGGAAACCCATGCCGTTGATGTTGTCCGGACCTGTCGCCCCCACATCGGTCGCCGTGGTCAGCAGGAGCTGCACGACCTGCTGCGCCGTCAGTGTCGGGAAGGCCTGCATCAGAAGCGCCGCCGCGCTGACGACGTAAGGCGTCGCTAGCGACGTGCCGCCATATGACGCGGTATAGCCGCCATCATTATAGGTCGTATAGATCGAGACGCCGGGAGCGAGGATATAGACGTTCTGCGAATTGCCCGCGCGATTGGAGAAGCTGGCGATCTGCTTGGTCTGCGTCGCGGCGCCGGCGATGATGACCTGGCCGTTGGCGCTGGCATCGTTGGCATATTGCGAGAACGCCGTGGGATCGTTGCCCGTGCCCGCCGTCGCGTCATATTCGTTGCCGGCCGCGATCACGATCACCACGCCTTGTTGCACGGCAGCGGCCATCGCGTTCTTGAGCTGCGTCGTCGCGGGCTGATCGCCACCGAGGCTGATATTGATCACCTTGGCGCCATGCGCGACGGCGTAGTTCACGCCCGCCGCGATGTCGCTGTCGAAGAAGCTGCAGGTGCTGGGGTTGGCGCCGGCGGTGCAGCTGCCCGGATTGTCGGCCTTGATCATGAGCAGGTTGGCGTCGAAAGCGACGCCGTGCATGCCGAGACCATCACGCTTCGCCGCGATGACGCCGGACACCAGCGTGCCGTGGCCGTCGACGTCGGTCAGATCGGTCGAATGCGTCGGATCGGCGATATTGATGCTGGCCGGATCGTAATGATTGACGAATTCCGTGTGGGTCGTATCGAGACCGCTGTCGATGACCGCAACCGTAATACCGGCGCCGGTCGCGCCGTCGTTATAGGCGGTTATGGCGTTGGTCGCGCCCAGTCCCCAGTTCGCCCGGTATTCGGCGGTGTTGTAGTCGATGGCGGGATTCGGCGTGGTCGTGGTGCCGCCGGTGCTTCCCGAGGTGGTACCTCCGGTCGTGCCGCCGGACGAGGAACCGCCGGACCCGGTGTTTCCCCCGCTCGCGCAGGCGCCGAGAACGATCGCCGCCGCGCAGGCCAAGAGCGCGCCGCGCGGAAGGTTCCCCAGAAATTTCCCCAGACTGTCAGACTTTTGTTGTTGGTCCCGTCGCGAAAGAATGCGCAAGACGGTCTCTCCCGAGCAGGATACTTAAGATCCCAAATGGTAGCGCAAACAAGCTTAACGGATGGTCAATCCGCCGCCCTAGCGCAAAATGCGTAACCCGTATCCGGCCCATTTCCATTGCAATCGGCGGCTCACGATGGCATCGCTAACCGAAATCCAAGAATACGGAGTGACGCTGCCATGGCCCTGAAGGCCGCCATCATCCCTGTAACGCCTTTTCAGCAGAATTGCTCCCTCGTCTGGAACGACGAAACCATGACCGGCGCGGTGATCGATCCGGGCGGCGAGGTCGACAGGCTGCTGGGCGCCCTCAAGGAGACCGGCGTCACGCTCGAAAAGATCTTCATCACGCATGGCCACGCGGATCATGCGGGCGGCGCGGCGGAACTCAAGGAACGCACCGGCGTGCCGATCGAAGGGCCGCATATCGACGACAAATTCTGGATCGACAGCATCGAATCCCAGGCCTCGCGCTTCGGAATGAACGACGCCCGCAGCTTTACGCCGGACCGCTGGCTCGTCGACGGCGATACCGTGAGTTTCAATTCAATCACCTTCGACGTACGCCATTGCCCCGGTCACACGCCGGGCCATGTCGTGTTTCATCATCCTGAATCGAAACTGTGCTTCGTGGGCGACGTGCTGTTTCAGGGGTCGATCGGCCGGACCGATTTTCCCCGCGGCAACCATCAGGACCTGCTGGATTCGATCCGCAATCGGCTCTGGCCGATGGGCGACGACACGACCTTCGTGCCGGGCCACGGCGGCCTTTCGACCTTCGGCCGCGAGCGCAAGAGCAATCCCTTCGTCGCCGACGGCGTCTAGGCGCCCGTTACGAGGCAATTCTACGGGGCCACTTTTCACGCCCACGGGCATTGCTCTAAAAGGAAGCGGGACGCCTATATCAACCAAGCCGCATCGGGATGAAAAGCTTGTCCAAGATCCTGTTGAACCCGTTCCGGCGCGAAGGAACGTGGTCCCGCGCCATCCTTCTTGTCCTTCTGATTGTCGCGGTCGGCCTTGGGGCCGCCGGCTATCTCGACCAGATCATCACCTTTCTCAGTTCGCCCAAGCTGACTCTGCAGATCGAGCAGGTTCAGATCACGCCATATCGGGCAATCAAGATCATCGTGGTGGTTGGCCTGCTGCTAATGCTATCCGCGACGCTCAACCGAGCAGTTGGCCAGCAATTGAACCGGGTTCAGGGCCTTAATTCGAGCAATCGCGAGCTGATCATCAAGGCGATTCAGATGGCCAGCTTGTTCCTGATCTTCATCGTCACTCTCGACATTCTGCACATCGATCTCACTGCCTTTGCGGTGTTCGGCGGTGCCATCGGCATTGGTCTCGGCTTCGGCCTGCAAAAGATCGCCTCCAATTTTATCAGCGGAATCATACTGTTGATGGAAAAATCGATCCGGCTCGGGGATGTCATCGAGCTCTCGGACGGTACCTGGGGCATTATTCGCCATATCGGCGGCCGGTATACGCTGGTCGAATCCTTCGAATCCAAGGAAATGATGGTCCCCAACGAGGACTTCATCACGAACCGGGTGACCAACTGGACCTTCAGCAATACCCGCGCACGGGTAACGATCCCCGTCGGAGTATCCTATGGATCCGATCTCGACGTCGTCGCGGAATGTATTATCGCCGCGGCGAGAGAGCACCCCCGCTGCAGCACATTTCCGGAAGCCTCTGTGTTTCTTCGAGAATTCGGAGACAACTCCGTCAATTTTCTGTTATATTTCTGGATAGACGACGTTCGCCAGGGCCGTAATTCCGCGCAAAGCGAGGTAATGTTCAGCATCTGGCGGAAGTTCAAGGAGAAGGGAATCGAGATCCCCTTCCCGCAACGCGACATACATATCCGCTCGGGTCTGCCGGGAATGGTGCCGGAGACACCGATAGCGGAAAACGGGATGGAAAACGCAAGGAAGGCAACGGAAGGAACACAAAACAACGCGTCTTAGGTCCCACTTGGGGGGCAGAGGTTTACATGCCGCAGGGATTGATTGTTTTGATATGGGGCGCCGTGGCGGTCACTTTGTTGACCGCGGCCATCAGCTTCGTGAACCTGTACCGGGAGTGGCGGTCGGGCAAACGCGCGGGGCGCCGGGTCCGGAGCATTTCCGTGATGGGTGGGGTCATGGCTGGACTGACCATCGCTCTCGTTCTGGCCGTTCTGGATTTCGCGGATCAGATACCGTTTCAATAGCCTGCCTGATCCCGACACCGAAATTCGCGCGTCCGCCGAGCGATTTGGATCACCGCACATTCCGGTTTTCTTGGCGCGCTCGGCTTGCTCTCGGGCGCCATACGGCGCATATAGGCTGCAGCAAGAACCGAGAGTAAGCGCGAGGAATTGAGCCATGCCTGCCTATAGATCCAGGACATCGACCCACGGCCGCAACATGGCGGGCGCCCGGGCGCTTTGGCGCGCCACCGGCGTCGGCGACGGCGATTTCGGCAAGCCGATCATCGCGGTCGCCAATTCCTTCACCCAGTTCGTCCCCGGCCACGTCCATCTGAAGGATCTCGGCCAGCTGGTCGCGCGCGAAATCGAGGCCGCTGGCGGCATCGCCAAGGAATTCAACACCATCGCGGTCGACGACGGCATCGCCATGGGCCATGACGGCATGCTCTACAGCCTGCCCTCCCGCGAGATCATCGCGGATTCGGTCGAATACATGGTCAACGCGCATTGCGCCGACGCGCTGGTCTGCATCTCGAATTGCGACAAGATCACGCCCGGCATGCTGATGGCGACCATGCGGCTCAACATCCCGACGATCTTCGTCTCGGGCGGGCCGATGGAAGCCGGCAAGGTGCCCGAGGGCCAGTCCAACCGCTCGGTCGACCTGATCGACGCCATGGTCATGGCGGCCGACGACAAGGCGACCGACGCCGAAGTCGAGGTGATGGAGCGCTCGGCCTGCCCGACCTGCGGCTCCTGCTCCGGCATGTTCACCGCCAATTCCATGAACTGCCTGACCGAAGCGCTGGGTCTCGCTCTGCCCGGCAACGGCAGCGTTCTGGCGACGCACTGCCTTCCGCAAGAACCTGTTCCTGCTGGCCGGCCGCCGGATCGTCGAGCTGGCGCGGCGCTATTACGAGACCGGACGACGAGCGCGTTCTGCCGCGCAATATCGCCAGCTTCGAGTCCTTCGAGAACGCGATGACGCTCGATATCGCCATGGGCGGCTCGACCAACACGGTGCTGCATCTGCTGGCGGCGGCTCAGGAAGGCGATGTGCCCTTCACGATGGAGGATATCGACCGGCTGTCGCGCCAGGTGCCCAACCTCTGCAAGGTCGCGCCCGCCTCGCAGATCTATCACCTGGAGGATGTCCATCGCGCCGGCGGCATCATGGCGATCCTCGGCCAGTTCGACCGGATCGGGCTGATCCACGGCGACACCCCGACGGTTCACACCGACACCCTGGCGGAAGCGATCGATCAATGGGATGTCACCGCACCATAGACGAGAACGGTCCATCGTTTTTATCATGGCCGCGCCCGGCGGCGTGCGCACCACCGTCGCGTTCAGCCAGGAGAAGCTGTTACGGCGCCCTGGATCTCGACCGCGAGAACGGCTGCATCCGCGACGGCGACCATGCCTACAGCAAGGACGGCGGTCTGGCCGTGCTCTACGGCAACATCGCGGAAGACGGCTGCATCGTGAAGACGGCGGGCGTCGACGAGAGCATCCTGAAATTCTCCGGCCCGGCGCGCGTGTTCGAAAGCCAGGACGCGGCGGTCGCCGGCATCCTCGGCGACAAGGTCAAGGCCGGGCGACGTGGTGGTCATCCGCTACGAAGGCCCGCGCGGCGGCCCCGGCATGCAGGAAATGCTCTATCCGACGAGCTACATCAAATCCAAGGGCCTCGGCAAAGCCTGCGCACTGATCACCGACGGGCGGTTCTCCGGCGGCACGTCCGGCTTGTCCATCGGCCATATTTCGCCGGAAGCGGGCGAAGGCGGCGCGATCGCCCTGATCGAGGAAGGCGACACGATCGTCATCGACATTCCGAACCGCGTGCTGAAGCTCGATATCTCCGACGCGGACCTCGCCACCCGCCGCAAGGCGATGGAGGCGAAGGGCGACAAGGCCTGGAAGCCCGCCAACCGCAAGCGCGTGGTGAGCACGGCGCTCAAGGCCTATGCAAAGCTCACGACGTCGGCGGCGTTATGGCGCCGTGCGGAAAGTGGATTAGACTGCCGCCCGACTTGGGAATCAAGGAGGTCGCAATGCGTCACGTCGTCAAAGGTTTGCTTTTCGCCTCGGCTCTATTCGCCTGCTCGTCGCCGAGTCTTGGCCGAACCGACGCATATCACCGTGCATGTCCTCGCCAAGGGCGCGAAATTCATCGGCACCAGCATGGGCGGCGTCGAAATCACGATCCGGGACGCCGATACCGGCGAACTGCTGGCGAAAGGCGTACCGCGGGCGGCACGGGCGACACCAAGCGCATCATGGCGGGGAGAAACCGCTCGCCACCGATAGCGCCGCCAAATTCGACGCGACGATCGACATCAACGAACCGCGCCGGATCGAGGTGACGGCTTACGGCCCGCTGGCGCGGCGCAATACGGCGAATTCGGTCTCGTCCACGCAGTGGGTCGTTCCCGGCAAGGACATCACGGCGGGTGACGGCTGGCTCCTCGAAATGCCCGGCTTCTTCGTCGATATCCGGGAACCGGCCATGCATGTGATGCTGAAAGGCGCGCCGCAGACCATACCGCTCAAGGCCAATGTCCGGATGATGTGCGGCTGTCCGATCGAGCCGGGCGGGCTTTGGGACGCGAACCAGTTCGAGGTCACGGCGCTCGTCAAACGGAATGGCGAGGCCGCGGGCACCGCCAAGCTGAGCTACGCCGGCAAGACCAGCGAATTCGCCGGCACGCTCACGGTCGACAAGCCCGGCACCTATGTCGCGACGATCTATGCCTATGATCCGAAAACCGGCAATACCGGCCTCGACAACACGACTTTCATCGTGAGCGAGAAATAAGGTAGCCGCCTAGCCTTCCCTGACCTCGAAATCATGGGTGATCTCGGCGGTCTTGCCGAGCATGATTGAGGCCGAGCAATATTTCGTTGCCGAGAGTTCGACCGCGCGGCCGACCTTTTCGGCGGTCAGGCCCTTGCCGGTCACCACGAAATGGACGTGGATCCTGGTGAAGACTTTGGGGTCCTCGTCGGCGCGGGTCGCCTGAATCTCGGCCACGCAGCCTGTCACTTGCTCGCGCATGCGCTCCAGGATGAACACGACGTCGACGCTGGTGCAGCCGCCCATGCCCATGAGCAGCGTCTCCATGGGGCTCGCGCCTTTCTCGCGGTCGCCGTCCATCATGACCGCGTGGCCGCTTCCCGAGACGCCCTCGAAGCTCTTGCCGCCCTTCCATTCCAGCCGCGCCGACATTTCCGCCATGGTTCTCTCCCGATCGCCGAATCCAGTCGCCGGGTTCTAGCGCGAGCGCGGCCCCTTGTCGATTCCGGCGCGCCGGACATAGGATAGCAAACGCCCGGAGATAAATGTGTTCGCCAAAGCGCTCATAACCCGCCTTGCCGCCGTCCTGATTTCCGGGACGCTCGGCCTCGCGCCGTTTTCCTGTTGCTGTGCCAGCATGGAAAGCGCGCAAATCGAAGCGTTGGCCAACGGCCATGCGCAAGATGCCAATGGCCATGCGCAAGAGGCCATGGCGGGCATGGAGCATATGGGCCACGGGGATCACCGCTCGGCCCAAACGGCGCCGGCCGACGATCAACCCTGTCCGCACAAGCTTACGGCCAATCTGGATACGGCGAAGGCCCCGGCCGCTTCGGCCATGGTCCATGCGCCTGTTCCCGTGGTCTATCACGCGACACCGGCAAACGGCGGGCTGCGCACTCCAGTGCGGACCGAGTGGTCCCTGCGGATCAAACCGCCGCCGCTCCCGCACCCGACGCTCGTTTCCCAGCACATTCTCCTGTTGGCCTGACCGACGGACCTTCCGTCAGCTGCAACGGCGGCCGCGCGCCGCCTGCGCCTTGGTCCGTCAACAGGAGCACTTTCATGACCACATCCGTCTCGCGCCGCGCCCTGATGCGCGCCGCTTCCGCCGCCGGGCTCTATGCCGGGCAGGCGCGTTGCTGCCCGGCTGGGCGAAGTCCGCCTTCGCGCTGGAGGCGCTGGCGCCGACCGAGCCCAATGTCTTCGATCTCACGATCGCCGCCGCGCCGTGGGACATCGACGGCAAGCCCGGCAAGGCGATGACCATCAACGGCACGGTGCCTGGACCGCTGGTGCGGTTCCGCGAGGGCGAGGACGTCACCATCCGGGTCCACAACAAGATGCGATACGTCCACCTCGATCCATTGGCACGGGCTGCTGGTGCCCGCCGATATGGACGGCGTGCCGGACCTCAGCTATCCGGGGATCACGGCGGGCGAGACCTTCACCTACCGCTACCGGCTCAAGCAGAGCGGCACCTACTGGTATCACAGCCACACCGGCTTTCAGGAACAGGTCGGGCTCTACGGGCCGATCATCATCGACCCGGCGGGCACGGATCCGGTCGGATACGACCGGGAATACGTCGTTCAACTGACCGACTGGACGTTCGACGACCCGGATGCCGTGTTCAAGCGGCTGAAACGGCATTCGGACTATTACAATCGCCAGCGCCGCACGATGGAAGATTTCTTCCATGATGTGGCCGAAAACGGCCTCGACGGCACGCTCAAGGACCGCGGAACTGGGCCGGCATGCGCATGGACCCGACGGACATCCTGGATGTGACGGGCGCCGCCTACACCTATCTCATGAACGGGCGCGGCCCGAAATCCAACTGGACCGGGCCTGTTCAAGCCGGGCGAGCGGGTGCGGCTGCGGTTCATCAATTCCTCGGCGATGACCTATTTCAACGTCCGGATTCCCGGCCTCGCGATGACGGTCGTGC
This sequence comes from uncultured Alphaproteobacteria bacterium, assembly GCA_963822835.1. Taxonomy (GTDB): domain Bacteria; phylum Pseudomonadota; class Alphaproteobacteria; order CAVTAV01; family CAVTAV01; genus CAVTAV01. The sequence goes on along the minus strand of CAWGIZ010000005.1, from coordinate 42,665 downwards.
AGGCGGACGGACAGAACGTCCAGCCGGTCGAGGTCGATGAGTTCCAGATCGCCGTCGCCGAGACCTACGACGTGATCGTCACGCCGACCGAAGACAAGGCCTTCACGATCTTCGCCCAGAGCCATCGACCGCAGCGGCTATGCCCGCGGCACGCTCGCGCCCCGCGTCCGGCATGTCCGCCGAGATCCCGCCGTTGCGGCCGCGCCCGCTCCGTCACCATGGCCGATATGGGCATGAGACATGAGCGGCATGGATATGAGCGGCGGAAAGATGGACGGCATGAAGTATGCGATCACGGACGGCATGACCATGGACCACGAGGCATGCAAGGCGGCATGGATCATGGCTCGATGGATCACATGAACATGGATCACATGGATATGGGACACATGGACATGGATCATGCCGAGCATGCCATGGCGCCGGTCGCGATCCCGCGTCGAGGAGGCCAAGGATATCGGCGGGCCGGGTGTCGCCATGCGGGCGCCATCGCCGAAGAACCGGCTCGGCGAGCGCGGCTCTCGGCCTGCGCGACGTCGATCACGGGTGCTGGTCTATGCCGATCTCAAGAGCCTCGCGCCCGCTGCCCGATCAGCGCCCGCCCGGGCGCGAGCTCGAGCTCCATCTCACCGGCAACATGGAACGCTATATGTGGTCGTTCGACGGCAAGAAATATTCCGAGGTCACGGAGCCCATCCCGTTCCGCCACGGCGAGCGGCTGCGGCTCACGCTCGTCAACGACACCATGATGAACCACCCGATCCATCTCCACGGCATGTTCATGGATCTGGATACGGGCGCGGGCGCGCATAATCCGCGCAAGCACACGATCAACGTCTTGCCCGGCTCGCAAGCTCTCGCGCCGATATCACCGCCGATGCGCCCGGCGACTGGGCGTTCCACTGCCATTTCCTCTATCACATGATGGCCGGGCATGTTCCGCGTGGTCCGCGTCTCCGACGATGCGGGAGATGCGGTCATGAGGAAGCGCCATACTCTTCCTGCGGGCCTCGCCACCTGCGTATCGCCCGCTCTCGGCCCATGCGCATGGAAAAGCAGCCGATGGTCTTCGCGCCTGGACCGACCGGCTGGAATACCGCGCGCAAAACGGCCCGGACGCGGCTCCTCTGGGATGCGCAATGCCTGGTACGGCCAGGACCACGACAAGGCCTGGATCAAGACCGAAGGCCAGATCGCGGACGGCACGATCGAGGACGGCGAGGCGCAGCTCCTCTGGAGCCACGCGATTTCGCCGTTCTGGGACTTTCAGGCCGGCATTCGCCAGGATTTCGGCGCCGGTCCGGACCGCACCCACGGCGTGGTCGGAATTCGAGGGCCTGGCGCCCGGCTGGTGGGAGATCGATGCGCCGCGATGTTCCTCGAGCGACAAGGGCGACGTCACAGCCCGCGTCGAGGCCGAATACGACATGCTGATCACCCAGAACCTCGTCCTTCAGCCGCGCGCGGAGCTCAATGTCGCGTTTCAGGACGTGCCGTTCGCTCGGGATCGGCACCGGACTGTCCGATTTCGCACTGGATTTGCGCTTGCGCTACAAGATCAAGCCCGAATTCGCGCCCTATATCGGCGTTTCCTGGACCAGAAAGGTGGGCGATTCGGCCGATTTTGCGCGGACGGCGGCGAAGAACGGCGGATCTGTCGCTTTGTGACCGGGATCACGGCTGGAATATTAGGGAGCGCTATTCGCCAAGCACGCGCCGTCGCTCCTCATATTCCTCCTTGTCGATCTCGCCCTGGGCGAAGCGCTCCTTGAGGATATCGAGGGGCGTGCGGGGCGGGGGCGGGGCGAAGTGGTGATGCATCGCGTCCATGTCCCGGCCCGCCGATCCAGCGGACGAGCAGGATCACGGCCGCGAATAACGCAACAAGGACAGGATCGAAAAGAGCGGACCGATCAGCATGCCGAAGCCCCAGTTGCCGCCACCCCACATCATATGCGGGCCATAGCCGTAACCGTCGCCGAAGCGGCCGTTACCGGGGGTCTGGGCGTCGGCAAGAATCGGCGTCAGAGTGGATAATGCCGCACCGGCGGCCACAATCAGTCTGTTCATCGGTTCGCTCCTTCACGAATGGAGGGCGCCAGCCTCCCGCATGCGGTCACGGAACGGACATGCACAACTCTGATAATCAATATAGGCCCGCGATAACGCCTTCCCATTTGCGCCCGATCAATACCGCCGGCAGAGGCACAGCCCATAAGACGATTGTTCCATCGGCGCACCGTCGCCATATGAGAACCAGCACATAGCGCGGAACTTTTCCGCACCGGTTCAAGGGGTCGCTGATGAATTACCACATCACCAAATCGTCTCCCTGCCCTTCGATGCGGCGATCGGCAAGGTGACGGAGGCCTTGAAAGCCGAGGGTTTCGGCATTCTGACCGATATCGATGTCAAGGCGACGCTGCACAAAAAGCTCGATGTCGATTTCAGGCCGTATCGGATCTTCGGCGCGTGCAATCCGCCGCTCGCGCATGAGGCATTGCTGACCGAGGACAAGGTCGGCGTGTTGCTGCCCTGCAATGTTGTCGTTCAGGAGGTCAGGCCCGGGACGTAGAGGTCTCGGCCATGGATCCCGTCGGCGCGATGGAGGCGATCGGAAACCAAGGCTGACCGCCCTGGCAAAACGCGTCAAAGACAAGCTGAGCCGGGTCCTTGCGGCCCTTTGAAACGGCCCGGCGCGACCTTTCGGCCACGCCGTCTTTACTTGACCATTCTCCGACCCCCCTTCTATGCTCGCCGCCATAGGTTAAGAGTCAACAAAACAGGGATGGAAGCTTTGGGAATCGTTGTTTCCCTAGAAAATGAGCGCCGCATGCCGTCGCGCAGCCATGACGCGGTGGACCAGCTCAAAAAGCTCGTCGAAGGTGACCTCAAAAGGTCAACGAGCAGATCCTGCGCCGGATGGAAAGCCCCGTCGCGCTGATCCCTCAACTTGCAGGCCATCTGATCGCCTCCGGCGGCAAGCGGATCCGGCCCGATGCTGACGCTCGCCTCGGCGCGGATGTGCGGCTACAAGGGCGACCGCCACGTCAAGCTCGCCGCCGCCGTCGAATTCATCCATACCGCCACGCTGCTCCATGACGACGTGGTGGACGAGAGCGATCTCCGCCGCGGCCAGGAAACCGCCAATGTCGTCTGGGGCAACAAGGCCAGCGTACTCGTGGGCGATTTCCTGTTCGCCCGCGCCTTCCAGCTGATGGTGGAAGACGGCTCGCTCTCCGTTCTCGACATTCTGAGCAACGCCTCCGCCGTGATCGCCGAGGGCGAGGTTTTGCAGCTCGTCACCTCCAACGACACGGAGACCACCGAGGACGCCTATCTCGAAGTGATCGCCTCCAAGACCGCCGCCCTGTTCGCGGCTGCCTGCGAGGTCGGCGCGGTCGTCGCCGACCGGCACGCGGTGGAACAGAACGCGCTCGAAAGCTTCGGCAAGAATCTCGGCATCGCGTTCCAGATCATCGACGACATGCTGGACTATTCCGCCAAGCAGGCCACGCTCGGCAAGACCATCGGCGACGACTTCCGCGAGGGCAAGATCACCCTTCCCGTGGTGCTGGCATTCCGCCGGGGCGACGAGGAGGAACGCGCCTTCTGGCGCCGGACTCTGGAACTCGGCGAGCAGGAGGACGGCGACCTCGACCATGCGATCTCGCTGATGGAGCGCCACGGCGCGCTCCGCGATTCGGTCGAGCGGGCCCGGCATTACGGCGCCATGTCCCGCGATGCACTGGCGATTTTCCCGGATTTGCCGGAAAAAGCAGCTCTGGCCGGCATCGTCGATTTCTGTATCGAACGCGCCTACTGATCCCTGCCTTGCCGCGCCGTAACACGCGCGTTATAAGGATCGCCGCTTGCGCTCGGAGTGTAGCTCAGCCTGGTAGAGCACTGTCTTCGGGAGGCAGGGGCCGGTGGTTCGAATCCACTCACTCCGACCATTCGCCCTGGCTTTTGCAGGGCATGAACCACGATCTTCCCGACACATGAAAAAAAACGGCCGGAAGCAAGCTCCCGGCCGATCAAATGGGGTCTTTAGGGTGTGACACCCAAGATTTAGCCCGGACTAACCCCTATTGCCTTGATTCAAGTCAAAAGTACTTGTATCCGGCAATCTTCCTGCGGAAACAGGCCGTGTCTGCTAGCTTGGCCGCCGGGACGGGGATCCTGGCGCCGGAACGGCCGCGAATTGGGGTAAGCGATGACCGAGTCTTCGAGCAAATCGCGCGATCGCAGCGGTACGGCGCCGCTCGTCGTCCACGTGATCGGCGAATTCGGCATCGGCGGCATGGAAAACGGCATCGTCAATCTGATCAATCAGACCCCGCCGGAGCGTTACCGCCACGCCATTATCGGGCTCAAATCCTCGACCGTGATGCAGGAGCGGCTGACCAATCCGGACGTCCGGGTCGTCGCGCTCGGCAAGACGGGCGGCAAGGCCCTGGGCATCTACGGGCAGGTCTATCATTTGCTCCGGCAATGGAAGCCGGCGATCGTGCACACCCGGAACCTGCCGACGATCGACATGGTCGTGCCGGCCGCTCTGGCCGGGGTCAAGCGACGCGTCCACGGCGAGCATGGCCGCGACATGGTCGAACTCGCGGGCGGCAACCGGAAATACAATCTGATTCGCCGCGTGGTCTCGCCGCTGGTTCACCACTATATCGCGGTTTCCAAGGATATCGAACACTGGCTTCATGACGCGGTCCGGCGTTCCCGAACGCAAGATCAAGCAAATCTACAACGGCGTGGATATCTCCCTGTTTCGCCCGGCGGCATCGGGACGCGCGGCTTTGCCGGCGGCGGACCCAGGCCGGATTTCGCCCCCGAGGACGCGGTCGTGTTCGGCACGGTCGGCCGCATGGCGACGGTCAAGGACCAGATGACCCTGGCCCACGCCTTCATCGAACTGGTCAAACTGGCGCCCGAAGCGCGCGACAGGATGCGGCTTGTCATGGTCGGCGACGGGGAATTGCGCTCGCCGGTCGAAAGCCTGCTCGCCGAGGCCGGCCTTGCCGACCTGGCCTGGCTGCCGGGCGCGCGCTCGGACATCGCCGGATTTCCTGCGCGCGATGGACGTTTTCGTCCTGCCCTCGCTGAACGAAGGCATCTCCAACACGATCCTCGAGGCCATGGCCACCGGCCTGCCGGTGATCGCCACCGATGTCGGCGGAAATCCCGAATTTCTGACCCCGGAAACCGGTCAGCTCGTGCCACGATCCGATCCTCTCGCCATGGCGACGGCGATGAAGGCCTATGTCGATTCGCCCGCCCTGTTGCAGGCGCATGGACGGGCGGGCCGCAAGCGCGCGGAAGACACGTTCAGCCTAACCGTGATGACGGAAGGATATCTTTCGGTCTATGACAGGGTTCTGGGCCGCTAGGCCGCACACCCCGCGACGAAGCGACGAGTAACCGGTCATGGCGAACGCCTATTTTCACGACGGCAAATGGTACGACCAGAACCCGATGATCCTCGGGCCGCTGGATCACGCCTTCTGGATGGCGACGACGGTGTTCGATGGCGCTCGTGCCTTCGATGGCCTTGCGCCGGATCTCGATCTCCATTGCAAACGGCTGGTCGATTCCGCCTCGAAAATGATGCTCGCGCCGACCAAGGATGCCGACGAGATCGAGGACCTGTGCCGGCAGGCGATCAAGAAACTGCCCAAGGATCGGGTCTATTACGTCCGGCCGATGTTCTACGCGACCGAAGGCATGGTCGTGCCGGTGCCCGGAATCGACGGATTTCGCGCTTGTCGTCTATGACGTGCCGTTCCCCGGCTTCGACGGCTTCAGCGCGAAGCTCAGCCAGTTCCGTCGCCCCTCGCCCGATATCGCGCCGACCTACGCCAAGGCGAGCTGCCTCTATCCGAACGGCGCCCGGGCGCTTGAAGGACGCGCGGTCCCAGGGTTTCAACAACGCCGTCATGCTCGATCTCGCGGACAACGTCACCGAATTTGCGAGCGCCAATCTATGGATCGTGCGGGACGGCGTGGCTCAAACGCCGAAGCCGAACGGCACCTTCCTGAACGGCATCACCAAGCAGCGCGTGATGGCGCTCCTGACCGAGCGACGGCTACCGGGTCGAGGAACTGCCGTTGAGCTACGCGCGATGTGCTTGCGGCGGATGAAGTGTTCAGCACCGGCAATTTCGGCAAGGTCATGCCCTGCACGCGTCTCGACGACAAGACCTTCCCGGTGGGACCCGTCTTCAAGCGCGCCAAGGACCTCTATTTCGAATACGCGAACTCCGCGCGCGTCTTCTGATCGTCCCTCAGAAGCTCACGACCACGGTCGCAGCCGCGCCGGAGGTACCGGTGCTGTTGCCGCCGATCTTCGCGCGGTATTGCACCAGCACCTCCGCATTGGCGCCGAAGGCGCGATAGGCCGATTTGTCGAAATAGTATTTGAGCGCGATACCGGGGCCGGCCTCGACCAGACGGGTCGTCACCGGGCCCGTCTTCCTGGCGCGACCCGGCGAGCACGACATGGGGCGTTACCGAGACGCGCGAGCCAAGACGCCAGGACTGCCCCGCACGAAGCTCCCCCGTCAGGAAGAGATCGGGTCCGGACGGGAAGGCCAGAGCGGCGTCGCCATAAACCGACAGATAAGGCCAGCTTTTCCGGAATGGCTCGAAACCTGTTCCCGTCGACCAGGAATAGCCGATCCGGGCCAGCCAGTCGTCGCGCGCCGCGCTGCCGAGCGAGACGAGACGCTCGAAGGACAGGATCAGGTTCTGGCTCGCCAACGGCTTGGCGCGAATACCGACGCCGCCCTGATAGGAATTGCCACGGATATGGAGCGAATCCCGCCGGTATCCCCACAGCACGCGGCCGAAGACCTGAACCATCCGGCCCTGCCCGAGACCATCGATCGGGAGACGATAGGCGCCTTCCGCTCCGCCCTGAGACTGGGTCAGCGACCGGCCGGTCGGGTTTGGCGCGGCATTGCCGGAGCCGCGCCGGATCAGGGAATAGAGCGTGCCGTCGAAGCGATTCTCGATCTCCCGGACTTCGCTTCGGAGGCGGTAGACGCGTTCATCGCGCGCCTCGGCATCCGCCGGCGTCGACGGCTGCTCCCGCCGATGAGCGTCGATTGCCCTCCGGAACCAGCCATCGGCCGCGGCTGGCTCGCCGAGCCTCAGATTGAGATAGCCGAGTTCGTCGAACAGCGCGGTCGCCGACGGATCGCGCCGGACGGTCTCCTCGAAGACCGCCCGCGCGGCCTTGAGATCGCCCGCCGCATAGAGCACATAGCCGAGACTCGCACGGATGACCGTGCTCCCCGGATCCTCCATCAACGCGGCCTCGAATGACTTGCGGGCGCCATCGAGATCACCCGCTTCCTGTTGCTTCAGCCCCCGCTGATAGAGAGCATTGGCCCGCGATGTCCGGCCCTCCGTTACCGCGCCATCGCCGGCGACGACATCCTCCCGGTAAACCACCCTATGCCCGAGAGGAATGGAAAGGCCGCCGTCGAATACCGGAAAGCGCGGCGAGAAACGGGGGTTACGGCGCGATTGGCTCCAGGCCGTGGTCGCGACCGCAACTGCCACGACAGCCATCGCGCCGCAGAGATAAGGACGCGCGACCATCACCGAATCGCCGCTACGGCTGGAGACGCGGGAAGCCCCAGTGGAACGCGGTTCGCGCTCTGCACGGTCAAGGGCCCGCGTCAGTTCCGGCCGGGTGATCAGTCCCTGGCCGACAAGATACTCGCCCAGCCTGACGCCCTCACGGCCGGAAAGGCGGTCAACCGCCGCATCGAGCGTGCGCTGGCTGATGGCGCCCTCGCGCACAAGGATGGAGCCGAGGCTGCGATAGGCCCGTTTCTGCCGCTTGCGCGCGATCTTCACATCTTTCGCCGACCACGAAGACGCATCGATCAATCGCTTGATCAGGCGTGCCTCATCGCTCTCGATCATCGGATCGGCCGATTTTTCATAGCCCCACCGGATGGCGGCAGCGAGATCGCTGCGCGTCGCGAGACGGAACTCCACCCGCCGTCCGAGCTCCGTTGCGATGGCATTGCGACGTCGTGACGTCACGATCCGGTCGCTGGCCACCACCAGCGTACCATCCGGGGCCGTGCTCACCGGGAAGATCGAATAGCGGATCGCCATCCATCGGGGCACCAGGGCCAGGACATCGGGCGACACCATGAGAGGATCCAGATCCACACGGCGGATGCCCTGCTGCGACGGCAAGGACGTCGAACAGCGCGTCCTCGTCCACGGCGCCCTGATCGAGCAGGATCGTGCCGAGCGGCCGGGCGTCCATGCGTTGCCAAAGCGTGGCGGCGTCGATCGCGGCCGGGCTGACAAGTTCGCGCTCGACAAGCAAGTCACCGAGCCGGCGGCGGAAGGGCGCGAGATCAGCGGCACGTGGGAAAGCTGTGGCTTGTCTTGTCCCAGCCGATCGGCCGGCCTGTCAGCGAGTGCCGGACGAAGATTCCAAGCGCCCTCGCGCCGGCAAGGAAATTGATCACGAGGCCCCAGAGCTGGCGCGGAACGGAGAGAAGCGCCTGCGCCCATCCATAGTGCCGCCACACCGCCACAGCGCGCTGAAGACTGCGACTGACGAGAAAAGCCGTACCGGCCAGCAGCAGCCACCAGGTCATCGATCCTTTCGCGACCAGCACATCCGGTGCAACGGCTGAGGGACTGGCGCCCCGGAAGGCGTGATAAAGAGCGGTGTTCGCCAGCGCCACGTAGCACAGCATGCCGATATGAGCGGCGACATGGCCCTTGCGGTCACGCCAGAGGGCGTAGCGCTGACCGGAGGCGCCGTTCCACGCGAAGTTCCGCCATCCCTGAAAGGTGATGCCGAGTTGCCAGCGGGACTTCTGGCGGCACGCGGCGATCAGGCCATCGGGAAAGAACTCGCGCGTCGCGATGAGGCCGGCGTCCCGCCGTCCGCGCAGCGTGGTCCGCCGCACGGGAAACCGGACGAAACGCTGCCGCATGCCGAGGCGGCTGAGTCGTATGCCGATTTCGTAGTCCTCGGTCACGCTGCCCGGATTGAACGGATCACCGCGATTCTGCGCCGCCATCGCGGCAAGCGCGCGGGCGGCTGAAGGCGCAGCCCACGCCCGCACTCGGCAGCACGCCCATAAGGTGCTCGCGCACCACGAGTTCCTTGAATGGCCCTCCGCGAATTCGTCGATATAATGACCGGCGGTGACATGCCACGGCGCGCGCTCCAGCGGCAGCACCGGGATCTGCACCATGTCCACCCCGGGCATCAGGCTGTTGAACAGCCTGAACTCCAGCGGATGAACCACATCCTCGCTGTCATGCAGGATGAAGGCCGCGAACGGCCGGCCGGCCTGCGTGGAAAATTCCGTGGCCGCGCGATAGATCGCGTTCAGGCAATCGCCCTTGCTCGTGGGACCGGGCCTCGGGCAGGTGACGATATGAATTCGGCGGTCTCGCCTCCGGGCCGATTCCACCGCCGCCCTGGTCGGCGCGTCGTTCGGATAGGTCCCGACGAAGACCGCGAAATCGGCGTAATCGATCGTGCGCACCAGATTGTCGAGCATCGCGCCGATGACATTGGCCTCGCGCCAGGCGGGCACCATCACCGCGACCGGTTGCTCGGGAAGCGCCTTCAAGTCCTGCTCCGTCCCAGCCGGCGAGATCTCCGATCGTCTTCGAAGCCGGATCACGACATAGGCGATGTCCACGAGAAGGTCGTCGAGCCCGCCAAGGACGACCAGCACGGCGAGCCCGAACAACAGCACTTGTATGGCGGCGGCATAGAGCCCCAGCCCGTCCATGACGCATTCCCAGCCCGAAACACCCGGACCGGCCGGGCGTTAACCATAATTATCTAGATGTATTATGGGGTTACCGGCGGCGGAGTCCAGAAAGCAGGGGCTGTGGATAACTTTCGCCGGGCCGGCGGCTCAGTCGCCCAGAACCTCGATCGCCTTGATCAGCGCGATGACGTTGTGCTGGACGTTGTCGCAGCGGATGCGGTTGTCGTAGGTCGCGGTTCTGATGCCGCCGCGCACGTGGATCCGCTGGTCGTCCGGCACGTAATACATGTCCGTTTCGTCCGCGAACTGGAGCTGCAGGACGTGGCGGAAACCCTTCAGCATCGCCGCGCGGTATCGATTGGCCCGGCGTTTGTCGTCCACCGCCAAAGCGAGGCGATAGGCTTCAGCCAGACCCTCAAGATAAACGCCATCCGATGACGCATGAGGCGGACCGAACCGGCCGAGCGGATCATAGAACCGGCCGGCGGCGTCCGGTGGCGTGCTGACGTCATCCGGCTGTTCGACCTTCAGCAGCCAGTCGTTCATCTCGAAAATGAAATCCCGCAATTCGGTGTCGCGCGTCAGCTTCCAGACCGTCGCATAGGCCTGGGTGTGCCAGGGAACGAAGGCCGGATTGCGGTTCTTCCCGCTCAGATGCCATGCGCGATAATAGCGGAAGGATTTCATGAACTTGTCCAGCAGGGCGCGGTCGTGCGTCTCCGCGATGATCGTGGCCCAGAGCACCAGCGCCTCGCCCGGATAATAATTCTGCTGGTCGGCCCGCGACTTCGGCTCGAAGAAGGTGCGGAACGATCCGTCCTCGTTCCAAAGCGACATCACGGTCGCTTCCAGCGCCGCCCGTTGCTTCGCCCACCGCTCGCGTCCGGGATGCTCGCGGAGCGCCAGAGCGGCGAGCGCGACAGAACCGAGGCTCACCTCGCCGCGATAATCGATCAGGCCGAGACCATCCTGCTCGCGATAGAAGTGATCGAGGTTGTAGCCGATATTGCTGGCGATCAGGCCCCACATGCTGCGGTCCGTGATGCGCGCCGCGACCTGCTCCATGGCGAGCGTCGCCATCCACTGGCGGATCATATTGTTGCCGCCGGATTCCTTGCCTGCGCTCGGCCAATACATATAGACCAGCCGGCCATCCTGCTGCGTGTTGTTGATCAGCCATTCGGCGCCGAGTTTCGCCGCCCGCCGCAGCATCGGGATCGTAACCTCTTCCGGGACGATCTCCCGGTTTCCCCGCAACGTCAGCACCGCCTCCGGCGCACGCTCCGAGCGTGACGATGCTTTGATCCGCCCGAAAGACGCGCAGCCGCGCCGATTGCGCGAAGGCCTCCTCGCTCAGCCCGTATCTCTCGCGGAAACGGCTGACGAAGCCGGTGAAGGACCGATTGGTCGAAAGCATATAGGTCGGCGCATAGCGCTCCCGCACATTGGCCCGGGCGATTTCCAGACCGACAATGCCACGTTGATCGTTCGCGGTGAGCGGCGATTTCGCCGGATCGTCCGTAACGCGCGCATAGTCATGGCTGATATCGATCTCCAGGACGAAGCCGTCCCCGGCGGTCTCCGCGTCGGCGATGCCGGCGTCGCTCCGGACACGGCGGATCGCGGCGCTCAGGGCGTCACCGACTGTTCTTCCATTCTCCCAGGCCTGCGCCAACCGGTGACCGCGCTCGCGCAGCGCGACGTATACGCCGTCATTCGGCTGGGCGAGGACGGAGCCGAGACGAGTGCGTGGCAGCGCAGGATCCTGACCCGTCCAGACCGCGTTCGCAAACGCCGCGAGCCCCGGCATGTCGTCTTCAGCGAGCGGACGATAGTCCCGCGCCACATAGTCCGATGCGGGCATGAACATGGTGAGAGACGGGACCGCGATTCCGGCAAAGGGCAGCCCGAAGACGACCGCCCCGGCCATCAGAAGAATGACGAACAGGCCCGTGGCCGCGTGATGACGCAGCCTCGCCTTGGATAGCCGTCTCGAGTTCACTCATCGGTGTTTATGCCCCCTCAACGCGAACTCTTCCGGTCCGGTCCGCGGATACGATACCGGCGGCGCCGCCAGCCGATGAACACGATGGCCATCGCGCCCGTGCCGAAAATCAGCAGCGACGCGGGCTCGGGAATGGCCACGGCGTTGCCGACGCGCACGGCGGCCACGTCACTGTCCGCGACCGACGGGCCGCCGAGCCAAACCACGGAGAGCGTCACGTCATAATTTCCGCTCGTCGGGAACAGCGTGCCGGGTCCCGTCGAGATATCGGTCAGGCGAATATCAGTGCCTATGACCTGGCCGTTCAGCAGCCAGGCAACCGAGAACTGCGACAGGTCCAACCCGCATAGATAGGCGCTGTCGAAACTGGAGGCGCAGCCATCCAGGACGAACAGGTCACCGAGATCGACCTCATAGGTCCCGCCGGCATTCGCGATCAGGATGTGGCCGCCATCCCCACTTCCCCCGCCGTGATCGCCATCACCGTCCCCATCTCCACCGGTGCCGTCGCCATCACCGCCAGTGCCGTCTCCGTCACCGCCCGTGCCGTCGCCGTCACCATCACCGTCTCCGTCACCGCCGCTACCGTCTCCGTCTCCGCCTGTGCCGTCTCCATCCCCACCGGTGCCGTCACCATCTCCGCCCGTGCCGTCTCCGTCACCGCCGGTGCCATCTCCGTCGCCACCCGATCCGTCTCCATCACCGCCGGTGCCGTCTCCGTCTCCGCCAGTGCCGTCGCCATCACCGCCCGTACCATCACCGTCTCCACCCGTACCGTCACCATCTCCGCCGGTGCCATCGCCGTCACCGCCCGTGCCGTCCATCACCACCGGTGCCATCTCCATCCCGCCGCCCGTGCCGTCTCCATCCCCGCCGGTGCCGTCGCCATCACCACCGTGCCGTCGCCATCTCCGCCGGTGCCGTCGCCGTCACCGCCCGTGCCATCTCCGTCACCACCTGAGCCGTCGCCGCCCGATCCGTCACCATCGCCGCCGGCCCCATCACCATCGCCGCCCGTACCGTCCCCATCGCCACCGGTGCCATCGCCGCCGCTACCGTCCCCGTCTCCGCCCGTACCATCTCCATCACCGCCGGAGCCGTCGCCACCCGTGCCAGTCCCGTCACCATCCCGACCGCCATCACCATCGCGCCGGTCCCGTCTCCATCCCCACCGTCGTCACCGTCACCGCCGGGCCATCGCCGCCCGTACCATCTCCATCACCGCCGGAGCCGTCGCCACCCCTGTGCCGTCCCCGCCGTCCATCCATCTCCATCACCGCCTGAACCGTCACCGCCCGTGCCGTCCCCGCCGGACCCGTCTCCCCCGTTTCCGGTTCCGTCTCCGTCACCTGCAGTGCCATCGCCGCCCGAGCCATTTCCCTCGCCGGAGCCGAAGCCACCGATCAAATCATGGTCGCGCACGCGGGATCGCTGGCCGTGATTGTTGGTGCCGTGGAACGGGCCGGGGCTCTGGGCGTCGGCGAATTTCACAAGGCCGGCGGCGGGCACGATGTCGTTTAGAAGCTGAGCGATCAGGTCCTTGAGGTGATCGATGTCGAACGGCTCGACACGCTCCGCGACGACGGCCGCGACATAGGCGGCGTCTACCTTGGGCACATAGGTCGCGATTGTTTCGTTCGGGACGTGGGGATCGAGGACGAGGGCGTTGCCGCGGCCGATATCCACGGTGAAGACGCTATCGTCGAAGTCACGGTCGCCGCCGTTGTACATATCCTCGAAACCGAGCGTGAGCTCGCCGCGATCGACGTCGACGGAGCGGACCGTATGGGCGATGTGATCCGGGTTTAGGCCATAGCCGAGGCCGTCAATGCCGGCTGCGGTGTGATATTTCCGGCCCTGAAGCCGCCGCTCGGCACCACTCGGCGCGATATACCAGAGCGACGGATCGAGGCTCTCCAGCGTCGCGGGCGTGCCGTCCGCATTGCGGAATTCGAAGTGACCGGCGGTGAGGTCGATCCCGCGATAGCGGTCGTTCTTGTTGTAGCCATCGGCGATGATGAAGAAACCGACCCGCTCGCCAGCCTTGACGCTAAGGGGACTGTCGCTCTTGCCGGGCACAAGCTTGCCGCCCCAGCCGACCTCGGTCGCATCCGGGAAGTGGATCGTAACGTCATAAATCTTGCCGCCGGGCGAGACCTTGTAGCTCCCCAGCGTATTGCGATAGCCGGCCGTGACTGCCCGGAAGATCACCCGGCCGTCATAATCCTCTGCGATGGTTTCATGATCGGTCGGCCCCTTGGGACCGCTGAAGGCAAGCCGAAGCGTATCGCCTTCGACATGCGCCCGGCCGACCAGCGTCACGCCTTTTGGCGGCCCGATCGAGCGGATATCCTCGAGCGCATTTCCGCCCGCGTCCCGCGCCTCATGGGCGATGCCCGCCGCATTCAGCCGGGCGACATAACGCGGGCCGCGAGGGCCGATAGGTTCGATCCGCTGCTCGACGCCATTGGCCTCGTAGCGATCGCCGAAAGGCGCCGCGTCGAGCGGCCGTCCGTCCGGCTCCCGCGCGATGACATAGATGCGATAGTCGCCTTTCGGCAGGCCGGAGACGAAGCCCTCCAGAATTCTGGATGCCATCGGCGAAGATCGTGTTGCCGAGCCGCATCGACACGAGATGGCGCAGCGGGCCGATCAGTTTGCCGCTGTCCGCACCCACGCGCTCGAAACCCAGATAGGCGTCCTTCTTGCCGGGACCGAGATCCCATCCGGTTTCGACGCCGGCGAGCTTGAAGCCGGGTTCCTCCACGACCGGAATGACATAGCCGGTTGCGGCGGCTTTTTCGGCCGCTTCAGCGATCCGGTTCGCGCCTGCCTGGATCATGGCGAAGTCGGCCTCGGGCTGGGCGTCCCGCAGGTTGCGGATCAGGAACTCGGCGCGGCGCATGATGGCGCCGTCATCGCCGATCACGTCGTCCAGATAGGATTGTAGAGCCGCGAGACCTTCCTTCGTGCCGGTGAGCGCCCCGCTCATGGCCTCCCTGGCCGCCGGGGTACGGACGAAAGGAAAGCGGAAAACGCCAGCCGGCGTACCAGACGGACCGGGGTCTGGCGGGCCTGATCCCGGCAAGCCCGAATCCGCGGCCGCGAGACCCATGAGGTTCCGGCCGACCTCGATCAGCCGGTGCATCACATAAGCGGTCGCGACCTCCAGAGGATGGGAAACGGCATTCTCGTCGACCCAGGGATCGTCATGGGGATTACGCGCGGCGGGACGAACGGTCTCCGGAGGCCCGAGCCGGCGGACAATGGACCAATCGAGCGGTTGGGGAGCGAAAGGAGGAACTGTCTCGGGACCCGGCGCCGCGAGCGGTTCGTAACCGGCGGATCCCGCCTCGCGCGCCACGTGACGCGTATGTCCGGGCAACGCGTCGGGAACCGACGCGGCAAGCACTCCGAAGGCTACTGCGGCCAACACTCCGCCTGCCAAATACGCGGCTGGCCAGATACGCAACTTCACAACGCCACCCGACACACGGCGGACCGGTTCTCGATCCGCTCTTTTCCACGCTGACGGCCACACTCTGCCGTCGCGCCTGCCTTGCGACCAGTCGGAGACCTCACCGCTTCCGACGCTTGAAGCGCCGGTTATCCCTGGCGGTCCCCGCCGGCCCGAATTCCCATAACGTCTGTCGCTTCGGCCGCCCAAGGCCGTTCCGGTATGTTCGAACGGCCGCCTCCTCAGCCTTACGGCGAAGAGGACGACCGGTTCATCAACCGGCGGACCTGCGATTGTGGTCGTTGCCACCCAGCCCGGAAGCCGCGCGATTCTTCGGCTGCTTCAAGGAAATCCTAGCATGGAAGCGGGTGTCCGACCTAGCGAAGCTCGTAAGCTTGGACCTGCGATTCGCCGGAAATTTCCGTTAAATTGCGTGCATTTGAAGAAAAGCTAAATCACTCTGCCGGAATCGCACAACCGCGCGTTTTAACGAAATCTTGGCCGAGCATGGCTAGCGTTCCGATCTCGGCCGGTTTTGGGCACGTCGACAGAGACTTTCTACAGGGATTATCTGATGAGCGTTTTGGTAACGGGAGGCGCCGGCTATATCGGCAGTCACGCGACTTTGGCACTGCTCGATGCGGGTTACGAGGTCGTGGTGATCGACAACCTTTCGACCGGCGTGCGCGGGGCCGTTCCCGCCAATGTGCCGCTCATCCTGGGCGACGTCGGAGACAGCGAGCTTACGGGCAAGATCATCCGCGAGCACAACGTCGAGGCGATCATGCATTTCGCCGGCTCGATCGTGGTGCCGGAATCGGTCGAGAACCCGCTCAAATATTATCTCAACAACACCGCCAACAGCCGCACCCTGATCCAGAGTGCGGTCGAGAACGGGGTGAAGACCTTCATCTTCTCCTCGACAGCGGCCGTCTACGGCATGCCCGAGAAAATTCCGGTGACCGAAGATTCGCCCACCATTCCGATCAATCCCTACGGCACGTCGAAGCTGATGACCGAGCTGATGCTGAAGGACACGATCGCCGCGCATGATCTCGTCGCCGGCGTGCTGCGCTATTTCAACGTCGCGGGGGCGGATCCGAAAGGCCGGGTCGGACAATCGACGCCGCGCGCGACGCACCTCATCAAGGTCGCCTGCCAGACCGCGATCGGCGCGCGCGACAAGATCCAGATCTTCGGCGAGGACTATCCCGACGCCGGACGGCAGCGGCATCCGCGACTACATCCATGTCTGCGACCTCGTGGACGCCCATGTCGAGCTACTGAAATATCTGACGTCGAAACGTCAGAGCGTCACGATGAATTGCGGCTACGGCCAAGGCTATTCCGTGAAGCAGGTGCTCGATACCGTTCAGCGTGTCTCCGGCAAGACCTTCAATATCGAGGTAGCGCCCCGCCGGGCGGGCGATCCCCCGATCATCGTCGCCGACGCCACCCGCATCGGACAAACTCTCGGCTGGAAACCCAAGCACGCCGATCTCGACTTCATCGTGCGCACGGCGCTCGACTGGGAAAAACGCCTGCACGCCCACGCCTGAGCCCAATCCCAAGACGGATTTGGGCTTGAACCCAGCGCGGTTTCGCGGGATTAGCATACGGTACCAAGTCTGCTATCTTGCCGATCCTTCACGGATCATGGGAGTGCCCATATGGCAGTCGCGCGCGCCGCGCTGGCCGATCTTACACTCGACGACAAATACGCCCGTGAGGAAGGCCAGATCTTCCTGTCGGGCACGCAGGCGCTCGTCCGCCTGACGCTTGAGCAGCGACGCCGTGACGTCAGGGCCGGCCTCAATACCGCCGGCTATATCTCGGGCTATCGCGGCTCGCCGATGGGCACTTTCGACAGCGAGCTCAACCGCGCGCACACCCTGCTCGACGAACACCACATCCATTTCCGTCCGGGCGTGAACGAGGATCTCGCGGCGACCTCCGTTTGGGGAACGCAACAGGTCGCGAGCCAGCCCACCGCGCTATATGACGGCGTGTTCTCGCTGTGGTACGGCAAGGGCCCCGGCGTCGACCGTTCGGGCGACGCGCTGAAACACGGCAACATGGCCGGCACGTCCAAACATGGCGGGGTGCTGGTAGCCTATGGCGACGATCACGGCGCCAAATCGTCCACCGTCGCGCATCAGAGCGAATATGCGCTGATGGCCGCCTTCATCCCGACGCTCAATCCGGCCAGCGTGCAGGACATGCTCGACTTCGGCCTTGTGGGATGGGCCATGTCGCGCTTCGCGGGACTCTGGGTCGGGCTCAAGGGGGTGAACGAGACGCTGCTTGGGTCCGCGACGATCTCGGTCGGCCCCGACCGTTGGAACTTCTCGATTCCGAACGACTTCGAGGCGCCGGACGGCCTTCTCAACATCGACACCCGGTCCCGGGACGACGCGCGCGGCAAACGCTTTCCCGTCGAACGCGAGAACAGGCTGGTCCGCCTGAGCCTTCCCGCCGCGCAGGCCTTCGCCCGCGCCAACGGTATCGATCGGCATGCCTATGGCGCGCCGAAAGGCCGGCTCGGGATCGTCACCACGGGCAAGGCCTATCTGGATGTGATCCAGGCGCTGAACCTTCTCGGCATCGACTATCGCCGGGCCGGGGCGCTCGGCATCGGCGTCTACAAGGTCGGGCTTTCCTGGCCGCTGGAGCCCGAAGGCATCAAACGTTTCGCGCAAGGCTTCGGAGAGATCCTCGTGGTCGAGGAGAAGCGGCCGCTCATCGAGGATCAGATCCCGCGCATCCTCTATCATCTCGACGCCCAGCATCGTCCCCGGCTCGTCGGCAAGACGGATGAGGCGGGCATGCCTCTCCTCCCCTCGGACGAGGGTCTCGAACTCCGTGCGCGTGGCGGAGGTGATCTTCGGCCGTCTCAAGCGCATGGGCCTGTCCGAACCGGACATCGCACAGCGGCACGACGCGTTCGCCGCGCAATCGTCACCGCGTCCGCCCGCGCCGCTGAACCGCGTGCCCTATTTCTGCTCCGGCTGCCCGCACAATACCTCGACGCGCGTGCCTGACGGCAGCGTGGCCTTCTCCGGCATCGGCTGCCACACGCTGGCCTATGGCATGCCGGACCGGCCCACCAGCCTGCCGACCCAGATGGGCGGCGAAGGCGGCACCTGGATCGGCATGGCGCCCTTCGTCGGCATGCCGCACATCTTCCAGAATATCGGCGACGGCACCTACCACCATTCCGGACCACCCGCGATCCGCGCGGCGGTGGCCTCCGGCGCGAATATGACCTTCAAGATCCTGTTCAACGACGCCGTCGCCATGACCGGCGGCCAGCCCGTCGACGGCGTGCAAACCGTGCCGGGGATTTCCCGGCAGGTCGCCGCCGAAGGCGTCGCCCGGATCGTGGTGGTGACGGACGAACCTGACAAATATCCGTTGAACGCGGACTTCGCGCCGGGCACGACGATCCGTCATCGCGACGAGCTCGATGCCGTGCAGCGCGAGTTGCGCGAGATCGAGGGCGTCACCATTCTGATCTACGATCAGACCTGCGCCGCCGAGAAGCGCCGCCGCCGCAAGCGCGGCCTGTTCCCGGATCCGCCGAAACGCGTCTTCATCAACGATGCCGTCTGCGAGGGCTGCGGCGACTGCAACGTGCAATCCAACTGCGTCAGCGTACAGCCGCTGGAGACCGAATTCGGCCGCAAACGGCGCATCGATCAATCGTCCTGCAACAAGGATTTCAGCTGCATCAAGGGCTTTTGCCCGTCCTTTGTGACGGTGCATGGCGGCTCGTTGCGGAAGGCCTCCGCCCGAACGGCGCCTGACGCGATGACGTCAACCGACCTGCCCGCGCCAGATCTGCCGGCGCTGACCCAACCATACGGAATTCTGATCACCGGCATCGGCGGAACCGGCGTCGTGACGGTCGGCGCGATCCTGGCGACCGCAGCCCATATGGAAGGCAAGGGTGCGAGCGTCTACGACATGACCGGCCTCGCCCAGAAGAACGGCGCGGTGATGAGCCACCTGACCCTGGCGCCGGATGCCGGCAGGATCGGCGCGGTTACGATCGGCCGGGGCGGCGCGGATCTGCTGCTCGGCTGCGACCTCGTGGTGAGCCGCTCCAGCGATGCGATGGGCACGATCGCAAAGGGCCGCACGCGCGCCGTGATCAACGACCACCTCGTGCCCACCGCCGCCTTTCAGCAGAACGTCGATATCGCCTTCCCCGCGAAAGCCATCACGGCGGCGATCGAAACCGCCGTCGGCCCGGACCAATCCCATTTCATCGATGCGACCGGACTCGCCTCAGCGCTTCTCGGCGACAGCATCACGGCCAATTTCTTCACCGTCGGCTACGCCTGGCAGCTCGGCGCGATCCCGCTGTCCGAGGCCGCGATCGAAGCCGCGATCCGGCTGAACGGTCTTGGCGTCGAGAGCAATCTCGCGGCGTTCCGCTGGGGCCGTCTCGCCGCGGTCGACCCGGAGAAGGTGAAGGCCGCCGCGGGACTATCCGGGAAGGCGCCGGAGCCCCTGACCCTGGACGAAATGATCGCGCGGCGCCGCGCCGAGCTGGTGAAATACCAGAACGACGCCTACGCGGAACGCTACGCTGCTCTCGTCGCGAAGGCGCGCGAGGCCGAGGAGAAAGCCGCCGCCGGCTCCAGCGAGTTCACCGAAGCCGTCGCGCGCTATTTCTACAAGCTGATGGCCTACAAGGATGAGTACGAGGTAGCGCGGCTCTATACCGACGGCGCGTTCGACGCCAAGCTACGCCGGCAATTCGGCGGCCGGTACAGGATCAGGCTTCATCTGGCCCCGCCGCTTCTGAGCCCGCGCGATCCGAAGACCGGGCTGCCGATCAAGCGCGAATACGGCTCTTGGATTCTGCCTGCGCTAAAGCTGATCGCGCGGTTCAAAGGCTTGCGCGGCACCTGGCTCGATCCCTTCGGCCATAGCGAGGAACGCCGGACAGAGCGCCAGCTGATAGGCGACTACGAGGCCATGATCGGTGACTTGTGCCCCCGTCTCGACCGACAGAACCGGACGCTCGCCATCGACCTCGCGTCCTATCCCGAGCACATCCGCGGCTATGGGCACGTCAAGGCGAAGAACCTTGCCGAGGCCTCGCGGAAGCGCGACGCCATCCTCGCCATGCTGAAGCAGCGCGCGGCCCTGACGGCGGCGGCGGAATAGACATGAGCGACCTGCCTTTCGAATTACCGACGCTGGAAGCGGGATGGGTGTGGCTCGCGGGTGCGGGACCGGGCGATCCGGGCCTTCTCACCCTCCACGTCGTCAACGGCCTCCGGCAGGCCGACGCGGTGGTCTATGACGCGCTCGTCGACAAGCACGTACTTACGCTTGCCCGCGAGGATGCCGAAATGATCTATGCCGGCAAGCGCGGCGGCATGCCCTCGCCGAAGCAACGCGACATCTCGCTCCGACTCATCGACCTCGCGCGGCAGGGCAAACGCGTGCTCCGGCTGAAGGGCGGCGATCCCTTCGTCTTCGGACGCGGCGGCGAGGAAGCCCTCGCCCTCGTGCGCGCCGGCATACCGTTCCGCATTCTTCCCGGCGTTTCGGCAGGGGTCGGCGCCCTCGCCTATGCCGGCATTCCCCTCACTCATCGCTCGACCAATTCGGCGGTGACCTTCGTCACGGGCCACGATGCGAAGGGCGGTGTGCCCGCAAGCCTGGATTGGGAAGCGCTGGCGAAGGGCTCTCCGTTCCTCGTGATCTTCATGGCGCTGAACCGCCTCGCCGATATCTCCGAATGCCTGATCAGGGCGGGCCGGCGACCGGACGAGCCGGTCGCGATCATTTCCAGGGCGACGACGGCGGACCAGACGATTCTGGAATCCACGCTGGGCGACGTCGTGACGTCAGCCGCGCGCCAGACGATCGAGCCGCCCGCAATGTTGGTGGTCGGCGAAAACGTGCGGCTTCGCGCGGGCCTCGACTGGCTCGGCGCGCTTGAAGGCAAGGTGCTAATCGGCGATCCTTTGGGCGAGGAGCAGGATACCGGGGCCGGCGAGTAGTCAACGGCTCTTCCGCGCTCCATCGGGGGAAGCATGGCCGCCGTATCGGCCGTATCGGGGGCGCGATGATGGAGTATTTGCGGGGTCTGTTGGGCATTGCGGTCCTGATTCTGATTGCCTTCGCCTTCAGTGAAAACAAACGCGGGGTGCGTTGGCGTATCGTCGGGGTCGGCGTAGGGATGCAGGTCGTCATCGCGCTCGTACTGCTCAAGATCCCGTTAATCAGTCACGCTTTTCTCTATCTGAACCGCGCCGTCATCGCCCTTCAGGACGCGACCAGGGCGGGAACGTCCTTCGTGTTCGGCTATGTCGGTGGTGGCGACGCCCCCTTCGCCGTGACGAACGCGGGGGCCATGACCGTGCTCGCGTTCCAGTCCCTCGCCCTGATCCTCGTGATCGGCGGCCTCTCCGCGCTGTTGTGGCATTGGCGCATCCTGCCGCTGATCGTCAAGGCGTTTTCCTGGGCGCTGCAGCGGACGCTCGGCATCGGCGGGGCGGTCGGGGTCGCCAGCGCCGCCAATATCTTCGTCGGCATGGTGGAATCGCCGCTTCTGGTGAAGCCCTACATTCCGCGCCTCACCAAGAGCGAGATGTTCGTCGTGATGACCGTGGGCCTCGCGACCATCGCGGGCACGATGATGGTGCTCTACGCCACGATCGTCTCCGGCATATTGCCCAACGCCATCGCGCATCTGCTGGTCGCGTCCATGATCAACGTACCGGCCGCGATCATGATCGCCCGGATCATGGTACCCGAGGTCGAGGGCGCAAAGGGCACCGAGGGCGAGCCCGAAATCCATTACGCCGGATCGATGGACGCCATCACGCGCGGCACGAGCGAGGGCCTCGCGCTCTTTCTCAATGTCATCGCGATGCTGGTCGTGCTGGTGGCGCTGATCGCGCTGGCCAATTCCGCATTGAGCCTCTTGCCCGATATCGGCGGCCAGGCGATCACCCTGCAGCGCATTCTGGGGGTCATCATGGCGCCCTATGTCTGGCTGATGGGCATTCCCTGGCAGGAAGCGACCACCGCCGGCTCCCTTATGGGCACCAAGATCGTACTCAACGAATTCATCGCCTATACCGAGATGGTGAAGCTTCCTATGGGGACGCTGAGCCGCAACAGCGAGATCATCCTGACCTACGCATTCTGCGGCTTCGCGAACTTCGGCAGCCTCGGAATCATGCTGGGCGGCCTGATTTCCATGGCCCCCGAGCGCCGGTCCGAGATCGCCGGCCTTGGCCTCCGGTCGATCGTTTCCGGCACGCTAGCCACCAGCCTCACCGGCACAATCGTCGGCCTGATGCATATTTGACCAGAAAGTTGCGCCTCTAGCGGCACTTCGTCTTGCGGGATGCGCGTGTCCGCGCTAATTTCCGCCCCTCTTGAGCCCGAGACCACATGTCTTGCGGACCTTGTGACGCGGAGAGGTGCCGGAGTGGTCGATCGGGGCGGTCTCGAAAACCGTTGTGCCTTTACGGGTACCGTGGGTTCGAATCCCACCCTCTCCGCCATGATTTCAATGACTTAACTGACGACTTGAACCGTTTGCGCAAAGAGTACGAAGCGCGAACAGATCGAGTTTTGCAAACATTTTGCAAACGCTCTGTCTTCACTGGTCGACGTAGCGGTTTGAAAGCGAGCTAGTCCGTTCAGTGGTCAATTTCTGTGGACGTCCGTCGGCTTTGTTGCCGACGTGGACGTGCGACTGAACCGAGACAATATTGCTTAGTCACTATATAGTGGATTGTCGAAATCCAGATTGGCATCTAACAGGTCTCTACCGATGGCACGTGCGGATCTATTGTTGACGCTGGTTCGCGCAGGATTTTCCGGCGACCGTCAAACCCTGAGGTCCACGGTCGACGCACTTGCTGCAGAAGAGCGCGCGAAGAATCACTTCATCTTGGCGGATCGACTTCAACGGACGCTGAACACTGTTTCCGTTACTCCTCCAGCCTTAACGACATCCGTGCAATCCAGAGACAGTGGTCGTGACGCAATCTTAGAAGTCACGCCCCGCATGACTTTGGATGACCTAATTCTTCCGCTTCCCGTTCGTGAGCAGGGCCGCCAACTAATTGAAGAGCACATACGCGCGGACGTTCTTCGTTCGCACGGTATGGAACGAGACATCGCATTCTCCTGTCCGGCCCTCCCGGAAACGGAAAACGTCCTTTGCAGAAGCGATTGCTGAAGGATTGGGCCTATCGCTTCTGATGGTCCGATATGACGCCTTGATTGGGAGTTATCTCGGAGAGACCAATACGCGTTTGCGAAAGCTGCTCGATTACGTTCAGTCGATCCCATGCGTTTTGTTTTTCGATGAATTTGACGTCGTAGGAAAGGAACGAGGGGATACCCATGAGACGGGCGAAATAAAACGTGTCGTCTCCTTCTTACTATGCAGCTCGACCGGCTTCCTAGCTACGTCGTTGCCATTGCCGCAACTAATCACGCGGAATTGCTTGACCGGGCGGTGTGGCGTCGTTTTCAACTACGCCTGAGTTTTCCGGCCCCCAACCAGACCGCCATTGCGGCATTCATCGACCGAGTAGTTGAGAGTTGGCCGGATCGGCCAGGGAAAAGCGCGCAGTCGATATCAAAGGCGCTTGGAGCCGCGAGCTATGCCGAAGCTTTAGACTTTTGCCAGAGCGTTCGGCGGAGACATATTTTAGGACTAGGCGAAGTTTCCATTGACGATGCCCTTAGTCTAGAGCTTAAGCTCTGGGCAACTCGAGTTAGCCCAGAGTCGACCAATGCCGAGCGATCCAACCAAGCCTCTCTTGCCAATCCAAGTTCAAGAAATCCGGGCAAGAGCCCCAGGCGCACAAAGGGCGGTTCCACGCCCTAGGCCATTTGAAGCGGAAGATCAACTTAGGCGATTTGGGCCAAGTTTTGATCGTCTCAGATCCGTGTTGGAGCGCGACCTAAACGCTCTCGAGTTGCGAGCAGATCCCACCGCACTTGCCCCTGAGCGGATGCTCGTCTTCGAAGTCCGCGGCCCCATCGGTACATTCGCAAACGCCGTCAGACGAGTTCAAGGTCTCCAATTGGTCGGCGAAGACGACCTTGAGGCTGACGACATGGATGCCAATCCGGTCGTCTATCTCCTCGTACCCGATGGGCGGGCTTTACTAGAGTTAGTCTCCCTTTGGAAACGCTGGCAAAACGGAGAGAAGTTCGACACTGGATACGCACCGTGGAAGGACGTTTTTTCTCTGTTGCGCGATATCCGCCCTTGGGGGCCTACCGATCGTGTCACCGAGGACGAGCGCGACATCCTCAGAGACGAAATCGAAGGCCTACCCAACGAACACCTGCTGACATTGGAAGTCGAACTCATTTATCTCGAAAGCATAGAACGAGGTTTGGCCAAAGAGCGCGAAATAGCAGAGGCCGTCCGCGCTTATGGTGGAAACGTGCTTCATCGTTCGCGCCTTGGGGATATCGCGTATCACGCACTTCTGATCCAGCTTCCAGTAGCTGCAATTCAAGCCATTATCGAACGGCAAGCGACCGGCCTTGCTGGCCTTGAGCCTATCATGAGCATTCGGCCTCAGAGCAACGCAGATACTATCGAAGTTGCTGAAGTGGGGGAGAGTGATTTTGCGCCGGAACGCATCGATCTCGGTCCACCTATTCTCGCGCTCATCGATGGGGTGCCAATCGCCCAACATCCTTTATTGAGCGACCATCTAGTTGTCGATGACATGTTCGGGCTCGAGGAAGTAACGGCCGTTAATCGACGGCTGCACGGTACCGCTATGGCTTCTCTAATTGTTCATGGCGATCGCAATCAGGCAGAGGCCGCGCTCTCGCGGCGAGTTCACGTCGTCCCAGTGCTTGGAGGCGCGGCCCCGCGTGAACAATTCCCCGCAGACCAATTGATCGTGGATGTGATCTATCGTGCCGTGGTTGCCATGAGATCGGAAGAAGAACCGACTGCGGCAAACGTAATAATCATAAACTTGTCGTTGGGAAACGAACGCCGAAGGTTCCATGGCATGCCATCAGCCTGGGGACGCCTTCTGGACCGACTTTCCTATCGATTTGGGATCCTTTTCATCGTAAGCGCCGGCAACGTGACCGACCGGTTTGACATTCCTGCTTTCCCAGGTCGAATTGCGTTTGAGGACGCCGACGCCCGAACGAGAGCCACCGGTGTCATAGATGCCCTAGGCAAAGTGATGGCCGAACGACGCTTGTTTTCGCCCGCCGAAACGCTCAATGGACTCACTGTTGGAGCTGCCAATGTCGACTTTGTGCCGGACGCTCAGCGGCTTGTGGCAAGAGCTCAAATCGACCCATTCGTCGGATTGCCAATGTCGAACCCTTCGAGCGCATTAGGGCCAGGTATTGGAAACTCGGTAAAGCCCGACTTACTCGCCTCAGGCGCGCGAGAACGGCTATCAGTTGTCGGAGGGCAGAACAGCATTCAAGTTGCTCCAAGTAGTCCAAACCGCGCAGCAGGACTTAAGGTCGCCGCGCCGCCATTGGGAGGCTTAGAAAGACTAGAAGGGTATACAGGGGGAACGAGTGCCGCTGCAGCGATCGTCTCGCGCACATGCCATCGGATTCATGATGCGCTGGAGTTCGCATACGGACAAAGGTTCACCCAGCTTTCGCATCTTCAACGTGCCGTCCTCTTGAAGGCACTCTTAGTGCACCCGGCGCAGTGGCCCGAAGAAACAGCCGAGCTCATTAAGCAGACGATTGGTCCTGCGGACAATCGGCAGCACGTGAGGCAGCGCGACAACATTCGGCGGTTTCTTGGCTATGGGATTTTAGCCCCTGAAGATGCCGTCGCCTGCGCTGATGATCGCGCGACCTTTTGGGCGGTCGGAAGCCTTTCCCAAAATCAGGTTGCCAACGTACAGATCCCAGTACCGGCATGCATGAACGGTCAAAGGACAAGTCACGCTCTTGTCGCGACTGTAGCGTGGTTTACTCCAGTTTCGCCGGGTCGCAGGACCTATCGCTCTGTTAGATTGAAGATCTTCGACCCTACGGAACTTGGAAATCTAGGGGTCAGCGGCGCCAAATTACAGCCCGACGCGAATCAGTCCGCTCGTGGCACCGTCATGAGCCGTCGTTGGGAAGGCGAACGTGCTCCAGTTGTCCACGACGACATGACAATTACATTGGCGATCCAAAGGGAGCCGGATCAAGGGACGGTCGTCGATGAACCGACCCCTTTTGGTATCGCGGTCTCGCTAATGATGCCCGGTGCAAATCAGATATATGAGCAAGTGCGACAAAGGTTGGGTATCGCCCCGAGAATCAATGTATAACAAGGTAAGATGTGTCGCTAGGCATGAAGACCACGGGTCGGTTTCTTGTGTGTCTGGGAGAGAAATCTCTGACACACGGAGCACTCGATGGTCTAGTCGCTGTCAGCAACCACTTCAGCTAACAGTGGCGTGAGAGCTGCGATCGCCTGTTCCTGCATTCCCGGCAAGACATGGCTGTATGTATCGAGCGTGATGGCAATGTTCGAATGACCAAGTCGTTCGCTGACGATCTTCGGATGCACGCCTTGCTTCAGTAGCTGTGTCGCGTGCGTGTGGCGCAAATCGTGGAAGCGGACCTGCGTCAACTTGTGCCGCCGGATATGAGCGGCGAAATACCGTTGAGAACGTGTCGGGTGTCCAGGGCGTTCCGTCCGGTCGCGCGCAGACCAGATCGTCATCTTGATAGACCGGACCTAATGCGAGCTTCTGCTTGGCCTGTTCGGCTTTGTGCGCTTTCAGCAATCGCACCGTGACTTGCGGCAGGGCGATGCGTCTGCGGCTTCGATCTGTCTTTGGCGTTTTGAACGCGAGGCCGTTCTTGGTTTGCTCCAGAGATCGATTGACCGTGAGTTGCGCCTTGTCGAGGTCGACGTCGTGCCACTTCAAAGCCAGCAATTCGCCGCGCCGCATTCCGGTCGACACCGCGAGCGCGACCGGCACATAGAGGCGCGTCGTTCTGAGTGACTTGAGAAGCGCGGCCGTTTGCTTCTCGTCGAGCGCCGTCATCTGTTGGCGTTGAGGGCGCGGCGGCTGAACGGCATCGGCCGGATTGCGCGCCAGCAACTGCCATTTGATGGCCTGATCCAGCGCCTTGTGAAGAACGCGATGGAGATGCAGCACGGTCTGAGCGGATAGGCCGCCCTGCCCGTCCTTTCGGCCATGTCGCCAACGCGTCGGAATAGAGCTTCTGAATATGAAGCGGCTTGAGCTTGGCGAGCGTGAGATGACCGATGGCGGGCGTTACGTGCCCCTCGACGATGCCGCGATAGCGTTCGAGCGTCTTCGCGGCGACGCGATGCTCGGCGTCTTTGAGCCATTGCTTGAGATAGGCCGCGACGGTGAGCCGTGATGGCTCGACATAGGAGCCCGTGTTGAACTCGTTCAGGAGCCGGGCAAGCTCGCGTTCGGCGTCTCGCTTGGTGCCCTGAACGCTATGCCAGCGCTGCTGGCGCTTGCCGTTTTCGTCCCGCCCGATATCGAGCACGATCGCCCATGAGCGCGTGCCCCGCTTGCGGATATGGCCTTTCATCGCAGTCCTCCATACTCACATACTCAAGAGGATGTTTCGTCGTCCGGCTCATCTTCTGAATCCTCGGTTATCTCAAATTCGGGATCGTCTTCCGGAGCTAAGAGCGGCCACTCGGGGGCCTTGAGCCCGGCCGCTTTGAGATCTTTCGCCATGGCCTTGCCGGCCGCCCAGTGATCCGTGCTTTTCGTCTTTTCCCAGAGGTCCAGATATTTCTGGATGTTCGGCCAAAGCACTTCGATCTTGTCAGGATCCAGGCGTTCGCCCAACGGGCGTTCAAGGCTGGCCAGAGTGTCTAACGAGACGTTGTACGTGAAGAACTGTTCGTGACGCCCGACAAAGTCCTTCAGCAGTTCTTCCTCGTAGGTCACGAACGACTTCGCGAGGAACAGGAACCCCAGCTCTCGCACGCCTTCGGAGATGTGCCAGAACGAGTTCCAGGTCTGGTCCTTGCCTTTGATCTGATCGGCGTATTTCAGGATCGCAATCTCTACCACGCGCGTAAGGCTATGGCCGGTTACCCGTGTCGCGAAGTCCAGAGCGAACCGCACGCGCGGATCGAGCCGCAAGGAAAGTGTGGCGCTCTTGATGTCAGCCGGATTTTTCTTCGGACGGGCCATTAGTGTCCATGACTCTCTCAGTCGAAGATATCGTATTGTGCATTATACAGTATACGTTACATAAGATTATTGTAAAGCTTTATACATTACATTTATAATCCGCTCATTCCACACGATGGGAGCCGAGCGGCTCGATGGAAAGATCGATCAAAAAGAAGACATACACGGTCCCGGAAGCAGCGGAGATCCTTGGGATCGGCCGCTCATCCGCCTATGAAGCCGCTCGCCGGGGAGAGATTCCGACTATCCGGATCGGCAAGCTTCTTCTCGTCCCCGCCGCTCAGCTTGAGCGCCTTCTCAACGGTGATATTTCGGCGGAACACACCTCCAAATCTCTGAACTGAATTTGCAAGCCGTCATCCGCCGGTGCGGCCCAAGGTCGCTCGGCATAGGAGTTCTCCGATTGGGATGTCGCTAATTTTCCGCGAAAATTTGTCGTCGCAACGGGGCCGCGTGCCTGCTTGGATCCGCGACAAGCGCAGCAAAGAGCGCAATAGCGCCAGAATGCTGCCGAAATTCCTTGATGTCGATTGTTGATGTTGACCTTGATGTTCTAATTGATGGTCAGCGACACAAGCACAACGATCAATGAAAATATCGATCCACTGCAACACAAACTGCGCGGTTCCTCCTGCGACAGCCGCAGAAATCTGCCAAGACAGTGACCATATAGGGTGGCCTTGTAGGGTGGCCTTGTAGAGTGGATCCCGAGTGACCGAAGAGTGCTCCCCTTAGTGCCTACATTGGCGAGAAAGCGCACAAAGACTCTCGTATCTTGTAGTGGAAATCTACCCTCGATCTACTCAGAATCTAGTGTCGATTCTACTGGTCTTCTACACCCTTCTCCTACCCAATTGGCCTACTCGAAACGCCGGAAACAGCCAATTTTCGGTACCGTCCTCGTTGGTTTCGCAGTCTCCTATTTCGGATAAATAGTCTGAACGTGCTTGATCGCGTCTATGTCGCAGGAACCAGACGTCAAGCGACCGACGAAGCGGCCGAAACTGCAGATAACTTTACGATTGGTGTTCATGCGACGCGAACTTTTCGCGGAGCTCGTCAATCTGATCCGCGCTGATGATCACCAGGACCTCGTCACCTGTCTGCAACTTCGCGCCGTCCTGCGCGATGTTGGACTTCCCGTCGCGTGTCAGGGCGACCACTCTCGTGCCTTTGGGGAGGTCGAGCTCAGACAGATTCTTTGCATGGTCCTCGGCTATCCTGAACGCGAAGAACCGCAGGCCGCCTTTCAGTGCCGCGGAAAGGCTGGCCCTCTCGATCCCCTGCACCTTGTCTGACAAATCGCGGGCGATGGTCCGGTCGAGGAAAATAGTATTCTCCAGTCCCAGCTCAGAGCAGATCGGCTCGTAATCAGTGTCCTTGATGCTCGTGACCACAGACCCGAAGCCGAGGCTCCGCCCGACCAGGGAGGCGATGATGTTGTCCTGGTCATTCTCAGTGAGGCAAAACAGGAAGTCCGTATTTTTGGGGCCAACGTCTTTGAGAACGGCCGGACGGCTGCCGTCTCCGACAACAACGCTGCAATCGAGCTGTTCGCCCAACTGTTCGACTTTCTCGTCGTTCTTCTCGATGATGACGACCTCATGACCGTGTTCGATCAAGAGCCGTGCCGTCGCGATGGTTAGGGAGCCTGCCCCGATCAGGACGATTCTCATGACTTGCGCCTCCTTCCAATCCATGTGCCCGGAAACAGCAGGACAATGAACGCGATCATTTCGACCCGACCCATCAGCATGTCTATGCACAAAACGACCTTTAGCGGGCCCGCCAAATGGGGGCCGGAAAGTCCACTGCTCAGGCCGACAGTGCCAACCGCGGAGACGACCTCGAACAGTGAAGCCATCGGCGGCTGACCGTAAGCAAGGAATACGACGAAGGAAAGGAAGACGACACCGACGTAGCCGAAGATGATGGCCATTGCCGATTCGACCTCAAGCTGATTCAGCGCTTTGCCGCCGAGGGACCTCGAGATGTGGGCCGCTTTGGAGATCGAGCTGCGAAGCACGAGGATCTGAAGAAGCCGCATCAGGATGATCAGGCGCAGCACCTTGATGCCGCCTGCAGTGGATCCAAAACCGCCGCCGACGATCATGGCGGCAATGAGTACGGCGACGACGGCGTCGTTCAGCGAGTGGAACGGAATCACGGAGAACCCGGCCGTGGTCTGGGCAGAGATCGCTGTGAGTGCCGCGGTTTTTAGACTTACGATCGGGCTTCCTCGATTCGAAGCCCACATCAACCCGAATACCAAAAGCGTGATCGTGGTCGCAATGATCACTAGGCCCCTCAGCTGTATGTCGGCGAACAGCCGGCGCCAGCGGCGCGGACCACCGCTGTAGTAAAGGTAGAACGGCACCGCCCCGGCGAAGCACAGGGCGATGACCGTTGCGCGCGAAGCAAAGAAGGGCAACGCAGCGAGGCTGTCGTCATGGTTAGAAAAGCCGCCGGTGGACACAGCGGCCAACGCGTGCAGCACCGCGTCTTCGGCGCTCATTCCCGACACCAGAAGCAGGGCGACGCCCCCCGCCGTAACGGCGCTGTAGGTCACTAGCACTTTGCGTGCGTGCGTGCGCATTCCACCGACGAGATCATCGACCTCCCTACGGTCGAACCCAAGATGCTTGGTTGCGGTCCCGGCCTCAAGCAGGAAAGCCACGCTCAGGATCACGACTCCAAGCCCTCCAACCCACTGCATCCATGCCCGGGCGAAGTGGAACGGAAAAGGCATGTTTTCCACCGAAGCGACCGCGCTCAAGCCGGTTGTCGTGATTCCCGAGACTGCCTCGAAGACAGCATCTACATAGTCGAGGCCATAGCCCATGAGAGGAAGAGCGAGCAGGAATGGCGGTAGGAAGAAAGCGAGCCCCGAGATCGCGAGTGCCTCATTCCTTTGAAGGTCGCCACCCGCCCGCATCCGGGCAAAAGGCACGCCCACCAGTAATAAGATCAGAATGATGATCCCATAACGCAGCGATACGTCATAACGACCCCAAGCGAGAGAAACCAGCAAAGGAACGCCGTTAAGCGCAGCAAACGCCGTCATGACTTGCCCGAGATACTTGGCAATCACGTTTATCCGCACCGCGAAATGAACAGCCTTGTATTTCTTGGGAATGAACATTGAATCCCCTACACAGACGTCAGTTCATCGATTGACCGGCAGAGATAGCGGCGCATCCCATGATTTAGACCGCCCGCGCTCTTTGCTGTGCCTGCCGCGTTATTGGCGTTCTTGCGCCGACCTAGTCAAGATCTCACTTCGCAAGCTGCTTGCGGATCGACTGCAGTTCCCGCCTGCGCTTTGCACTCGTTTTAGGGTAACTCATTTTCAGTCCTTCGAACGTATCGAGGACAATTTGTGAAACAATGAGCCGGGCGTTCTCCTTGTCATCGGCCGGGACGACATACCATGGCGATTCGCCGGTGCTGGTCGCACCAAGGCATTCCTCATACGCCTTCATGTACTGCTTCCAGATATTTTCTCTCCTCAATGTCGGCCGTGCTGAATTTCCAGTTCTTCTCCGGATCATCGATACGTTCGAGGAAACGCTTTCGTTGCTCCTCCTTCGAGAGATGGAGGTAAAACTTCACGATGCGTGTTCCGTTTTGGTGAAGATGCCTCTCCAGATTCGTGATTGATCGATACCGATCATGCCAAATCTTCTTTTCGTCGTGTGGCGTGTCCGGAATTCCTTCGTTCAGAAGAATCTCGGGATGCACTCGAACGATCAGGACTTCCTCGTAATAGGATCGATTGAAGATGCCGATCCGCCCTCGCTCGGGGAGATCGCGCGTGGTGCGCCAGAGAAAATCATGTTCCAATTCGGCGGCGCTTGGATGCTTGAAGCTGAACACCTGGCAGCCCTGCGGGTTGACCCCGGACATCACATGCCTGATGGCGCCGTCTTTTCCAGCCGCATCCATCGCCTGGAAGATCAGCAGGACAGCATAGCGGTTGGATGCATAGTGAAGATGCTGTAGCGAACTCAGTTTTGCGACGTGCTCTTCTAGGAGCTTTTGGTATTGCTCCTTCGACTTGTATACGGGATCAACCTTCGTCGGCCATTTGTCGAGATCGACCTTGTCTCCCTCCCGCACGCGAAAGTCCGCTGAATCTACTTTCATCTTCATCCTTTCGGCGTTTCGCACTATGGGTTCGAGCCGGTTTACCTGAGGGTCTCTTCGTTCCGAATCTCCCGCTCCGCCTGCAGCCAATCCTGAACCGAGTGACCTTCGCGACGGCCACGGTTCTCATAGAGCTCATAGGCCCGCTTCGCGATCTCCGGTGTCACATCCGTGGGATCCTTGGCCAATAGGGGCACAGTAATTGGGTCGAGCACCCGATACATTAGCAGCTTCACACGGTCATTCACGAGGAACCAGACCAGAGCATAGCCCCAAACGAATAGAGCCCAACCTCAGCCAAGCTGTGTCATAAACAGTCCATAAACCGCAATCAGAGTCGCCACCAGTTGCGTGCCGAATACCGCCAGCAGCAGAATTCGACTATGGCAAAGGACAGCGACTTATCGAATCGTGACGCGCGCTTTCTTCGCCGCAGCGACGACTGCTTTCACGATGATCCCGAGATTCGGCTCGCACTACGCCGTTATTCGTGCGCCAACGTCATGGTCTGATTGGGGCATATGTCTCAGAGGATGGTGAGAAAAAAGCTAGTTCGGCCGTTTCGTGGCCGATTCCCGCATTTTTCGAGACCGTGAGCGCCGCTGCGGGCGGACGAGCGCAGAGAAGCTGCCGCCGTCCCAACCTGTTCGCATGCACTTTCCCCTCAGCTCCCCGCGCCCGTCTTCGGTTTCTCCTGAATTACCGTCAAGAAATTGTTCCCCAGGCGACTACACCATGAACACTTCGGCTTACTGGCCACCGTCGACGTCCGTCATCTACTAGCGGCGCATCACCAAATCCCTCACCGTCGATCAGCGACTGAGTACTTTCCGAATGTGGACCAAATACCACATGACGGTATCATGCTGACCATTGCTGGATTTTATTTGCGCCGCCAGCTCGCACTTACCACGATCTCAGGAAGCCACGGACATGAGTTCCAAACGCGCGCGGCTTGCGGCCACGGCGGTCTTTTTTCTCGCCCTTCCGGCCATCAGTCTTGCCCAGGAAAACCAGAACAATTCTGCTGAGTCCGAACAAAAGAGTGGGCGGCAACAGGATCAAGGCAGAGATACCCAAGGCACGCAGCATAACCAGCCCAGATCTCAAGACCAACGCAGATCACCAGAGCAAGCCGTGCAGCCGAGTCAGGCTAGATCTCAAGACCGACTTAGATCATCAGGGCAAGGCGTACAGCAGAGCCAGGCCAGATCTCAGGATCAAGGCAAATCACCAGGGCAAGGCACGCAACAAGACCGAGCCAGACCGCCGGACCAAGCCAGATCTCAAGACCAACGCAGATCACCAGGGCTAGGCACGCAGCAGAGCCAGGCCAGATCTCAGGATCAAGGCAAATCACGAAGCGGCCAAACCTCCCAAAATAGATCAGCCAATGCAACTCGGCACGTCGAGCAGAGAAATCAATGGCATTCCGGCCATGCGGACTGGAACCGAAACACGGTTTGGCAGCGTGACCGGAACTGGTGGCGCGCGCGCCCGGTCTTTAGGGGTTACACTGGTCCGCGAACTTACTTTTTCTTTGCGCCTGGCTATGGCTACTACCGCGTTCCGCAGGCGTATTGGGGCCAGCGCTGGGCCACTGGGGCATTCCTGCCAAGCTATTTCCTGAGATACGAGGTAAACGATTATCGGGACTACGGTTTACCGCCGCCGCCCTATGGCTGTGCTTGGGTTTGGGTAAGCAACGACGTGTTGCTGGTCGATCTTTCTGATGGTTACATCCTCGACGAGATCGATAACGTCTGGTGACGGTTCTTTCCGACTTGTAAAGCCAACACTCTGCTGGGTTCCCTTCAAAGGACAAATATCGGACTGGTTCGATGGAACACGCAACATTCCGGAGGTGGCTGGCCAAACATGGGTGCCGCTTCGATACGCAAGGTGAAAAGCGCGGAGAAGGTCATGGGTCTGTGACGATCCACCGCGAAGGACGAACTGCGGAACTGCCGCTTGTCGGGTCAAGTCAAGACCTCGATCTCCGCGATGTGCGCCGCGTTTGCGAGGAACTGGGCCTCAAGTGGTCCGAGTTGCCGGGAGCGATATCGGATTAACCGAATTGATCAATTGCTCTCGGTCTCCGCTCCAGGACCGCACACGCAGCCCGAGAAATTCCCTTGATGTCGAAGGTTTTGACCTACATCAACACTATGGAGAGGCGCGGATCTAGAATTCCCACAAGATCGCCCTGCAGTACGCGAAAGATTTCCGCCGACGTTCATCAGTTCTCGCTGCGCAAAAGGTTGAGTTGCGAGTTGGACGGATATCTGTCCCGTCCAGCACGACGGCCTTCCTTAATTGCAGCAGGACGTACCATTGAGGGAGTCCGCTATGGTTAGATGTCCAGCCTTTGCTCTGCTTGCGTTCAGTTTTGTCATGGCGTCTCCGGCTCTGGCCCAAGATGATCTAATGGCGCGCGCGAAGCAGGAGTTTCAGCCGATTCCAGCGACTCCGCCCAATCTTCCAGGCAACGCGTCGACGCCCGCGAAGGTCGACCTCGGGAAGATGCTATTCTTTGATCGGCGGCTCTCCGCTAGTCATGCGATCAGCTGCAACTCCTGTCACGATCTTGGCCTCGGTGGTGCTGATGCGGAGTCTACGTCCATTGGCCATCGTTGGCAGCATGGCGGGCGAAATTCGCCGACAGTTTTCAATGCCGTATTCAATAATGCCCAGTTCTGGGACGGTCGGGCGAAAGACCTTGAGGAACAGGCTGGCGGCCCAATGGTCAACCCAATTGAAATGGCGTCGCCAGCGGCGCATGTAGCCGAGCAATTGAAAGGTATCCCGGGTTATCGCAATGTGTTCGCCAAGGCATTTCCCGGCGAGGCGGATCCCATCACCCTGCCTAACGCCCAAAAGGCAATTGCGGTATTCGAGGCGACGCTAATTACGCCCAATGCGCCATTCGATCGGTATCTTAAAGGCAACACGAGTGCGCTCTCCCCAAAACAGAAGGAAGGTTTAGCCCTGTTCATGGACAAAGGGTGCTCTAGTTGTCACAACGGCATCAACGTTGGGGGTGGCATGTATGCCCCGTTCGGCGTGGTGGAGAAACCTGGGGCCGACTTCCTTCCTCCAACCGATAAAGGTCGCTTCATGGTCACCAAGACCCCGAGCGACGAGTACGTGTTCAAGGTTCCAACATTAAGGAACATCGCGCTCACAGCTCCCTACTTTCATACCGGGAAGGCCTGGGACTTGGGCCAAGCAGTGGCAGTCATGGGAACCAGCCAACTCGGCGCCCAACTCACCAGCGATGAAGTCGATAAGATCACCGCTTTCCTTGACAGTCTGACTGGCGAGCAACCGAAGGTTACATATCCTATTCTGCCGCCCAGTGTAGCAACCACGCCGCGGCCAAATCCCTAATTGACGTCGCCCTAAAGAAGGGGGCCTTGAACGGTCGACTGATTGCAGGCCGCTAATCGAAGCAAGGCGAGTTGATCCGATAACAGAGACCCAGCGTCAGATTTCCGCGTACCGGCGCAGAACGAGAACCGAGCATGTGGCGTGCTGCGCAACGTGGGCGGCGTTCGGGCCGATTAGGTAGTCACGCATTTGCGGGCGGTGTGACGCCATGACAATGAGGTCGACGTCCAAATCTTTGGCGGCCAGGAGAATTTCGTGTCCGATGCTGCCGAAGCGTGCATCCACGTCAATCTTGATCGCTTCGCCTTGAAATTGGTGAACGATGGTTAACAGTTTGCGGCGAGCGTCGTCGATCATCCGCTCCAACTGATAGGCGAAATAGACCCCTTCGAACATCGCCTTCATCTCGCGGACCACGGTGATGACCGTCAGTTTGCTCTGACTTGCTTGCGCGAGCTCGAGCGCTTGGGGTACGGCGAATTTCCAACTGCTTTCCTGCGCGACATCGATCGGTACAAGGATAGATCTGAACATGGAGTTCCTTTCCCCTCTCGGAATCCGGCAAATGGACAAGCCGCCCGTCAACTGATCCTTGAACGTCGAGGTTTGCGCATAGACATCCTTACCATCAAGGCCAACAGTCCTGCCACGGCTCCCGCGCTGGCCACCACTCCCCAATCAAGAAGATGCAGCGGCCTAAGATGGACCAGTGCCGCGAGAAACGGGATCTGTACAAAGAGTACAAGGCTTGCGAGGCTGCCGGCAACGACGACCCTTCCGGTCCAGTTCCTCAATCCCCCAAGCGCGGCTGTTATGGCAGCGCTCGCGCCAATGAGCGCTCCGAGTGCCATGGACCGGGCGTGCTCGACATCGTTGGCAGCACCGAGAGCGTATTCAAAGCCGATCGATATGATCGCTGCGAGCACCAGGCCGGAAAGGCCGATCCCAATCCAGGCCTGCAACGAGAAGAACCGGGTTTGGCCATCCCTCTCCGTGGGCATCAAGCGATCCGACGTCGGCAGATCCTGGAAGACCAGCAAGGCCGTCGGGTGGATGATCAGCTCCAGCCACACGATATGGATCGGCAGGTAGAGCAACGGATTGTCCGCCAGAGGGACGGCGGCCGCGCTGATGACAAGCGGGATATGGACCATCAACAGATATGTAAAGGCGAGTTGAAGGTTCCGGAATAATTGTCGGCCTTCGGCGATGGCCCGAACGATGGTGCGAAAATTGTCATCGAGCAGCACGATCGCAGCGACTTCCCGTGCGCTCTGAGTGCCGCGCTCGCCCATCGCAATGCCGATGTCGGCTGTTTGCAGGGCTGGAACATCGTTCACGCCGTCGCCAGTAACGGCTACGATCTCGCCCGATTTCTGAAGCGCGCGAACAAGCTTCAGTTTCTGAGAGGGGGTCGAGCGTGCCACCGCATCGATCTTACGGAGAGCCTCCACGCTGGGTCCGTTCTCACCGTCCAACGTCTCCGCCAACGCTACAACAGGGTGCCCGCCCCGCAGGCCGACATCGCGTGCAATTGCCTCCGCCGTAGCCGGATGATCGCCGGTGATCATGATGACCCGAATTCCTGCCCGCAAGCAGGATGCTACCGCGTCGCGCACCCCCTCACGGATCGGATCCTCAAGCGCAAGGAGTCCTCTCAGCGAATAGCCGCGTTCTGGCTCCGCGTCCGATATGGCGGCAACATCCAAAGTCTTGGTGGCGACGGCGATGACTTTGTGGCCCGTGGAGGCGTAGTCGGTGACCGACCCGCGCCACTTATCGAGTGATGTTGATGTGTTGGCGCACATGCCGAAGACCGTCTCCGGCGCCCCTTTGACCACTGCCAAACACGAACCGTCCGCCAATCTGACGATTGCTGTCTCTCGGCGACGATCTTCAGTGAAAGGAAAGCCCGCGAGCCGCTCGACGGGCGCAGCGGCTGGTGCGGCTGAGATCACGGCGAGATCGAGCGGATCTCCGCTGTCCGTCCGGGCGGCGATCGCGGCCCAATGTAGCAGCTCGTCGGACGAGGTGTTATCCATCGGCACGAAATGCGAAATTGCCAGCTTGCCTTCGGTAAGCGTTCCGGTCTTGTCGGAGCAGATGCACGTCACGCGCCCAATGTTCTCGACAGCTACGGCACGCCTCACAAGCGCTTGGCGACGGGCAAGCCGGTAGACGCCAACGCCGAGAAAGAATGTAAAGACGACTGGAAATTCTTCCGGGAGCGCTGCGACGGCAAGCGTTACCGCGCTCAGAAAGGCGTCTGCGAACCCGTGTCCCTGTGCGAGACGGATCGCTGCCAGTGCGATGCACAATGCTAGTGCCGCGATGAGCATGACGGTGACCAACCTGCTGACCGCGATCTGGAGAGGCGTGCGGGCATGACTCCCGAGAAGGGCCGAGCGAACGATTTCGCCGTAGAGCGTCTCGCCGCCTGTATTGACAACACGCATTCTTGCCTGCCCTGTCAGCAGCCGCGTGCCGGCGGAGGCCCATTGAGCTGTGTCAGCGGAGTGGAGGGTTTCGGATGAGCGATCGATCGGATGTTTTCGGACCGGATAGGACTCCCCCGTCAGCGACGATTCGTCGACCTGAAGGTCGGTGCCGGAAACGATCAGGCCGTCCGCGGGAAAGGCCTCACCCGAGGCGACCTCGACGACATCGCCTGGCACGACCTCGCGAGCAGGAACTGAGACGGCTGTTCCGTCTCTGATAACCCTCGCCTTTGCAGCCAGGCGACCCGCGAGTCCTTGTGTCGACGCCTGCGTGCGACGATGGAGATAAGCATCCATTCCCACGAGCGGCACAAGCGCGACCGCCAAAATAGCCGCCTCGGTGTAGCTGCCGAGGACCGTGAACAAGACACTGACGCCGATCAGGAACCAGATCATCGGATCGCGCGCGGTATCGCGGACCAAATCCATCCATGTTGACGGCGGGGCAATGATAATATCGTTGAAGCCAAAGCGCGCGCGACGAGCTAGAACGTCTACGGCTGTCAAACCTCGATCCGCTTCGTGCAGACCTTCCAGACGATCGACCGGGATGAGGCGATTTGGCATGGGACGTGTCTCTTGGAGAATGGTTGGCAGAATTTGCGCATTCTCTGCGTTCCACAATATGTTCTCGTAGTCTGATAGTCCGCGTTATTCTTGCAGAACGGAACTACGCGTGGGAAGCGGATCGGCGAAACTACGCTGAAGATTCGACACCAGCATGCCGAGGGGAATCCGGCCGCAAACGATTTATTTCAGACGGCACATGACTTCCGCGCGCCGGAGCTAACGGCCTGTATAGCCGGCTGAAGGACTACTGCTACAATAATCGGATGATCAGAATGCCCCCCAACGTTCCCGTCACGATCACATATTTTTCGGACATTCTCTGCATCTGGGCCTACGCCGCACAGGTCCGGCTGGACGAAATCGCCCGTCAATTCGGTGATGATGTTCGGATCAACTATGCATTCTGTACCGTCTTCGGAAACACCGCCGACAAAATCGCGCGAGGATGGGCCGACAGAGGTGGGTATGAAGGCTTCAACCGTCATCTGCGAGAGGTAGAAGCGCAGTTCAGCCACATCGATATCCATCCGGACGTTTGGCTGACGACAAGGCCGGCAAGTTCAGACAGCGTTCACGTTTTCATCAAGGCGGTTCAGATCTTGGAGCAGAACGGACGCCTAAATGAAGCCAAGACCACTGAGAACAGTATGGCCTCGACAAAGGTCATCTGGCAATTGCGCCGGGCTTTCTTCGAGGAATGTCGAAACATCTCGACGCGGACCGTGCAATGCGAGGTGGCAGAGCAAGTCGGGATTCCGCGCGCGCCAGTCGAGGCCGAGATCGATAGCGGGGCCGCGTTCGCGGCGGCCGCTACCGACAACCAGAATCGGGAACGTCTCAAGATTGAGGGGAGCCCGACCTTTGTTCTAAACGAAGGCAGGCAGAAGCTTTACGGAAATGTCGGCTATCGCGTGATCGAAGCAAACATTCGTGAACTGATGCGGACGCCTGACGTTGGCGAAATGAGTTGGTGCTGACTTGGTCCCCGCTGGCGTCGGGACTTCAGCGGGCAATAGGATCCATCGGCCTGGGTCGGATGGTAACTTATCGGCTCTAGAGGTAGCGCCAGACAAATATAAACGGATCTAAGGGTGTGCTTGGCACCGGCTGAAATAACAAAACGTCAGTTTGCTGCTGTAGGGATTGACCTCCATGCCGCATACGGGATTGCGCGTCATGTTTGTCATGCGACTTTTCGGGGGTCTCTGTCATTTTGACCTCTCACGTCACCACTGACGACGAGACGACGGTTCCCACGATTGGGAGCAATACCCGACAACTCCACAATCGAAGGACAGAGCCAGGGCGATCTCGGCGCGGCCAGTGTCAAAGCGGCGCGCGGGGGATCAATGATCCGCGATGCGCTCCAGGGTGCTCTCTATGTGTCTCTTCAGCTTATCAGTCGCACCTTCGATGGCCTTCTCCAAGGTCGCTGCTTGATGCGTCACGGCTGTCGGTTGTCGGCCCTCAAGGCGGGCTTCCATCATGCAGCGTTTGTCATTCTGGCCGCCCTTCTGGCTGTTCTCATCGCTGAGGTGGACTTCAACCCGCGTGATCCGATTACTAAAACGCTCGAGCGCGTTCTTCACGACAACCTCAACATGGGCGGTGAGCGCCTCTCCTCCCTTGATGCTGCTATCTGTATTGGTCTGGATCTGCATATTCACCTCCACCATTTAGATACGAACTTGAACTTCAGCGACGCAACGCAAGGACTGCGACGACCGCGACGACCAGAACGATCACAAGCAAGCCGATCCCTCCGTAACCGCCCATGCCCCAGCCCATTCCCCATGCATTGCCACCGTTCATCATGGTTCGCTTCTTCAAAAGTTTTCTGGGACTATCAACTTAACTTAGGCAAGAGCAGAGACCATAAACGCAACTGAAATTTAGGTCGCCGTCACGACCTCCCAATCGTATTTGCGTTCCAGGAGGCTGGAGCCGGAAGGGCGGCGGAATGATGATCCTGGCCTCAGAATGGGCCGCGTCCTGTCGCCTTCCAGTCAGTTCTCGCAAACAACACGTTAATGTCTATTGCACGTCGGAACCGTCTTTAGGTTTGCTCGCATCTGGTGCCGATTTGCTGTCCGCTTTCTGCAAGCACTGATTCATCTGAGCCATCATCTGGCTCCGCATCTGATCATGATTCATCATATGCCCGCCGCTCATGCCAGAGCCGTGCATGCTGCTCTGCTGCATCTGGGACATGCATTGTTGCATTTGCTGCATCATCTGTTGCTGCATCTGCATCTGCATCTGTTGTTGATCGCTTTGTTCCGCTGCAAACGCGGCTGGCAGAACAAAGAAACTGGCGGCAAGCAACAGACACAGGCGTGCCGATTTTGGGCGAATTGTCATCATCTAGTGCTCTCATGATTGGCGGGATGAGATGTGGGCCGACTCAGGCGCCCCAACAAGGTCGCAGCGTCTAAAGACAGCCCGATCGGATCGGAGAGCTACGAGCAAAGCCTCAGGCATTCAGCCACTGAGGTAACAGGCAAATAATAGGCAAAATCACTGTACGCATGTTGATCGGGATCAAACAGCGCCGAGGCTAGGACACTCAAACCCTCATCATTGAGTTAGCAGGCCGCGAAACCGCGGCACTAGGCTCGGAAACTACTCAGAACAGCTTGCCAGCAAAATTGAGTCGGCAATCGTCGATCAATTCCAACAGTCGCCCCCGCAGAGGATAGACCGAGTGAGGTAGGTGAAGTCCGGCGGCCACGGCTGGTTGGGCGCCGAGGGTCCGGTCCTTCAAGGCATCCGCCGCCCCGATGACTATGCTGGCCGGGATGGTGCTCAGGTCGTGCTTTTTTGTCTGACGAAGCCGTTGCGAGCCGTCCGCAAACATTTTGCAAACGGACAGATCAGAACGATGCCAAATCAGGCAGCATTGGACAGATAGCCCCTACGCAAAATCGGCGGAAACCCTCACGATACGGCACATAGTAGCACGCCCTAATACAGCCGTCACAGAACTCGAAAACCGTTGTACCTTTACGCGTACCGTGGGTTCGAATCCCACCCTCTCCGCCATGACTATCGCGTAACAATAAGTAATACATCGATATTATCTATCGACGGTATAGATAAACCCACAAACAAACCCACATTCTGTTTGGGTTAAACATGTGATCATCGGTTAACGTGAGCGTCGCCGAGGGTGATGATTATCCTTGGTTCAGGCCACCGCACGCTATACCTTCTTGGTACCGCGCACCGCAAGAATGGGTCTCTCCCTTGATGATGACGCTGCGGCCGGTGTGGCGCTGGCCGATTTCGCTTTCTTGGGCTTTTTGATCTCGCGGTTGCTACGCTTTTGGCCCTTGGCCATTTCATTCTCCTGATTGTGTGAGGCATTCCCGTGAAATCGTATATGGACAATACCGCACCGAGATAGGCTGACTGTCCAGAATACGTATTCTGTTCCTAACGTATGTCCGCAGCCGTCAAAGTATAGGAGCCTCTTCCGTGCCGGGAATAGACCCTGACGGCCGCTTCGCATATCCGGTCACGATGGAGATCAAACGCACTCAGAAGCTCCGCCTCGCCGTTGGCTGCCGCCGGTATCGATGTCGTATAGCGCCTCCTCTTCCACGAAAAAGGGAATCTCGAGCGCGTCATCATAAG
>CAWGIZ010000004.1:0-31818 GCA_963822835.1 uncultured Alphaproteobacteria bacterium | reverse complement strand
GGTCTCGATAGTACACAATCGCTCGCAATCGCTTTATCGATCGGGTGCGAAAAGAAAAGCGATCCGAAATCCTGATGGAGCCTGAGGACGATCGGCCTTCGGACGAGCCGCGTCTTGACGACGCCGTAAGCCTCAATCAGCAAACGACTGCCCTGAAGGCGGCGCTAACCGCGTTGCCCCCGGAGCAGAACGCGGTGATCTCGATGGCTTTCCTCAAAGAAATGTCGCATGGCGAGATCGCGGCGGCTTTGGATCTGCCGCTCGGCACCGTCAAATCCCGCATCCGCCTCGCGATGGTACGTTTGAAAGACCAACTGGAGTTGGTCCGATGAGTTCTCATACGCTTACCGACGAATGGCTTTTATCTTATGCGGCTGGCAGTCTGAATGAAGGCCAATCGCTCCTGGTTGCGTGCCAGCTTGCGTTTCATCCAGCTCTCCAACGGGCTGTGCGCGATGCCGAGAGTATCGGTGGAATTTTGCTGGAGGACTTGGCCGACGCCAATATTGCACCCGACGCTTTCGACCGTCTTCTTGATCGGCTCGATCAGGAGGGGTCAGCTGCCGAATCCTTTGACAAGGTGCCACGACATGTCGAAGACATGCCGGACCCGCTCGCGGCCTATATCGGTGGAGGCTACGACACTTTGCGGTGGAGACTGCTGGGGCCAGGCTTGCGCCAAGCTTTGTTATGGACAGGGCCGCAGCGTGAAAAGGCTTGGCTGCTGCGCGGCGAAGGAGCCCGGGTCATCCCCGAGCATGGTCACTCAGGTGAGGAATGGACGCTCGTTCTAAAAGGCGCTTATGAGGCGCGGGGCGAACGCTTCGTCGCGGGCGATATCGAAATCGCCGATCCGTCCGTCCACCACATGCCGGCTCTCGATCCCTCGGAGGAGTGCATTTGCCTCGCCTATACGAGCGGCCGCATTCAACCCAAGAGCCCACTCGTCCGGTTGATGCAGCCCTTCATCGGACTCTGAGGCGTTGCCTCGTTAGCAGTTCAAGTCTCGGACGATCGCAGCACGTCGTAATAATATTTGCGGAATTGCAAGGTAGCCTTGTCTGTTGCGACCGACAATTCTTTGGAAGCCGGCGGTACTTCCGTTGGGCCACCGGATTCGACGACGGCCTTGTCTTCGTTCGCGATATATCCGTTTTGCCAGGAGAACCAAGGATTTAACAGCGGCGTGCGAGCGAAGTCTCGTGACCCGGCAAGGATCAGGCGTGTTCGTCCGACCCCTTCGGGAATGACAAGCGCATGGATTCGTAAGTGTTTGCCCGGGACGGGGATGTTTAGGACCATCATATTGGGCCGGTAATAATCGAGAAAAGCTGGGCTTGTCTCGCCATCCAGGCTTG
Organism: uncultured Alphaproteobacteria bacterium; assembly: GCA_963822835.1. Lineage (GTDB taxonomy): Bacteria > Pseudomonadota > Alphaproteobacteria > CAVTAV01 > CAVTAV01 > CAVTAV01. Next base: position 30,460 of record CAWGIZ010000004.1, on the reverse strand, counting down.
CTCGCGCCCGTCCACCCCAAGGTGTATCTTCCCACGTGACGTCCATCCGGGTGTCGGCGCGCAAACGCCGGCGCATAGCCCGCCCGATGGTCCGGCGGTGGACGATGGGCAGGTGCGGGCTGTCCAACATGTTCTCCATCGCGCGCGTCCAATGGCAATGCCATAGACGCCCGACATAGGTCCGTGTCAGGCCAGCTTCGGTGAGTTCGTCGGGAACAACCGGTTCATCAAAGACCTGCGCCCCTGGCGAGGTACGGATCCAGATCAGGTCTGCGATTTGACGGGCCGGCACGGCCGTCGCGCCTAACCGGTCCCGCTTGGCGTCTGGATTTAACGGTACATGCTGATTGATACCCGTCCTATCGAAATGCCATCCGTGGAACGGGCACTCCAGGCAGCCATCCTCACTTACCCGCCCCAATGACAAGGCCGCGCCGCGATGTGGACAGCGGTCGATCAGAGCGCCGATGGTACCGTGCCTATCCCGAAAGAGGACAATCGGCTCACCTGCTACGACGACACGGACCGCCTTACGCCGGATGTGCTTCGCCTCGATGACCGGCGTCCACACGTTCGCAAAACCTTTGAACACGAGCGAGCCTCGTCAGAATTTTCCGGATTTCAATCTCCCAGATGATACGAGCCAGCGGGGTAGTTGGATTAGCGTCGTATTCTCTGTGGACAATAACCGCGGATCAAGAATGTCAGTTAAGTGGTGAGACGTCTCAACGGGGTGTGTCAAATTGTTATGTATATTCACCGTATTTGGTGGCGGAGAGCCTGACGTATAAGTGAGCCCGCTCAGAGAATGTTCGATCCCAGTTCCCTTCGCTCCGCCATCCCAAGAACTTAGCTGGAAATCAGATCGGGCGTTCCGCCGGTACGAAGCGTGAAGGCATTCGGCGGATGCACTCGATGCTGTCCGTTATCACGCAGATCTTGCGCCCAGCTCCGTCAATCGCCGAAGCCCGGAGGCGGGACGAAGGCTCGGTATTGTTGTTCGAGCAGCTTGGCGAAGGCCAGGCAGGTGAGGTCGTTGTATTGCGCGCCGATGATCTGAACGCCGATCGGAAGGCCTTCGGGACTGAGGCCGATTGGCGCGACGGTCGCGGGCAGATAACACACGCCGGCGTAGCCCGCCCAGAAGAGCTGGTTCTCGAACGGCACTTGATGTCCGTTCACGGTCAGCATACGCCCTTGCGGTGAGCCGCTCATATGCGGAAAGGCGGGGGTCGACAGCGTAGGGCAGAGGAGCACGTCGAAGCCCTCGAAGAACTCGTTCCATTTCACGCGATACCGGTGCCGCTCTTCATCCAGGCGCAGCCAGTCGCGATGCGAAAGCGCAACCCCCAAGGCATTCGCCTTGACGATGTCTCGCGTCTCGCGGGTGACGCCCTTTGCCAGATCGAGATTCAGGGCAAACTCATCGTCGGGAACACTGCCCGCCGATGCCGCCCGCAGCAGGATCATGTATAGGAAGTACAACGCCTCGCTATCGAATTTGGGGCGTGCCTCGCGAGAAACTTTCGCACCCGCACTCACCAGAAATGTACCGAGCTTGTCGAGCTGATCGATGACTGTTCGATCGACCTCGGCGAAACTATCGTCGGTCACGAGCGCCACCCGGAAGTCGCGCAGCGATTTCATCGTCGAAGGGGCTAGGGATAACGCATATCCCTTGGCGTCTGCGCCGCTCGGTCCCGCGACGACGGAAAGCGCAGTTTCGAGATCGGAAGCGCTTCGCGCCAGAGGGCCGACCACGCCGATATCCGTTGCCTGATGGGTGTCGACCAGCATATGGCCGTATTGAGGACAGACGCCCCAGGTCGTCTTGTGTCCGAACACCCCGCAATAATGGGCAGGATTGCGGATCGAGGACGCGATATCGCTGCCGAACTCCAGGCCGGTCATGCCGGAGGCCAGCGCGGCGGCGGATCCGCCGGAAGATCCGCCCGGCGTGCGCGATAGGTCCCAGGGATTGTTCGTACGGCCGTAGATCTCGTTGTTGCTCTGGCCGTCCATCAGGGCGGGTGGCACGTTGGTCTTGCCGAAGATGTTCGCGCCCGCCGCGACCAATCGGTTCACGGCGACCGCGTTGGATTTAGCGATATTGTTCTTGAAAGGCGGAAGTCCCCATGTCGTCGGAGTGCCTTCAAGATTGAACGATTCCTTGATCGTCATCGGCACGCCGAAGAGAGGGCCGACTTCATCGCCATTGGAAAGCGAGGCATCGGCGGCTTTCGCGCGTTGCCGGGCCGTATCCAGATCCTGGACGATGATCGCGTTGACGCGCGGATTGTGAGCTTCCATCCGGCCGATGAAATATTCGAGCAATTCGAGGCAACCGATCTGGCGCGAACGAATCCTTTGCGCGAGCGTCGTCGCGGATTGAAAGGCTAATTCAGACATCGTGCTTCCCCCATTGAACACTTAATTCTCTGAACGTGAAGGCCGTTTATGGAATCTCTGCGCGCTCCGCTTCGTGGATGATCGCGGCGCCATCCGATGACGTCAGCCATTTGTCTTTCGTCAATTTCTGGACGTCCTTGCGAACCGCCTTCACGTAGTCCTCGTGAGTCGGATACAGCTTCCGCAGCCTGGCCTGATCGAACGGATATTTATAGCCCGCAAACATGCACCGAAACGCAGGCGTTTTCGCGCCGATCCACCGGGCCGTGGGGACATCCACATAGGGCGTCCGAACGCCTCCTTTCGCGTTGCCGTATTGATCCACGACGAAGGATTTGGCCGGGTCGAAATGCTGTTTCGCGTCGGGCTGGAGTTGTAGCCGGGACGTCCGCGGGGCCGGCACACCGTTGCGGACCCAATCGTCGAGATTGCGCCACGCGGCGTCGAAGACGTAGCGGGTCGGGAAATCGGTCGGCGTGACATCCTTAGGCTCGCAGTCCGCTTCGGCGATTGGATTCGTCTGGCCGCTCGCTCGAACCATATCCTGCTCGGACGCGAAGGATTTCTGCTCCCAGGGATCGACATGAGCGGCGCCGGCTATTTCATAGCGGCGGAACAGGTCCGGCGCCTTATCGGAGTCCGGACGCCGCGTTTCGATATTCGATCCGATGTCGCCCTGGGTGAACAGCTCGATGATCGGGACGCCCGCGGGTCCCGTGGTAAGCCGAGAGTCCCCTTCCGGCAGGCTTTTGACGCACTGGTTCATGGGAACCTGCCAGGGCGGGCTTCCGCTATAGAGATAGCCGTCATATAGCGGGCGGCCGTCCGGCGCTTTTTCCGTAAGGCCGAAGAATGTCGCGTATGTCCGGGCGTAGCCCGCGGTTTGGGACTGTCCGGTCATGTAAAGCCGATCGGCGTTTCGGCTGAGCGGGTTTCCGGCGGCCTTCGTCTTCAGAAGTGCGCCGACCTCGCTCATGATATCCCAGGCCAGGCCGATCTCGTCGGCCGGGGTCGTCGGCTGTGCCCACGGATTGATGTCCTTCATGTCGCAGGTCGGGCCGGATGGCGGATGAGGCATCGCGAGCGCGGCATATCGCGCGGGATCGAACTTCTTGAGGGCCTTGATCGTGTTCGGCTTGATCGTGATGCCGACCCAGGCATATCCGTCGGCCATGAACTGAGAGTATGACTCGGCCCACATGATCGGGAGATCGACGGGCGAGGAGGGGTTCATTGGCTCGACGATCGCCGTGCCGTTGAATTTGGAATTGTCCTTCGGCCGGCGGACGAGGATTCGCGTCGTGTAGCTCCCCGTCGCAAGCTCGGGTGGAGCGGTCTTGCCCTCGGGCCAGCCGAAGACCCGTGCGTCGCCGCTGATCAGGTATTCTTCCTCGATGTAACCGTATTTCGAGAGATCGATCGGCTGCTTCAGATGAGCGGAAGATAGAAAGGCATGGGACGACGGCGACTCGGCAATCGGTCCTTCGATTTTCGGAAGACTGGGCTGTTCCGCCTGCGCCGTAGCGAGCGAGGCCAATAACACGGCCGGAACGAAGGCAAGAAATTGTCGCATGGATCGATCCCCCGAATTAATGGCTGTTCGGCCGTCGCTAGTCCTTTATCCGTGGACCAAACATATCTTGGCCGAACTTTCTCGGCCTGTATCTCAATCTTGCTGAAGCCCTGTCGTGCCGATCGACTGGCCGGGGCGAATTATGTAATGCATAATCAATTACACAGAGCGTAACTTTGAGAAAAAACGATGTCAACCCGAGGTCAAGCTTTATGAATGACGAGATCGATAAGAGCCGTAACGGTGTGCAGTCGATCGAGGTGGGGGCTTCGCTGCTGCGGGCTCTGGCCAGTTCCTCCGGGCCCATGATGCTTCGCGATCTGGCGGCGGCAGCGAAGATGCCGGCCGCGAAGGCGCACCGTTATCTGGTGAGCTTCATCCGCATGGGACTCGTCGAGCAGGATGCCGAGACGGGACGATACGATCTGGGGCCATTCTCCCTGGATCTTGGGTTGAGCGCGTTGGCGCGCATGGAGCCGGTCCGGCTGGCGACGCCAATTCTGCGAAGTCTCGGCGAGTCGATCCAGCAAACGGTCGCGATCGCTGTGTGGGGCAACAAGGGCCCCACGATCGTGCGGTGGTTCGGATCCGACACGCCGGTTTCCGCCAGTCTCCGGTTGGGTTCGGTAATGCCGCTGACGCGGTCCGCCACGGGAGGAGCTTTCCTGGCATATCTGCCCGAGGAAATGACCGCATCCCTTCTTGCGGAAGAGCTGACCGCCAACACTCGCCTCGGGCTTCAACCTCAGAAGCGCGAAGATGTAGAGCGCTGGGTTTTGCAGACCCGCCGCCACGGCCTCTCAAGAACCAGCGACTTCATCCCGGGCATCAGTGGAATTGCCGCGCCGGTTTTCGATTACAACGGAATGATGGCATTGGCTCTGATTGCGCTCGGTTACACCGCGAATTTCGACCAGTCCTTGAAAGGTCCGCTCGTCCATCAGGTTTCGGAGGTCGCCCGTCAAATCTCAGAGCGAATTGGCGGGGCGGGAAAGAAGGCTGGCGATCAGGCATGAAGCCTGATGGCATAAGGCGCACATTCTTTGCGACTCTTTAGCTGGCGCAAGCCGTCAGGAGCAGGGCGACAAGACCTCTCCGTCTTTGGCAGCCGCATTCACGCAATAACGTGCGAGATCGTGAGACGCGGTTACGGGGCCGCTATAGCCAGCCTTGACGCCGGCGACATCCTTCGCCGCATGGGCGTCGTCGGAGCCTGGAACGAAGTGATACAACAATACGGAACGGGCATGGGCTTCCGTTGCCATGTGGGCCACGGCTGCCGGAGTCAGGTGCTCGCGCTCCAGATGATCCTTGAGCGCGGCCTTGCGGGCGTCGGACCATTTTCCGGTATCCGCAGCAGCCGGGCCGTTCAAAACGAGATTTAAGTCGATGACTTCGGAAATGAGAACATCGGCGCCCTTCGCAAACTTCGCGACCGCATCGTCGGGTCCGGTATCGCCCGTGAAGACGATCACCCCGTGCGGCGTCTCGATGCGATACGAGTATGACTTCATGTGGGCGCGATCTTTGGCATCCATGAGAGCATAGTGTGCGTTTTCGATCGCCGTGACGCGGATCTTGTCGTCCTGATAAACGGGCCCGGAGGCGGCGATCTCATGGGCTACAAAATGCGATTTGATGTCCTTGCCCACCAGATGCTCGGCAGCGAATGTATCGAATGGCACGCTGATATAGCTGATGGCCGCATCGACGAAACGGCTGGTGCCCGGCGGTCCGTAAATGGTCCAGGTCGCCTTGCTCTCGCTCCCGCCAATGCTGAAGAAATTGCTGGCCATGATACCGGCAAGATCGAGCACGTGGTCCGGATGCTGGTGGGTGATGAAGATCGTATGGACGGTTTGCGGATCGACCCCGGCTTCGACAAGACGCCGCAGCGCGCCAATGCCGCAATCGATCAGATAGCGGGTGCCGTCGACGATCAAAAGTGTCGAAGGCTCGGCACGGTCCTTTCTGATCACCGGACCGCCATTGGTTCCGAGCATGATCAGCTCCGTGCCATGGTGGTCCGTTTCGGACGCCGAAAATGCTGGAACCGAATATAGCGACGCGAAGGCAAGGGCCGCCACACTTAAGGATCCGGCGAGGCGCCGGAGATTGAACTTCTTGATCATGACTCGATCTTTCCTACTGGGAAACGGGACAGACGAGTGGCTTGTCGACACGTAACGAGAAGACGGACAGGGATGGAGCCCGACGTCGGACTCCATCCCCTTCCAGCGCATCACATCTTGAACGTCACGCCTGCCGTGAAACGCCGGCCCAGGACATCGAAAAGTGTCGGGTTGTATTGGTTCGAATAGCCGAGGAATACGCTGTAGTACGGCGTAATCGGCGGCGCCTGGTCGTTCAAATTGGTCCCGGCGACATAGACCTCGAGGGTTTGCCCGTTCGACAATTCGAATTCTTCGGAAAGCCGAAGATCGAGATAGAAGGCCGAGGAAACATGGTTGCTTTCAATATCCACGCCTTCAACCAAGGCATTCTCGATCTTGCCGGAACCGATGTAGCGACCCTGCAGGAAGGCTGTAAAGCCGCCGTTACGATAGGTGAGGTTGCCGGTGGCCTTGAAATCCGGCAACGAGTAGGCGACGCCATCCGATTGTTGAATGCCGGTCTGTCCCGCCCGATCGATGTTCACGGCGCTGCCGATACCCTGAGTATTCTTGCCCAGGAAGCTCGTCAGCACTCGCGCGCCCAGAGTCTCGGCACCGCCGCCGAAGAGGGTGACATCACTTGTGTAGTCAAGCTCGAGATCGACGCCACTCACTACCGCCTTGGTAATGTTGATATACTGCGCGCCCACCAGAATGATGCGATCGGTAGCCGTATCGCGCGTAACGAAGGAGCACAACTCCGTCGCGCCCTGGGCGCAACCATCGACAACCGACTGTGGGGACAGTTGCCCAATCTCGTCCTTGATCTTGATGTGATACCAATCGACCGAGGCTGATAGGCCGGGCAGGAACTCAGGCCGATATACCGCACCAGCAGTGAACGTATCGCCACTCTCCGGATTTACATTTGGATTTCCGCCAGAAAAGATCGTGACGTTAATCGGACCGTCGCCCGGATAGCGCGGATCGGTGATCGTATTCACGCCACCGGTCTTGTCGAACCGCTCGGAGAGGTTCGCGGCACGCACGTCACGTGAGTATGTTCCACGGAGGCGTAGGCCGCCGACGAACTGAACGTCCAATCCGCCCTTATAGGCCCAGACCGACCCGCTGCCCGAATACCGGGCCCAACGACCGGCCAGATTAACCGCCGCCGAATCGATGATGCCGCCACCCTGAATAAGAGGAATCTGCGTTTCAGCAAACAGTTCCTTCACGCTGATCGAGCCGATGATATTCGACACCTTTGAATATTGAATGCCGACCGCATTAGCGCAGTCCGGCGGGTTGACCCCGCGTAGGCCCGGAGCTTCGCCACTGCAGAGCACAGGGTGCCCGGTATCAAAGTTCGATGACTGATTGGTCGAATCTCGTACGGTCTGAAGAACGTGTTCACGCCGATAGGACGCGCCGAAGGCCGCGGAGATCGGTCCCGCCCAGCCATCCAACACCGTGCCGCTGGCAGATAATTCGGCGACGTTCTGCGTGAGCGTGGTCCGGTTGACCTTCGCCTCTACAGCAGTATAGGAATCCGTGCGCCCAAGCGAGAGTCCGGAGCCTGCAAAGTAGAGCGGCGTCGAAATTTGTTCGCCGACATCGTTGCCAACCACATAATCGAGAGCTGCCGGCGAGGCATTTCCGTGGCCAAACAAATCGATTGGTTGACATCCAGGGAAGGCATTGCCGAACAGCGAAGTGCGGCAGACGATTGCACCCGTCGCGGGATCTCGCACGGCATCGGCCGCGGCGAAAATCCGGTCCACCCGAAATCCGACCTGGCTCCAAGTTCTCTTGTTGTGACCGTATTGATAATAGCCGTCGACAATCCAGTTATTGAACAACCCATCATTATCTACGGTGTATTTAAATCCACCCGTGATCGAATCCATCTTGCTGTCGTCGGTCAAGTTCATGTCAGGATTTGCCAACTGAGTATGAAGCTTGAATGACTGAATTCCGTTATTGACCATGATCTGCCGGAGAGAATCCGGTAGGAACGCGTTGTCCTGGAAGATCGTGATCTGCGTCGGAGTGCCCTGCAACGAACCTGCAGGCGTGTTGTGACGAAATGTAGAATCCTCGCCGTGGATGTATTGCGTAAAGAACTTCAGGTTTTCCGTTGCGTCATAATCGGCGTAACCGAAGAAGCTTTGGCGCGTGAAATCAGGGTACAGGGTCTGGTACCCACCCCCGAGGTTGTCCCCACTGCCGCCAACGCTTCGCGCCGGAGGCGTCCCGGGAAGACCAAACGATAAGCTCCCGCGATCGAGCGGCGTGTAGCTCCCGTCCGGGTTAAATTGTAAGCCGTTAATCACAGTGCCGGGCGCCGAAATTATCCCATTCAGGCTTGCGTTGTTCGAAATGACATTCGGGCGAATTAGCAGCATGCCGTTCGAATCAGGTATCGTTCCCCAAGCCTTGTACCAATCACGGCCGTCATAGCTGAAGACGCCGTCCTGGTGAAATCGCTCGGCTGAAACTTGGATATGGGCACGCTCACCTATGTCCGTGCCGAACGCGGCGGATAGCTTGTAATTCGCGCTATCTCCACGAGACGTGACGCCGCCTTGGGCATTGACCTCGAAGCCCTTGTAATCGGTATTGAGGATGAAATTGACCACTCCAGCCACAGCGTCCGTGCCGTAGGCCGCCGAGGCGCCGCCCGTCACGGATTCGACCCGGGAAATCATGGCTTCCGGGATGGCATTGACGTCGACGCCGCCAAAGACGGTCGATGAGACAATACGCCGGCCGTCGAGCAACGTCAGGGTGCGGTTTATGCCTAGGCCACGAAGGTCAAGATTGCCGTAGCCGCCACGGTTGAACCAGCTGGCGGTCGAATTGGGGGTTTGGCTCTGATAGAACTCGGGCAGCTGAGTAAGCCCCGAGACCATGGTATCAGGGGCCATCGCCTTGAGTTGAGCGGCCTGAACCGAGGTGATCGGGACCGGACTCTCCATACCGGTCTGCTGAATGCGCGAGCCGGTGACCGTGATCTCGTTTATAGTGCCGGCGCTAGCGGTTTTGGTGGATGCCGCGGGTTCTTGAGCCTGAGCAGCGGATACGGCCAGACAGAGCGCTATAGCGCTCGTCCCGTAAGCGAGCGAACGGCGCACGATATCCTTCGAATTCATGTTGTTTTCCCCCTTCAGTTTTGAGCTGGCCTCTATTGTTCGACCCTTTGCCCGGGGCGGGCAACGTATCTCAAAATGATGACAAGCGATAATCTCTAGGCTATGACTATTAATCGGGAACTGGCGGAGCATGGAGGGGAACATGACCGCATTGCCGTTTACACTGCGGCAACTCGAGATCTTCGAGGCACTGAGCACGTCTCGAAGTTTCCGACGCACCGCGGAGCAATTTGCTGTCTCGCAGGCCGCAGTCAGCAATCATATCAAGGCGTTGGAAAGGCACCTTGGCGTAGCACTTTTCGTTCGTCGTCCGGGCAGGCCGCCGACGCTCAGCCTGCATGGGCAATCTTTCGCGCATGATCTGGTACCGTTCTTCGAGACGGCCCGGAAACTGGCGGAACATCGCCGCCCGACCGTCCAGACGTCTGGTGCGCGTGCCGTCACCGTCTATATCGGGCTACATCTGTTCCAGCAATATATCCGGCCGCAAATGGATCGGATCTACATCGCCCATCCGGACGTCGAGTTCGATTTCGTAACCAAGATTCCCGGAACCGACAGCCTGCGGGCGGTTTTGAGCGACAAGTTCGACTTCGCGCTGTTCCATGCGCTTCCCGGCGTAGACGTCGATGAACATTGCCGGGTTATCGCCCATTGCCGGGCAGGTATTTTTGCTCATCGCGGGCTCCTGCCCACGGACGGACACACGATGTCCATCGAGGAGATCGGCGAGCTGCCGTTCGTCCTGGCGAAACCTGCGCCCCATGACGAGCCCGATCCTGTCGCCCGGCTCGCCAATTTCGGAATCGCGCACCCGCGCATCGTTCGTCGGGCTGACTTTCACGATGTGCTGGCCAAGTTGGTCGAGCGCGGCGTTGGCGCCTCTTACCTGTGCGAATCCAACATCAAGGTTGACAAGCGCCAGGACGTCGAACTTGTGCTGCCGTCCGAGAATTGGCGGCTGGCCATACGGCGCCGGCCTCAGCTATCCGACCCGCAGGCCCTTGCCATCGAGACTCTTCTCGTCTCTTGCGTTCTCGACGATTCCCGATATCCGGCCATTTGAGCAAAAGAGGAATTTGGATGTTATCGGTCATGTCGGAGAGACTCTGGTGGGTGCTTGCGTCCGCTTAATTTCCAGTGTCATCCCCGGTGGGACGGCTGGCCGTTCACAGGAGAAAATATATGACCGACCGTATCAATTGCTGGGGTGACGACGCGGTCTACGATTATGACGAGATCGTTGGCGATCTGAACGCGCTATTGAAGCTCAAGGCCACTATCGTGGGCATGAAGCGCTTCCGGTCGGAGGATGATCTGAATGCCATCCCCAGGCTACGGCGTCCGCCCGCCGGCGAGAAGTTCGCGACCGATCAGATCGTGGGTCAAAGCCGTTGGCACGGAACCACGCTCGGCATCACGATGGACAATCTGATCGGTTCCCAATGCGGTGCGGTCGTCGGGCTCTATCCGAGGAATGACGACTTCCTCAAAGGCGAGCAACTCGCCGGAGTTTGGGTGGAGGCCGGTGCCGACGCCGCCGCGCATCAGCAGGGCATGTCCTGTGCATCTTACGGGGAATACGCGGCGCTCGCGGTTTCTCCGCTCACTTCCGGGCGTCTCGGCAATCCCGACATCTGCCTGATCTATGCGACGCCCGGACAGATGATCCTGTTCATCAATGGGCTGCAGTGGTCGGGTTACAAGAAGCTCAGCTTCAGCTGCGTCGGGGAAAGCTCATGCGCCGACTCCTGGGGCAATGCGCTCATGACCGGCGAGCCGTCGGTTTCAATCCCCTGCTACGCGGAGCGGCGCTTCGGCGGCGTGCAGGACGACGAGATGCTGATGGCCATACCGCCCAGCTACTTGCCGAAGGTCGTCGCCGGGCTCAAGGCGCTGAGCCGCAACGGCCTCAGATACCCGATACCTAATCTAGGTCTTACGACGTCACCGGAGAGCGCGCTCAAGAAAAGCTACGGATAGGCGGAGATAGCCTCGTCCGTATCTCGTCAGCGCGTTATCACTTGGCGGACGGCGTGACGGGAACCAGCAGGTGCGAATCGAATTTGCCGCCCGTGTGGATGATGTGCATCCCGCGATTGCGCAGGTCCGTGTGCCGCGCGAAGGGCAGGTGAGGGGGGGATTCCGAATAGATATCGCTGCCCTTGATCACGACGCGCAGGTGCTCACCGGCGTCGAACACGGTGCATGACGGCCAGATCTCGATATCGACCGGTACCGGTACGCCGGGTGTCAGCATGTCTTCCTTGAGATGACTGTGGACCGGCCGCTCGGGCGTCGAGCGCGCTTCGTCGAGCGCACGATGGCTCACGCGCAGCCAGCCGAGGGCCACCGGTCCGTTGTCGAAGCAGGCATAGAACATGAACGGGACGATCTTGCCGGACGCGTCGGTCTTCTGGATCGCAACGAAAAGATCCATGTCCGTTGCACTTTCGGCCTCGACCCAAAGCCGCAGCTTCATCGGTCCGGTCAGTTCCGTCGCTTCCGGGAACGTATAGTCGAAGACGGCGGAGTCGTTCTTGTTCTCGGAATCATAGCGCGCGACCGATTCGGCGCTTACCGGATTTGCCTGCAGGCTCCTGGAATTCGCGTCCAGATAAAGCGGTTCGTACCGGGTACGCTTCAGCGGCCACTCCTGCTCGTCGCGTTGCGTCCATTCATAGGCGCTGCGCCGCACTTCCAGGCTCACCGGCGGCCAGGACAGGACCTGGTCGTCGGTGCCGCGCAGGAAATGATCGAAGAACTGGCGCAGCCGATCGACATTGGCCGGCGTGTAGAAATGCGACCATTTCTTGCGGCCGTGCACGAGAAGATATTTAGGCTTGGAATTGATCCGCTTGAACGCCTCGAGGCTACCCCGGCTGTGAAGCCCGTGATCGGACCAGCTGGCGACCACGAAGGCCGGCGTGACGATGTTTTCGAGGTTGACCGTCTTGCTTTCCCAGTAGGCGTCCCACAGCGGATGAGCGCGCACATTGGCCAACGTGTCCTCGACCCGGTTGGTGGAATTCGCAATCGCACTGCCCGCGCGGGGGATGAAGCCGGTTTCCGGAATGCCGCCGTGATAGGCGAATTCGCGGTACCAGTCCGTGAAACACTCCCACGGATTGATTGCGGCCAGATGCGGCGGCCGCTGGGAGGCCACGAGATATTGGATGCCGGCGAGGTAGGAAACGCCGCTCATGCCGACCTTGCCGTTGGTCCAGGGCTGCACGCCGAGCCACTCGATCAGGTCGTAGCAGTCTTCGCCTTCGCCCTTCCCGTTGTGGCGGAATTCGCCTTCGGAATAATAGGCGCCGCGAGGATCGGCATAGACGACGGCATAACCGTGGCCGCACCAGTAAACCGGGTCGGGCGCTTCAAATCCCGTGTAGGGGGAATTCCAGCCATTCTCGATTCCCGCCTCGGGGAAGAGATTCGACGACTGATTATGTTTGCCGTACGGGCCCCAGCCCAGAAGGACCGGCAGGCCTTGGTCAAGGTCGCGATCGGGCAGGTAGATGTCGATCAGGATCCGGGTGCCGTCGCGCAGGGGGACGGCGACATTGCGCTCGATTCTCAGCCCGTCCTGCCGCTTCAGCTCATGCTGTCGCCCCGGATGCGGCTTGGTCCACTTTTCGGGCGGAACGGGGTCCCGCATGAGCAGTTCAAAAGAGCGCGTTTGACCGTCCGACATTTCTCGATCCCCCGTATTTACATGTGGCGGCCGATAATAAGACCGGCATTCGGCGATGCAAGACGCCGCTCGAAATGGCAGCACGTGGCCGTTGAGATAAGCGCTGATATCATGCGGCAATCTAGTATTTGTATGACAAATGGGGATCGGCTTAGTATGGCGCGAATGCTCGCGCATCGAGCATCGTATCGAGACAGCACCGAGGTCGGACCCAAAAGTCTGACAATTCAAAAAGAAAGGATAGGGCTATGGGGCGTGAAACTCGCGACGGCGCGGTTTTCAATCGTCGAGGCTTGCTGAAGGGTTCCGCTTTGGCGGGCGTGGGGATGGCTCTGGCGGGCGGGGGAGAGGCGAAGGCCTATCCGATGCAGAACGGCGACCGTGACGGTCCGCGCGGTTGCAGCACGCCGAAGTCGGCGGTGGCCAAGACCCGGTACGGCAAGGTCCGGGGCTTCGTCGCGGGCGACGTCTTCACGTTCAAGGGGATCCCTTACGGCGACGATACGGGCGGCGACAATCGCTGGCTTCCGGCGAAAGCCCCCAAGGCATGGGACGACGAATATCCTGCGCTCGCCTATGGCGCGAATTGCCCGCAGGACCTGCATGACTTCCGCAATATCGAGCACACGTTCCTGCAGCAATGGGACGACGGCTTCCTCGGCGAGGATATGCTGAAACTGAACATCTGGACGCCCTCGCTGTCCGGCAACCGCCCGGTGATGGTCTATTTCCACGGCGGCGGCTACAGCTTCGGCTCGTCCTATGAACTCGCCTCGCATGACGGCGCGCAGATGGCCCGCAATCACGACGTGGTGCAGGTCTCGGTGAACCACCGCCTGAATGTGTTGGGCTTCCTGGACCTGACGGAGCTCGGTGGTTCGGCTTACGAAGACTCGGTCAATGTCAGCATGATGGACCTTGTCGCCGCGCTGCGCTGGGTGAAGGAGAACATCCAGAACTTCGGCGGTAATCCGGACAATATCCTGATTTATGGCCAGTCGGGCGGTGGCTCGAAGGTGACGACCCTTCTTGGTATGCCGTCGGCCAAAGGCCTCATTCAACGCGCCATCGTCCAGTCGGGCGGTGGCGGACGCCAGCCGACTGGAGAACAATCCCGCGAATTCTCCCGCAAACTTCTGGCGTCCATCGGCAATCCGGACATGGCGGCGCTTCGCAAGATGGACTGGAAGACGCTCTACGATGCCGGAAACCGCCTTGCGATGCAGATGAGCGGCCCGCTGGACTTCGACAAGATGGTCTTGAGCCTCAATTCCGGAGTCGCGCGCGTCGGCTGGACGCCCACCGTGGACGGCCGTTTGATCACGGTCGGTTCGTTCAGCGACGCCGGCCCGGAAGTCTCCAAGGACGTGCCGGTGATCATCGGCAATGTCAGCGAGGAGGGCATGCGCTACAGCCAGAACCCGACCGAGGCTCAGTGGCGGGAACATCTGACCGGCCTCGTCGGCGCCGAGAAAGCGAATGCGCTCATCGTCGCGATGAAGAAGGCGCACCCGGAGAAGGCGATCCGCACGCTCTCCTATGGCGTCGCCGGCCTGGCACAACGTAACAACGTGCAGCATATGGTGAAGCTGAAATACGACCTGCACGCCGCGCCGGTTTATCAGTATCTGTTCCAGTGGCAGTCCCCGCAGCTCGACGGCGTCGCGGGTGCCTGGCACACGGCGGAACTCGCGTTCTGCTTCGACAATGTCAGGCGCTGCGAACAGGGCACGGGCGACACACCCGAAGCTCGCAAGCTGGCGAGCAAGATGGCCGGGGCCTGGGCGAATTTCGCGCGCACCGGGAATCCGAGCCAGCCTGGCCTCGAATGGACGCCGACCGATCCGGTCAAGTGCCAGACCATGGTGTTCGACAACAAGTGCGGGATGGTGGACGATCCCGAGGGCGCGTCCCGCCGCATCCTGCTGTCCTAAGACCCGAAGTAAGGGCGGCGCCGGCATCGCTCCGGCGCCGCCCGTTTCTTCGCTCCGATCCCCTGAGTGGCCGGTCAGCGACAATTGCGCGCAGGCTTGGGCCGCAGCTTTATCTTTACACCGGCCTGCGGTAGGACTGTCATGGGCCTGTATGTGTGCGATAATATAAAAATCGGCGCGACGAACAATGCGCGCCAGAAGGAGGGGGTGATGGCCGACGACAATCAAAAACCGCGTGATTTTGCCGCCAAACTAGGTCGTCGCGGATTTCTCAAGGGGTCCGCGGTTGCCGGAGCGGCGGCCTTTGCCGCGCCGCTCGCATCGCCGAGTCCGGCGGCGGCTCAACCCGCGAAAGCGCCCCTGAAACCTTCGCGCCTGGATGAGGGGCTTGGGCCTCATCCCGACGATCACTCACCGCTCACCAGTGCGGGCAGCGATTACATGATCGACGTGCTGCGCAAGACCGGCATCGACCATGTCTGTTTCGTGCCGGGCGACACCTTCAAGGGGCTGCATGAGTCCCTGATCAATTACGGTATGCTGACCGAGCCTAAGATGAGCTACACGGCGGTCAACCATGAGGAGGCTTCCGTCGCCTTCTGTCATGGCTACGCCAAGGTCGAGGGCAAGCCGGCCGCCTGTTTCGTGCACGCCACCGTGGGCCTACAGCACGCGTCGATGGCGCTCTACAATGCCTGGGCGGACCGCGCGCCCGTGTTCTGTATCGTCGGCGCGCGCGTCTATTCGGCGGAACGCCATATCTATGTCGATTGGGCCCATGCCGTTTTCGACGGCCCGTCGCTGACGCGCGATTTCACCAAGTGGGACAATACGCCGCTGACGCTCGAGGATTTCGGCAATGCGGCCGTGCGCGGATACAAGTTCGCGATGACGCCGCCCTACGGGCCGATCGTGCTTCAGACGGATATGACCCTGCAGGAAAATCCGATCCCGAACGATACGCCGCCGCCGATCCCCACATTGCCGCTGTCCACGCCGCCGGCGGGTGACCAGAGTGCTGTCGAGGAAGTGGCGAAGATGCTGGTCGCCGCCGAGAATCCGGTGATCGCCGCCGACCGCGCCGCGCGGACTCCCAAAGGGCTCGAACTTATGGTCGAGCTCGCGGAAGCGTTGCAATGCGGTGTGGTCGATTCCTATGCGCGGTTCAATTTTCCGTGGCGCCATCCGCTGAACCAAAGCGCACGGCAGGGACCGGCCGTGGCGCAAGCCGACCTCGTTCTGGGGCTGGAGATGACGGATCTTCACGGCATCATCGGCCGGTTGCCGAAAAGCGTGAAGACGTTGTCGATCACCTCCCAGGACCTCTACATGAAGTCCAATTACGGTGACTACCAGCATTTCGCCGATGTCGATATGGCGGTCGAGGCGGACGCGGAGGCAACCTTGCCGGCGCTGATCGAGGCCGTAAAGCGCCAGACGTCTCAGGGCCGCAAATCGGCTTTTGAAGAGCGCGGCAAGAAGCTGGCCAAGGCGCATCAAACGGCACTGCAGGACTCGCGCGAGGCGGCTGCCGTCGGGTGGGACGAACAACCGATCTCGGTGCCCCGCCTGTGTCAGGAACTCTATGCGCAGATCAAAAACGAGGACTGGGCGCTGGTGAACGGCACCGTGTTCCAGAGCTGGTGGCCGCAGAGACTCTGGGAGGCTGACAAGCACTACCAATATATCGGCGATTCCGGCGCTTATGGCCTTGGCTATCTGCCGGGGGCAGCGCTGGGAGCGGCGACGGCCCATGCCAAGCACGGCCGCCTCGCGGTGGCGATCGGCGGCGACGGCGATTTCATGTTCTCGCCTTCGGTACTGTGGGCGGCGGCGCATAACCGCATCCCGATCCTGTACATCATTCACAACAACAAAGCTTACTTTAACGAAATCATGGCCGTGCAGCGCATCGCCAATCGCCGCAATCGCGGGATCACCCGCACCGGTATCGGCAACGATCTCACGGAGCCCGGCGTCGACTACGCGACCCTCGCAAAGAGCATGGGCGTTGCCGGATTTGGTCCGGTTACCGATCCCAAGGAGCTTGCGTCGGTCCTGAAAAAGGCCATCGCGATCGTGAAGAAGGGCGAGCCGGTGCTCGTCGATGTTGTGGCCCAGGGCCGGTGAGGAGGAACGCCATGAACCGTTTCATTCCAGGCGCCGGCATCGTTCTTTTCGGACTTACCTTTGCGGTGGCCGCCTTTGCCCAGACAAAGGGGGACGCCGCCCGCGGCAAGCAGCTCTTCATGGACGACAAATGCTATACCTGCCATGGGACGCGTGGTGCCGGTGGCGGGATTGCCGGGCCGAAACTGGCGCCGGATCCGCTTCCCATTGAGGCGATCGAAGTGCAGCTTCGCCAGCCGGCGTCGCGCATGCCTCCCTATTCGCCGGAAGTGATCTCGGATGCCCAGATCGCCGATATCTACGCCTATCTGAAGTCGATTCCCGAAGGCAAGCCACCCTCGCAGATTCCGCTTCTCAAATAGAGGCGTAGGCTGGCGATAGAGCCCTAGCCGAAATCGATCTCGTCGTCACCGATCCAGAGCCCGTGAAGGCCACTGGTGCGGAACGGCAGGATGACGCGTGCGACATCCCCGTCCTCGAGATGCTGACTGTCGGCGATGACCAGTTCCGTCCGCATCTCGGCGATATTGGATGCAATGCCGACGAGATAGCCATCGCCTTCATCGCCGGACCCATGCATGACCGCATTGCGGCTCGCCTTGCCGCGCGGCACGAAGCTCGGCTCGGCGAGGCTGTGGGTGGGGCCAGCGAAAAAGGAACTCACCGAGCCATTCTCCAGATTGTACCGCGAATAGACGTTCGATATGCGGCCGCGGAGATTGCCGACCTTAGCTTCGTCGAATGGCTTCGTTGGGTCGTTATGCGTGAGATAGGCGTATTTGTTCGGCAAGGTCGTGTATCGGGTGTCGACCCGGCCGATATCGCCCACCGGCGTGTTCCAGACGATCTCTTCCTTATATTCGTCGCTCTTCGAATTGAGATCGAAGGTGTACTTCCGCAGGAGCGCCGGGCTCGGTTTCAGGGGTGAGCCGTCAACCGACTTGAAATAGGGCATGAAAGGCGCGAACGGCCCATCGACATAGGCGGCGTAAAGCGTAACGACATTACCTTCCGTCTTGGCGTTGACGATGTGCACCATCGCGCGGCCCTTGCCTTTGAACCAGCGCATGTCCTTCGCATCGCCGTCGCGCGGCAGGATGCCGATCAGGCTCGGACGGTTGGGGTCCCAGGCCCAGTGGCAGTTCCCGGCCTTGAGCCAATCGAGACTCGTCACATAGGGGCCGCAGGGGAAGATGAAGTGTTTCTCCGTCGCGGCCATGTCGTGGATCATGCGGACTTCGGGCATCTTCGTCCGCCAACGGCGGGTTACCTTCCCGGTCTTGTCGATGGTGTAGACATAGAGATCGGGCGAGCACAGACCCGCTGCCTCGTAACCGTATGCCAACAGGTCGCCGGTAAGAGGATCGATCTTGTTGTGCGCCGAGAATGTCTCGCTGTCGTACTGTCCGCCGAAATCATAGAAGCCGGGCTTTGTATCGAGCGTCACCGGATCCATCTCGAAGGGAGGCGCATCCTCCTTGATCGCGAACAGCTTGCCGTTGTGAGCAAGGGTGTGGGTGTTCGCGAGCGTGCGGAGGTTAGGCTGTTTGAGCGTCGCTTCGCGGATGCTCGGATCGTCTGTATAGGGATTGCGGTATTTGCCGTAGAGCTGGCGATGCGCTGCGCGGTCGGCCTTCCAGCGGGGTGTCTGTACCCAGCGAGACTGGAAATCGACCACGCCGTTCTTGAAGCGGAACTTGATGATATGCCCGTCGGCATCGACCGCGCCGTCATCGGCATACATCTGCGGAAAGAACCATTCCGGGCCGACCATGATGAACGATCCGGCCATGTCCTTCGGAACCGTGCCGGTCGTCTCGCAATCATACACTGTGGCTTCGAACCGCATCGGTTGGCCGAAACCGGTGGCTCCCTTGGGATAGTCAACCATCTCGCCGTCCCCCAGTTCTGTTAATTGGTCAGCCTGCCGGCTGCATCCGTGCGCCTATAGATACATATGGTCACGGTAGAATTCTTCGTCACTCAGTGCCGCCATCGCCGCACCGGGCTGACGTCCGGCGGACGGCACGAAAGACAGCGCGTTTCCGCTGAAGTCGTAGACCGGCCAACCGGTAAAATAGGAATCGAATGTGAGGACCGGATCGCCCGCCCCCGCTTTCGGAGCGGCGGGCACCGCGAAAACCTTGTTTCCGGAAAACAGGGGCGTTACGGCCAGAGCCGCACCGCCAGCCATCGTGACGGACGCCTCGACAAAGGCGCGCCGCGTCATGACCATATCTTCAGCGCTCTTCAGAATTTTGACCGCCGCATCGCTCATCGTCCTCGTTCCTCATTCCGAATTCGGCCGCCGGACGCGGTCACGGTCTAAGCAAATGGTATCCGGTACATGATGTCAATAAGGCCCACAGGGCCGTCGAGCCATCAGTAGAAGGGAGCGGAACCGCGCGGCCGCAGAGTCAGAGCCGCCTTCTGGCGGGTGCGACGAAACGCATCACCACCCTCAAGCCGGGATTGTTGTCTTTTATATCGAGCGTTGCGCCGTGGAATTTCGCGACGGCCGCGACCAGGCTCAGGCCAAGGCCGCTGCCGCCCTTCGGCCGCGCCGGGTTGAGCCGGACGAACCGGCCGGTCACCTTCGCCAGATCGGCGGCCGGAATGCCGGGTCCATGATCGCTTACCGAGATGGACGGGTAGCCCGGTCCGGGGGCCGCTTCGAGCGTAACGGTGTCGCCCTCATGGCTGTATTTGACGGCGTTGTCGACGAGGTTCATCACCGCCTGCGTGAGCAGGACCTTGTGTGCCAGAACCGGAATTTGGCGATCGGCCTGGACATCGATCGTGATGCCTTTTTCCTCGGCGATCGGCTGATAGGTATCGCCCACGTCGCGCAGGATGTCTCCGAGGTCGTTCTCGGTCATCTGTTCGCGGCCGATGCCGGCTTCAGCGCGGGCGATTTCGAGAAGCGAGTTCAACGCACCGAGCATCCGGTCGATTTCCCGCTGAGCCGAATCCTGTGCCTCACGCAGTGAGTCGAAGGTGGCGTCGGGACCCGCGGCGGCCTCAAGGCGGCTTTTGACCCGGGCAAGAGGGCTGCGGAAGTCGTGTGCGATGGCATCGGTCACCGCACGCAGCTGGCCGACGAGATCCTCGAGACGTTCGATCACGCTGTTTACGGCCTGGCCGAGCTCATCGAACTCGTCCTTCCGGCCCTTGAACGGAAAACGCTTCGAGAGATCGCCGCGCACGATCTCGGTCGCGGTTCTGGTGATTGTAACGCACCCTCGCATGTAGCGTTCGACAATCGACTGCCACAATACGCTGACGATAAAGGCGACGGCCAAACTCGTGGCGATGCCCAGCGTGACGGTGCTTCGGAAGGCGGCTTGCGCCCGGACTTCCTTGCCGATCGTCAGGCTGTAACCACCGGGAAGCATGGCCGTGCGGGCTATATAAGGGTTCGAGCGGATCCCCGTGGTTCGTGATGCGTCGACTGGTTATCAGCCAGCCGCCGGTGCCAGGCTTACCTTCGGGCCAGGTCTTCAGGTTGCCGGCCAGCGGACGAAGGGCCGAGTCGGCGAGCAGATAGACGCTTTCCTTATCCGTGCCCGGGCCACTGCGTTCACCGATCACCTCGACCAGGCGGCCGAGTTCCTCTTCCTGATATTGCTCGGCCAAGCCCTGAATCTCGGCTGCGACGGTTTCACTCGCCTGGTGGTCGATCGAGTTCGAGGTCGACCAGTAGACGAAGGCAAGCAGGGCGAGCAGCGTCACGCTTTAACAGCAGGAGTATGAAGGACTGCGATTCGGAAGATCGAGGTATGGAGCAGCCTGAGCGTCGGCACTGATGCAGTACCCGCCGCCGCGGTGGGTGTGGATCAGCGGCTTGTCGAAGCCCTTGTCGATTTTCTGTCGGAGGCGGCTGATATGAACGTCGACGACATTGGTCTGAGGATCGAAGTGGAAGTCCCAGACTCCCTCGAACAACATGGTGCGCGTGACCACCTACGCGGCATGTCGCATAAGATATTCGAGAAGCTTGTACTCCTGCGGGAGGAGCTCGATATCCCGGCCCTGGCGCGAAACCTTGCGGGACAGGAGGTTGAGCTCAAGATCGTCGCAGACCAGCGTCGTCGGCGCCGCCTCGGCATTGTCCGCGCGGCGCAGCATCACTTCAACCCGCGCAAGTAGCTCCGAAAAGACGTAGGGCTTCGCGAGATAATCGTCGGCCCGGCCTGCAAGCCACGCACCCGCTCGTCGACCATCGCCAGCGCCGACAGCAACAGAACCGGCGTCTTCACTCCAGCCGCCCTGAGGCCCTTGAGAACCGCGAGGCCTTCCAGGTCCGGCAACATGCGGTCGAGAATGATCGCACCGTAATGGCCGTCCGAGGCCTGAAACAGTGCGTCCCGCCCGCTTGCCAGCGCGTCGACCACATAGCCCGCTTGCGTAAAGCCGGCGCGGATGTATTCCGCCGTTTCGGCATCATCCTCGACGAGAAGGATGTTCTTGTTCATCGGGAGGCACTCGCTTTCGGCGGATGGCGGCAACAATCTATATGCGCGGCGCATAGTAGCCGATCATCGGCGGCAATCCCAAGAGCGACAGCAGTGCGCAAAGGCGCGCCCGGGCGTTTTGCGATGTCTCGTAAGAGGTGGTAGGCCCCTGGAAGTAAGGGCTGGTTGGGATGGCCGGGCGACAGAGTTACGCGCCCGGTCCCTCTCCGAAGAATTGGGAATCGATTTCGGAAATCGCTACCAGGCCCTCGCTGATATGGTTCCGCATGGCCTCCTCGGCTTCGTCGACCCGGCCTTCGACGATGGCGGCCGTGATTTTCCGGTGATCGGCGTTTGCGGCGTCGATCCTCTGGGAATTGTAGAACGTTGAGAACAGGAGGCGGTATATCGGAACGCTCAGCTGCGTCACGAAAAGGCGCAGATATTCGTTGCCCGACCGTTCGATGATCAGGTTATGCCACTGGCTGTTGAGTTTCGCGAATTGCTGATGGTCTCCGGTATCGTCCATCGAATTGAGGGCATCTTGCAGAGCCTGAAGCTTTCTCTTTCCCTCGGGGTCTTCTTTGGCGGCGAATTCGGCGGCCGCAAGACCTTCGAGAACGGCGCGGGTCCGGTAGATCTGGTGAACCTGCTCCCAAGTGAAGATCTTTACAGAAGCGCCCCGAAATTCCTCGATGACGACCAGCCCTTCGGTTTCGAGGCGCTGCAGCGATTTGCGAACCTTGGCCCGGCTGGCGCCCGTCGCCTTGATGATGTCCGCTTCCACAAGCCGTTGTCCCGGAACGAATTTCCCGACCCGGATGCGATCGCGCACCCAGTCGACGACTTGCTTCGTGGTCACCGGCGCCTGGGGCGCCAACGGCTTCTTGGCTGTCGAGGCTCTTGCCATAGCGGCTTTCTTTCTTTCGGTCGGCGCGTGTCCGGGGCAGTATGTCGCGTATGATTGACTATTTTGTCAACGATACCGCAGGGCTTCGCCCTTGCTCCATTCTCTTTGTCGGCGATCTTGTCCTCGATGTCGAGGATGGGGATCACTGGCTGTCCGGCATTGCGCCGATTGTCCGGTCCGCGGACATCGCGATCGGGCAAAAAATGTATCGCCGCGGGACGACATGGTGGTGCTGTCGTGAACGGCGATCGCAAAGAAGACAGGCCAATGCCGCTCATCCTTGTTATCGGAGGTGGCGGCGCTTTGCTGGCGGCTGCCTTTATCGACGTAATCTCGGTCATCGGCCGGCACATAGATCTGCCGTTCCTTGGATCGATCGAACTTGTCCAGGCAGCCGTCCTCGTCGCGGGATCGGCGTCGCTGATCGCCGCGACCCTTGCCGGATCCCATGCGGCCGTCCATCTCGTGTTCGACCGGCTGCCCGCGCCATGGCGCAAGGCTTTGGAACGGGTCAACCTGTTAGCCTCGGCCTTGCTTTTCCTTGGGCTTCTCGCGGGCTCGATCTGGATTGCCGCGGATATGTGGGGCGGGCACGAGGAAAGCGAGCTTCTGCGCATTCCCTATATTCCGCTGCGCATCATTTGCTGCGGCAGTCTCGCCGTGGTCGCGGCCGTTTTTCTCGTCCGTGCGTTCAGACGGAGCCGCAAATGCTAGCGACGCCCGAAACAGGGTTGATCGGCGTCGCCGTTCTGCTCGCACTCCTGATGGCAGGATCTCCCGTGGCCGTTGCGCTCGGGCTTGTCGGCGTCGGCGGCCTCGCCATAACGCTCGGCCCCGAGGCGGCTTTGATCAAGTCCGGCGTGATCGTCTTCGATACGCTGACTCGTTACGAACTCGGCACGCTGCCGCTCTTCCTGCTGATCGCGCATCTTGACTCTTTCCGCAAATGCGAGCCGAGACTTCTTTGATGCTGCCGCGCGGTTCTTGGGGCATCGTCGAGGCGGTCTCGCGATTGCTTCGGTCGGCGGATGCGCCGGGTTCAGCGCGATCAACGGCTCAAGCCTTGCGACCGCCGCAACGATCGGCCTTGTCGCGCTGCCCGAAATGCGCAACCGCGGTTATGCCGACAGCCTTGCGACGGGTGCCGTCGCGGCGGGAGGAACATTGGGGCCCATGGTGCCGCCGTCGGCGGCGTTGATCGTCTTTGGTATCATTGCGCAACAATCGATCGGCACGCTGTTCACGGCCGCCATTATCCCCGGCATTACTCAGATGCTGCTGTATTTCGCGGTAATCTGGATCTGGGTGCGGTTCAGGCCCGATATCGCGCCTCCCATGGAGCGGGCGAGTTGGGCTGAGCGGCTGGCGGCTCTAAAGCGCGTCGGTGACGTGAGCATTCTGATCATCCTGATGATCGGAGGCATTGTCGTCGGATGGTTCAGCCCTTCGGAGGCGGCGTCGGTCGGTGTCGTGGGTGTTCTCGCGATCTGCGTGGTCCGCAAGAGACTGGGCTGGGGGATGTTGCGTCAGGCCCTTACCGAGACACTCAGAACCAGCGGCCTGATATTCGCCATTATCATCGGCGCATTGATCTTTGCTGTCTTCATGAGCGTGACGGGGCTCGCCACGTCGATCGGGCTTTTGATCGCGGACCTGGAGGCAGGCAGGCTGATCACGCTGCTGGTGATCACCGTCTTCCTGTTGCTTCTGGGATCCGTTCTGGACGGTCTGGCGCTCATGCTGCTCACCACGCCGATCTTGTTGCCGATCGTCACGGGTCTCGGCATGTCGCCTATCTGGTTCGGCATCTTTCTGGTGCGGACCATGGAAATCGGCTTCATCCATCCGCCGATCGGGATGAACCTTTACGTCATTCAACGAATTGCCAAGGACGTTCCCCTGAGCCGGATCTTCAAGGGCGTATTGCCGTTTCTTTCGGCCGATCTGCTGCATGTGCTGATGATCATACTTTTCCCGGCCTTGGTACTGGCGCTGCCTCACTGGATGGGACAATGAAAGAGATCCAGAAAGTCATAAACCGGATACTGTCGGATCCGCTTGCGGAAGCCCGCGCCGCCAAGCGCGCCATCGGCTATGTCGGCCGGACCTTCCGCTCGACCTGCTTCTGGCATCGGGGTTGTTTCCCTGTCATTTGCCCTGGGATGCCGACAGGCCGCACGGTCGTTCGGCTCGCTGGCTCGAGAACAGCTTCGCGCCCTGGGCCTTTTCCATTCTCGACGCCGACGAGCTGAACGACCGTGCGGCCGGTCAGCATCCCATGGCAGATGACAGGGAAATAACCCCGATGCCAGAAGCATGTCGAGTGGAAGGTCCGGGCCGACATAGCCGATGGCGCTTTGGCGGTTCGCGCAGCGGCAAGTGGATCGGACAGTATCCGGCTTATGACTTTCTCGATCTCTTTCATTGTCCCACCCAATGAGGTAATGCCAGGACCATGGCCGGGAACAAAATGATCATCAGGACATGAAGCAAATCCGCCGAAAGAAACGGCAGAACGCCCTTGAAAATCCGGCTCAAAGGAATGTCCTTGGCAATTCGTTGAATGACGTAGAGGTTCATCCCGATTGGCGGATGGACGAATCCGATTTCCATGGTCGGACCAGAAAAATACCGAACCAGATCGGCGACATGCCGAGACCCGTGACGATCGGCAACAGGATCGGCGTCGTGAGAAGCATGAGTGCCAGTCCGTCGAGCACTGATCCGAGAAGCAACAGGAAGACGGTGATCACCAGGATCGTGACAACCTGCCGGCCTCCAGGTCCGCGATCAAGAGCCCGATCGAGGTGGCGACCCCCGTCACGCTCATGAAGACCGCAAAGATCAAGGCGCCGATTATGATCGCAAAGATCAGGCCGCTCGTGCTGAGTGTCTCTTCGAATGCATGTCGAAGCATGGCCCAGCCCAGCCGCCGGCGTACCGCGCAGATGATCAGGACGCCGACGACGCCCACCGAAGCGGCTTCCGATGGGCTGAACCACCCCACCACGATGCCGCCGATCATGATGACGATCAGCAGGCTGACATCGGCTATACGCTTGACCGCCGCCAAACGGTCTGGCCAGCTCGCCCTTTCCATGGGCGGCGCGATACGGGCTTTACCGCACCAGATCCAGACGACCGCGAAATACAGCAAAGTTTGAGTAATGCCGGGGATAATCGCCGCCGTGAAGAGTGTGCCGATCGACTGTTGGGCAATGATGCCGAAGACGATCAGCGCCGCCGACGGCGGAATCATGGGCCCCAAGTTCCGCCCGCCGCCACCGCGCCGCGGCGAGCGCGTCCGAATAGCCGCGGCTTCGCATTTCGGGAAGTGCCACCAGGCCGATCGTGGCTGCGGTCGCAAGGCTCGAACCATTGATCGCGCTGAATCCCGCGCAGCCCCCGACCGATGCAATCGCCAGCCCGCCCCGCCGGTGCCCCAGGAATCGCGCCGCAGCATCGAAAAAGTCCCTGCTCGCATTCGCCGAAAGCGTGAGATGGGCAATCAGCAGGAACAACGGCAGGGTGCCCAGTTCATAGCGAGTCAACGTATCGAAAACGATAACTCCGGACTTTATAAGCGCCTCCGGACCAGCGTGATCGCCAGTCCAACGATCCCGACAAGCCCGAGAGCCACGCCCACCGGCGATCCCCCCAACAGAAGGATGAGCAGAACGACGATGCCGATCAGCCCTGTTCCTGGTGTCGCTAGCATCTCCGGGTCCGTCTAAGCGCGCGAACGAGAAAACCACCGCAACGACGGCCAGAGCCGCAGCACAACCGAAGCGAAGCGGGATATAAGGAATATGGAGAAGCTCGCTTTCCTCGTGTCCGCTCCACATATCCGCGGCAATCCAGATCGAGCCCGCGAGAAGCCCAAGGAAAAGCAAGGCCGAGGCTAACAGGTTGACCCGTTCCAACGCCTTGCGCCATGTCGCGGGCAGACGGTCGAACACGAGATGGACGGCCGCATGGGATCCGGCAAAGGTCGCGGCGATCAGCGACGCCGATCCCGCGACGAGGACGGCCGCCTGGACAAGTTCGATCGATCCAAGGAACGGCAGATCTATGTGCCGCCCGATGACCGAGATCACGTCGATAAAGGCAGCCGCCAGCAAAGCGCCGCCACCACCGATAACAAGTATTAGCGGCATTGGCCTGTCTTCTTTGCGATCGCCGCTCACGACAGCACCACCATGTCGTCCCGCGGCGAAAGCCCGATCGCGATGTCCGCGGACCGGACAATCGGCGCAATGCCGGACAGCCAGTGATCCCCATCCTCGACATCGAGGACAAGATCGCCGACAAAGAGAATGGAGCAAGGGCGAAGCCCTGCGTGTATCGTTGACAAAATCGTCAATCATACGCGACATACTGCCCCGGACACGCGCCGACCGAAAGAAAGAAAGCCGCGATGGGCAAGAACCTCGACAGCCAAGAAGCCGTTGGCGCCCCAGGCGCCGGTGACCACGAAGCACGTCGTCGACTGGGTGCGCGATCGCATCCGTGGTCGGGAAATTCGTTCCGGGACAACGGCTTGTGGAAGGTCGGACATCATCAAGGCGACGGGCGCCAGCCGGGCCAAGGTTCGCGAATTAGCTGCAGCGCCTAGAAACCGAGGGGCTGGTCGTTATCGAGTGAATTTCGGGGCGCGTCTGTAAAGATCTTCACCCTGGGAGCAGGTTCACCAGATCTACCGGACCGGGCCGTTCTCGAAGGGCTTGCGGCCGCCGAATTCGCCGCCAAAAACGACCCAGAGGGGTAAAGAAAGCTTCAGGTCTTGCAAGATGCCCTCAATTCGATGGACGATACCGGAGACCATCAGCAATTCGCGAAACTCAACAGCCAGTGGCATAACCTGATCATCGAACGGTCGGGCAACGAATATCTGCGCCACTTCGTGACGCAGCTGAGCGTTCCGATATACCGCCTCCTGTTCTAACGTTCTACGATTCCCAGAGGATCGACGCCGCAAACGCCGACCACCGGAAGATCACGGCCGCCATCGTCGAAGGCCGGGTCGACGAAGCCGAGGGAGGCTATGCGGAACCATATCGGCGAGGGCCTGGTGAGCGATTTCCGAAATCGTTTCCCAATTCTTCGGAGAAGAACCGGGCGCGTAACTCCGTCGCCCGGCCATCCCGGCCAACCCGTACGTCCAGGGGCCTACCACCTCTTACGAGACATCGCAAAACGCCCGGGCGCGCCTTTTGCGCGCTGCTGTCGCGCTTGGGATTGCCGCCGATGATCGGCTACTATGCGCCTCGCATATAGATTGTTACCGCCATCCGCCGAAAGCGAGTGCCTCCCGATGAACAAGAACATCCTTCTCGTCGAGGATGATGCCGAAACGGCGGAATACATCCGCGCCGGCTTTACGCAAGCGGGCTATGTGGTCGACGCGCTGGCAAGCGGGCGGGACGCGCTGTTTCAGGCCTCGGACGGCCATTACGGCGCGATCGTTCTCGACCGCATGTTGCCGGACCTGGAAGGCCTCGCGGTTCTCAAGGGCCTCAGGGCGGCTGGGGTGAAGACGCCGGTTCTGTTGCTGTCGGCGCTGGCGATGGTCGACGAGCGGGTGCGTGGCTTGCAGGCCGGGCCGACGATTATCTCGCGAAGCCCTACGTCTTTTCGGAGCTACTTGCGCGGATTGAAGTGATGCTGCGCCGCGCGGACAATGCCGAGGCGGCGCCGACGACGCTGGTCTGCGACGATCTTGAGCTCAACCTCCTGTCCCGCAAGGTTTCGCGCCAGGGCCGGGATATCGAGCTCCTCCCGCGCGAGTTCCAGCTTCTGGAATATCTTCTGTATCACCGCGATCAGCTCGTCACGCGCACCATGCTGCTGGAGCGCGTCTGGGACTATCACTTCGACCCCAGCACTAACATCGTGGACGTTCATATCAGCCGGCTTCGCCAGAAGATCGACAAGGGCTTCGACAAGCCGCTGATCCATACCCTGCGCGGTGCCGGCTATATGCTCTCCGCCCGGGCCTGACCTCATGCGCGAACTCTTCGCCAGTTTCGGAGGCCGCTTCGTCACCCTCTTTCTGTTCACACTGCTTCCGGTGATCGTTGCGGGCTATCTCGCGCTTTATCTCTACATGATCCCGATCATCGAAAGCGATGGCGAGTTGCAGATCGCCGAGGAATTGGTGCAGCTGCGCGACGACTTCGATCACGGTGGTATCGACGCGCTTGTCCAGACAATCAACCGGCGTATCTCCGAATCTCTCAGCGACCGGACCGTCTATCTCCTGAGAGGCGCCGGACGGCAGGGAACTGACCGGCAATATAATGGGCGAGCCTCAAATCTATGCGATGGGCGGCAAGGCAATAACCATCGACATCATCCCGAACGACGGGGTCAGCTCGAACCCTTATATAGCCCGCACGGCCATGCTTCCCGGTGGTTACAGCCTGACGATCGGCAAGGAAGTCCGGGCGCAAGCCGCCTTCCGAAGCACCGTCACGCTGGGCATCGCCACGAGTTTGGCCGTCGCCTTTATCGTCAGCGTATTCTGGCAGTCGATCGTCGACGCTAATGCGGGGGCGCGTTACAGAATTCACCAGAACCGCGACCGAGATCGTGCGCGGCGATCTCTCGAAGCGTTTTCCGTTCAAGGGCCGGAAGGACGAGTTCGATGAGCTCGGTCAGGCCGTAAACAGCGTGATCGAGCGTCTCGAGGATCTCGTCGGCCAGCTGCGTGCGGTGACCGATGCCATCGCGCACGACTTCCGCAGCCCTCTCGCCCGGGTCAAGAGCCGCCTTGAGGCCTCCGCGGGTCCCGACGCCACCTTCGAATGACTACGGAGGCACAGGATTTGGCCCAGCGGGAAATCGACCGGATGCTCGGTGCCTTGAACTCGCTTCTCGAAATCGCCCGCGCTGAAGCTGGCATCGGCCGCGAACAGATGACCGAAAGCGACCTCGGAGACATCCTGCGCGACGTGGGCGACACCTATCAGCCGATCGCCGAGGAAAAAGGCATCACGATCGATGTCCAGGCCGATCGCCAGATTCCGGTTCTGGCACATAAGGTCCTGCTCACGCAGGCGGTGATGAACCTGGTCGACAACGCCGTCA
The DNA here is from genome assembly GCA_963822835.1 of uncultured Alphaproteobacteria bacterium. Taxonomy (GTDB): domain Bacteria; phylum Pseudomonadota; class Alphaproteobacteria; order CAVTAV01; family CAVTAV01; genus CAVTAV01. The sequence goes on along the minus strand of CAWGIZ010000004.1, from coordinate 995 downwards.
AATACAGCCATGAGGGCGACACCGTTACGCTCGAAGCGGCCCCCGGACCGGGCTACCCGTCCATCTCGGTGAGCGATCATGGACCCGGCATTCCGGCCACCGATCTGGCGAAGGTGACCGGCCGGTTCGTCCGTCTCAACCCGGCCCGGCCGAAGGGCGGCAGCGGCCTTGGCCCGAGCCTGGTCGCGGCCGTCGCGAAATTCCACGGAGCAACGCTCGACATAAAAGACAACAATCCCGGCTTGAGGGTGGTGATGCGTTTCGTCGCACCTGCCAGAAGGCGGCTCTGACTTTGCGGCCGCGCGGTCCCGCTCACTTCGACCGATGGCTCGACGGCCCTGTGGGCCTTATTGACATCATGTTCCGGATACCATTTGCTTATACCGTGACCGCGTCCGGCGGCCGAATTCGGAATGAGGAACGAGGACGATGAGCGATGCGGCGGTCAAAATTCTGAAGAGCGCTGAAGATATGGTCATGACGCGGCGCGCCTTTGTCGAGGCGTCGGTCACGATGGCTGGCGGTGCGGCTCTGGCCGTAACACCCCTGTTTTCCGGAAATAAGGTTTTCGCGGCGCCCGCCGCTCCGAAAGCGGGGGCGGACGATCCGGTCCTCACATTGGATCTCGATTTTACCGGTTGGCCGGTCTACGACTTCAGCGGAAACGAGCTGTCTTTCGTGCCATCCGCCGGACGTCAGCCCGGTGCGGCGATGGCGGCACTGAGCGACGAAGAATTCTACCGTGACCATATGTATCTATAGGCGCACGGATGCAGCCGGCAGGCTGAACAATTAACAAAACTGGGGGACGGCGAGATGGTTGACTATCCCAGGGAGCCACCGGTTTCGGCCAACCGATGCGGTTCGAAGCCACAGTGTATGATTGCGAGACGACCGGCACGGTTCCGAAGGACATGGCCGGATCGTTCATTATGGTTGGCCCGGAATGGTTCTTTCCGCAGATGTATGCCGATGACGGCGCATGATGCCAACAT
>CAWGIZ010000003.1:0-22094 GCA_963822835.1 uncultured Alphaproteobacteria bacterium | reverse complement strand
GAAGCGAATGACTGGCGCCGCCGTTCGATGACCAAGCGCGGCTACCGGAAAGTGGCCGTCGTCGTCGGCGAAACGTTCGACGATGCGGAGCGGCGCTATTTCGAAAAGGCCTTCGAGGCCGGCGCGACGCGGCGGCTCGGGTCCCGGTCGACCTCCATCCCGCCGGCCTCGATCCCGCCGACCGCCGGCCAGTCCAACACCGCAGGTGCCCTATGAGAGTCGCGATCATCGACTATGGCTCGGGCAATTTGCGCTCGGCGGCCAAGGCCTTCGAAAGGCCGGGCCGACGAAGGCCTAAAGATCGACGTCATCGTCACGTCGGATTCCGAGGTCGTCGCGACTGCCGATCGCTGGTGCTTCCCGGCGTTGGCGCGTTCGGCGATTGCCGGCGCGGCATCGAGGCGCTTCCCGGCAGCTCGAGGCGGTGGAGGAAGCGGTGCATGGCAAGGCCCGCCCGTTTCTCGGCATCTGCATCGGCATGCAGCTCATGGCGGAGCGTGGTCTGGAGCATGGCACGCATCCGGGGTTCGGCTGGGTCAAGGGCACGGTCGGCGCGATCACGCCCTCCGACCCGCATCTGAAAGTGCCGCATATGGGTTGGAACGATCTTAAATTCGCGCCCGCCGCCAAGACCCACCCGGTCCTGAAGATGCTCGGCACGGGCTGCCATGCCTATTTCGTCCATGGCTATGCCATGAACTGCGACGAGCGCATGGATGTGCTCGCCGAGGTCGATTACGGCGGCCCCATTACCGCCATCGTCGGACGCGAACAATATGATCGGCACCCAGTTCCACCCCGAAAAGAGTTAAGGATGTCGGGCTTCGGCTGATTGCGAACTTTCTCGCCTGGCGTCCCTGACCCCCAAAAGAGACAAACGGACCCGAACGGATGATTCTTTACCCCGCGATCGACCTGAAAGACGGCAAATGCGTCCGCCTCTGGAAGGGCGAGATGGCCAAGGCGACCGTGTTCAACGACGATCCGCCGGACCAGGCCAGGGCCTTCGAGACGGCCGGTTTCGACTGGCTGCATATCGTCGATCTGAACGGCGCCTTCGCGGTCACCCGGTCAACGGCGGTGTGGTCGAGGCGATCCTGAAGCGGTGACGTCCCGGTGCAGCTCGGCGGCGGCATTCGCGACACGCGACCATCGACGCTGGCTGGAGCCCGGCATCTCCCGGGTCTTCCTCGGCACGCTGGCGGTGCGCGCGCCTGCTGTCGTCAGGCAAGCCTGCCGGCGCTCGAGGGCAAGGTCGCGGTCGGCATCGATGCCCGCGGCGGCCGGGTCGCGGTCGAAGGCTGGGGGGAGGAGTCCGATATCGACGTCACCGATCTCGCCAGGCGAATTCGAGGATGCGGGCGCGGCGGCCATCATCTACACCGATATCGAGCGCGACGGCGTGTCGGCCGGCCTCAATGTCGAGGCGACGGTCGCGCTGGCGGATGCCGTGACGTGCCGGTGATCGCCTCGGGGGGTGTCGGCGCATCGCCGACATGGCCGCGCTGAAAAGCGGCGGCCACGGCCGGCGCGCGAAGATCGACGGCGTGATCGTCGGCCGGGCGCTCTATGACGGCAATTCGATGCCCCGCCGAGCTGGAGGCTCTCGCGGAACTATCAGCCCAGGCACGCACTCCCCTGCCTCGACGTGAAGAACGGCCGCGTGGTCAAGGGTGTCGATTTTGTCGGCCACCGGATGCGGGCGATCCCGTCGAACAGGCGAAGGTCTACGACGCGGCCGGCGCCGACGAGATGTGCTTTCTGGACATCACCGCCTCGAGCCACGACGCAATCCGCTGTTCGATGTCGTCAACGGCACCGCCGAGCAATGCTTCATGCCGCTGACCGTCGGCGGCGGCGTGCGCACGATCGACGACATGCGCAAGCTGCTTCTCGCCGGGGCCGACAAGGTCTCGGTCATGACCCGCGGCGATCAAGCGGCCGGAGTTCCTCAAGGAGGCGCGGAGAAATTCGGCGCCCAGTGCATCGTCTGCGCGATCGACGCCAAGCGCGTCGGCGCCGGCAAATGGGAGGTCTACACCCATGGCGGCCGGCAGGCGACCGGCGTGGACGCGCTGATGCATGCCCGCCGCGCGGCGGAACTCGGCGCCGGCGAAATTTTGCTCACCTCGATGGACCGCGACGGCACCAAGGACGGCTACGATCTGGAGCTCACCCGCACCATTGCGAACGCGGTGCCTATCCCGGTGATCGCCTCGGGCGGCGTCGGCAATCTCCAGCATCTGATCGACGGCGTGCAGATCGGCCATGCCAATGCGGTGCTCGCCGCCTCGATCTTCCATTTCGGCGAATATTCGATCGGCGAGGCGAAAGCCGCGATGCGCACGGCGGGGATTCCCGTGCGCGGGCCCGGCGAATGACGGTGAACCCAACCAGGGCGGAGGCAGGTCATGGCGCATGATTTCAGCACGTTGAGCGCGCTGTTCGACACCGTGGTGTCCCGTCAGGGTGCCGACCCGAATTCAAGCTATGTCGCGAGCCTGCTCGCCGCCGGCAAATCCAAGGTCGCCCGCAAGGTCGGCGAGGAAGCGATCGAATCCATGGTGGCGGCGCTGGCGGACGGGCGCGAGGAGCTGGTTGCCGAAAGCGCGGACCTGCTGTTCCACATCATGGTGTTGTGGGTCGCCTGCGGCGTCACGCCCGAAGACGTGATGGCCGAACTCAAGCGCCGCGAGGGGACCTCGGGCCTCGAGGAAAAGCGCAACCGGCCGAAAAAGGCGGAGTAGCCTCCGCCCCTTCCCGGCAACGTCCGCTTAAGCGCCTATTTGATCACCGGATCGATATGCGTCGGGATCCAGATCTCGGGGTCGAGCGCCTTCGACCACGGCGTGTGCTGGTTGTATTCGCCCTGGATGAACACGGCCTCGACGGCGGCAATCTCGCCGTTCCTGATCTTGAACATCTCGAGGAAGTCCCAGGTCTGGGGCTCCTGGAAGATCGACTTGCGCTCCTTGCCGTCGGTCGTCTTGTAGGTATCCAGCACGCCCTTGTGATCGATGAAGCCGCGGAACAGCACGATCTGGCGTTCCTCGTCGACCATCACCGGCATGCGGCGCACGCGGTTGTTGAAGGCGTAATAGCCGCCCCGGAAACCGCCCGCGATATCCTTGAACAGCATGCCGTTCTCGCGCCGCGTGGCGTCGGCCGCGAAGCGGGAATGCAGCGTGCCGTCGTTCTGCTGCAGCGTCTTGAAATAGCCGTCGCCGAGCTTGATGATCTCTTCGCGGGAAGAGCGTTCCGCTTCCGGAACGATATCCGCGATACCCGCCGCATGGACATATTGCTTCACGTCTCCGATCGGCGTCGGCGGCGAGGACAGATTGCGCTTGGTGGAGAGAATGTGCTCGATCTCGGTGATCTCGCCATTCTGAACCCGGAGCCGCGCGGCGAGATAGCCCTCGATCTGGCGCTGCATCGTGGCGGTGACGACGGTCACCTGCTGGGTCTTGGGATCGGAGTAAATGAGCGGGGTGCCGACTTCCTCGGTCACCGTGTCCCAGCTGCCGTCCGGGAACGGCATGGTCACGTTGTTTTCGGAATATTTGACGGTCGGCGAGACCGGAATAGCGTTCGTGTCATGCTTCAGATAGGCCGCGAGATAATCCTTTCCGATCTTCTCGAGGCAGGCTCTGTCGCAGGACTGGGCCTGCGCGGCCGATGCCTGCGCACCCAGGAGTGCCAGTGCCAAACCGGCCGCGGCGATCACATGTCGCATGATGTCGTCCCCCATGTCATTCCGGATGAAGTTGTTCCGACGGTGCTGATCGCGCCAGATTGAACGGCCTTGCGGCAATTCTCAAGTGAAAGCGCCGGCTTTCGCATACGCAGCATTCCGGGCGATCGGCGGGGGCGGTCGGCCGCGGGATCACGCCAGCCCTGAAAAATCCATATTAACAATATGTTAATTTGCTTCGGCCGTCATGAAACAGGCACTATTTTCCTGAGAAGTGCCCCCGAACCATAGTTTCGCCGCAAAGAAATTGTTGCATTGCAACAGCAGTCTTGTCCGGCCGGCCTCGAACGCCCCCAGCTCCCCCGCTTTTTGTCAGGAGACCTCATGGCAGCGATCGACACTCCGAATGACGGCGTTGCCGGAGACGGCGAAGCGGCGCGTCCTCCGCTCAGGATCTGGCCCGGCCTGAAATTTCATCTGCCGCGTCTCTTCGGCGGCCGGCACGCGGATTCGGGGCAATTCCGGAACCGAAACATCAATCTTGCCCTGCAGGGCGGCGGCGCTTTCGGGGCGTTTACCTGGGGCGTTCTGGACCGTCTGCTGGAGGACGAATCCTTCATGCCGTCGGCCGTCAGCGGCGCGTCGGCCGGCGCGCTCAATGCCGCGGTGATGGCCTCGGGCTTCGCCACCAAAGGGCGCGACGGCGCGCGGGAATCGCTCGGCAAATTCTGGGGCGCGGTGGCGCAATCCGCCTCCACGGCCTATTGGACCGCGCCGCTGCTGTGGTCCAAGAACGGTATCTCCAAGAGCCGGAATCCGCTGGCCGATATCCTGAAAGCCACCGTCAATATCCGCCGCCTGAAGCAGGATCCGCCGTTCCGCCTGTTCATTTCGGCGACCAACGCCCGGAGCTTCGCGGCGCGGATCTTCACCGAGGCCGATCTGAGCCACGATGCCCTGCTGGCATCGGCCTGCCTGCCGCAAATCCACGAGACGGTCAAAATCGGCAAGGATCTCTATTGGGACGGCGGGCTTTCGGCCAATCCGCCGATCCTGCCGCTGGTCGAGGCGGGGCTCGCCGACTGGACGCTGCTGGTGAAGCTTTTACCCTCGGGCGCGGAGGCGGCGCACGATCCGACGAGCGACATCCCGGCCGGATTGCGCCTCGCCAGTTTCGCCCGGCCGCTCGAAGCCGAACTCGAACGGCTCGCCCATCTCGCCGATCTCGGCCGCCAAAGCGGCTCGCCGGTGCCGAAGGTGCTCGCCCGTGCGGCGCGCCACCGCCTCGACACGATCGACGGCGCCGCTGTGCTTGCCGTCCAGAACCGCGAGAGCCTGCCGACACCAGCGCTCGTGCGCCGCTTGCATGACGCAGGCCGTCAGGCGGCGGAGGCGTGGCTTACCGATACATTGGCAATCGCGTCATAGTTGCCGCTTCGGGGTTTTGCCGCTTTAAGGACCATCAACGCTTCTTTTTACCTGTCGTTGAAATCCACAGTTTTGTTTTCAATTCATCCCTCAGTTAATGAAAGAAGATCATCCCGAATTCGTCTTGAGTGAAATAAGTCAGTCCATGTCCGAGTTGAGTGCGCGTATATCGACGGCAGCTATCCGAGAGCGCCAAGGACTGGCATGACGGCGACGCTCATCTGCGTGGCAACGACGTCTGGCAGATCATCGCGAAGAATGGACTTCAACCGAAGACCGTCGCCGACATCGGTTGCGGCGCGGGCGGTGTTCTGGCCGAACTGAGCAAACATGTCGGTCCCGATGTAAGGCTCACTGGTTTCGACATCGCTCCGCAGGCGATCGCAATGGCGGCCCACCGGACCACGGACAACCTGAAATTCGTGGCGCGGGATGTTCTCGGGGAGCCGATGGCCGAACCGGTGGATGTCATGCTCCTCACGGATGTCTTCGAACACATACCGGATTATCTCGGTTTTCTGGAAACGCTCCGGCCTCAAGCCCGGCATTTCGTCTTCCACATTCCGCTCGATATCTTTCTCCTGGGCATCCTTGAGGGGTCCTATATCGCGATGATGCGCAAGACTTGGGGACATCTTCACGTCTTCGACAAGAATTCGGCGCTGATGACGCTGGAGGACGCCGGCTACCGCGTGGTCGACTGGTTCTACACGCAACAGGATCTGGACGCGCCACGGTGGATGCATGGCCTGCCGGCACCGTTGAGATATTATCCTTGGCGCGCCTGGATGAAATTCCGCAAGGTTATGAGCGGCGTCATGCCGAACGTCATGGCCCGAACCTTCCGCGGCTACAACATCATGGTGCTCGCCGAGAGCGCAACGTAACGTCGCTCGCCGCCTTACCTCGGCCCTTGCCTTCCGCGCTTTGAATCACTATAACCCGCCAATCTTTTCGGGCGGTCCGGCCATATAGGGCATGCCGCGTCGGCCCAAAAGCTTCAAGAATCAACTTCGAACCAAGAAGGAAGCAAAATGCCCAAGCTCAAATCGAAGAGCGGCGCCAAGAAGCGTTTCAGCTTCACCGCCAGCGGCAAGGTGCGCGCCAATCAGGCCAACAAACAGCATGGCATGATCAAGCGCACCAACAAGCAGATCCGCAACCAGCGCGGTACGATGATTCTGGCCGAACCTGGACGCCAAGATCATCAAAAAGTACCTGCACAAGTAAGGGGAGGCGGACATGGCACGAGTGAAACGCGGTACGACCGCACACGCAAAACACAAGAAAGTCTTCAAGCAGGCGAAGGGCTTCAACGGGCGCCGCAAGAATACGATTCGGATCGCCAAGCAGGCGGTCGAGCGGGCCCAGCAATATGCCTATCGCGACCGGCGGGTTCGCAAGCGGAATTTCCGCGCGCTGTGGATTCAGCGCATCAACGCCGCCGCGCGCGAGCTTGGCTTGACTTACGGCCGATTTATCAACGGCCTCAATCTCTCCGGCATCGAGGTCGACCGCAAGATTCTCGCCGACCTCGCCGTTCGGGAGCCTGAGGCCTTCAAGGCCCTGGTCGAGCAAGCACAACAGGCGCTCGCCAAGGCTGCTTAAGCGGCCCCCTACCGGCAATCGAGTTTTGTGTGAACGGGGGTCGCCGTAGACGATCCCCGTTTTCATGTTCATTGCAGTAGAACAAGGCCCGCGATGCAGAATATCGACAGTCTCGAAAAAGAGCTGACCGACGCGATCCAGCAAGCCGGATCGATGGACGCGCTCGAGCAGGCCCGCATAGCGGCGCTCGGCAAGAAGGGCAAGGTCACGGAGCTGATGAAGGGCCTCGGCGCGATGTCGCCCGAGGAACGCAAATCCGCGGGCCCCGCGCTCAACGCGCTCAAGAACCGCGTTTCGGAAGAGATCGATAAGGCGACGGCGCGCCTCAAGGCCGCCGCGCTCCAGGCCCGGCTGGCCTCGGAGCGGGTCGACATCACGCTTCCCACCGCCCCCGAACCCCAAGGCACGCTCCATCCGGTGAGCCAGGTGATCGAGGAGATCACCGAGATCTTCGCGCGCATGGGCTTCGAGGTCGCGCTCGGCCCCGATATCGAGGACGACTTCCACAATTTCACCGCCCTCAACATCCCGCCGGAACACCCCGCGCGGCAGATGCACGACACCTTCTATCTGAACGAAAAGGAGGACGGTTCGCGCAAGCTCCTGCGCACCCACACCTCGCCGGTGCAGATCCGCACCATGATGAGCCGGAAGCCGCCCTTGCGGATCATCGCGCCCGGCCGCACCTATCGCTGCGACTGGGACATGACCCACACGCCGACCTTCCATCAGGTCGAGGGTCTCGTGATCGACAAGACCAGCCATATGGGCCACCTCAAGGGCTGCCTCGCCGAATTCGCCAAGCTGTTCTTCGAGGTGGAGACCCTGAAGGTCCGGTTCCGGCCGAGCTATTTCCCGTTCACCGAACCGTCCGCCGAATTGGATATCGGCTGCTCCTATCAGGGCGGCGAACTGAAGATCGGCGAGGGCGAGGATTGGCTGGAGATTCTCGGCTGCGGCATGGTGCATCCCAAGGTGCTCGCGGCGGTCGGGCTCGATCCGGCGGAATGGCAGGGCTTCGCCTTCGGGCTCGGCATCGAGCGCGCCGCGATGCTGAAATACGGCATCCCGGATCTCCGCTCCTTCTTCGAGTCCGATCTCCGCTGGCTGCGGCATTATGGTTTCGCCGCGCTCGACGTGCCCTCTCTCGCAACGGGGCTCAGCCGATGAAATTCACGCTTTCCTGGCTCAAGGACCATCTCGACACCGACGCCGACGTCGAGACCATCGCGACGGCCCTGACCAATCTCGGCCTCGAGGTCGAATCCGTCACCGACCGCGCCAGGATCCTCGCGCCCTTCACGGTCGCGCCGCGTCGTCGAGGCGAAGCCGCATCCGGATGCCGACCGGCTTCAGGTCTGCATGGTCGAGACGAAATTCGGCACCATGCAGGTCGTCTGCGGCGCGCCGAACGCGCGGACCGGCCTGAAAGGCGTATTCGCGCCGTCGGGCACGACGATCCCCGGCACCGGCATGGTGCTGAAGCCGACCAAGATCCGCGGCGTCGAATCGAACGGCATGCTGTGCTCCGAGCGCGAGATGGGCCTTTCGGACGAGCACACCGGCATCATCGAACTGCCGGAGGACGCCGAGATCGGCGCGCCCTTCGCCGATGTCGCGGGGCTCGACGATCCGGTGTTCGATATCGCGATCACGCCGAACCGGGCCGAGGCGCTCGGCGTCCATGGCATCGCGCGCGATCTCGCCGCCGCCGGCATCGGCGCGTTCAAGCCGGCCCGGATCGAGCCGGTCCGCGGCCGTTTCGAAAGCGAAACGAAGGTCAGGCTGCGATCTCAACGAGCAACAGCTCCGCCTGCCCGCTGTTCGTCGGCCGCATGATCAAGGGCGTGAAGAACGGCCCGAGCCCGGACTGGCTGCAACGGCGGCTGACGGCCATCGGCCTCCGCCCGATCTCGGCCCTGGTCGATATCACCAACTACATCTCCTACGAATATGCCCGGCCGCTGCATGTCTATGACGCCGACGAAGCTCGAAGGCGACATCGTGGTGCGGCTCGCGCAAGGACGGCGAGAAGCTTCTCGCCCTCGACGGCAAGACCTATACGCTCGACAGCGAGATGTGCGTCATCGCCGACGAGAAGAAGGCGCTCGGCCTCGGCGGCGTGATGGGCGGCGAGGATACGGGCTGCACGGAAGAGACGGTCGAACGTCTATGTCGAGTCGGCGCTGTTCGATCCGATCCGCACGGCGCGCACCGGCCGTATGCTCGGCATCGATTCCGACGCGCGCTATCGTTTCGAGCGCGGCGTCGATCCCGAAGGCACGATCCCCGGCATGGAACGCGCGACCCGGATGATCCTCGATTTCTGCGGCGGATCGCCCGAGCGAGCTCGTCGTCGCGGGCGAGGTCCCGGACCGATCACCGCGTCGTCTCGCTCCGCCCCGACCGGGTCGAGACGCTGGGCGGGGTCGACCTGCCGCGGGTCGAGCAGCTGCGCATCCTCCAATCGCTCGGCTTCTTGGTGCATGAGGACGGGCCCGATTTCGCCGTGACGACGCCGAGCTGGCGGCACGACGTCGACGGCGAGGCCGATCTCGTCGAGGACATCCTGCGCATCAATGGCTACGACAAGATCCCGGCGACGCCGCTCTCGATGGAGCGAAGCGACGCCAGACCCGCGATGGGCCCGGCCGAACGCCGGCGCCAGCTGGCGCGGCGTGTGCTTGCCGCGCGCGGGCTGTCCGAGATCGGTCACCTGGTCGTTCGTGTCTGCGGCGGACGCGGCGCTGTTCGGCGGCGGCGAGCCCGAGCTGATGCTCGCCAATCCGATCAGCGCGGATCTCGACGCGATGCGCCCCTCGATCCTGCCCAATCTCATCCGCGCCGTGGGCCGCAATGTCGATCGCGGCTTCCCGAATGTCGGTCTCTACGAGATCGGCCCGATCTTCGCCGACGACACGCCCGAGGGCCAGTCGATCATTGCCGCCGGCGTCCGGCGCGGCGACACGGGTGAGCGTCACTGGCAGCAGAAGGCCTCGCCGGTCGATGTGTTCGATGCCAAGGCCGACGTGGTGGAGACGCTCCGCGCGCTCGGTGCGCCGGTCGATCGCCTGCAGGCCGCGGCGGAAGCGCCCGGCTGGTATCATCCCGGCCGCTCCGGCGTGCTGAAGCTCGGGCCGAAGAATGTCCTCGCGGCCTTCGGCGAAATTCATCCGGCCGTGCTCGAAGCGCTCGACGTGAAGGGCCCGATGGTCGCGTTCGAGATCATGCTCGATGCCCTGCCCCTGCCCAAGACCAAGGCCACCCGCACCCGGCCGAAGATGGACGTCTCGGACCTCCAGGCCGTCGAGCGCGACTTCGCCTTCGTCGTCGATCGCGGCACGCCGGCGCAAACCCTGATCACGGCCGCCCAGGGCGCGGACAAGCAGCTCATCACGGCTGTGAACGTGTTCGACGTCTACGAAGGCAAGGGCGTCGAGGACGGCAAGAAGTCCGTCGCCCTCTCGGTGCGCCTGGAGCCCAAACAGGCGACGCTGACCGACAAGGAAATCGACGCGGTCGCCGACAAGGTCGTCGCGGCCGTCACCAAGGCGACGGGCGGGATGCTCAGGGGATAACGTCTCTTTGATCGTCATTCCCGCGAAAGCGGGAATCCAGACACCGGCCTTGGACTCCCGCTTTCGCGGGAGTGACGTTGAGGGCAGGAGAAATGCGTCATTGCGAGCGACCGAAGGGAGCGCGGCAATCCAGGTCTATAGTATCGCCACGGCCTTTCAGCGCGGAGCGTGCACCTCTCTCGATGGTGCTATCGTCCGTTTTTTCTCAGGGGGAGATCATTATGCGGATCGATAGATTTGTGGCGGCCGCTTTCGGGCTGATGGTGCTGGGTCTTGCCTTGCCGGCTTCGGCGGTTTCCTTGACGCCGCAGCAGGTGCAGGACCGGGCGGCGATCGAGGAGACGATGTCGCGCTACATGTTTGCGCTCGATACCGCCGATCCCGATGCCTATGCGAGCGTCTATGCGCCGGATGGCGAGATCGTGCTCGGCAAGAGCGTGGAGCACGGCCATGACGCGCTTCGCAAATATGTCGCGGATCTGCGCAAGCGCTGGGGCCTGCCCGAGGGCAAGCATTTCGGCCGCACGCGGCACATCTATTACAACTTCACGGTGGACATAAACGGCGACAAGGCCCTCGCCCAGACCTATTGGCAGACCCTCGTCGCCAATCCGGACGGCGGCGCCTGGAAGGTGCTGGCGACCGGCACCTCGGAAGACTCCTTCGTGAAAATCGGCGGCAGCTGGCTGATCGCCAAGCGCGTCATTCACAACGATCCCGCGCCCGAGAAAGCGGCGGAAACCCGTCGGCAAACCCACCGGCAAATAAAGAATAGGAAACTCCCGGCCGTGACCGATCAGGACGCATCGGCGTCGAGCGACTTGCCGCGCACGCTTCATGTCAGCTTCAACGATCAGCTCGGTTACGCCATGATGGGCATGGCCGGGCTGGCGATGGGCTTTCTGTGGCGCGGCGTGAGCCCGGTGCCCGGTTACGCGCTCATGGCCGTCGCGGCCGTCTTCCTCGTCGCGCATTTCGTCCGCCGGCCATCGCTGGTGCTCGACCGCGACGGCTACACGACGACGAGTTTCCTGGGCCAGGAACGCGTACGCTGGTCGGATGTCGATCGCTTCGAGGCGCGGAAGGTCGCGGGCCGTATGTCGGTCGCGGTGACTTTCGCGGAGGGTCATGCGCCGCCGGGACCGCGCCGGCGGGCCTTCGGACTCTTTCCGCCGACCGACAATATCCTGCCCCACAGCTATGGCCTCACCATGGTTGAACTCGCCGATCTGATGAACGGCATGAAGGCCCGGTTCGAGCGCGGCGAGGCGTGACCCATCTCTTTATCGATGCCGACGCCTGTCCGGTGAAGGCCGAAGCCCTGCGCGTGGCGGAGCGTCACGGGCTGCAGGTGTTCGTCGTCTCGAATGGCGGCATCCGCCCCAACCCCTCGCCGCTGGTGGAGACGGTCGTGGTCGAAGGGACGCCGGACGCCGCCGACAAATGGATCGCCGAACGCACCGGCCCCGGCGATATCTGTGTGACGCAGGATACGGTGCTCGCCGCGAATGTCCTGAAAACCGGCGCGGCGGCGATCCGGGCGAATGGCGAGGAATTCACGCCGGCCAATATCGGCACCGCGCTCGCCATGCGGGATCTGATGGCGGATATGCGCGCGGCCAATCCTCTCGGTCCGGGCGGCGGACCGAAGGCCTTCACCAAGGCCGATCGCTCGAATTTCCTCAATAATCTCGAACGCCTCGTTCAGGCCGCGAAAAGAAAGAGCTGAGCGGGCAGGACCGCGCCCGATCTTCAAGCCGCTGGGCTGCGGGGCCTCTTGTGCTAGAATGGGCGCGCCAGGGAGGCACGGCCGACACGGGGGACCGATACCGGGGGTTCGGGCAAAGGGCGCTCAGCGCCGGTCGTTCACGTCGAGTTGGCATGGACATTTTCCACAGAGACATTTTCCAAGGAGAAGAACGATGACAGCGGCCAGGAGTCTGATGGCGGGGGTATTCGGTGTCGCGATGTTGGCGGCCGGGGCAAGCGCCGCGTCTGCCAAGCCGGCGGGCGCGGAAGATCGCGCGGCGATCGCGGATCTGATGTCGCGCTACATGTTCGCGCTCGACACCACCGATCCCGAGGCCTATGCGGCGACGTTCGCACCCGACGCGGTGCTCATCAGCGGGGGCGGCACGGAGCACGGCACGGCCGAGATCAAGAAATTCGTCCAGGGCCTCAAGGACCGGCTCAACAAGGACGCCACCGGGCCGGGCCGTCATTTCATCGCGCTCCGGCACATCTATTTCAATCTGGAGCTGGATGTCGACGGCAACACCGCCAAGGGCCAGGCCTACTGGCAGACGATCCGCCGGATGGATAACGGCCAGATGCCGGTCATCGCCGCGATGGGCCGCTACGAGGACGAATTCGTGAAGAAGGACGGCCACTGGCTGATCGCCAAGCGCGACATCATCAACGACATGATGACGCCCAAGGAAGGCGAAGCGAAGAAAGACTGATCGTCGTTCCGCGTGATAGCCTCCTCGCCAAAAGCAAGGAGGCTATCATGACGCTCGCTCCCTATCGTCCCGTCTGGTTCCGTTCCTGGGGCTGGGTTTACCGCCCCGTCTCGTCGGTGGGCTGGATGCTGGTGCTGCTCACGCTCGTCTTTTGCGGCAAGGCGTTTATCACCGTGGACAGGCTGACGCATTCGGTAAGCGACACGCTCTACAGCATCTATCCCTATGTCGTGCCGAGCCTGATGCTGTTGAACTGGCTGGCCTCCAAGACCAGCGGCTCCCGGACCGACCGTTGAGCGGTCAGGCCTTCCCGCCCGGCGCGTATTGAAAGACGCCCTCTAGCTCGCGCACGGGTTTTCCGAATAGCTGGCTTTGCTCATCCTGCATCATCAGTTTAACGGACACCGAAGGCCGGAAACCGAGGGAAAGATCCGCGTGGAATGATTGGATCTCTCGGATTTTGACGCTTCCTTTACCCTCTTTGGTGGATAGTCCTGAAAGAAGGCATCGGGTGGAGATGTTCTTGCCCCGCAAGCAAGCATCGCCCGCCCGTCATGGTTAGGAGCAAGTGGCAGGATGAAATTCTTGCGTCAGGTTCGTAGGGCTTTGGGGGACAGACCTGGCCTTACCGCCAAGGAACGCCGCAAATTCGAGCGTTTCGAGGTCGGATCGGCTATCAAGATCTATCTCGGCGACAAGGTTTGCGAAGGCGAGGTGGTCAACATCTCTCCGATCGGCGCCATGGTGAAGGCGTCCTGCGAGGTTGCCTTTGACGACAAGGTCACCATCGAGCACGAAGCCGCCGGCCGCGTGGACGGCACGGTCGCGCGCATTTTCCCCGGCGGATTCGCCATGAAATACGAGCCCTCGCGCATCAGCGTCGAGTTTACGCTCGCCAGCCTCCGGGCCCGCAGCAACCAGGTCTGATTTTCCCGCGCGGACGGTCTTGTACGCCTTCGCCCGCGCCGCCCGGCGCGGCGCGCCTCGCCGCTCTCCACGGTCCTCTTGGCATGGCTTTGGCCGGATGATACAAGCCCGCGATGCTTGATCCTGCCCACATTCGCAACTTCTCGATCGTCGCCCATATCGACCATGGGAAATCGACCCTCGCCGACCGCCTGATCCAGGCCTGCGGCGGGCTGACCGCGCGCGAGATGAAGGAGCAGGTGCTCGATTCCATGGATATCGAGCGCGAGCGCGGCATCACCATCAAGGCCCAGACCGTGCGGCTGACCTACAAGGCCGACAATGGCGAGACCTATATCCTCAATGTCATGGATACGCCGGGCCATGTCGACTTCGCCTATGAGGTGAGCCGGTCGCTCGCCGCCTGCGAGGGCTCGCTCCTCGTGGTCGATGCGAGCCAGGGCGTCGAGGCCCAGACGCTGGCGAACGCGTATCAGGCGATCAACGTCAATCACGAGATGGTGCCGGTCCTCAACAAGATCGATCTGCCCGCCGCCGATCCCGAACGGGTGAAGGGCGAGATCGAGGATGTCATCGGCATCGATGCGTCCGAGGCGATTCCGGCGTCCGCCAAGACCGGCGAAGGCATTCACGAAGTGCTCGAGGCGCTGGTTCACCGGCTGCCGCCGCCCCAGGGCGATGCGACGAAACCGCTGAAGGCGCTTCTGGTCGATAGCTGGTACGACGCCTATCTGGGTGTCGTCATTCTGGTGCGCATCATCGACGGCGTGCTCAAGAAGGGCATGAAGGTCAGCATGATGCAGGCCGGCACGACCCATATCGTGGACCGGGTCGGCGTGTTCACGCCCAAGCTGACGCCGGTCGACGCCCTCGGCCCGGGCGAGATCGGCGCGATCACCGCCGCGATCAAGGAAGTGGCCGATACCAATGTCGGCGACACGATCACCGATGCGACCCGTCCGACCGAAAAGGCCCTGCCCGGCTTCCGGCCGAGCCAGTCGGTCGTCTTTTGCGGCCTGTTTCCGGTCGATGCCAGCGACTTCGAGCGGCTGCGCGACAGCCTGAAGAAGCTCCGGCTCAACGATGGCAGCTTCCATTACGAGATGGAGACCTCCGCCGCGCTCGGCTTCGGCTTCCGCTGCGGCTTTCTTGGCCTCCTGCATCTCGAGATCGTCCAGGAGCGGCTCGAACGCGAATTCGATCTCGATCTCATCACCACGGCGCCGTCGGTCGTCTATCGCATGCATATGACGGACGGCTCGGTGAAGGAGCTGCACAATCCGGCCGACATGCCGGATCCGGTGAAGATCGACCGTATCGAGGAGCCGTGGATCAAGGCGACGATCCTGGTGCCGGATGCTCATCTCGGCGCGGTGCTGAAGCTCTGCGAGGAACGGCGCGGCGCGCAGGTCGATCTCACCTATGCCGGCGGCCGCGCGATGGTGGTCTATCGCCTGCCGCTCAATGAAGTGGTGTTCGATTTCTACGACCGGCTCAAATCCGTGAGCCGCGGCTATGCGAGCTTCGACTATCACATCGAGGATTATGTCGAGGGCGCGCTCGACAAGATGACCGTCCTGATCAATAGCGATCCGGTCGACGCGCTGGCCATGATCGTGCATCGTTCGCGCGCGGAAATGCGCGGACGCCAGCTCTGCGAGCGGCTGAAGGAGCTCATTCCGCGGCAGATGTTCAAGATCGCCATCCAGGCGGCGATCGGCGGGCGGGTGATCGCGCGCGAGACGATCTCGGCGCTTCGCAAGGACGTCACGGCCAAGTGCTATGGCGGCGACGTGACCCGCAAACGCAAGCTGCTCGAGAAGCAGAAGGCCGGCAAGAAGCGCATGCGCTCGATCGGCAAGGTCGACATCCCCCAGGAGGCGTTCATCGCGGCGCTCAAGATGGGGGACGATTGAGGAGCGATGCGGGATGTTGACCATCGGCTTCACCCGCATCTCGCCGACCCATCATCGGTTCGACTACCGGCGGCCTGACGGCTCGGCCGAGTCCCGCAACTTCGAAACCCGCAGCACGCTCCGGCACGACCTCATTCATTTCGCCTACGAAACGGAAGCCGGGCTGACCGACTCCTTCTATGGCCTGATCGCCAAGGGCGCGTGTTTCGACGACCTTGCCGGCAAGGGCGCCGACGCCTTCGCGCCCGGCATCGAGATCGGCCTGACGGAACGGATCGTCGGCCCGCTCTCGGAGGTCGTTCATGGCAATACGGACCCGCGCGCCTTCCTGGCCGGCCTGAAGGTCTTTCTCATGGCGCAGGACGAAGTCATGCCGCCCTGGCTGACGATAAACCTCGTGACATGGGTGACGGACCGTTATCGTCGGCTGTACGGCCAGTGGCATGCGACGCCGTTCGGTGACACCATGTCGCTCATCTTCGCGCCGAAGCTGAAATCCTGACGTCCGATACGGGGGAGACCGTCATGGCTTATGAACTCTATTACTGGCCCGGCATTCCGGGACGCGGCGAATTCGTCCGCCTCGCGCTGGAGGAAGCCGGGGCCGACTATGTCGATGTAGCCCGCAAATCCGGATCGGGCGGGATGGACGGCGTGGTCGGGCTGCTCGAATCGGAGGGCGTCGCGACGCCGCCCTTCGCGCCGCCCTTCCTCAAAGACGGCGATCTCGTCATCGGCCAGACCGCCAATATCCTGCTCTATCTCGGCGGCCGGCTCGGCCTTGCGCCCCGGGCCGAGGCGGGCCGGATCTGGACCCACCAGCTTCAGTTGACGATCACGGATTTCGTGCAGGAGATCCACGACGTCCATCATCCGATCGCGGGCTCGCTCTACTACGAGGACCAGAAACCGGCGGCGAACAAGCGCGCCAAGGATTTCCGCGCCAATCGCCTGCCCAAGTTTCTCGGCTATTTCGACACGGTGCTGGCGCGCAATCCCAAGGGCGAGGCCCATCTGGTCGGCAACCGGCTCACCTATGCCGATCTCTCGCTATTTCATGTGGTGGCCGGGTTGCGCTATGCTTTCCCCCGCGCCGCAAGCCGGGTCGAGCAGGAATGCCCCCGCGTGACGGCGCTGCACGACATGGTGGCGGGACGGCCGCGCATCAAAGCCTATCTCAAGTCGAAACGGCATCAGCCGTTCAGCGAGCATGGGTTGTTCCGGCATTATCCGGAACTGGATGGCTAGGGGCGGCGCGCCGTATCGAGAACTGGATGGAAACGGGCCCGAGACATGGTTCGCACGCGATTGACCATTCTGATCCTGGTGCTGCTCGGCAGCGTGCTGGTGGTTTCCAGCGCGCTGGTCTGGACGGTCTGGCGCGCGCAATATTATCTCGAACGCAGCCAGATCTCGCATGACGAGCTCGACGCCTATCACGCCGTCGCCGAGGCCGCCTACCGCCACTTCAAGCAGCTCGCCGATATCTCGATCAGCGGCGTTGCCGCGAACCGGGAGGATCTGCGCGAGACCGAGGCGCTGCTCAAACGGAATCTCGAATCTCTGAGGGCCATTACGAAACGCGAGACGACCTTCGTCGATCCCGACAAGCAGGCAGAGGAGTCCATCGAGCTCGGCAGCGTCGACAGGCTGACCTCGACGATCAACTCCATCCTCGAGCAGCAGCACCGGATCGGACGCTCTCTCGCGATCGGCGATAACCCGGAGGCCCGCGCCCAGCTCGTCTCGCTGATGGAAGACGAGATCGACGGCACGCTCCGCCACGCGATCGAGACCGCCATCGCGGACGAATCCGAAGAGGTGCGCCGCGCCGATGCCGCGACCCGCGCGCTTGTCGATCATCTGGTCTGGGTCGCGGTCGGCGTCACGATCTTCGGCCTGGTGCTTTCGGGCCTGGCGGTCCGGTTCTTCTCGAGGCGCATCCGCGCGCCCATGACGACGCTGATGCAGGGCGTCCACGAATTCGGCCGGGGCGATCTCGCTTATCGCACCGCCCTCACGGGCAAGGATGAATTCGCCCAACTCGGCAACGCGCTCGACGAAATGGCGAGCCGGCTGGAAGCGCAGCGCGAGGAGCTGATCGAGGCGCGGGGCAATCTGGAGCGCACGGTCGAGGCCCGCACGGCGGAACTCGAGCGCGCCAACGACCGGCTCAAGCGCACGGATGCGATGCGCCAGGAATTTCTCGCCAATATCAGCCACGAACTGCGCACGCCGATCACCGTCATCCGCGGCGAGGCCGATGTGACGCTCCGCTGCAAGGAAACCTCCCCGCTCGAATATCGCGATGCCCTCGGCCGGGTGGTGGATCAGGCGCGCCGGCTCGGCAAGCTGGTCGACGATCTGATGCTGATCGCCCGCGCGAGCGCCGATGCGCTGCATCTGGATCTTCAGCCGATACCCCTGATCGATCTTCTCGAAGACGCCTGCGGCCATGCCGAAGCGATGGCGAACGAGCAGGCGGCGATCCGCTTGCGGATCGACGAGACCGATCTGACCGTGCGCGGCGACGCCGATCGCCTCAATCAGCTTTTCATGATCCTGCTCGATAACGCGCTCCGCTATTCGAAGGCGTCGGGCACCGTCACCGTGACGCTCGGCCAGGTGGGCGACACCGCGGTGACCGTCGCCATTTCCGATGACGGCATCGGCATGCCGCCGAAGGATGTGGAAAGCGTGTTCGAACGGTTCTATCGCGGCGAGACCGCGCGCCGTCTCGCGCCGCAAGGCTCCGGCCTCGGCCTTCATATCGCCAGGGCGATCGTGTCGGCGCACAAGGGCGCCATCCGCCTCGAAAGCACGCTTGGCGAGGGCACCACGGTCTATGTCACGCTGGCGCTGGCCGAGCCCGCCACGCGGCCCGCGATCCGGGTGCGCGCATGAATATCCTGCTCGTCGAGGACGATGAGAAAATCACCAGCTTTCTGGTGCGGGGACTGCAGGCGGAAGGCTACAGCGTCGATAGCGCCGCGACCGGGGGCGAAGGCCTGGAGCTCGCGCGCGGCAAGAACCTCTCGCTTGTGATTCTCGACCTGCTCCTGCCCGATACCAACGGCCGCGAGGTATGCAAGACGTTGCGGCGCGAGGGCATCAAGACCCCGATCCTGATGCTTACCGCGCTCGACGGGCTGGAGGACCGGATCGAGGGGCTGCGTAAGGGCGCCGACGATTATCTCACCAAGCCCTTCGCCTTCGAGGAACTGCTCGCGCGAATCGAGGCGCTGATCCGGCGGTCGCGCGGCTTCGAGGAGCGCAAGGTGCTGCTTCAGCTCGCCGATCTGGAGCTGGATCGCGATACGCTGGAAGTCCGCCGGGGCGGCAAGCTGATCGACATGACGTCCAAGGAGATCTTGCTGCTGGACTTCCTGCTCGCCGCCGAGGGCCGGGTGGTCAGCCGGGCGCGGATCCTGGAAACCGTGTGGGGCCAGACCTCCGATCCCCTGACCAACGTCGTCGACGTCTATGTCCGCCGGCTGCGGGCGAAGATCGACGCCGGCTTCGATCCGCCGCTCATCCATACCGTGCGCGGCCACGGCTACCGGATGACGGCCGGCGATCGCTGAATGGCTCGGTTTCATTGGAATTTAATTCGGCGTTCAGCCGAGGCTCATGTCTGATCACTAGGATCACGTTCCCAGCAGCACCGGTATAAACCCCAAAAATCAGCCGGTTCGTTCCCTAACCACTGTTGAATAACCGGTTTTCATCTGATGTTAATGTTCTGTTCAGATCTCAATCATTTTGAATCGTTAGGATCGGGCCCCACAGCAGCACCGAACGCTTCTCCCGCCGATAATAAGCCGCTGTACGAGTATTAAAATGACGGGACAAGCAAACGGCCCGGCGTTTCCCCAAGCGCCCGGTCGACATACGGGCGGGGCCGACGCAAAGTTTAGGACAGTTCTTCCCGCTGTCCTGATAGTGCTCGGAAGTCGTACCCCAAGCGACATATCCGGGTGCAGCGGCCGCTGAGCAGACCAAGGCCGCGTCCCCGTCAGCCCCGCCCGAAAACGTCACCATCACCGCGAGCCCAATCCCCGGCATGGGGATCGACGCCGACAAGCTTGCCGCCAATGCGCGGCTGCTGGACAGCGCGGATATCCGCAGCGCCGGCAATGCAAGCATCCTCAACGCGCTGCAGAACACGCTGGCCGGGGTCTCGCTGAATCAGGCTCAGAACAATCCGTTTCAGCCCAATCTGATGTTCCGCGGCTTCGAGGCCTCGCCGCTGGCCGGCGATGCGCAGGGCCTCGCGGTCTATGTCAATGGCGGCCGGTTCAACCAGGCCTTCGGCGACACCATGGACTGGGATCTCGTGCCCGACGCCGCCGTCAGCCGGATGACGCTCGAAGGCGCGAATTCCGTGTTCGGCCTGAACGCCCTCGGCGGCTCGCTCGCCATCGAGATGAAGAACGGCTTTACCTATCAGGGCATCGAGGCGGAGATGTCCGGCGGCAGTTTCGGCCGCATCTCCGGCGGCGCCGAAATCGGCCTCAGCGACGACAGCAAGGCGATCTATATCGCCGCGAACCGAACCCATGAATCGGGCTGGCGGCCGCATTCCTCCTCCGATCTCCGGCAGATCTACGGCGATGTCGGCTGGCGGGGCGGAGACGGGTCCGAACTCCATCTCAACATGATCGGCGCAGACAACGATCTCACCGGCAACGGCACTTCTCCGGTGGAACTTCTTGCGGTCGATCGCCGAGCGGTGTTCACCTATCCGGATACGACGCATAACCGCTTCGTCCGGGTCTCGCCGACCGCTAATCTGGTTCTCGGCGACGAGACGTCGCTGCAGGCGACGGCCTATTACAGCCATCTAAAGCAGAACACCCAAAATGGCGATGCGGCCGAAGCCGGTGCTTGCGCGACCGACGATACGCTGATCTGCAACGAAGACGGCGAGCCGCTGACCGATGCCAGTGGCAACGACATCCCCAATTTCGCCACCAGCGGCCCCTATCAGGCCTATGCCGGCCTGTTCGACAATCCCGAATGGATCGATGGCGGCCCCTACGCCTTCCTCAATCGGACCTCGACGCGGACCAACGCCTATGGCGCGTCTCTTCAGATCACGAACCAGGACGATCTCTTCGGTTTCGCCAACAAGTTCTTCGCCGGCGCGTCCATCGATCACGGCGGCACCAACTTCGCCGCCGGCACGGAGATCGGCGGGCTCACGCTCGATCGCGGTTTTGCCGGCCCCGGCATCCCGGTCGACGCGCCGGCCGCCGATATCACACCGGTCGGTCTCAGGGCGCATAATACCTATCTGGGCTTCTATCTTTCGGACGCGATCGACCTGACCGACGCGCTTACTGCGACGCTTTCGGGTCGCTATAACCGCGCGCGGGTGCGGCTGATGGATCAGCTCGGCACGGCGCTCAACGGCCTGCATCACTACGGCCGGTTCAATCCGAGCTTCGGCGTGACCTATAAGCTTACGCCCGCCGTCACGGCCTATGGCCGCTATGCGGAGTCGAACCGCATTCCGACGCCGGCCGAGCTCTCCTGCGCTGACCCGGCGAGCCCGTGCAGCCTGACCAATTTCTTCGTCGGCGATCCGCCGCTCGATCAGGTCGTCGCCCGCACTTTCGAAGCCGGCCTGCGTGGCCGGGCCATGACCTTCGGTAAGGCGAGCGTCAATTGGCACGCGGGTGTGTTCACCACGCGCAGCCATAACGATATCCAGTATGTCGCGTCGGGCACGGCCGGCCGCGCCTATTTCCGCAATATCGGCGCCACCCGCCGCCGCGGCATCGAGGCGGGCATGACCTATACCGCCCATCGCATCACGGCCTATGTCGATTACGCGCTGACAGAGGCGACCTATCGCACGCCGCTGACCCTCAACAGCCCGAACAATCCGAGCGCCGCAGCGGACGGAACGATCACCGTGCTTCCGGGCGACAATCTGCCCGGTGTACCTCGGCACAGCGTCAAGTTCGGCGGCGAATTTCAGGCTACCAAACGGCTGGCGCTTTCCCTGTATGGCCGTGCGGTCAGCGGGCAGTATCTGTTCGGCGACGAGGCGAATCTGACGCCCAAGGTGCCGGGCTATGTGGTGTTGAACGCCCATGTGAGCTTCAAGATCTTCGAGGCCGTGGAGCTATACGGCACGGTCGAGAATCTGCTCGACAACCACTACGCCACCTTCGGAACCTTCTCCTCGATCGGCGAGGTGCCGTTATTGCAGGTGCCGAACGCCCAGAATCCGCGGGCCTTGAGCCCCGCCCCGCCGATCGCGTTCTATGCGGGCACCCGGATAAAATTCTGATCCGCCGCCGCCCGGCGACCGCAAATGTTCACGGAGTCTTGTCTCCGGGACGTGCTTCGCTATAGTGCCGCCGGTCGAACACGATGCCCCTGGAGAGGTGGCCGAGTGGTTTAAGGCGCACGCCTGGAAAGCGTGTGGGGGTTAACGCCCCTCGTGGGTTCGAATCCCATCCTCTCCGCC
>CAWGIZ010000002.1:0-78902 GCA_963822835.1 uncultured Alphaproteobacteria bacterium | reverse complement strand
GTGTATCCGCCTCTTCGTCCTCGCCGGCCAGATGCGCCGCCTGCGCGGCCAGAAGATTGGTCAGCGCGGGCTCGTTCAGCAGGCCGGCCGCTTCATTGGCCCGGTGCAGCGCGGCCGCGCCGTCTCCCGCAGCGAGCGCCGCATAGCCCCGGCTCAGCGCCTTGAGGCCCCGCTTGCGCTTGCCGCCCTGCCAGAATTCGCTAAGGCCTGCGGCCCGCGCCGGAGCCAGCGCCAGAGACGATAGAGCAGAGCCGACGCGATGATTATGGCGAAGAGCAGGATCACCGCGCCGACCGCGGTCGTCATCTCGATCCGGTAGTCCATCCATTGCAGGATCACATGGCCAGGATGATCGACGAACCAGACCGCGACCACGGCCGCGACGACAACCAGAAGCAGATATCGGATCGAGCCGGATCATGCCGGGGTCAACCCTGCGCGCCCGACGGGCCGCCGACAGACGGGGCGCCGGCGGACATGGCGCCGGACGGGGTTCCGAGCGGGGCGGCGCCCGCGCCGAGCCGATAGGCCGGGCCCTCGAGCTCGCGCGCGGCGCGGTCGATGGCGAGCCGGGCGTAAGCCGACTGCAGCCACGGATCGATCTTCTCGCCGGGCCGGCCCTCGATGCCCTCGACCTCCGTTACGGCCCCGGAAAGATCGTTGGCGCCCAGGCGTTCCTCGGCGCGGGAGAGCCGAGCCTCGACGCTGTCGCCCTCCATCGGGCCGGTATGGCGGATGGTGACCAGCGCGACGATCCGCGCCAGCGTACGCCGCCACCAGGGCGCTCCATCGGGATCTCGGAGGCCCTCAGCGTCTTGCGGGCGGCCTCGGGAAACTCGGACGACCAGATCGGCCATCGACGGCGCTCCGGCGTCGGCATGGGGGCCAAGATCGTGAAGCGCCTTGGTGCCCGCCGCGTCGAGTCCGCCGACCTCCCGGACGAGACGCTCGACCAGCGCCAGATCGTTCGGGAAGGGCCGGGCGGTTTCGGCCCGCATGCGGAGCCGCGTGGTGGCGAGCGCCAGCAGGGTCGCGCGCTGGCCGCTCGGCGCGGCGTTTTCGAGCTTGGCGACCCGCAGCTTCAGATCGCGAAGCGACGACGCCAGTTCCTCATGCGTTTTCATCAGATCGGCGAAGCGTTCGTCGCTCTGGGCCACATTCAGCCGCTGCGTCAGATCCTGCATCCGGGCTTCCTGCGCATCGACGGTGCTCTTCAGATCGGCGAGTTCCTGTTCCGTCGCGGCCTGCGGCTGGGACGACAGCCGCGATTCGAGCGCGTCGAGGCGCGTTCGAAAGGGCGGCGACATCTTCCCTTCCGGCGACGTCGGCGACCGGCATCACCCGCATGCCCTCGGGCATCCAGGCCTGAAGCCGCGGCAGGACGAACGGCCAGGCGAACAGCGCGCCGATGAAGGCGGCCAGGATCAGCACCAGAAGCACGAGCCCCGTGGCAGTGCGCCGCCGTGTGATCGCGACCTTGGCCTTTTCCTTCGAGGACGAGGCGGTCGACGACGATACACCCGGCGCGGCTGGTCCGTTCTTTTCCGTCTCCGGCTTGCTCAGATCTTCGGAGCTCATCGCGCCTTACTCACCTTCATTCACACCATCCGCGCCGCGCCTAATGCAGCACGACCGGGCCGCCCGATACCACGACCCGCGCCCAGTCCAGCTCCCGCGCCGCGTCGGCAACCGCCTCGCTGATGCAGAAGGCCGTCATGGAGACGACGCCGGCCGCGAGGCCGGCCTGCCTCATCAGCATAACAAATGTCGCCACCGTGCGCGCGGAATAGAAGACCACGGCGGCAATTTCACCCGCGGAAAGCGCATCGCGGAGTTTTCCGCTGAAGCCCTCGGCCGCGTGCGCCTTGTACAACACATGGCGCCTGCAAGTGAATCCCCCTGCTGCGAGCGCGCCGGCAAGATCGCCCGCCACGTCGCGGCCGGAGACGTGAATCAGCGCCCCGGCGGCGGGATCGAGGGTCTCCCTCGCAAGCGCGGCGAGCCGCTCGACATCGCCGCCGGCCACCGCCACCCGCGCGAAGCCTTGCCCGCGCGCGGCCTCGGCCGTCTTGTCGCCAACCGCCAGAACGGGGATATCGCGCGGTGCGGCGGTACGGCCGAGCGCCCGGGCGCCATTCGCGCTCGTCAGCAGGATCGCCTGCGCCCCCTCGGTGGAAAAGCCCGGATCCTCGACGAAATCGATGGTCAGCATCGGCTCGATCAGCGTCGCGAAGCCCTGCGCCTCGAACTCCTCGGCCAGACGTTCGGCATCCTCGCGCGGCCGGGTGATCAGGATCGTCTTCGGCATGATCGTCGCCGCAACTCAGGCCAGCGTGGCCATGAAGCCCGGCCCCGCCCTTGCCCGAAGCTCGGCCGCCGCCTCCGCGCCGAGAGCCGCCCCGTCAGCCACGCCGCCGGTCCTTTCGGTCTCGAAACATTGCGTGCCATCCGGCGACAACAGCCGCGCGCGCAGCCGCAGCCCGCCTTCCCCGATGGTCGCGATCGCCGCGATCGGCGTGCGGCAGGACCCGTCCAGACCCGCGAGCAGCGCCCGCTCGGCGGCAAGGGCCTGCATGGTCGCCGGGTGATTGAGCGGCGCCAGCAGACCGAGGACGCGCCCATTGTCCGACCGGCATTCGACGCCGATCGCTCCCTGGGCGGGGGCGGGCATCATCTCGTCGACCGAAAGGGTGGCGCTCGCCACGTCGAGCATGCCGAGCCGCGTCAGCCCGGCGCGGGCGAGCAGCGTCGCATCCGCCTCACCGGCCTCGAGCTTCTTGAGGCGCGTTCCGACATTGCCGCGGAACGTGACGACCTTCAGGTCGGGCCGGGCGTGGCGGAGCTGCGCCTCGCGCCTCAGGCTCGCCGTGCCGACCACCGCGCCTTTCTTCAGTCCCTTGATCGACTTGCCCTGGCGCGCGATCAGCACATCCCGGGGATCGGCGCGTTCCAGCAGGCAGGGAATGTCGAGCCCGTCCGGCAATTTCGTCGGCATGTCCTTCATGGAATGAACCGCCATGTCGAGCGCGCCGGTCTTGAGCGCCTCCTCCAGCTCCTCGGTGAACAGGCCTTTGCCGCCGATTTCCAGAAGCTTGCGATCGGTGATCCGGTCGCCGCGCGTCTTGAAGACCTCGATCGCGATATCGGCCTCGGTCAGGCCGGGATTCCCGGCGATCAGGAGATCGCGCACGGTTCGGGTCTGGGCGAGCGCCAGAGGGCTGCCGCGGGTGCCAATTCTCAAGGGGCGATCACGTGTCATGCGCCGAGTTGCCTTGCGGTTCTCGCGTGAGAGGTGTTATTGCCCCGGTCGGCCACACATCGATGCCAGCGCCGACCCGGATTTAGGCCCTGTGATACAAGGAAAGACCGGCCCCGTGAACCGTGAATTGCCGAACCGTCAATCGAGCGATCGTCCTGCGGCTTTGGTCGTGCTCGGCATCGAGACGAGCTGCGACGAGACCGCCGCATCGGTCGTGGCGAAGGACGCTGCCTCGGGCGAGGGGCGGATCCTCTCGAACATCGTGCTGAGCCAGATCGAGGATCACCGGCCCTATGGCGGCGTCGTGCCCGAGATCGCGGCGCGCGCCCATATCGAGCATCTGGATAGCCTCGTCGCCCGGGCGATGGCGGAGGCGGCGGTCGATTTCACCGGCCTCGACGCGATCGCGGCAACCGCCGGACCGGGCCTGATCGGCGGCGTCCTCGTCGGCCTCATGACCGGCAAGGCCCTCGCCGCGAGCCGCGGCCTGCCGTTTCTCGGGATCAACCATCTCGAAGCCCATGCGCTTTCCGCGCGGCTCCTCGAGAAGGTCGACTTTCCCTATGTGCTGCTCCTCGTTTCGGGCGGACACTGCCAGCTGCTTCAGGTGAACGGCGTCGGCGACTACCGCCGGCTCGGCACCACGATCGACGATGCGGTCGGCGAAGCCTTCGACAAGGTCGCCAAGATCATGGGGCTCGGCTATCCGGGCGGTCCGGCGGTCGAACGGATCGCGAAGACGGGCGATCCCAGGCGCTTTTCCCTGCCGCGTCCCATGGTCGGCCGGCCCGGCTGCGACTTCTCCTTCTCCGGCCTGAAGACCGCCGTCAAACGCATCGCCGACGACTGCGCGGGCGAGGGAACGATTCGCGAGCAGGACGCGGCGGATCTCGCGGCGGCGTTCCAGGTGACCGTCGGCGACATTCTCGCCGATCGCACCGGCGCCGCCATGACAGCGCCTTGGACAGCGCCGGGGCCATGCCGCTCGTGATCGCGGGCGGCGTCGCGGCGAATTCCTATCTCCGCCAGCGTCTCGACACTTTGTGCCGGGAGCGTAACAGCCGGCTGATCGCGCCGCCCGTAAGGCTTTGCACGGATAACGGGGCGATGGTCGCCTGGGCCGGGATCGAGCGCTTCGAGCTGGGTCTGGTCGACGGGCTGGATATGCCGGCGCGCGCCCGCTGGCCGCTGGACGATACGGCCGAGCCTCGCCTTGGCGCCGGTCAGAAGGGCGCCAAGGCCTAGGCTGCCTGCCGCTATTTGAGCTTCAGAACGACGACCGATTTCGCCGGCAGGTCGACCTCGAGCTTGCCGCCGCTGAGTTTCGCGCCCTTGAACGGAACGGGGTGCACCTTGTTCGGATCGTCGAAAGTATTGTGCGCGTCCATCGTGGCGCCGGTCAGCACCAGGCCGTCCACCGCCCTGGCCTTCGCGCCATCGATCACGGTCGAGACCTTCACCGCCCGTTTCGGATCCCGGTTGGTGAGCGAGTAGACGATCTCGCCCGCGGAATCGCGCGCGGCATTGACGCTGATCGCCGGCACGGACATGCCGTCGAGCGCGTAATCCGGCGTGCTCACATCGGAGGGGAGGCTCGTCGCGCCCTGGAACGGGATCATCATGTGGAAGACATGATAGGTCGGCGTCAGCAGCATCTTCGGACCGTCGGTCAGAATCATCGCCTGCAGCACGTTGATGGTCTGCGCGATATTGGCCATGCGGATGCGGTCGGCATGATGCATGAAGATGTGCAGCTCGGACGCCGCCACGACGGCATCGCGGACCGTGTTCTGCTGATAGAGGAAGCCGGGATTGCGGCCGGGTTCGGGATCGTACCAGGTGCCCCATTCGTCGACGAACAGCGCGACCTTCTTGTCGGGATCGAGCTCGTCCATCACCTTGATGTTGTCGGCGATATAGCCGCCGATCTTGAGCGCGTTCACCAGCGTCGAGATCCACTGGTCTTCCGGGAATCCGATCGTGCTGCCCTTGTGCCGCCAGTCATAGGTCTTCGACGGGATCGTATAGTAGTGATAGGTGATCGCGCCCACATTCGGGCCGCCATGCTCCAGGATCGTGCGGGTCCAGATCGGCGCGCCGTCGTCATGACCGCCGCTCGCGATGATCAGAGGACGCGTGCCCGGCGGTGACTTAAGGAACGTCGAATAGCGGCGGAACAGG
Organism: uncultured Alphaproteobacteria bacterium; assembly: GCA_963822835.1. Classification (GTDB taxonomy): domain Bacteria; phylum Pseudomonadota; class Alphaproteobacteria; order CAVTAV01; family CAVTAV01; genus CAVTAV01. Next base: position 73,462 of record CAWGIZ010000002.1, on the reverse strand, counting down.
TCCACGTAATAGTCGGGCGTCATGTCACCGCCGCAGCCCCAGGTCTCGTTTCCGATGGCCCAGAACGGCACGGTGTAGGGATCCTTGTGGCCATTGGCCGTCCGCATGCGAACGAGCGTCGTATCCTGGTCGGCCGTCATATATTTTAGCCAGTCGGCCATTTCCGCCGGGCTACCGGTGCCGACATTGGCGTTGACATAGGCCTTGGTGCCGATCATCCGGACGAATTTCATGAATTCGTCGGTACCGAAGCTGTTCGGCTCCGGCACGCCGCCCCAATTGGTGTTGACCGTGACCGGACGCTTGTCAGCGGGACCGACGCCGTCGCGCCAGTGATATTCATCGGCGAAACAGCCGCCGGGCCAGCGCACGACCGGGACGTGAAGGTCCTTCAGCGCGGCGATGACGTCGTTCCGGAAGCCGTCGGTATTGGGGATCGTCGAATCCTTGCCGACCCAGAGCCCGCCATAGATGCCGTGGCCGAGATGCTCCGAAAACTGGCCGAAGAGGTCGGGATTGATCTCCGCGCCCGGCTTGTCGGCGTGGATCGTAACGCTGGCCGTCAGCGGCGCCTGGGCCATGACGGCCGGCGCGGCGGCAAGCGACGCCAGGAGAGTGAGAACGGCCGAACAGCGCTGCGTCGAGTGCCTCAACACCTATGCCTCCTTATTGACCGCCGGAGGGCGGCAGTTTGCGTTTTTCGCTGGTTTCCCCAAGACACTTTTTACTCAGACAATTTATAGGGGAGATCGCGGGGCGTGACAACACGGCCCGCAAAGACGAGTGGCGCGGCTGCAGGGGGTGGAGCGGCCTTGGCGCACGTTTTCCGGCGCGTCCCGCGCGCCCGCCCGTCATCTCCCATACCCTGATGTATGAGTTTTTGAGCTTTCGCGGAAACCGGTAATTCGCTAGGTACTCCCTGTGAGAGTGAACCATGAAAGGCGGCGTTCACCGAACGCCGGATGATGCCCATGCGCCTGATTCAGTTTCGCCGCGAGAATGGAGACCGCGCCGTCGCCGCGCTCGACGAGGCGGGCAAGGCCCGGCGCATCGACGGGTTCACGTCGACCTATGATCTGGCGCGCGCGGCGATCAAGGCGGGGGCCGGCCTTGCCGATTTCGTCGCAACGCGGCTGTCAGGCGACCCGGTCGACATTGCGGCGCTCGCGCGGGACAACCGGCTGCTGGCCCCAATCGATCATCCCGATCCGGCGCATCTCTATCTCACCGGCACCGGCCTCACCCATCTCGGATCGGCCGAGAGCCGCGACAAGATGCACAAGGCGGCGACCGCCGAGGCCCAGACAGACTCGATGCGCATGTTCCGGATGGGTCTCGAGGGCGGCAAGCCCAAGCCCGGCCAGGTCGGCGTGCAGCCCGAATGGTTCTATAAGGGCGACGGCAGCTCGATCGTGGCGACCGGTGCGCCGTTGGGGCGGCCGGCCTTCGCGGAAGACGGCGGCGAGGAGCCGGAGATTGCCGGCATTTACGTCATCGATGATGCCGGCAAGCCGTTCCGGCTGGGCTTCTGCCTCGCCAATGAATTTTCAGATCACGTGATCGAGCGCGGCAACTATCTCTGGCTGGCCCATTCGAAGCTGCGCTCGGCCGCGCTCGGCGCCGAGCTGCTGACCGGCGAGCTGCCGGCCGACGTCCAGGGCACCAGCCGGATCTGGCGCGACGGCAAGATTCTCTGGGAAAAGCCGTTTCTCACCGGCGAAGAGAACATGTCCCATTCCGTCGCCAATCTGGAGCGGCATCACTTCAAATACCGTCTCTTCCGGCGGCCCGGCGACGTGCATGTTCATTTCTTCGGCACGGCCACGCTGTCCTTCTCGGACGGCATCAGGACCGCGCCGGGAGACGTGTTCGAGATCTCGGCGAAGGGCTTCGCCGTGCCGCTGCGCAACCCGCTCGCCGCCGAGGAAGCGGAGGACGTGGCCGTCACTCCGCTCTAGGGCGTGGCGCTATTTCACCGTCGAGAAACGGTACTCGATCTTGTTGACATAGGTCTGGCCCGGACGGAGCGTGACCGGCGCGAAATTCGGCTGGTTCGGCGCATCGGGGAAGTGCTGCGGCTCCATCACGACCGCGTCGGTCTGGCGGTAGATGTGATCGCTGGTGCCGGAGACCGTGCCATCCAGGAAATTGCCGGTATAGAGCTGGACGCCGGGCTGGTCGGTATAGATCTCCATCGCCCGGCCGGTATGGTTGTCCACGAGACGGGCCGCGCGGCGGACAGCGCCGCCGGACTTGCCGTTCAGGACGAAATTGTGGTCGTAGCCCCTGCCGATCATGAGCTGCTCGGAACTGCCGAAGCGGATCTGCTTGCCGATCGCCTTGCCCTTGCGGAAATCGAACGGCGTGCCCTCGACCTTGCGGATCTCGCCCGTGGGAATGAGCTTGCTGTCGACCGGCGTGAAGGCGTCGGCGTCGATGGTCAGCTGCGCATCCATCACATCATGGCCGCTGGCTTCGCCGCGCAGATTCCAGAAGCTGTGATTGGAGATATTGACGATGGTCGGCGCGTCGGTCGTGGCCGTATAGGTCACCGACAGCACATTGTCGTCGTTGAGCGCATAGACGGCGGTGACGTCGAGATTGCCGGGATAGCCGCCCGAGCCGTCCGGGCTTCGATAGGTCAGCGTGACGCTCGCGTCCTTGCCGGACTTGACCGACTTGATGCGTCCAGACCTGCTTGTCGAAGCCCTTGAAGCCGCCATGGAGCGAATTGCCGTGGTCGTTCGCCTCGAGGTGATAGGTCTTGCCGTCGAGCGTGAAGGTCGAATGCGCGATGCGGTTGGCGAAGCGGCCGACCGTCGCGCCGAAATAGTTCGGCACGTCGAGATATTTCTGCGGCGTCGCATAGCCGAGCACGACATTGGCGCTGTGGCCGTCGCGGTCCGGCACGTCGAGCGATTGCAGGGCGGCGCCGAGCGTCATGATGCGCGCCGTCATGCCATGGGCGTTCGTCAGCGTGACCGCGTCGATCTTGGTGCCGTCGGTCAGCGTACCGAAAACGCTCTTGCGTGGCCGTCGCCGCCGAGGCCGGCGCCGAAGAGCCCCGCCATGGCGGTCGCCATCGCCGTGCCGGCGACAATCCAACCCGCCCGATTCCGTTTCGAACCCATCCGTGTCCTCCCCTTGAGAAATGGCCGCCCACGGGCGGGCCTGCTCGATTATTAATCAATACTCATACAATATGTGAAGCCTGAGCGCCGGTCAAAGCCGCCGACGCGTCGCTTGCCGCCCCGGTTCGCCGTCACTCCTCGAACGGTGCGACCGACGTGCCGCTCCGCGACGAGGAAGGCATCGGCCACCAGCCGGAACGGATCGGCATGGACGTCGCTTCTTGCCCTCCGCGATCAAGCGCGGCGAAATGGCGGTAGATGGCCGGATATTCGCCTTCCAGCGCGTCCGCCGCGGCCTCGCCGCCGGTCGAAATCCGGTGCCCGCCCATGGACAGCAGCATCTCCGCGCCGTCCTCGGCCTCAACCGCGATATCCCAGGTCTGGGTGCCGGTATGGCGCCAGTCGAAATCGGCCTCGATCGTGCGCCTGTCCGGCCGTGCTCAGGCTCAGCTCGGCAGCAATCGGCGCGGCGCGGTTCTCCGGGCACCTCGACACGCGCCCGCGGTAAGATAGACCGGTTCCGACAGGATCGCCGTCAGGATCGACAAGGCATTGATTCCGGGATCGAATACGCCGAGTCCGCCCGGCTGCCAGATCCATTGCTGGCCCGGATGCCAGCGCCGAACATCCTCGCGCCACGTCGACCTGGATGCGGCGCGGGCGATGGGCCGCGATCCAGCGTCGGGCCGCCGGAACCGCCGGGGCGAACTGCGAATGCCAGGCGGTGAACAGCGTGACGCCGGCGCGCCCGGCGCACTGACGCAAATCCTCGAGTTCGCCGACCGTGGCGCTGGCGGCTTTTCGAGCAGCACATGCTTGCCGGCCTCCAGCGCGGCGCGCGCGATGCCATGGCGCACCTGCGGCGGCGTGCAGACGGCAACGGCGTCGGGGCTTGCCTTCGCCAGCATCTCCGCCAGGGAGGCAAAGCTCTCGACGCCGGCGACCCGCGCGGCGGGGTCGACGACACCGGCCAGCTCGAAGGCGCCGCTCGCACGCGATGGCGGGCAGCATGCTGGTCCTGCGCGATCTTTCCGGCCCCCACGAGACCGATCCGCAGCCTGGCCAAACGCCCTCCCAATTCTCAAATATTTCTCGTACAAATAGACATCGGCAGCGAAAGCTGTCAAACGAGTTTGGGGCCAACGACAAGGCAATAAAAGTATGGCTGAGCAACGCGACGACGGTTCCACGTCCGCCCCGCGCCGCTTGCGGTCGCGGGACTGGTTCGACAATCCGGACAATCCGTCGATGACGGCGCTCTATCTCGAGCGCTATCTGAATTTCGGGCTGACGCGCGAGGAACTGCAATCCGGCAAGCCGATCATCGGCATCGCCCAGACCGGCTCGGACCTCTCGCCCTGCAACCGCCATCACATCGTGCTGGCCGAGCGGATCCGCGAAGGCATTCGCGAGGCGGGCGGCATCGCGATCGAATTTCCGGTGCATCCGATCCAGGAGACCGGCAAGCGGCCGACCGCGAGCCTCGACCGCAACCTCGCCTATCTCGGGCTCGTCGAGCTGCTTTACGGCTATCCGCTCGACGGCGTGGTGCTGACCATCGGCTGCGACAAGACCACGCCGGCCTGCCTGATGGCGGCGGCGACGGTGAACATCCCGGCGATCGCGCTCTCGGTCGGACCGATGCTGAACGGCTGGCATCGCGGGCGAGCGCACCGGCTCCGGCACGATCGTGTGGAAGGCGCGCCAGATGATGGCGGCGGGCGAGATCGACTATGCGGAATTCATCGAGCTGGTCGCGAGCTCGGCGCCCTCGACCGGCTATTGCAACACCATGGGCACGGCGACGACGATGAACTCGCTGGCCGAGGCGCTGGGCATGCAGCTGCCCGGCGCGGCCGCGATCCCCGCGCCCTATCGCGAGCGCCAGCAGATCGCCTATCTCACCGGCAAGCGCATCGTCGACATGGTGGAGGAGGACCTGAAGCCTTCCGACATCATGACGCCGGACGCCTTCCGCAACGCCATCGTCGTCAATTCGGCGATCGGCGGCTCGACCAATGCGCCGATCCATATCGCCGCGATCGCGCGCCATATCGGCGTCGACCTGCCGCTCACCGACTGGCAGACCTATGGCCGCGAGGTGCCGCTGCTGGTCAATCTGCAGCCGGCCGGCGACTATCTCGGCGAGGACTATCATCACGCCGGCGGCGTGCCCGCCGTGGTCGAACGAGCTGATGAAGCGCGGCCTCATCGTCGAGGACGCGCGCACGGCGAACGGCAAGACCATCGGCGAGAACTGCCGCGGCGCGCGAGATCACGGATCACCGATGTGATCCGGCCGATCGACAAGCCGTTGCGCGAGGATGCGGGCTTCATCGTTCTGAGCGGCAATCTGTTCGACAACGCGATCATGAAGACCAGCGTGATCAGCGAGGAATTCCGCAAGCGCTATCTCTCCAACCCGGACGATCCCGAAGCCTTCGAGGGCCGCGCCGTCGTGTTCGACGGACCGGAGGATTATCACAACCGCATCGAGGATCCGGCGCTCGGCATCGACGAAAACTGCATCCTCTTCATTCGCGGCACCGGCCCGATCGGCTATCCCGGGCGCGGCGGAAGTCGTGAACATGCAGCCGCCGGCCGCGCTCATCAAACGCGGCATCACCTCGCTGCCCTGCATCGGCGACGGGCGGCAGTCGGGCACCTCCGGTTCGCCCTCCATCCTCAACGCCTCGCCCGAAGCGGCGGCGGGCGGCGGGCTGGCCCTTTTGCAGAACCGGCGATCCGGTGCGGATCGATCTCAAGCGCTGCACGGCCAATATCCTGATCTCCGATGACGAGCTCGCCCGCCGGCGCGCGGATCTCGAGGCGCGCGGCGGCTATCCCTACCCCGCCTCGCAGACGCCCGTGGCAGGAAATCCAGCGCGGCCTGGTCGGCCAGCTCGGCGACGGCATGGTGCTCGAGATGGCGGTGAAATATCAGGATATCGCCCGCAAGTTCGGCACGCCGCGCGATAATCACTGAACATAGGCACTGGCACTGGAAGACAGGCACTGGGGGGCGACCATGACCGGGACAACCGCAGCGGAATGCGTCTGGCCGGCGCGGGCGATCCTCGGCGAAGGGCCGCTCTGGTGCCCGCGCACCGGCGCGCTCTATTGGGTCGACATCAAGGCGCAGGCGGTCCACCGGCTGACGCTCGACAGCGGCGAGAAGAAAAGCTGGCCGCTGCCCGACAGGACCGGCTGGCTGGTCGAGCGGCGGGACCGGCCCGGTTTCATCATCGGCACCAAATCGGGCTTCGCGGAGCTGGAGCTCGAGCCCTTCGCGATCCGGCCGATCGGCGATCCCGAGCCGCAGCATCCCGGCAACCGGATGAACGACGCCAAGGCCGACGCCTTCGGACGCATCTGGGCCGGCACCATGGACGACGCGGAAGAGGAAGAGCGCGGCTGCCTGTGGCGGCTCGATCCCGACCTCACCTGGCACTGCGCGGATACCGGCTACCACGTCACCAACGGACCCGCCTTCAGCCCGGACGGCAGACGCTCTATCACACCGACAGCGGCAAGCGGGTGATCTACCGCTTCGATCTCCACGAGGACGGCGGGCTCTCGGGCAAGAAAATCCTGATCGAATTCGAGCCGGACTGGGGCTATCCGGACGGCATGACGGTGGATTGCGAGGGCGCCTTGTGGGTCGCCCATTGGGACGGCGCACGGATCAGCCGTTTCGATCCGGACGGGCAAGCGCATGCGCTCCATTTCCCTGCCCGTCTCGCGGCCGACCAGCTGCGCCTTCGCCGGGCCCGATCTGGACCGGATGTTCGTCACCTCGGCGCGAATCGGCCGGAGGACGAGGAGCTGGCCGGCGGGCTGTTCGAGGTCGAGCCCGGAACGAGCGGTCTTCCGGCGCACCGTTTCGCCGGCTAGCGGCACCCCGGACGTTTCCGCCTGCCGGGCCCGCCGGAGAGCAGACCCGCATCGCAAAGCAGGCCATTGCGATAGACGGCGGAGCGTCTAAACTGTGGGCACACATTAGACTTGCCCCGGTGCGGCGTCGCCCATCGCAAAGGGAGGCATACCATGCCGCGCAACTCGATCTCCAGAAAACGGCTTCGCCTGCACGGCGAAATAGCGCGCGATATCGGCGTCAAGATCATCTCCGGCACCTTCAAGCCCGGCGATCTCCTCGATGGCGAGATTGCCGCCAGCGAGACGCTGCATGTCTCGCGCACCGTCTATCGGGAAGCCGTACGCATTCTGGCCGCCAAGGGCCTCGTCGTGTCGCGGCCGAAGGTCGGCACGCGGGTCAGCCCGCAATCGACCTGGCATCTGCTGGATCCCGACGTGCTGTCCTGGGTATTCGAGTTCGAGCCCGACGAAGCCTTCCTCAACGGCCTGTTCGAGCTGCGCCGCATGATCGAGCCGTCGGCCGCCGCGCTCGCCGCGCAACGCCGCACGGACCAGGATCTCGCGGATATGGAACGGGCGCTCGAGGCCATGGCGGAGCGAGACGCTGGCCACCGCGGCCGGGCCGCGAGGCCGATCTCGCCTTCCATTCGGCGATCCTGCGCGCGACCGGAAACATGTTCCTCGTTTCGCTGATCGAGCGGCGTGGGCGCTGCGATTTCCTGGACCACGATCTTCAAGCAGCGCGAAACCCCGTTGCCGCGCGATCCGGTTCCGGAGCACCGCCGGGTCTTCGACGCGATCGCGGCGGCCAATCCCAATGCGGCCTATGCGGCCATGTCCAATCTGGTCGATCTGGCGCTTGACGACACGATCAATCGCGCGGCGCGCCGAAAAAGGCCGCGAAGACGCGCTGATCACGTCCGCCGCGGCCAGCTGCTTCGGGCGGCAGGGCCTGCCGTCGGACGGCAGCCCCAGACCGCATAGAACAGCACATAGATGTAGCAGGCCGCCGGCAGCAGATAGGAGAGCTGCAGGCCGAAATGATCCGCGATCACGCCCTGCAGCGCCGACAGCGCGCCGCCGGCGATCGCCATGATCAGCAGGCCCGAGCCTTCCTCGGTCAGCGGGCCGAGCCCCTTGATGCCGAGCGTGAAGATGGTCGGGAACATGATCGAGTGGAACAGGCCGAGCGAGATCAGGCACCACATCGCGAGATGCCCGCCGGTCATCACGCCGGTGACGCTGAACACGCAGCGCGCAGACGCTGACGAAGGCCAGCAGATGCTCCGAGCTGACGAAGCGCATGATGGCCGCACCGACGAACCGGCCCACCATCGCCCCGCCCCAGAACAGCACCAGATAGTCTGCCGCGCGCTCGTGGCTCATAGCGCCGATATCGGGCATCGAGATGAAATTGACGAGCGTCGAGCCGACGCCGATTTCCGCGATCAGATAGATGAAGATCGCCGGCACGCCGAAGACGAGATTGCGGTGGCGCCAGAGCGAATGCTTCTTGCGTTCCTCGCGGGCGGCGCGCCGGGTCGCCGCGCCAAGCGCCGGCAGCCGCGTACGCCAGACGATCAGGGCGAGCACGATCAGGATCACCGCGATCAGGATATAGGGCAGGCGCACGGCCTGGGCATCGGCGATGCGCTGCGCCTGGCTCAGCGCAGACACCGCGTCGGCGGAGGCCGTGCCGGACGCGCTGCGGCCGAGAATCAGCATCCCGCCGAACATCGGCGCGATCATGGTGCCGGCCGAATTCAGCGCCTGCACGAGATTGAGCCGGCTGGACGCGGTTTCCGGCGGACCGATCACCGCGACATAGGGATTGGCGGCGACCTGAAGAAGCGCGATCGCGGTGCCGAGGACGAACAGCGCCGTCAAGAAGATCCCGTAGGAGACGAACACGGCCGCCGGCACGAACATCAGCGCGCCGAGCGCCATGCCCATCAGCCCGACGATGATCGACGGCTTGTAGCCGATGCGTTCCAGCAATTTCGCCGAGGGCAGCGACATCAGCAGATAGGCGAGATAGAACACGAACTGGATCAGGAGCGACTTCGCGTAATTCAGCTCGAACACCGCCTTCAGATGCGGAACGAGAATGTCGTTCAGCACCGTGGCGAAACCCCACATGAAGAACACCGTGGCCAATACGCTAAGGGCGAGGCCATAACGCACATTGGCAGGCCCGCCGGCCTTCGATTCCGGCGGAGTGACTTGCCCGCTTCCGACCATCCGATCCTCCGTGAGAGCGCCTTGTCGTGATGAAGCGCCGCCCGGATTACGGCGACGCCTCAGTCATTCCGGCCCCTGTGATGCACCCCCGCAGGACGCCGGACGGCGCCTGCCATTAACTCATACAACAAGCTAGCCAAGCATCGGATCGCAGGCAAGGGCTTTGGCCCCCCGCGCGGCGGCGCACATAAGCCTTACCGGAATGCGGTGCGCCCGGCCTCGATGGCGGTTGTCACAAATCTTGCCATTGATCCCTCGGCGGTTCGATGTTTTTTATGTATGAGTAATTGGCCGCGCCCGGCGGTCCTCGTTCCGAAACATCCCAACACAGCGAGCGCTTCCCATGTCGCAAAGCAAGCCAGCTCTCACCGGCCAGTTCTTCATCGGCGCGAGCCGACTCGGGTCGAAAAAGACCTTTCGCGCGGTCGACCCGCGGACCGGCAAGAAGCTCCAGCCCGGCTTCAGCGTGACGCGCGCCGCCGAGGTCGCGAAGGCCTGCGAGCTGGCCGAGGCCGCGTTCGACCGTTACCGGTCGACCGATCCCGAGGCCCGCGCCCGCTTCCTCGAGGTGATGGCGGACAATATCGCCGCGCTCGGCGCGACGCTGACCGAACGCGCCGAAGCCGAGACCGGCCTGCCGCAGGCTCGCCTGACCGGCGAGTTGGGGCGCACCTGCAACCAGCTCCGGCTCTTCGCGGCCGAATTGCGGGACGGCCGCTGGCAGGGCATCCGCATCGATCCGGCCTTGCCCGACCGCAAGCCCGCGCCGCGGCCTGATCTGCGCTTGCGGAAAATCCCGCTGGGTCCGGTGGCCGTATTCGGCGCGAGCAATTTCCCGCTCGCCTTTTCGGTCGCCGGCGGCGATACGGCGGCGGCACTCGCGGCGGGTTGCCCCGTCGTCGTGAAGGCCCATCCGGCCCATCCCGGCACCAGCGAGCTGGTCGCGGGTGCGATCGCGGCGGCGGTGAAGAAATGCAAATTGCCGGAAGGCGTGTTCTCGATGGTCGCGGGGCCCGCCAACGAGCTCGGCGCGGCGCTGGTGGCCGATCCCCGCATCAAGGCGGTCGGCTTCACCGGGTCGCGGCGCGGCGGACTGGCGCTGATGGAGATCGCCGCGAAACGCGAGGAGCCGATCCCGGTCTATGCCGAGATGAGCAGCATCAATCCGGTGGTCCTGCTGCCGAAGGCGCTCAAGGCGCGGGCCGAGGCCATCGCCGAGGGCTTTCTCAACTCGCTGACCATGGGCGTCGGACAGTTCTGCACCAATCCGGGCCTCGTGATCGCGCTCGAAGGGCCGGGGCTCAACCGCTTCATCAAGGCCGCAAGCGCCGGTGCTGGCCGGAAAGCCCGCCGGAACCATGCTCACCGGCGGCATTCATGCCGCCTATGACCAGGGGATCGCGCTGCTGCGCGGTCAGGCCAAGGCGGACGCTATTGGCGGAGGGAAGCGCCGAGCCGCAACCCGAATTGCGGGCAGGCCTTCCTGTTCTCGGTCAAGGCGAAGGATTTTCTCTGGGATCCGGCGCTCGCTCAGGAAGTGTTCGGGCCGAGCTCGGTCATCGTCCGATGCGCAGACAAGGACGAGCTCGCCGCGGTGCTGGAGGCGCTGGAGGGTCAGCTCACCGCGACGCTGCATATCGAGGAGAGCGACATCCCGCTCGCCAAAAAGCTTCTGCCGATCCTGGAGCGGCGCGCCGGCCGCATTCTCGCCAATGGCTGGCCGACCGGCGTGGAAGTGACCCATGCCATGGTGCATGGCGGCCCCTTCCCCGCGACCTCGGACGGCCGCAGCACCTCGGTCGGCACGCTTGGCGATCGACCGCTTCCTGCGGCCGGTCTGCTATCAGGATCTCCCCGCGGCCCTGCTGCCGTCGGCGCTGCAGGACAAATAGAACCGCGCAAGCGGCCTATTTGGGCTGCACGCCGATCATGCCGGTGAACAGGTAGAAGTTCCAGGTCTGGAGCGCGAGAGCGATCCACCCGACCGCGAGGAACGCCGTGCGCAGCCAGGGCCGATCGGTCGTGAAGAGCCGCGGCGCCTTGATCGCGTCGGGATCGACCGCGGTTCCGAACCGCCGGGGCGACGATTTCCAGACCAGCATCGGCCGGTAGAAATCGAAGTAGCAGACCATCAGCCAGATATGGAGCAGGAAGATGCAGAGCCCGCCGATCACCATGTCGTAGACGGCGGCGAGCATCGCGGCGGTCGTCTCCGTGCCGATGATCCAGCGCCAGATGTCGTCGAGAATGAGCGCATCGAGCATGAAGGTGATGAAGGCGGTCGGCGCCGCGATGGCGAGCAGCAGGGGCACGGCGCGGTTCGTCACCAGCGCGATGCCGACGGCAAGCTCCGTCACCTTGGCGCATTGAAACATCCAGCCGGTATTGATCATCTCGGCGACGACCGCGTGCTTGATGTGCAGATCGGCCGGCGAGAAGATATTCGGCAAAAGCGGTATGAACCCGAAGAACCAGTTCGACCCGCTGAGGATATAGAACACGCCCAGGATCCAACGGGCGTAAAGCACCATTCTCTCGAACGTCATACGACACTCTCCTGTCAGCAACGGCTTCTCGGCCGGACGGGTCCGTCCCTCGACCTCAGGTCAGGACCTTGCCCCCCGAGGGCGTGTCCATGAGAAGCTCGGAAACCTCTTCAAGCGTGCGGCCGCGCGTTTCCACCATCAGGAACTGCACGAAAGCGAGCTGCAGCACCATGGCGGCCGCGAAGAACCCGAAGATCCAGGCCGGCGGCACGATGGTCAGCAGCGGCGGCAGAACCAGCGTGATCATCGCCGCGAAGACCCAGTGCGTCGCGGTGCCGAGCGCCTGCCCGGTGGCGCGCGCGGCATTCGGGAAGATCTCGGAGATATAGACCCAGATGATCGCGCCCTGGCCGATCGCATGGGCGGCGATGAAGGCGAAGATGAAGGGCGGCACCAGACCGTAATTCGCCGTCGCGAAGCCATAGGCGACGACCGCGAGCGAGACGATGTAGCCGACCGAGCCGATATACATCAGCTTGCGCCGGCCCGCGAGATCGATGAGCGCCATGCCGACGACCGTGAAGATCAGATTGACGACGCCGACGCCGACGGTGGCGAGGAAGGCCGCGCTGGTGCCGATGCCGGTCAGGTCGAAGATGCGGGGCGCGTAATAGATGATCGCGTTGATGCCCGACATCTGATTGAAGCAGGCGACCAGGAAGGCGAGAAGGATCGGCCGCCTGAGCTGGCCGTTGAAGAAGCGGGAGAGCTTCATCGTCTTGCCTTCGTTGGGATCGATCGTCGCCTTGATCGCCGCCAGCTCCTCGCGGGAGATCGACAGTATCCGCCGCGCCGCCTCGTCGTCGCCGCGATGGATCAGCAGCCAGCGCGGGCTTTCCGGCACGAACAGCACGGCGAGAAGAAACAGCGCGGAAGGAACCGCCAGAACGCCCAGCATGAGGCGCCAGTCATGCGCGCTCGTGCCCGCGATCAGATAATTCGAGAAATAGGCGACCAGAATGCCGATGACGATCATCATCTGGAACAGGATGCCGAGACGGCCGCGCCAGGATGGCGGCGAAATTTCCGAGATATAGGCGGGGGCCGCGATCGAGGAGGCGCCGACGCCGAGTCCGCCGATGAAGCGGAGCACGATGAACCAGAGCGGCGAGGGCGCGAGCGCCGTGCCGAGGGCCGAGAGAAGATAGAGAATGCCGATGCCGATGAGGGTCGGCTTGCGGCCGAATCGGTCGCTCGGCACGCCGCCGAAGATCGCGCCGATCACGGTGCCCCAGAGCGCGGAGGAAATCGCCACGCCCTGCATGGCATTGCTCATCTCCCAGGTGCGCTGGATGGCTTGTTCCGCCCCCGAAATGACGGCCGTATCGAAGCCGAACAGAAGTCCCGCGAGCGCCGCGATGAGCGCCCAAAGACTGATGGATCTCGTCGGCATCCACTACCCCCCGGATTACCCCTGACCGATCACGCGGCCGGGCTTCGCGGCGAACAGCCGGAGCCCGTGCCAAATTGTTATATGAAAACGCATACAGAGTTTGCGCCGCCCACGCAACGGATGAGCGGATGAAGGAGCGGACCGGGCCGCGCGTAACGCGTATCGGCCCGCCGCCCGGCGCGGATATCGTCAGAAGACGGCTTCTTCCTTCATCCGGATCGGTCCGGCGAAATCGGCGATGTCGGCCTCGAAATCGTTCACGGCCACGGTGCGGTTGAGGACCGTCATGGTCGCGACCGGCCTCTTGCCGACCATCGATTCGAGCTGGTCGAAGGCCTTCTTCGGCGGCGAGCCGCCCTCCGTCAGGAAGAGGCCGACCTGTTTGAATTCGCCTTTGTGGTCCTGGATGTAGCGGCGGAGCGGCGGCGCCGCGCGGCCAGCCCAGACCGGCCCGCCAAGAACCACCAGATCATAATCGCCGGGTGAAACGCCGCCGGCCTCGACCGGCGCCAGATGATCGCGCCAGCTGTCGCGGCCGCCCCGGAAGAATCCCCAGAAGCCCTCGTAGGATTTGGTGGATTCGATTTCGTGGAGATCGGCCTTCAGCACGCGCGCCAGTTCCCGCGCCACTTTTTTCGTGGCGCCGGTCAAAGAATAGAACACGACAAGGGTTTTCATATTCCGCTCCCCCATGATGGAATAATCGGGTAACTCTTGCGCCGTTCGGTCGCCTCCGCCTTGAGCGAAGTCAATCACACGCGGACCGGACGGCGCTAGTGGAGAGGAGAGCGGAACATGTCGGACACCGGATTCACCCATATCGCCCTGGCCTCGCGCGATCTCGACCGCAGCATCGCGTTCTACGAGAAATACGCCGCCATGAAGGTCGTGCACCGGCGCGATTCCGACGATGGCGAGGGCGGGGTCGTCTGGGTGAGCGACATGACGCGGCCGTTCGTGATCGTGCTGGTGCATCAGCCGGGCGTCGAGGATCCGCCGCTCGGACCGTTCGGCCATCTCGGCGTCGCCTGCGCCACGCGCGAGGAGGTGGACCGCCTGGTCGATCTCGCCCGCGCGGAGGGTTGCCTCAAGAAGGGGCCGGAGGATTACGGTCCACCGGTCGGTTACTGGGCCTATATCGGCGACCCGGACGGCAACAATCTCGAGGTTTCCTACGGCCAGGACGTCGCGCTGACGGTCTCGGGCGCGAAAGAGCGTTAGGCGGCCTCACAACGCGCTTGCCTGCCGCCGCGTCCTCGCTCAGCATGGCGGCGTTTTCGGACGCAGCGCGACAAGGGAGAGCGGCAATGGCCTATGACAAGAACAACGTCTTCGCGAAGATCCTGCGCGGCGAGATCCCCTGCAAGAAGGTCTATGAGGACGAGTTCTCCCTCGCCTTTCACGACATCAATCCGCAGGCGCCGGTCCATGTGCTGGTGATTCCGAAGGGCGAGTTCGTCAGCGTCGACGATTTCACGGCCCATGCCTCGCCCGAGCTGGTCACCGGCTTCCTGCGCGCCGTCGGCCACGTCGCCCGCGAGCTTGGCCTGCCGAAGGACGGCTACCGCGTGCTCGCCAATATCGGCGGCAATGGCGGCCAGGAAGTGCCGCATCTGCACTTCCACATCTTCGGCGGCCGGCATCTGGGGCCGATGCTGGTGCGGAAATAAGGTCTCATCGTCATTCCGGGGCGAGCCCGGAATGACGCGGTGAGAGCGGGCATTAGAGGCCCAGCTTCGCCTTCATCAGATCCTTGTACGGCGTCTCGGGACGGGCGCCGACATGGCTGATGGCCTCGGCGGCGGCGATGCTGCCCAGGCGGCCGCAATCATGCAGGCTCTTGCCGTTGGTCAGGCCGTAGAGGAAACCGGCGGCATACATGTCGCCCGCGCCGGTGGTATCGACCACCTTCACGCCCGGCTCGGCATCGACGACATGGATTTCATTGCCCGAAACCACGACGGAGCCTTTTTCGCTGCGGGTGAGCGCGGCGAAGTTGCAATCCTGACGGACCTGCTGCAGCGCCTCGTCGAAATCCTTCGCCTCGTAGAGCGAGGTGATCTCGGCCTCGTTGGCGAACAGGATATCGACCTGGTTCTTCACCAGATCGCGGAACTCGGCGCGGTACCGGTCGACGCAGAAGGCATCCGACAGGGTGAGCGCGACCTTGCGCTTCGCCGCATGGGCGATGTCCATCGCCTTGCGGAAAGCAGCCTTGGCCATTTCCGGATCCCAGAGATAGCCCTCGAGATAGGTGACCTGCGCGCTTTCGATCAGATAGGGATCGACATCGTCGGGCCCCAGGGCCTGACAGGCGCCGAGGAAGGTGTTCATGGTGCGCTGGGCGTCCGGGGTCACCAGGATCAGGCAACGCGCGGTGGGGGCGCCTGTCGTCGCCGACGGCGTGCCATAGGTGACGCCGAGCGCCCGGATGTCATGGGCGAAGACATCGCCGAGCTGGTCGTTGCGCACCTTGCCGATGAAACCGGCCTTGCCGCCGAAGGAGGCGATGCCGGCGATCGTGTTCGCGGCCGACCCGCCGGACATTTCCAGCGCGGGCTCCATCAGACCGTAAAGCTCGTTCGCGCGGTCGGCGTCGATCAGCATCATGCCGCCTTTGGCGAGCTTCTGCTGGTTAAGGAACGCGTCGGTGGAATGAGCGATCACGTCGACGATGGCGTTTCCGATGCCGACGACGTCAAGGGTCTGATTTGCCATTATTGAGGTCCCCACTTTTGTTGATACCGGCCATGGCGAACCCGACCGGGGCCGGAGTTATCGCGTCCCCGCACTGATCGAGAGGCCGGACTTTGGTGCATGAATTTCGTTGTCCGGCGCGCAGTATAAGGGGGAGACGGCGTGCTGCAAGGTGTTCCTTGAGGTTGCGCGGCGATCGCGGGCATCCGGGCCCGGCCCGGACGCGCCTTTTCCGGACGCCTTGCCGGGCCTACTTGCCGGGCCCACTTGCCGGATAGGGCGGCGCGCGGCACAGTTGTCCGCATTGACGAATTCAGCGGGAGGCTCCGGCCATCTTTCGCGCGCTCAGCCTGGCCTTTCAGCAATTGCCCGACCCGGCCTTCCGCCGGATCCTGCTCATCGGCATCGGCCTCTCGGCGGTTGTGTTCGCCGTTCTCGGCGCGCTTATCCCTGTCGGCTACCAATACCTCCCGGCCATGCGCTGGCACTGGCTCGATGACCTCGTGGCGCTCGGCGGCGTGATCGGATTCCTGGTCGCCTTGTGGCTGTTCTTTCCGGCGGTGGTCAGCGTTTTCGTCGGCGTGCTGCTGGACGATGTCGCCGAGGCCGTGGAGCGCCGGCATTACCCGCAGGATCCGCCCGGAACCGCCCCGTCGCTCGGGCTGTCGATCGTGCTGTCGCTCAAGCTCATGAGCGTGCTCGTCCTCCTCAACATCCTGCTGCTGCCGGTCTATATCGTGGCGCTGTTCGTGCCGTTCCTGAGCCTCGCCCTGTTCCTTCTGCTCAACGGTTACCTGCTCGGCCGCGAATATTTCGAACTCGTGGCGACCCGGCATATGAGCCCGGAGGACGCCCGGACCCTTCGGAAACAGAGTGGCGGGCGGGTTTATCTCGCCGGCATGGTCATCGCCGGGCTCTTCGCGGTCCCGTTTCTCAACCTCCTCGCGCCGATTCTGGGCGCGGCCTTCATGATGCATATCTATAAGGCGCTCCCGGCAAGACCGGATTCCATCGTTAAATAACCTTTTACGGTTAGCCTCTTATGGTTACGAGCTTGGCAACCATAAGAACAACGGCTGGGCATGCTTGATGGAAGTTGCCGGACGAGGGCCAATAGATGTTTCGTTTCTTCAATCGACAGTCTGACGCCAAACGCGCCGTTGCCGCCGCCGGAGCGCCGGTCATGACGCAGGACGACACCGGAACCTACACCGACGACGGCGCCGTCGCGGTGCTGGATCCCACGGCGCGCGGTTACGCCCGCCGCCGGAGCGACCGGGAAAACGTTCTCACGGTCGGCGGCAATATTTCGCTCACGGGCAAGGTCAAGGGTTGTGCCGTCCTCTTTATCGACGGCGAAGCGAATGTGAAGGTGAGCGATTGCGGAACGCTGGTCGTTTCCGAGACCGGCCACTTTCACGGCAAGGCCCGGGTCGAAACCGCCGAGATCGCGGGCTCGATGACCGGCGACGTCATTTGCACCGGACGCCTGATCTTGCGGTCCACCGGCCGGATCAAAGGCAAGGTCCGCTACGGCGCACTCGAAATCGAGGCCGGCGGCGCTCTTGGCGGGAACATTTCGGCCCTGCCTTCCAAGGACCGCTCCGGCGCCGAAGAGGCGTTTTTCGGCCTGGTGCGTTACAGCTGATAATACAAGCGATTTCAGAGGGTTAATTCTCTCCTCACCGGACTTTTCGGGCTCGGCTTCGGCCACATCCGCCGGTGACGTTAAACAAGGCTTTACGCCATGCCACTAGGATCGCCGGGAACACGGTATTGCGCGCGCGGCGCAGCCGGCCCGAGGGCAACGAGAATTCAAAGGATTTAGCGAATGTTTGGTCGCACCAAGAACGACAATGGCCCCATCTCGTCCGGAAATCGCGAAGGCGGCCGCGACGGCGACAAGCGCGTGCCCGAATTCGGCGGCAATTACGATACGCCGGTAGCGAGCCCGCTGGATCCCCTCGGCGGCGAGGAAGTCGAGCGCGACCGGTTCGCGCCCCGGCCGCGCCCCTCCGCGGAAACCCGCGCGCCGGAGCCGCGGCCGAGTGCGTCCGCCGCGCCGAAAATGCCCGTTCCGGGCGGTGCGCGCCGTCCCGACGAGGACAAGACCCTCACGGTCGGCAAGGACATATCGCTGCACGGTGAAATCGCCGATTGCGCCAAAGTGCATGTCGATGGCAAGGTCGAGGCCACGCTTTCCAAGTGCCGGGCCCTGATCATCACGGATTCCGGCTATTTCGGAGGAACCGCCGAAGTAGAAACCGCGGATATCAGCGGTCGATTCGACGGCTCGTTGTCTTGCGCCGGCCGCCTCATCATTCGCGAAACGGGTCGCGTCAATGGCGAGGTCCGGTACGGTCAGATCGAGATCGAGTGTGGAGGTGAGATCAGTGGTACGGTCGGCACCGTCGATTCAATGGAGTTCGCAGGTTACGGCGTCGAATGACGACCTTCCGGCGGGCCACAGCTCCTCGGCTTCTTCCACCTACTAAGACAGACTTGCGTCCGGGACATTCTCATCGCGGCGGCGGTTTCATACGGTCGCCGCTCGCTTTTCCGGCCCTGCTCGCCGTTTCCGTCCTGCTTTCGGGCTGTCTGACGACCGGCGGCGGCAAGCCGGCGGCGACGCCGGTCGCCGTCACCGAGCCGGCCGTGGTTCAGCCCCCCGCCGCCCCCGCCCCCGCCGCCGCTTCCGGCGATCAAGGATCTCGTCGGGCTGACGGCGGCTGAACTCACCAGATATTTGGGCGATCCCGATGTCCGGCGCCGCGAGCCGCCCGCCGAGGTTTGGCACTATGTCGGCCCGGAATGCGTGCTTCATCTGTTTCTCTATTCCGACGACAAGGCGGCGGTGCCCGTGGTCAACCATGTCGAGATCAGCGAGCGCGGGCCGCTTCTGGTCGAGGCGGCCGAACGGCGCGACGGCGTGTGCATCCAGGCCTTTCTGAAGCCCGACGTCGAGCTGCCCTCGCGGCCCGAGCCCGCTCCCGTCGCCAGCCGAGGACGATGATCCGGGCGGCGATCCGGGCGGCGACACGACGAGTCCATCGGACGTCGCGCCCCAGGCCCCGGCCGCTACGGCCCCCTAGGCCGGCGTCTTTTCCTTGAACGCGCAGAGATCCCTGACCAGGCAGGTCGGGCAGGCCGGCTTGCGCGCCATGCAGACATAGCGGCCGTGCAGGATCAGCCAGTGATGGGCGTGAAGCCGGTACTGCTTGGGCACGACCTTCAGCAGTTTCTCCTCGACCGCGAGCGGCGTCTTGCCCGGCGCAAGTCCGGTGCGGTTCGAGACCCGGAAGATATGGGTGTCGACGGCGATGGTCGGATGCCCGAAAGCGATGTTGAGCACCACATTCGCGGTCTTGCGGCCGACGCCGGGCAGTTGTTCGAGGGCATCCCGGTCTTCCGGGACCACGCCGCCATACTGCTCCATCAGGATGCGGCTCAAGGCGATGACGTTCTTCGCCTTGGTGTTGAAGAGCCCGATCGTCTTGATATAGCGCTTCAGGCCGGCCTCGCCGAGCGCCACCATCTTTTCAGGCGTATCGACCAGCTTGAACAGCGGCCCGGTCGCCTTGTTGACGCCGACATCGGTCGCCTGGGCCGAGAGCACTACGGCGACCAGCAGGGTATATGGGTTGACATATTGCAGCTCGCCCTGGGGCGACGGGTTGGCGGCCTCGAGCCGCGAGAAGAAGGTTTCGATATCGGCGCGCTTCATGGGAAGCGAAGGTAACGGCGGCGGCGCGGCGGCGCGAGCCGGAAATTGTTTTGGGGATAAATTGCCGATCGGCGCCTTCGGCCCTACATTAGGGACCATAAGTCACGACAGCGACATCATCAAGCCGCGCCGCTTCACCGCCGTCCCCCGACGCGATCGCGACGGCGAGGAGGCGGGACCTGTGTGGTTCGATGCGGTGCTGACGCCCCATCGATCGCTGACGCCCGTCGGCTTCGGCGTGCTGATGTCGGCGCTCGCCGCGATCAGTTTCACCGCCGGAATGTTCTTCGTGCTGCATGGCGCGTGGCCGGTCTTCGGCTTTTTCGGGCTGGATGTCGGGCTGGTTTATCTGGCCTTCAAGCTGAACTACCGTTCGGGCCGCGTCGCCGAAACCATCCGGCTCGACGAGAAGGCGCTCACCATCGCCCGGCGCTATCCCGGCGGCCAGATCAAGTCCTGGAGCTTCGAGCCCTATTGGGTGCAGATCCTGATGCGGGGGCCGAGCAACCGCGATCCGGTGCTGACCATCCGCTCCCACGGCAAGGATCTGGTGATCGGATCCTTCCTTACGGTGCCGGAACGACATGAGGTGGCCGAGGCCTTGCAGGCCGCGCTTGCGCCGCCGCGCGATGGATGTCGCGCCGTCAGGATCGCCGGCCGGATCGTCCCGCTAGCTTTTCGTGAAACCGAGCACGTCGGCCATGGTGTAATGGCCCGCCGGCTTGCCCGCGCCCCAGAGTGCCGGCGCGCACCGCGCCGCGCGCGAAGATCGCCCGGTCGGCCGCCTTGTGGGTCAGCTCGATACGCTCGTCGTCGCCCGCGAAGATGACCGTGTGATCGCCCGCGACGGTGCCGCCGCGCAGCACCGCGAAGCCGATATCGCCGCGCTTGCGCGCGCCCGTGATGCCGTCGCGGCCGCGATCCGCGACGTCGCTCAGCTTAACCCCCCGGCCCTTGGCCGCCGCCTCGCCGAGGGCGAGCGCCGTGCCCGAGGGCGCGTCCACCTTCATGCGGTGATGCATCTCGGCGATCTCGATATCGAAGTCGGGACCGAGGCGGGACGCGACCTCGCGGGTCAGCTCGATCAGCAGATTGACGCCGACACTCATATTGGCCGAACGGATGATCACCGCCTTCTTCGAGGCCGCCATCAATTCGGCGATATCGCCGTCCGACAGCCCGGTCGTGCCGATGACATGAACGATCCCGGCTTCCGCGGCTTGTTTCGCCAGCGCAACGGTGGAGGCGGGAGCGGAGAAATCGAGCACGACGTCAGAGACGGCGCAGAGCGCGGCCGGTTCCTCGATCGCCTTGATACCGGCGGCGCCGATGCCCGCCAGCTCGCCGATATCGCGGCCGATATACTCGCTGCCGGGACGGTCGATGCCGCCGGCGAGCACGGCGCCCTCGGCCGCCGCGATCTCGCGCACCAGCGCGCGGCCCATACGACCCGCGACGCCAACCACTCCCATCCGAATTCCGCTCATCACGCTCTCCCCGAAAGATCGCCCGGTTTACCCCCCTTGGCCGTCCCGCTCAAGGGCCGAGCGCGGGCGCGCTTCAAGCGGCTTCGCCCTTCGCCTCGTTGGCGGCCTCGTCCGATTCCGCGAGTTCCAGGGCTTCCGGCGTGATACGCGGCAGGGCCTGGAACGAAACCTGTTCCCCGGCCGGCGCCGCCGCCCGCACCTTCATGCGCAGGATGACGAAGACCGCCGTGCCGACGGACACCGCGCTCGCGAAGTAATAGAGCCCGCTCGGCGCGATGAGATAGATCATGAGCGCGCCGCCGAGCGGACCCAGGATCGCCCCGGCGCTATAGGCGCCGAGCAGGCCGCGGCTGGTCGCCACGCTGTCGGCCGGATCGGCGTAGTCGTTGGCGTTGGCGACGGCGAGCGGATAGAGCGTGAACGAGAATCCGCCATAGACGACGCTGAGCGCGAGAAGCGCGGCGAAGGAGCTGGTGCCGACCAGTGCGATGCCCGCGGCCGCGACCGCGACGACGAGGCTCGTCCCCGCGATCACCTTGCGGCGGTCGAATTTGTCGGAGAGCCGGCCGATCGGAAACTGCATGATCATGCCGCCGAGGATGGTCGCCGTCATCAGCGTGCCGGTCTCGGCGGCGCTCAAGCCGATCGAGGTGGCGTAATAGGCGGTCAGGCCGAAAGCCGAGCCGACGATGACGCCGGACATCATGCTGCCGACCATGCCCGTCGGCGAGGTCTCGTAGAGCTTCCTCGCGCTGAACTCGGACGACCGCGAGATTTCCGGCGCGACGATGCGGGTGAGGGAGATCGGCACGGCGGCGACCGAGATCAGGATCGAAGCAATGACGTAGAGCGCGAAGCCCGTGCTGTCGGGCAGCGACAGGAACAGCTGGCCGAGGCCGTAAGCGCCATAGAACACGAACGTGTAGAGCGCCAGGATCGTGCCGCGCGTCTCGCGCGTGGCCCGGCTGTTGAGCCAGCTTTCCACGCAGAGCAGCAGTCCCGCCATGCAAAATCCCTCGACGAACCGGAGCAGCGTCCAGAATCCGGTTTCGAGCGCGAAGGGATGGGCGAGGGTGGCCGCGGACAGGATGGCGGTGAAGGCGGCATAGGTGCGGATATGGCCGACCGATTCGATCCAGCGCTGGACGATATGCGTGCCGACGAACTGGCCGAAGAAATAGCCCGCCATGACGAGCCCGGCGGTCAGCGGCGAGAAGGCGGCCTCGGCCATGCGCACGCCGAGCACCGTGCCGAGAAGGCCGATGCCGAAGGTCAGCAGGACGACACCGGCAAGCAGCGGTCCGATGGAGCCTAGAATCGCGCGCATGGGCGTTGTCTCCCTTGCTTGTCCGTGCGCCGGGTTCTCCACGTCCCGGCAGGTCCGGCCCGTAAGCGCCGGACGCGGGTCTCCCGGGCCTACGCTCCCGACTTCTTCCGCCGGGCGGCTTCGCGCGGCGTCAGATCACCCTCTCCCGGTTGCGGGCGGCGCGGCAGGATCATCTTCACGAGGGTCTGGTCGTGATTCCAGATCGTATGTTTGAGAACGCCGCCGATATGGAGAAGTGTCCCGCCGCCAGGGTGACCGCGCCCCCAATATGGGCATCGAGGGCGATGTCGAACAAGGCCGGATTGGATCCGATCGGATTGGGCAGCGTGAAATGCTGGAAGAACCGGATCGGCATTTCGCCCGACCAGGCCATGAGCGGACCGGTGACGATCATCACGCCGCTGGCGGCGAGCAGGATGTAATGCACGATCTTGCCGAGCGTGAAGGTCCAGCCGGCCTGCCCCGGCAGCGGACCGGGATGGCCCTGCTTCAACCGCCACCAGATCCGCACCGCGATCAGACATAGAAGGAGAGCGCGACCGAGGTGTGGAGGCGCAGCATGGATCGCCGACCTCGCCGATCGAATCGCCCACGAACAGCAGGATGACGATCGCGACGGCGATCAGCCAGTGCAGCAGGATTGAGATCAGGCCATAGCCGGTCGGGGTATCACGCAGACGCATCAAGACACTCGGAATTCCTCAGCGCCCGCCGAAAAGGCCGGCCGCCGGCTCGGATAAACTGGAGACGCTCTCCTAACATGCAAGCCCTCGCGCCCGCCAAGTTCTTTTTCAATGATTTCAGCTCGCATCTTTCCGCGCGCGAACCCTACCCTAAAGCCGCACGGACTTGTAGAGTCAACGGCGGCTCGGTGAAAAGGGGAGGCTGGGATGAGACGATTCATGGTTCTGGGTGCGGTGCTGGCGGGCTTCGCGTTGTTCGGGAACGGCGCCGGCGAGGCGGCCGATTCGAAGACGGCCGTTCTGTTCGACGGCACCTCGCTCGATCAGTTCACGAAGCTCGGCGACGCGGAATGGACCATCAAGGACGGCTATGTCGACGCCCATGAGGGACCGATGAGCTTCCTCGTCAGCAAGGGGATTTACGGCGACTTCGATCTCATGGTCGATTTCTGGGTCAGCCCGGAGGCGAATAGCGGCGTGTTCATCCGCTGCCAGGACGCGTCCCACATCACCGATACCAATTGTTACGAGGTAAATATCTTCGACCAGCGTCCCGACCAGACCTACCGCACCGGCGCGATCACCCATGTCGCCCCGCCCAAGGCCAAGATCGACGCGGGCAATCACTGGAACACCTTCGAGATCGTCGCCAGGGGCGGCCATCTCGTCGTGAAGCTCAACGGCACGGTCACCGTCGACGTCGAGGAAGGCACCCATGCGATGGGCCGGATCGCGCTGCAATACGGCAACGGCATCGTCCGCTTCCGCAACATCCGGATCACGGCCGAATAGCGCTCAGCTGCGTTCGGGGTACAGCTCATATTGCTGGCCCTTGATCCAGAGCCGCTCGACCTTCAACAGCTTGTTCTTGGGATCCCTCGCGGGCTCGCCCGAGACGGTGATCTTCACGCCTTCGGCGAGATCGCCGTCCTTCAGCCCGGCGCGTTCGTTGCGCCACGGCTGGCCGACCTCGAGGGTCCACCAGGTCCCGTCCACTTCCAGCATCACCTTGCCATGCGGATAACCGAGCGCGACCGCGCGGATAACGCCGGTCAGCTCGATATTCTCCCCCGTGGTCCAGCTCCAGCCGTGATGCGCCGACGCCGCACCGGGCAACGACAACGTGCACACCAAGGCGAATGCGACGGCGGCAAGCCCCCGCGTCCCAAATTGCCTGAACATTCCAGCCTCCTGTTCAAAGCTTATGCCGTTAACATTCGCCCGGAAGGCGGCAAGGTCAAGTCGAAGGATCTGGTTCCAGTTTCCGAAACCATCCGTCATTGCGAGCGACCAACGGGAGCGCGGCAATCCAGGAAGCTGGATCGCCGCGGCGCTCCGCGCCTCGCGATGACGACATCTAAAGAGGAAGTCGCTACTTCCCCCGGTTCTTCACCAGATCGTCGACCACGCCGGGATCGGCCAGGGTCGAGGTGTCGCCGAGATTGCCGAGATCGTTTTCGGCGATCTTGCGCAGGATTCGGCGCATGATCTTGCCGGAGCGGGTCTTGGGCAGGCCGGGGGCGAACTGGATGACGTCGGGCATGGCGATGCGGCTGATCTCGGTGCCGACCCAGTTCTTCAGCTCCTTGTTCAGGGCGTCGGTCGGCGTCGACGTCGGCATTGAGCGTCACATAGGCGTAGATGCCCTGGCCCTTGAGGTCGTGCGGATAGCCGACGACCGCCGCCTCGGCGACGAGATCATGCGCCACCAGCGCGCTTTCGACTTCGGCCGTGCCGAGACGATGGCCCGAGACGTTGATCACGTCGTCGACCCGGCCGGTGATCCAGTAATAGCCGTCCTCGTCGCGGCGGCAGCCGTCGCCGGTGAAATACTTGCCCTTGTAGGCCGAGAAATAGGTCTGCTTGAAGCGCTCGTGATCGCCGTAGACCGTGCGCATCTGGCCGGGCCAGGAATCGGTGAGCACCAGATTGCCGGAGCACGCGCCGTCGAGCGGCTTGCCCTCGGCGTCGACGATCTCGGGTTTCACCCCGAAGAACGGCCGCGTCGCCGAGCCGGGCTTCAGCGCGGTCGCGCCGGGCAGCGGCGTGATCATGATGCCGCCGGTCTCGGTCTGCCACCAGGTGTCGACGATCGGGCAGCGGGAATTGCCGACCGTCTTGTAGTACCAGAGCCAGGCCTCGGGATTGATCGGCTCGCCGACCGAGCCCAGAAGCCGCAGCGAGGCGCGCGAGGTCTTCTTCACCGGCTCGTCGCCCTGGCGCATCAGCGCGCGGATCGCGGTCGGCGCGGTATAGAAGATGTTGACCTTGTGGCGGTCGATCATCTCCCAGAAGCGCGAGGAATCCGGATAGTTCGGGATGCCCTCGAACATCACCGTGCGTCGCGCCGTTGGCGAGCGGGCCGTAGACGATATAGCTGTGGCCGGTCACCCAACCCACGTCGGCGGCGCACCAATAGATGTCGCCCTCGTGATAATCGAACACATAGTGATGGGTCAGCGAGGCATAGACCAGATAGCCGCCGGTCGTGTGCAGCACGCCCTTCGGCTTTCCGGTCGAGCCCGAGGTATAGAGGATGAACAGCGGATCCTCGGCGCTCATCTCGGCGGGCAGGCATTGCGGCGAGATATGCTCGACCGCCTCGTGATACCAGATGTCGCGGATCTTGGTCATCGGCACGTCGACGCCGGTGCGCTTCACGACGATCACCGAGCTCGACGCTCGGGCACTGCTCCAGCGCCTTGTCGGTATTGAGCTTCAGCGGCATGGTCTTGCCGCCGCGCAGGCCTTCGTCGACCGTGATCACGCAGTTCGAATCGCAGTCGTGAATGCGGCCCGCGAGCGCATCCGGCGAGAAGCCGGCGAAGACGACGCGAATGCACCGCGCCGATCCGCGCGCAGGCCAGCATGGCGTAAACCGTCTCCGGGATCATCGGCATGTAGATCGTGACCCGGTCGCCCTTCTTGACGCCGCTGCTCCTTCAGGACATTCGCCATGCCGGCAGGTCTGCTCGTGCAGCTCCTTATAGGTGATGCGGCGCTGGTCCTTGGCGTCGTCGCCTTCCCAGATGATCGCGATCTGATGGCCGCGCTTGGCCAGATGCCGGTCGAGGCAATTGGCGCTCGCATTGAGCGTGCCGTCCTCGAACCATTTGATCGTGACGTCGCCCGAGAAGGAGGTGTTCTTGACCTTGGTGAAGGGCTTGATCCAGTCGATCCGCTTGGCCTGCTCGGCCCAGAAGCCTTCCGGGTCCTCGATCGACCGCTTGATACATCTTGAGATAGGTCGCGTTGTCGCACCATGCCCGCTTCGGCCCATTCGTCGGTTACCGGGATGATCTGGCTGTCGGACATGGCCCCCACCTGTTTGCTGCTGCGATTCTTGACATCGGTCAAGACGATAGGCGGGAAATGATACGAAGCGCGTGAAGGCACTCTGGCAAGGCCGGCCCGGACCACGACGCGCTACGGATCACGTCTGTTTACCGTCCGGTTTCCGCTCCGACTAGTTCAGTGCCATTCAACTTAACGAGACACCAAGAGGAGCGCATTGTGTCCGTCGCGACTGAGCTGACGGTCGCAGCGACACCGATCTGGTCGACAGCAGGCAAGCGTCGATTGGAGTTGAGCTGGAGACGCCCCTTGTCGACAATACTCCCATCCTCGAGACGATCTTCGCGCGCTGGCGCATGCCGAGCATGAGCGTGGCGCTGGAATTGGGTATCTACGAAGCGCTCAAGTAGCGCCGACGAGCGCCGCGGAACTGGCGGAACGCTTGGAGCTCGACGAGCGGGCCGATGCGCGCGATCCTGCCCGTGCTGGCCGGCGAGCGGCATTCTGACCGTCCATGGCGGAAGTTACGGGCTGACCGCCGCGGCGCGGACCTATCTCCTGAAGGACAGCCATTTCTTTTTCGGCGCCAAGCTGATGGCGACAGTCGCGGTCGATGCCGCGAACACGCCGAACTGCTGAAGGCGTTGCGGACCCGGCGCCAGTAGAAGCGCCGCTGGTGGTGGCCGAACGATCCCGGTCGAGGCGCTGGGAGGCGGCAAGTTCACGCGCGAATGGCCAAGGCGATCGCCGCCTATATGCAGTCCGAATGCGTCGGGCTAGCGGCCGGTGCGGCCAAGAGCGGGGTCTATGCCGGCGTCAAGCGGATGCTCGATGTCGGCGGCGGCTCGGGCGCGATGGCGATCGCCATCGCGGCGCATCAGCCGGAGACCGCACTGCACGGTGATGGATCTGCCGACCATGTGCGACGGAGGCCGAGGGCTATATCAAGGCGCGCCGGGTTCGAGGGCGCGATCGACATCCTCGCCGGTCGATATGTTCCGCCAGCCCTGGCCCGACCGGGCTATGACGGCATCGTGTTCTCGAACATCTTCCACGACTGGTCGTTCGAGAGCTGCGCGGCTCTCGCGCGCTGGCCTTCAAGGCGCTGACGCCGGGCGGCCGCGTCTTCCTGCACGAGATGCTGCTGGATGACGATCATGCGCGGCCCGACGCCGACCGCCGGATTTTCGGCCCAGATGCTGCTCGACACGCGGGGCCAACAATTCACCTTCTCCGGAGCTTCACGATCTTCTGGCCGAGGCCGGGTTCACCAAGTGTCGGCGTGACCCATAGCTTCGGCTTTTACTCGGTCGTTACGGGCACGAAACCCCCAGTTCAAGGAGACGCGTCATGACACTTCAGGATCTCATCAACAGACCCTTCGGCTCCGCGAAACTTGGGCATTCAAGTTCCGCGCCGGGTTCGCTACAGTTCGCGGCGAAACGCGGAGGAAGGAACCCCATGCAGACCCCCATCGTCGACAACAAGCCGATTCTCGAAACGCTGTTCTCGCGGTGGCGCGCGCCTTGTATGAGCGTCGGCGTCGAGCTCGGCCTGTTCGAGGAACTGAACGCCGCACCGGCCAGCGCGGCGGAGCTCGCCGGTAGGCTGGATCTCAACGAACGGGCCATGCGGGCGGTTCTCCCGGTGCTCGCGGGGAGCGGCATTCTCTATGCGCGGGGCGGGCGCTACGGGCTGACCACGGCGGCGCGGACCTATTTGCTCAAGGACAGCTTTTTCTTCTTCGGTCCCAAGCTGATGACCCAGGCGCGGACCATGAACGAGTTCGCCGAGCTGCTCAAGGCGCTGCGCCAGAAGGACGAGTACAAGGGCAATCGTCCGCGTCCCGTGGAGGGCTGGGAAGCGGGCCAGATCTCGCCCGAAATGGCCAAGGGCCTCGCGGGCTATATGCAGTCCGAATGCGTCGGGCTTGCGGCGGGTGCTGCAAAGAGCGGCGTCTACAAGGGCGTGAAACGCATGCTCGATGTCGGCGGTGGCTCGGGCGTGATGTCGATCGCCATCGCCCGCCAGCAACCGGAAACCGCCTGCACGGTCATGGACCTCCCGACCATGTGCGCCGAGGCCGACAAATACATCGAAGCGGCAGGCCTGACGGGCAAGGTCGAGACCAAGGTCGTGGACATGTTCCGCGAGCCCTGGCCTGACGGCTATGACGGCATGGTGTTCTCCAACATCTATCACGACTGGCGCTTCGACACCTGCGCGACGATCAGCGCGCTCGCCTTCAAGGCGCTCGTGCCCGGCGGGCGGATCTTCCTGCACGAAATGCTGCTGGACGACGATCTCGGCGGCCCGGTCGCGACCGCCGGCTTCTCGGCCCAGATGCTGCTTGGCACCCAGGGCCAGCAATTCTCCTATCTGGAGCTCAAGACACTGCTGGAGGATGCCGGCTTCAAGGATGTCAGCGTCACTCACACCTTCGGCTATTACTCGGTCGTTACGGGTGTGAAGCCGTAAGACGGACCGCTAGACAACCCTGACCTCGCCGTCGCGGATCTCGACCGCGATGGCGGTCAGGTGCTTGGCCGCGGCACGGGCCCGCGAAGCACAGGCCATCCTCCGGTCGGAAGACCGCGCCGTGATTGGCGCAGAGGAAGAACTTTCTCTGGGGATCCATGAACACGCCCGGCCGCCAGTCGAGCGGCAGCGCGATATGCGGGCAGAGATTGCGGTAGGCATGCACCGCGTCGCCGATCCGCTGGATGAAGAACTCGAAGGGATCTTCCGTCGTGCCGAAGGTGAAGACCTTGGCGCCGTTCTCGGGGATCTCGTCTATCCGGCACAGCACCGCGCCCGCCTCGGGCGTGCCCGGCACGTCGCGGAGAAAGGCGGGGCCGGGATCGCCGAGCTTGGGGAGCAAGCTCGCTCAGCCCGCGAGCACGCGCCCGTCCTCGACGCGGACCGCGACGGGCGTGAGCCAGTGGCCCTCGCACACGCCTTCGTCGCAATAGCCGTTGTCGATGCGGAACTGGGCATAGTGATTGATGCACAGGAAGCGGTTGCCCGAGCTGTTCAGGAATTTCGGCTCGCGGTAATTGAGCGAAATGTTGAAATGCGGGCAGGCATTCACATAGGCGACCACGTCGCCGCCGTGGAACATGACGAAGATCTCGACCTTGCGGGTGCCCTCGCCGAAGGTGAACGGCAACGCCTCGCACGCCTCCAGTTCCGCGAGCGTGCACAGCACCTCTCCGGATTTCGGGCCGCCGAGTTCTTCCGTCGTCTTGAAGCGGGGACGCGCGAGCGGTTCCTCCTTCTGGATTGCCGTCACGGCTTCACGCCTCCCATCTGGCACAGGATCTTCCAGGCCTTGGCGTCGATCGGCATGACGGAAAGCCGCGACTGGCGCACCAGCGCGATATCGTGCAGCCGTTCGTCCGCCTTGATGTCCTTCAGGGTCACGGGCGTCTTGAAGGGCCGGTCGACGGTGAGGTCGACCATGCCGAACCGGCCCGATTCGTCGGTGTGGTCCGGGTAGTATTCCTTCGCCACCTTGACGATGCCGACGATCTGGCGGTCCTCGCCGGAATGATAGAACAGGACCGGATCGCCCTTCTTCATCGCCTTCATATTGTTGGAGGCCTGATAGTTCCTGACGCCGTTCCAGAAGGTCGTCTTGTCGCGCACCTGATCGTCCCAGGACCAGGTATGGGGCTCGCTTTTGACAAGCCAGTAGGCCATGTGTTTCGCCTCCGTTATGAGTTCGGTGTGGGTTGCCGCGGCGGGCCGGCCGGAGATTTCGTGCTTGAAGGACCGGTTCAGCAGATCCTCGATCGCGGCGTCGATCCGCGCGTTCCTGTTCAGCACTCCGTCGACCGCGGCGCAGATCGGCATGTCGACGCCGAGCTTTTCGGCCAGCGCCACGGTCGCGCTCGCGGAATAGACGCCTTCGGCCACGGAACGGCGTTCGCCCAGAATCTCGCTCAGCGGCCGGCCCCTGCCGATCTCCATGCCGAGCGACATGTTGCGCGACTGCGGCGAGGAGCAGGTCAGGATCAGATCGCCGAGGCCCGAGAGCCCCATCATGGTTTCCCGGTGCGCGCCGAGCGCGTCGCCGAGCCGGAGAATTTCCGCCAGTCCCCGCGTCATCAGCGCGGCCCGGGTGTTCTCGCCGAATTTCGCGGCCCTCGACGATGCCGCAGGCGATCGCGAGCACGTTCTTCACCGCGCCGCCGATCTGCGCGCCGATCACATCCGTCGAGAGATAGGGCCGGAAGGCGCGCTGGCCGAGCGCTTCGACGAGCGCGACGCCGACCATCCTCGTCCTTGGCCGCGAGCGTCACCGCGGTCGGCGCGCCGTTCGCCACCTCGCGCGCGAAGGTCGGGCCGGAGAGAACCGCGACCGACACCTGCGGCAGGGCTTCCGCCACCACCTCGCTCATGAGCTTGAGCGACTTCTGCTCGATGCCCTTGGCGCAGATCACGGCCGGCGTGCGGGGCCGGACGAGAAGCCGGAGCTTTTCCGCACACCGCCCGCAGATGCTGGGCCGGCGCCACGAGCAACACCGCCTCCGCATCGCCCGCCTCGGCAAGACTGCTGGTCGCACGCACGCCGTCTTGGGCAGGGTCACGCCGGGCAGAAAGGCCGTATTGACGTGAGCCGTATTGACCGACTCGATCACCTCGTCTTCCATCGCCCACAGGACGACCTGCCGTCCGGCCTGCGCCGCGACAGCCGCCAAGGCCGTCCCCCAGGCTCCTGCGCCGATGATTCCGATTTTGTCCACGCCGGAATTTATGCCCGTCCGGGAATCGCGAGGCAAGGCCGGAAGCGATATATCTGGCCCGGCGCGGCGTCGCGCGGCCGGGACCCCTGCCCATCGCCGCAAGGCGCGCTATAATCCGCCCGGCGTTCCGGCGGCTGGCGAACGCGGCAGAGAGGCAGGCGGCTCATGTTGATCAGCGCGCTCAATCGCAAGCTGATGCGCGACCTCTGGCACATGAAGGGCCAGGTTCTGGCGATAAGCCTGGTGATGGCCTGCGGCATCGGCGTTTGCGAGATGTCGCTCGGCATGCTGCATTCGCTCGAGAACTCGCTCGATTCCTTCTACAGCCGCTATCGTTTCGCCGATGTGTTCGCCTCGCTCAAGCGCGCGCCGATCTCGCTGACCGAGAGAATCGCCGAAATCCCCGGCGTCTCGCGCGTCGACCAACGCATCGTCTATTACGTCACCCGCGACATTCCGGGCTTCGACGAGCCGGTGATCGGCGAGATCATCTCGCTGCCGGAGCGCGGCGAGCCGGTGCTGAACGACCTCTATCTCACCTCGGGCACCCTGCCGCAGCCGGGACGCGACGGCGAGGCGGTGGTCAATCAGGCCTTCGCCGAGGCGCACAAGCTGACGCTCGGCGACAGCTTCACCGCCGTGATCAACGGACGGCGCCAGAAGATCACGATCTGCGGCACGGCCCTGTCGCCCGAATTCGTCTACACCATAGGCCCCGGCAGCCTGTTCCCGGACGACAAGCGATTCGGCGTCATGTGGATGAGCCGGAAAGCGGTTCAGGACGCCTTCGATCTCGACGGCGCGTTCAACAATGTCACGCTGTCGCTGGCGCGCGGCGCGGACGAGGCCGAGGTGATCGCCCGGCTGGACGATCTGCTCCGGCCCTATGGCGGCACCGGCGCCTATGGCCGCAAGGACCAGATCTCGAACTTCTTCATCTCGGGCGAATTCGACCAGCTGACCGCCATGGCGATCATCGCGCCGGCGATCTTCCTCACGGTCTCCGCGTTCCTGCTCAATATCGTGATGTCGCGCATCATCGCGCTGGAGCGCGATCAGATCGGCGTGCTCAAGGCCTTCGGCTATTCGAATACGGCGATCTCGCTGCATTATCTGAAGCTCGCGGTCGTCGTCGGCGCGATCGGCAGCATCCTCGGCGTCGCGCTCGGCGCCTGGACCGGCTCGGGGCTCGCCGACATGTATGCCAAATTCTACCGGCTGCCGAGCATCACCTATGTCCTGACGCCGAAGATCGTCTCGATCGGCGTCATGACCACCGTCGGCGCCGCAATCCTCGGCATTCTGGGCGCGATCTTCAAGGCGGTGGCGCTGCCGCCCGCGGAGGCGATGCGGCCGCCGACCCCCGCGGTCTACCGCCGGACCTTGCTCGAGCGCCTGGGGCTCTCGGCCCTGTTCACCCAGCCGAGCCGGATGATCATGCGGCATATCGAGCGGCATCTCGTACGCTCGGCGCTCTCCTGCCTCGGTATCGCGGTCGCCGTCGGCATCCTGATCGCCTCCAGCTTCAGCCTCGATTCGATCAACTACATCATCCAGGTGCAGTTCAATGTCGCCCAGCGGCAGGATATCTCGGTCGGCTTTTTCGAGGCGCGGCCGACCGAGGCCATGCGGGCGGTCGAGCATTTGCCCGGCGTGCTCCATGTCGAGCCCTATCGTTCCGTGCCGGTACGGCTCAGGAACGGGCATTTCTCGCGCCGCGTCGCCATCACCGGCGTGCGCCCCGGCGACGATCTCGACCGCCAGATCGACTCCGATCTCCATGCCGTGACGGTCCCCGACAAGGGGCTGATGCTGTCCCAGAAGCTCGCGGATCTTCTCCATGTCGGACGCGGCGACGAGCTCGTGATCGAGGTCATGGAAGGCAAGCGGCCGGTTCGCGAAATTCCGGTCTCGGGCGTCTATGAAGAGTTTATAGGGACCTCCGCCGTCATGAGCCTCGACGCCCTGAACCAGATGATGGGAGAAGCGCCGTCCATTTCCGGGATCCATGCCACGATAGACAGCCGCGAGCAGGCCAAGCTCTATGCGACGCTGAAGAACATCCCGGTCGTATCGGCGGTGCTGCTGCGCGAGGCCTCGCTGCAGAGCTTCCGGGACACGATGGCGGAAAACCTGACCCAGACCATGATCTTCAACATCCTGTTCGCCGGACTCATCGCCATCGGCGTCGTCTACAACACCGCCCGGATCTCGCTCTCGGAACGCGCGCGCGAGCTGGCCAGCCTCCGCGTGCTGGGGCTCACGCGCGGCGAGATCTCCTATATCCTGCTCGGCGAACTGGCCCTGCTGACCGTCGCCGCGCTGCCGCTCGGCTGCCTGCTGGGACGGTTTCTGAGCTGGCTCCTGTCGATGGCGCTCAACACGGATCTCTACCGGATTCCGCTCATCATCGACGGCTCGACCTATGGGCTCGCCGTCCTTATTGTCCTGATCGCCTCGGTTGCGTCGGGGCTCATCGTGCGGCACCGTCTCGACCATCTGGACCTCGTCGCGGTCCTGAAGACCAGGGAATAGGGGGATGTCCCTTCTCGACAACATGGCCCTCAAACTCGGCAAGGACCGCCCGACGCGGATCAAGCGCGGGCTGCTGATTCTGGCGGGGCTGGCGATTCTGGCGCTGATCGGCTGGTCCTTCACGCCCTCGCCGGTCGGCGTGGATCTCGGTCAGGTCGCCAAGGGCCGGCTCGAAGTGACGGTCGACGACGACGGCGAAACGGAGATCCGGGAGCGCTATGTCGTCGCGGCGCCGGCCGCCGGGCGGCTGGAACGCATTCCGGTCGAGGAGGGCGATCCGGTGGCCGCGAACCAGACCTTGCTGGCCACGATCCTTCCCGCCGATCCGAGTTTTCTTTCGGCGCGGGACGAGGCTCAGGCCGAAGCGCGGGCCGCGGCGGCAAAGGCCTCCAAGGCCAAGGCGGACGCCGATCTCGGCCGCGCCAAGGCGGCGCTCGCCTATGCCAAGACCGAACTCGACCGCGCCAAACCCCTCGCCGCGCAAGGCACCATCGCCAAGAAGACGCTGGATCAGGCGGAGCTCGACGTGCAGCTCCGGACGGCGGAACTGGAGAGCGCGCAATCCGCCGTCCATGTCGCGACCTATGAGCTCGCCTCGGCGGAGGCCGCGCTGATGGGGCCGGGGCAGGGCGGGGCGAACAAGGTCGAGGGCTGCTGCATCGAGATCCGCTCGCCGGTGACCGGCATGGTGCTGAAGCGCCATCACGAGAGCGAGACGGTGGTGCCCGCGGGCGAGCCGCTGGTGGATGTCGGCGACCCCAAGGACATCGAGATCGTGGCCGATCTCCTCTCGACCGACGCCGTGAAGCTCAAGCCCGGCGCCCATGTCTATATCGATCACTGGGGCGGGCCGAAGGTGCTGAACGGCCGGCTGCGCCTGATCGAGCCCTCGGGCTTCACCAAGATCTCCGCGCTCGGCATCGAGGAGCAGCGCGTCAACGTCAAGATCGACATCACCGATCCTTACGAGGAATGGTCGACGCTCGGCGACAATTTCCGGGTCGAGGTGCGCGTCGTCGCCTGGGCGGCGGACGACGTGCTCAAGGTTCCCGTGGCGGCCCTGTTCCGCGATGCCGAGGGCTGGGCGGTTTTCGTCGATCACGACAAGCGCGCCGAATTGCGCCAGGTCATGATCGGCCACCGCAACGATCTGGAGGCGGAAGTCACCGGCGGCCTGAAGGAGGGCGACACCGTCATCCTCCATCCCGGCGATCAGGTGAAGGACGGCGTGGACATCGTGGCGCGCTGATGCCCCTTAAGCGTCGGCGATCTTCAGCCATGGCCAGCGGGCACGATATTGCTCCGCCTTGGCGCGGAACAGCTCCGGCGGGCCGATCTTGGGATTCGGCCGCAAGAGGCCTTCCACCGCATCCTCGATACCGTAAGGCGCGTAAAGCTCGTAACCGCCGGGCACGGGACGGATCCCGATGCAGGTGCCCGCGATGAGAAAGCGATCGATCCCGTCCCTGGCCGAGGCCAATTGCGGATAATCCCCGCCGAAACGCTCGGGATACCAGAGATGGACCCGCGCCTGGTTCTTGAGCTCGATGACCTCGGCAAGCTCGCCGAAGACCTCCGGCAGGCGCTTGATCTCGCGGTCCTCGGCCTCCCAGGAAAGATCGGTCCCGTCGAAATAGAACAGGTCGTAATCCTTGATGTTCTCGGTCACCGGCCGGCCGGAGCGCCGGTTCCAGACGGATTCGAACACCGAGCCGGCCACCAGCCAGACGTCTGCGAGGCCGAGCGCGGGAAGCCGCTCCAGAATGGCGCGGTTGAGCGGGTTTTCCAGCGCCATGCCGATGAAGTCGTTGTCGCTTATAGGGGAATCGGTCATGGCGCCACCCTCGCGCGGGCGGCCTCCCGCCGTCAACCGCCGGGCACCCCTCCCTCGACAACAAATCTTTTATAGAGTTAGGGTTAACTCTCGAGGGAACGCTCTTTCCCGCGGGGGGAAGCCATCCAAGGACACGCGTCTTGAAAGAAAAAGAGCTGCGGCTGGCGCTCGTCTGTTACGGCGGCATTTCCCTTGCGGTCTATATGCACGGGATCTCGAAAGAGTTCCTCAAGGCCGTGCGCGCCTCCAAGATCTATCATTCGCGTCCCGATTACGCCGAACGGCAGAGCGCGAGCTTCGCCGATCTCGCCGGCCCGGCGATCCGCACCGCCGATACCGAACGGGTCTATTTCGATCTCATCAAGGAAATCGGCAAGAAGCTCGACCTCCGGCTGCTGATCGACGTGATCGCCGGGGCGTCGGCGGGCGGCATCAACGGCATCATTCTGGGCCGGGCGCTCGCCCATGACCTGCAGATGGACGCGCTGCGCG
Organism: uncultured Alphaproteobacteria bacterium; assembly: GCA_963822835.1. GTDB lineage: Bacteria > Pseudomonadota > Alphaproteobacteria > CAVTAV01 > CAVTAV01 > CAVTAV01. The sequence goes on along the minus strand of CAWGIZ010000002.1, from coordinate 37,454 downwards.
ACGTCTGGTTCAAGCACGCCGACGTGACGGAACTGCTGAGCGCCGAGAGCAAGGCCGGCCGGTTCAGCAAATTCTATCTCCGGCCGCTCTTTTACTGGATGGGCGGCGGCTTCGGCCACACCTCCAAGATCGAGAAGGAAGCGGCGGCGAAGCTTTCCATGTTCGTCCGCTCGCGCTGGTTCAAGCCGCCCTTCGACGGCGAGAAGCTTCTCGGCATCCTGTTCGACGCGATCGAGGAAATGGGCGAGCCGGCGGCCCCGGATTCCTCGCTGGTGCCTTCGGGTCTGCCCTTGGAGCTCTTCGTCACGGTGACGGATTTCTACGGCTACACCCATCACATCCCGATCCATAACCCGCCGATCGTCGCCGAGCGCGAGCACCGCCATATCCTGCGCTTCCTCTACCGCCGCTGGCGGTCGGGCGAGATGCGCTCGGACTTCAACCGCGACCATGTACCCTCGCTGGCCTTCGCGGCGCGGGCCACCTCGTCCTATCCGGGCGCATTCCCGCCGGCCCAGATCGGCGAGGTCGACCGCATGCTGGCCAAGCGGGGCCGCAACTGGCGCCATAAGACGCAGTTCCTCGAAAGCAATTTCCGGCTCTATCGCCTCGTCGGGCTCAACCCGATGATGACGAGCTTCGTCGACGGCTCGGTGCTCAACAACAAGCCCTTCGAGCCCGCGATCCAGGCGATCCGCACCCGCGCCGCCTATCGCGACGTCGACCGGCGGCTCATCTATATCGATCCGCATCCGGAACAAATCGCACCGCCGCCGGACGGCGAGGTGCCGGGCTTCTTCTCCACCATCAAGGGGGCGATCTCGGAGATCCCGCGCTCCGAGCCGGTGCATGACGATCTCGCGGATATCAGCACCGTCAACGCCCAGATCCGCCGCCGCAAGACGGTGGTCGACGCGGCCCGGCCGCATGTCGCCGAGCTCGTCCGGTCGATCACCCGCGACAAGATCGGCCGCAAGATCTCGCGCGATACCCTGCGCGGCTGGCGCGACGTGGCGAATACGCGCGCGGCCGAGGAAGCGGGCTTCGTCTATGAGGGCTATGTCCGGCTCAAGCTCGCCAGCGTGGAGGACAATGCCTGCCGGCTGATCTCGGGGCTCTGCCGCTATTCCGAGGGCTCGCCGCAATCGGTGATGATCCGCGAGGTGATCGACATCTGGGCGCGCATGCGGGGCATCTATCCCGAGGAGGGCAAGGTCCGGCTCGCCAAGCCCGGCGCGCGCGACGAGGTGCTGCCCGCCTGGGTGCGCTTTCTCGAAGCCTTCGATATCGATTTCCGCCGCCGCCGATTGCGTTTCGTGATCCAGAACCTCAACCATCTCTATGGCCGGATCCACGAGCCGCAGTTCCAGGGGCTCCGCGCCGACGATCTGGATGCCTTGAAGGGCGAGCTCTATGACAGCCTGGAAATCCTGCGCGCCTTCGATCACGTCGGTATCGTCTCGCGCGAGACGGCTGTCCGCGCCCGCGATCTCTTCCGCAAGGACATGCCGGATCTCTCGACCGGCGACATCCAGGAACACGCCTACTCCTTCGCCGCCAAGAACATGGAGCGGGTCGACGCGCTGCAAACCATGCTTGCCAACGACATCGACCTCGATTCCGTCAACCGCAAGGTCGACGACATCCTGTGCCGCCTGTCGGAGCTCGACTGGCCGGTCGAGGCGAAACGCGAGGTCCTGACCAGCTATCTCGGATATTCCTATTGGGACGTGCTGACCTTCTCGGTCACCAACTGGCGCGATCTCGGGGAATATGACGAAATCCGCGTCGACCGGTTCAGCCCGGACGATTGCACGACGATCCGCAAGGGCGGCGCCGAGACCATCCTCAAGGGCATCACCTTCAAGCATTTCGGCGCGTTCCTGTCGCGCAAGGACCGCGAGAACGACTATCTCTGGGGCCGCCTTCACGCGGCGGAGCGCCTGATCGACATTCTCTACGACGCGGCGACGCTTGAAGAGGCCGCCGGCGGCATCGACAAACTCGCCTTCAAGAAGCGCATCTTCGAAACCATACTCGAGGTCGAGGGCCCCCATCTCCCGAACAGCGAAGACCTCATCGCCGAGCTCAAGGCCGACGTCGCCGCGCTGTAACCTCCCTCACGTCGCCCCGGACCTGATCCGGGGGACTATGTCCAATCAGACGAGAACGGACGAAATCGATTCCGGATCAAGTCTGGCCAGATCAAGTCCGGAATGACGAATTCATGAGGCGCGCCCGGGAACTCCGGCCTAGCTCCGAAGCGCCGTCCGCGTCTATGATCCCCGCCGGGGAGACGTCAAACAGGGGAGATTGGCTATGCGCACCCGTTCCGGTCGGTATCTGCGTCGTTCCGTTGCATTCGGTCTTTTGGCCGTCGGTATTTTTGCCGGCGGTCTTTTGTCGAGCGCCATCGCGCGCGCGGCCGATCTGCCGGATACGGATCCGGCGAAGGTCGGCATTTCGGCGGATCGCCTCGCTCGGCTCGATAGCGCGATGCAGGCCACGATCGATCAGGGCAACAAGTCCGGCATCGTCGTGCTGATCGCGCGGCACGGCAAGATCGCCCATCTCAAGGCGTTCGGGCTCGCGGATATCGAGAACAAGCAGAAGATGACGCCGGACACCTTGGTGCGCATGTACTCCATGACCAAGCCGATCACGGCCGTGGCGCTGCTGACGCTCTATGAGCAGGGCAAGTTCCAGCTCACCGATCCTCTCGAGAAATACATTCCGGCGTTCAAGAACCTGAAGGTCTATGCCGGCACGAATCCGGACGGCTCGATGAAGCTCGAGGACATGAAGCGGCCGCCGACCATTCAGGACATTTTCCGCCACACCGGCGGTTTCTCCTATGGCATGGGCGACGATCCGGTGGCCAAGGCCTATCAGAAGGCCGGGATCAATTTCGGTACCATGAAGGACCTGAAGGACATGGTGGAGAAGCTCGGCACGGTGCCGCTTCTCTATCAGCCGGGCACGCGCTGGGTTTATAGCGTCTCGGCCGATATCCAGGCCTATCTGGTCGAGTATTTCTCGGGCCAGAAATTCGGCGACTATGTCCAGAAGACGATCTTCGATCCTCTCGGCATGAAGGACGCCACCTTCGGGATTCCGAAGAAATACGTCCATCGCTATGCGGCCAATTACGCGCCGAAACCGGGCGGCGGACTGCGGCGCACCGAAAACCCCGACGGATCGATCCCGCCGGGCGTCACCTCGACTATGAGCTATGCGCGGTTCACCGGTAATGCCTTCGGGGGCCTTAGCCTCTCGGCCGACGCCGAGGACTACGCGAAATTCGCCCAGATGCTGGTGAATGGCGGCGAGCTCAACGGCACTCGCATTCTCGGGCCCAAGACGGTCGAGCTGATGCGCACCAACAACCTGCCGCCGGACGTCGGCACGATCGGCGGCAGCCCCGGCGCGGGCGGCACCGGTTTCGGTCTCGGCGTATCCGTGCTGGTCGACGAGGCGGCGTCGGGCAATATCGGCTCGGTCGGCCAGTTTGGCTGGGCCGGCGCGGCGTCGACCTGGGTGATCATGGATCCCAAGGAGGACATGGTCGCCATCGTGCTGACCCAGTACATGCCCACGGATTTCGATTTCGCGGGCAAGTGGCAGACCCTTGTCTATCAGGCGCTCGTCGATTGAGACGACCGGAACCCACCGGGGCCCAAGGTCACCGCGTTTTGAACTTGCGGTACGGCACTTTGGGCTAGGCCCGAGGCAGGCGCGCCGTTAAGATCGCCCCGCTTCAAAAACCAAAAAAATATAAAGGAGTATCCGTGACGAAAGAACCACGCGCCTTTGGCCGCCGCATCCAGAAACCATTGACCGCGATTTTGCTGGCGCTCGCCATGGCATCGGCCGTTTCGGCAACAACCTCCGTATTGGCGGCCGACCTGCCGTCCGCTGATCCGTCGGCTCGTCGGATTTTCCGCCGAACGATTGGCGCGCCTCGACGCCGCGATGCAGGCCGAAGTCGACGCCAAGCAGAAACCCGGCATCACGGTGCTCATCACGCGGCACGGCAAGATCGCGCATCTCAAATCATTCGGCTACGCCGATATCGCGGCCAAGCGGAAGATGGATAAGGACACGCTGGTGCGCCTCTATTCCATGACCAAGCCGATCACGGCGGTCGCGCTGCTGACGCTTTACGAGCAGGGCAAGTTCCAGCTCACCGACCCTCTCGAGAAATACATCCCGGCGTTCAAGAACCTGAAGGTCTATGCCGGCACCAATCCCGACGGCTCGATGAAGCTCGAGGATATGAAGCGTCCGCCGACCATTCAGGACATCTTCCGCCACACCGGCGGCTTTATCTACGGGTTCGGCAATACGCCTGTCGACAAGGCCTATCAGAAGGCCGGGATCAACTTCGCCACCATGAAAGACCTGAAGGACATGATCGAGAAGCTCGGCACGGTGCCGCTTCTCTATCAGCCGGGCACGAAGTGGATGTACAGCGTTTCGGCCGACATTCAGGCCTATCTGGTCGAATATTTCTCCGGCGAGAAATTCGGCGACTACGTGCAGAAGACGATCTTCGATCCGCTCGGCATGAAGGACGCCGTATTCGGCATTCCGAAGAAATATGTCGGCCGCTATGCCGTGAATTACGCACCGGGCCCGAAGGGTCTGACCATCGTCGAGAATGCCGACGGGTCCATGGGCCCCGGCGATCAGGGCTTCGGCAGCTATGCCCGCTATACCGGCAACGCCTTCGGCGGCTTGAGCCTCTCGGCCGACGCGGTCGACTACGCGAAATTCGCCCAGATGCTGGTGAATGGCGGCGAGTTGAACGGCACGCGCATTCTCGGGCCCAAGACGGTCGAGCTGATGCGCACCAACAACCTGCCTGACGGCGTCCCCAATATCGATGTCGGGCCGGGCGCGCCGGGCACGGGCTTCGGTCTCGGCGTTTCGGTGCTGACCGATCTCGCCAAGGCGGGCAATATCGGCTCGGTCGGCCAGTTCGGCTGGTCCGGCGCGGCCTCGACCTACGTGATCATGGATCCGAAAGAGGATATGGTCGCCCTGGTCCTGACCCAGTATTTCCCGAGCGACATCCCGTTCGGAGAGAAATGGCAGACCCTCGTTTATCAGGCCCTTGTCGATTGAGATGCAAATCGATTGAGACGAAAGGAAGCCCACCGTCATGAATAAGCCGGCAGACATCAAAGCCCCGACGACGACCGCCGCCGGGGTGTTCCTCAAACGCCTCAAGGCGCATGGCGTGGATTATTTCTTCGCCAATGGGGGCACCGACTTCGCCCCGATCATCGAGGCCTTCGCGCAAGGCCAGGTCGACGGCACGCCGTTGCCCGAGCCGTTGATCATGCCGCACGAAACGGCCGCCGTCGCCATGGCGCATGGCTATTTCCTCGCGACCGGCCGGCCGCAGGCATTGATGGTGCATACCAATGTCGGCCTGGCGAACGCGGTGATGGGAACGATCAACGCCGCGGCGGATCACATTCCGATGCTGATCTGCTCCGGCCGTACGCCGGTGAGCGAGACCTCCCATCTCGGTCACCGGACGGCGCCCATCAACTGGGGCCAGGACATGCACGATCAGGCCGCGATGGTGCGCGAATCCGTCAAATGGGATTTCGAGCTGCGCGTGCCGGAACAGACCGCCGATCTCGTCGACCGCGCCATGGGCATCGCCATGTCCTATCCGCGCGGACCGGTCTATCTCGGCCTGCCGCGCGAGGCCTTGTGCGCGCCTTGCCTCGAGCCCGAGGATTCGAAGCCCGCGCTCGCGCCGTCGCGCTTCGGCCCGCACCCGAAGGACGTCGAGACCGCGGCGGAGATGATCCTCGCGGCCAAGAATCCGGTCATCATCGCGCACCGGGTCGGCGACGACGCCGGTGGCTTCCACGCGCTCCGCGAGTTCGCCGAACTCGTCGGCGTGCCGGTATGCGGCTGGTGGCCGTCGCGCAACGCGGTCTCGACCGACAGCCCGATGCATGGCAGCGCCAATCCGGGCGAATATATCCCGGACGCCGACCTCATCATCGTGATCGATCATCTGGTCCCGTGGCTGCCGCATCGTCATCATCTGAGGCCCGACGCCAAGGTCATCCAGATCGGTCCCGATCCGCTGCATTCGCGGTTCCCGGTTCGCGGCTTCCGCTCCGATCTCTCGATCGCGAGCGATGCCGAGACCGCCCTCAAAGCCTTGGGCGCGGCGCTCGCGCCGGAGCTTGCCGAGGGCAAGGCGAAGGACGCCGTCGCGGCGCGGTTTAAATCCGTTGCGGCGCGGAACGCCAAGCTCAGGGCGGCGATGATGGAGAAGGCGGCGGCGGGGTCCGGTTCGCCGATGTCCCATCTCTGGGTCAGCAAGTGCCTTTCCGAGGCCGCCGGTCCGGACGCGGTGATGTTCTCGGAGCTCGGCGTCGAGCCCGGCGTCATGAACCTGCCCAATCCCGGCACCTTCTACAACGCCAGCGTGGCGGGTGGTTTGGGCTGGGGCATGCCGGCAGCGCTTGGCGTCCAGCTCGCCGACCGCGATCGTATCGTCTGCGCAACGATCGGCGACGGCTCTTACATGTTCGCCAATCCGGTGGCCTGCCATCAGATCGCCGAGGCGCTCAAGCTGCCGATCCTGACGATCGTCTTCAACAACGGCATCTGGAACGCGGTGCGGAGCTCGGCCCTCGACATCTTCCCGAAGGGCTATGCCTCGAAGGCCAATCTGATGCCGGTCACCTCGCTCCGCCCGACGCCCGACTTCTGCAAGATCGCCGAAGCCAGCCGCGGCTATGCCGAGCGGGTGGAGAACGGCCAGGATCTCCCGGCCGCGATCCAGCGCGCGCTCAAGGTGATCCGCGAAGAAAAGCGTCAAGCCCTGCTCGAGGTGATCGTCCAGTCGGCGGGATGATGGGCGTGGGCTGACCGCTCAGCTCTTCTCGGCGATCCAGGCTTCCGTTGCTTCAATCGTCGCCAAGCCGCGCCCATTGGCGTTCGGGGTAATTGAAGTTCTCGGTGAATTCGTCGCAGAGAGCCTGATTCTGGCTCATCGCCCCGATCAGCATGCCGAGACCCGGCGTGGGCGGAGCCAGCATCGTGTTGGTCCAGTTCTGACAACCGAGCACGCGTTCCATGCGGCGCTCGTCCACGCGTTTGACGAAGGCGTGGTCGAATACGTCCGACGCAACGATTTCCTCTCCCAGGCACCACGCGGAATGGGACGCGATGTTCGCACCCTGTCCGATGACGGGATCGACCGTCGAATGGGCGTCGCCCATGGCAACCGCGATCTTGCCGTCGCCGAGATCCGCCGCCGATTCGCGCACCACGGGGACCACGCCGCCCTGCAAGATGTCCTTGGGGGTCTGGAGATCGAAGCGCGCGGTATCGACACGCTCGTAGACCGTCGGATGATGCTTCTCCAGCCTGGCCAGAACGGTATCGAGAAAGGCGCGGCGATCCTCGTCATATTTGATGCGCGCGAGCACCTCCAGATCGCTGCCGGGGATGTTCTCGAACAGCAGCACATGGTTCAGGCCCGAGAAGCTCAGCATGGGGATCAGGATGAGCTCGCCCTGGCCGGGCGAAACCGAGAAGGTGATCATGGCCGGCTCCGTCGGACGGACGCCGGTATAGAGTCCGGCCGACAGGAATTGTTGCGGCCGGTCGTGAGGCGAATGTTCCGGGCGGCGGGCGAACATGTCGCCGAACGCCCCGCGTCCGACGCCGACGGCAATGAGATCGAAGCGCTTGGCAAGCGCCGGAATCTCGTCGCGCTCGATCTGGCGGTATTCGATCTTGCCGCCGCGCGCCTCGAAATCCTGCATCAGGGCGGGAAGATAGATCCGGTAGTCGACCGCCCGGCTCGGCGCAGTGAAATAGCCCGGGAAATCGAGCGGCTCGGGCAGGCCGAAATAGTGCTGATGGCCGGCGTTGCCGAAGCCGTTCGTCGGCCAGTGATTGACGCCGAGCGCGGTCTCGCGCGCGACAGTGATGTGATGATGGGCGACCGTATTCGGCAGCCGCATCTCGCGCACCTGGTCCGGCGTCTTGTCGGTGATGATCGTGGCATCGACGCCATGCTGACGCAGATACAGCCCGAGATGCAGCCCGGACGTACCGGCGCCGATGATGCCGATCGATTTCTCCATCGAACCTTATCCCCCCAAAGGTTCGAGGCCGTCCGGTTCTAGAGGTCGAACAGCCTCATGGCGTTGCCGCTTCGGATCATGTCGCGCGCGCCCGGCGCCAGTGCATCGACGCGCTCGCGAACGCCCTTCATGTCGCCGATCGAGAACGGATAGTCCGAGCCGTACAACACACGGTCGGCGCCGACGGTTTCGACCAGGAAGTTCAGGGTCTTCTGATCATATACGATCGAATCGTACCAGAGGCGGCTCAGATAGGTGCTGGGAGGCTGCTCGATCTTGCGCGGCCCCCGGCTCTTCTCCCACATCCGGTCGAACCGGGCCACGAGATAGGGAATCTCGCCGCCGCCATGGCAGGCGATCAGGTTCAGATGCGGGAACTCGTCGAGGAAGCCGTCATAGATCATGCGGGCGAAGCACAGGCTCGTATCGGTGGTGAAGCCGATCGTGTTGCCGAGGCCATAGCCCTTGAGCCCCATGCCGTCGACGAAGGGTAGCGTCGGGTGCACGAAGACCGGCAATCCGAGCGCTTCGACTTCGCGCCAGATCGGCTTGTACTGCTCCTCGGTCAGGGCATGGCCGAGAATATTGGTCAGCATGCAAATGCCGATCGCGCCGTTCTTCTTGGCGCGCTTGGCCTCCTCGATGGCGTCGTCGGCATATTGCCAGGGCAGGGAAGCGAACCAGCGGATGCGGCCGTCATATTTCTTCTCGGCGTCCCGATAGTCGTCGTTGATCGCCCGCGCCGCGCCGACACTCTGCTGCTTGTTGCCCCAATAGACGTTCGGCGCGGTGAGGCTGACGAGCGCGATGTCGACGCCGGCCTCGTCCATCGCCTTGAGGCGGATATCGTAATCGAGCATCGCCGGGATGATCGCGCCGATGAACTCGCCGCGATAGACAAGCTCGCGATTCTTGCTCGGCCCGAGATGGAAATTCGGGTCCTTCGCCGCGTCGACCTGCTTCATCCAGCCGGGCGAATACATATGGGTGTGAACGTCGATCACCTTCGCGGTGGATTTTGCCGGTGGTCCCTGGGTCTGGCCTTCGGCGCCGGTCGCGCCCGAGGCATTGCCGCTCGCGCCGGCAAGCCCCATGGCTCCGGCCGCTCCCGCGACGCCCGCTGCGCCGACACCGCCAAGAAATGATCTGCGATCGATGGTCACGTTACCCCCTTCCGGCGATTGCCGCCGTTGTTGTTCAAGCAACGTCACCATGGCACGGCGGCGGGCCGTCCGCAACCGCGCGCTTGCGCCGCAGGTTCGGCCTATTCGAAGAGGCTTGCCCGGCCGGAGAGAGGCGAAGAATCGTATCTCGCGCTATAGGTGAGATGATCGGCGGCGGGAGCCGGAACGAGCCGGACCTGCTCGATCGCGGCCTGCTTGACCGACTGCGCCGCGCGCAGATCCTGCTTGGCGTTCATCACCCGGTCCCGCGCCGCGTCGAGACGCGTGAAGAGCTTGGTGTCGATCGTGTCCTGCAAGGCTGCGGCCTCGCGTTCGAGGCGCGCGCGGAGCGGCTTGGCGAGCGCGCCGCCGTCGAGGATGGCGACAAGATCGTCGAGATGTTCCTCGGCATCGGCGAGGGCGATCTGGGCGCTGTCCTTATCGCTGACGGCCGCCTGCAGTTCCTTGGTTGCGTGTGTCTCGGTTTCGATCGCGGCGTCGAGCGAGGCGCGGGCCTCGGCGAAGCCCACCGGCTGACCCCGGACGATCGCCGCATCCACGACATCGGATGTGTTGCCGGGCGACACGTCTCCGGCGAGGCAGGCACCAGCGGTCAGCAGGCTTCCGAAAATCGTCGCGACGAAGAGCTTGGTATGCATTGCCACCTCCTGTGTCTTCGAGACCGGTCCTGCGAAGGCCCTGTGGCGATGTGCCACCAAATGTGGGGCCGTTGGATCCTTGGAGTGATGGAAATGAAACGCCGGAACTCTGGCGAAGGTTCGACAGCATTTAGACTATATTGTGCCGAATTATAGTTAACACAGGGTTAACCATAATTGTTGCGCGCAAGTATCGGGCCGCCGGATCCACCCGTTTTACTTCGTCTTTTTGGCCGTTACAGACCGGGCGTCATGGTGCGGATCGATTTTGTGCCGATATTCGCGACCGCGGGCATGCCCGCCTGCCGCATGGTGAGGAGGAATTCCTTGCGCAGCAGGTCGATCACCGTCTCGACGCCTTCCTGCCCGAAGGAGGACAGGCCCCAGACATAGGGCCGGCCGATGCCGATGGCCTTCGCGCCGAGCGCCAACGCCTTGAACACGTCGCCGCCGCGCCGGAAGCCGCCGTCGATAAGGACCGGGATCTTTCCTTTCACCGCCGAAACGATCTCGGCGAGGACTTCGATGGTTGCGATGCCGCTTTCGTCCGCCCGGCCGCCGTGATTGGAGACGATGATGCCGTCGGCGCCATAACGGATGCAGAGGTCGGCGTCCTCCGCCGTCATGATGCCCTTGATCAGCAGCTTGCCTTTCACCGCGTCGCGCAGGCGTTTGACGAATTCCCAGTCGACCCATTTGGGCCCTGCGGCCTCGCCCGTGGCCAGTCCCTGGAACATCGGGAAATGGTCCAGGTTCATCAGTCCCTTGTCGCCGTGGCAGGCCGCGCAGTCGCGGTCGTCGAGCTTCGCGAGACGCGCCTGCCATTCCAGATCCCGGCCGGCAAGGATGTCGACGGTCAGTACGATGACGGTGCTGCCGGCCGTCTCGGCGCGTTTCGCGGTCGCGATTCCGTTGTTCCAGCCGCCGGTGACATAAAGCTGGTACCACGCGGGATGATCGAGCGCCGCGTTGATATCCTCGATGCTCGTATTGCTCGCCGTCGACAGGATCATGGTCGCGGCGCGGCTCTTCGCGGCGCGTGCGACCGCAAGCTCGCCCTCTGGATAAAACGCCCGCTGGCCGCCGACCGGGCAGAGCAGGATAGGCGAGGACATTTTGCTTCCAAAAAGCTCGATCGCCGTATCGACGGTCTGGACATCGGCCAGGCGGCGAGGCCGGATACCGAACTCCCGGAATGCCGCCTGATTGCGATGAAGCGTCACCTCGTCCACGACGCCCGACGAGAGATAGCCCCAATGGGCGGGTGGCAAGGCGTCGCGCGCGGCGGCCTCGAAGTCGAAGACGTTGAGCGCGTCCCTGGCCGACTTGATCACATAGTCCCGAACGGCCTTGTGGCGCAGGGGATCGGCATCGTCCTGACCGAACTCGGCGGCGAACGCCCCGACCGCGGAAGAGGCCAGAATTGGACTGGCGGCAAGATATTTGAGAAAAGCCCGGCGTTCCCGTCGCCGCCTGTCGATTTCCCCGCGAACCATGTCTTGCCCCTCACCCCCTTGTGGACGCTTCTCGACGCTCGTGGTCTCCGAGATCCTGAGCCGCGCGCGCCCCCTGAGCCACACGCGCCGATGACGAAGGCCGGTCTCATCTCCTCGAACGTCCGCACGGATCTTAGCGCGATCGGACGCGTCGCCGCACCGTGAATGTGACGATAAAGGGACGGGCCGGCGGCACGAAAGCCGCCTTTTCCGCCGGGGATGAAATTATCTCGAATGGCCGCCATGAATGTACTAGCTTTGTTGAAGGGGTTTCAAACGTCAGTCTTGAGACAATATTAAGGAATTAGGTCAGAAAATCGTCGGAGGTGAGGCACATTTCTAGCAAGCATAAGCTAGCCTCCAAAGCTTTGACGCGTCCCCGGAATGCAGCGGACGTGGGGCGGATATGCGGGATACGATCATGGATCAGCCGGGCGGGCAGTCTAGCGGGGATCAGTTACTTATAATTGATGACGAGCGGCCGATCTGCGACCTCATCTCCGATGTCGCCGAGGCCTATGGATATCGCGCCTTCAGCGCGACGAGCTATGACGAAGCGCGTGAGATCCTCGAGACCGTCAGCCCCAACCTGATTTTCATCGATCTGATGTTGCCCGATGTCGACGGTATCGAGATCGTGCGCAATATCGGCGCCGGCAAATGTGACGCCAAGATCGTCATGATGAGCGGTGTCAACCACAAGATCCTCGCCTCCGCGATCCGCGTCGCGGTCAATCAAGGCCTGAACGTTCTCGGCTACCTGACCAAGCCGTTCTCGGTCCGCGAGGTGCGCGAGCTGCTCGACACCGGTCGCCGCCAGGAGATCCTGCCCGGCGAAGACGAGCTGGCGCACGCGATCGAGCACGACAAGCTGACCCTGTTCTACCAGCCCAAGGTGCAGCTCGGTCACGATCAATCGATGAGCGTGACCGGCGCCGAAGCGCTGCTGCGCTGGCGGCATGCGGACTATGGACTGATCATGCCCGACCGGATCCTGCCCGTCGCCGAAGCCAACGATTTCATGAAGCCGCTGACCGACAGTGTCATCAGGATGGCGATCGGCCAGTTGCGCGACTGGAAGAACGAGGGCCTCGACGTCGTCGTGTCGGTGAACATGCCGCCGAATCTTCTGACCGACCGGCATCTGCCGGACCAGCTGGCCGTGATGATGGCGGACGCGCAACTCGATCCGGGACAACTCTGCCTTGAGATGACCGAGAATGTCGCAATCAGCGACTATGTGGACGCCGCCGAAATCCTGACGCGGTTCCGCCTGAAGGGCTTCGGCCTGGCACTCGACGATTTCGGCACGGGGCATTCCTCGCTCATCCAGCTTCATCAGATGCCGTTCTCGGAACTGAAGATCGACCGTTCTTTCATCACCGAGATCGAGACCAATCACGACGCCCAGATCATCGTGCGCGCGATCGTCGATCTCGCCCGCAATCTAGAGCTCACGGTCTGCGCGGAGGGCGTCGAAACCGCAGGCAGCCTGCGTTATCTCCGCAGCGTCGGATGCCATCTCGTGCAAGGCTATTATTTCGGCCGCCCGACGCCACCGGAGGCTTTCGCCGAGCTGGTCCGGCGCTGGTACAAGGGCTCCGAGCGCTCGGATCATCTGCGCAGCACGGAACTTCTGTGCTGACGGGAGGAGCCGTGAGCCGTCATGAAGGGTAGCTTCACAGGTCGGGCTCGCGCCATAACCGGGAAACCACTCTCCGGCCGCGACGATGGAGCGACCACAGCGCCGAACGATCGCGACAACCCCGACCTGCAATCCTCCGCGCCACCCGCCGAAAATCAATCCCTCACAGGCCGGCTGAAGGCCGCCTGGCGCCACGCGGTGCGCACCGTGCTGCTTTCGAATGCGCCACTCAAGACCCGGCTGTTCGCCGCCATGGTCGCACTCGTGGTGGCGACCGGCGCGGGCCTTGGCTTCGCCGCCTACAACAATCTCGAAGACGCCCTGCTAAAATCGGAAACCGGGCGACTCGAATCCGACGTGCGGGCCATGGCAATGTATCTCGACGCTTCGGTGCGCGACATGCGCGAGGACATCGTCGCCCTGCGCGGAGCCAGCGCTGTTGAAGGCATCGTCCGGGCCTCGGAAGCGGGCGGTCCCATCGGCTCCAAAGGCGTCGATCCCACGACCGGTATCCGGCTCGACGATTGGCGGCGACGCCTCGCCGACCAGATGGTAGCGACGCTAAAAGCCAAGAACGACTATCTGCAGATGCGCATGATCGGAGTCGCCGACGGCGGACGGGAAATCGTCCGCGTCGAACGGAGCCAGGCCGGCGGGGACGTCAGAGTCGTGCCGGACGCGAAGCTGCAGCAGAAGGGCGATACAAGCTATTTCCGGGGAACCGTCGATCTCCCGGCCGGCAGCGTCTACATCTCGCCGCTCAATCTCAATCGGGAGCACGGCGTCGTGCAGATTCCACGCACGCCCGTGCTGCGATCGGCAACGCCGGTTTATGACGATGCCGGCCACCTGTTCGGCATTCTTGTCATCAATGTCGCGATGCAACCGACCCTGAATCATCTGAGAACCCAGGCTCGGGACCGTGGCCAGATTTACATGGTCAACGCGGACGGCGATTTTCTGGTTCATCCTGACCATTCGCGCGAATTCGGCTTCGAGTTCGGTCTGCCGCATCGCGTTCAGGATGAGATGCCGCGCCTGCCACCGCTTGTGCAGCCTGGCGAAAGTCTGTCCCGCATCGTGCGGGATCCCGGCCACTCCGGCGTCGGCGTGGCGGAGGCGACGGTCCGGCTGGCGGGCGGCCCGGCCGTCACGGTGTTCGAGCTGCTTGCCGCTGCGGGTTCTCGCCGCGCCGCTCGAATCGCTTCGCATGTCGGCGATCTCGACGAACTCTTGCCGGCATCTTCCTCGCCGCACTCGCCGCGATCCTCGTCGCCCGCTCACTGACCAATCCGCTGGAGCAGATGATCCGCGGCATCGCGGCGCTGCGTCAGCAGCAGCCCGCCGAGCTTCCGGTCACGGCGGCCGGCGAGGTCGGCGTGCTCGCGCGTGCGGTCGAGAATTACGTGGCGCAGGAACGGCTGTATCGAGCGGCGCTGCAATCCTCCTATGACGCCATCTTCACGAACTCGCTGGACGGTCTGATCACATCCTGGAATCCGGGCGCCGAGCGGCTCTATGGCTATACCGAGGAGGAGGCCGTCGGCCGGCATGCGCGGATGCTCGTGCCCGAGGAGCTGCGGGGCGAGCAACGCGACTATATGACCAAGGTCCGCCGGGGCGAGATGACCGGAAGCGTCGAGACGACGCGGCTGAAGAAATCGGGCGAGACCGTCGAGGTTTCGATCACGCCGTCGTTGGTGCGCGCGAGCTCGGGCGAGCCGCTGGGCGTATCGATTATCACGCGCGACATTTCAGAACAGCGCCAGGCCGAACGGCGGTTCCGTCTCGCCGTGGAGTCGAGCCCGACGGGCATGGTCATGGTCGGTGCCGACGGGGCCATCGTGCTGGTCAACGCGGAAGTCGAGCGCATGTTCGGCTATAGCAAGAACGAGCTTTTCGGCCAATCGATCGACGTCCTCGTGCCCGAGCGCTTCCGGGCCGGCCATGCCGGCTTCCGGCGGGGATTTTCGGCCGATCCGATGCCGCGGGCGATGGGCGCGGGACGCGAACTCTTCGCCCGTCGGAAGGACGGCACCGAATTCCCGATCGAAATCGGGCTCAACCCGATCCCGCGCCGGAAAGACCGCCTCATCCTCGCCAGCGTCGTCGACATCAGCGAACGCAAGCAGGCGCAGCTGGCTCTCGAGCGTCAGAAGGCCGAACTCGAAAGATCCAACGCTGATCTCGAGCAGTTCGCCTATGTTGCGTCCCACGATCTGCAGGAGCCCCTGCGCATGGTCGCGAGCTATACCTCGTTGCTCGCCGAACGCTACCGGGGCCAGCTCGACGAGCGCGCTGACAAATACATCAATTACGCGGTCGAGGGCGCGAAGCGGATGCAGCAGCTGATCTCCGATCTGCTGGATTTCTCCCGCGTCGGCACACGCGCCAAGCCCCTCCAGCCGATCGATACCGGCGCGCTCATCCAGAAGGTCCTCGGCGGGCTGCGCACGGTCATCAGGGAAAAGGGCGCGGAGGTCACCTGCGGCGAGATGCCTACCATCATGGGGGATGAATCGCAGCTCGGCATGGTGTTCCAGAATCTGATCGGCAACGCGATCAAGTTCCAGGCCGACCGCGCACCGACGGTTCGGGTCGGTGCCGTGCTCGAGAACGGAGTCTGGACGTTCAGCGTCGCCGACAACGGCATCGGCATCGACAAGCAATATTCGACGCGCATCTTCCAGATGTTCCAGCGCCTGCACGAGCGCGGACGGTATGAGGGCAGCGGCATCGGTCTCGCGATCGTCAAGAAGATCATCGAACGCCATGGCGGCACGGTGTGGTTCGAACTCGACGCCCGGCGAGGGCACGACTTTCTATTTCACGATACCCGGCGGTGGAGCGGGTGAGGAGGGAACGGCGACATGAGTGCTTTTTCAATCCTGTTGGTGGAAGACAATCCCGCGGACGCGGATCTGACACGCGAGGCCTTCGAGATCAATCAGCAGGAGGTCGATCTTTCGGTCGTTCTCGACGGCGTCGACGCGATCGACTTTCTGCACAAGCGGGAGCGTTTCAAGGACGTTGCGGAACCGGATCTCGTGCTGCTCGATCTCAACCTGCCGCGAAAGGGCGGCCGGGAGGTGCTGGCGGAAATGAAGACGTCCGACTCTCTGCGGCGGATTCCTGTCGTCATCCTCAGTTCATCGGAGGACGAGCGGGATATCCTTCAGAGCTACGAGCTCGGTGCCAATTGCTATATCTCCAAACCCGTCGACTTCGAGGGCTTCGTCGACACGATGCGCTGCCTGAACGGGTTCTGGTTCTACACCGCGAAGTTGCCCGGCAATGC
This sequence comes from uncultured Alphaproteobacteria bacterium, assembly GCA_963822835.1. Classification (GTDB taxonomy): domain Bacteria; phylum Pseudomonadota; class Alphaproteobacteria; order CAVTAV01; family CAVTAV01; genus CAVTAV01. Next base: position 21,061 of record CAWGIZ010000002.1, on the reverse strand, counting down.
CGATCGGTGATCGCTTGCGCGCGGATGCCGCCGACGGGCCGACTGCGGGCGCCGGCAGGGCTCAGAGTGCCGCCGAGCCGGTCCTGCTCCTGGTCGAGGACAATCCGGCCGATGCGGAGCTGACCTCCGAGCTTCTGGCGGAAGTACCGGGCTATCGTTACCGCCTGATGGTCGCCAGCCGGCTGGCGGAAGCGCTCGAGGTGCTGCAGAGCGAACCTGTTCATGCCGTGGTGCTGGACTTGAACCTGCCCGATTCGACCGGCATGGAAACGCTGAACCGGGTGCGTGCCGTCGATCCGGACGTGCCGGTCGTGGTGCTCTCGGGAGCCGACCGGCCCGGCGCGGAAGGCGAAACCCTCGACGGCATGGTCAGCTCCGACTTCATTGGCAAGAATGAATCGTCGGGCCGGCTTCTCGCCCGAAGCCTGCTCTATTCGCTGGAGCGGCTACGCGCCCAGGAATCGAACCGTCAGGTCGAACGGGTGCTCGACGCCAATCCGGACGCGGTGGTGGTCGCCGATGTCGAAGGCACCGTGCGCTATGTCAACGAGGCGGCGCGGGAACTCCTCGGCGCGGATTGTTCCGAGATCGTCGCCGAGCTGCTCTGCGCGATCGACGAGGGCGAGCCGGCGCCGATCGAGATCGTCAAGGGGACCGAGCTGCGCCAGGCGGAGATGCGCGTCGCCGCGATGGAGTGGGACGGCAAGCCCGCCTATCTCGCCAGCGTTCGCGACGTCACCGACCGGCGGCGGATGGAAAATCAACTTGCCCAGGCGCAGAAGATGGAAAGTCTCGGCCAGCTCACCGGCGGGATCGCCCACGACTTCAACAATATTCTTCAGATCGTCCTCGGTCGGGCCGAGCTCCTCGAGGAGTTGCTCGATGAAACGTCGCCGCTGCGCAAGCACGCGACAGGCATCCGCCAGGCCACCGAGCGCGGGGCGACGCTGATCCGCCGCCTGCTGGCCTTCGCCCGCCGCCAGCCGCTCAAGCTCGCGCCGGTCGACGTCAACCGGCTGGTTAGCCAGCTCGAGATCATGAGCCGTCGGACGCTCGGCGAGGATATCGAACTGAAAACCGCGCTCGCGTCGGAATTGCCCCTCGCGATGTGCGATGACAGTCAGCTCGAATCGGCGATCCTCAATCTCTGCGTCAACGCACGAGACGCCATGCCGGGCGGCGGGCGTCTGATGATCGAGACAGGGCTCCTTCGCGTGGAAAGCGGCGACGATATCGGCATGGCCGAGCTGAAGCCCGATCTCTACGTGCAGGTCGCGGTCTCCGACACCGGGACCGGCATGCCGGTGGAGGTTATCCGCGAGGCCTTCGAGCCCTTCTTCACCACCAAGGAGCCCGGCAAGGGCACGGGGCTCGGCCTTTCCATGGTCTACGGCCTGATGAAGCAGCTGGGCGGCTCGGTCAGAATCTATTCCGAGGTCGGCGTCGGCACGACCGTCAAGCTGTTCGTTCCGACGGCGGGCGGCGAGCGCGAGTCCGCGGCCGCGAAGGAAGGAACCGCCGGCGCGGCCAAGGGAAAAGGTGAGGTTATCCTCGTGGTCGAGGACGACGAGATGGTGCGGGAAGCCGTCGCCGATCAGCTCAAGGCGATCGGCTATGGAGTCCTTAGCGCCTGCGATGGGCCGGCCGCGCTCGACATTCTCGGCGGACCCGATCACATCGATCTCCTGTTCACCGACGTAATCATGCCCGGCGGCTTTAACGGCAGCCAGCTCGCGGGGCTTGCGCGCGCGCACCGGCCGGATCTCAAGGTCCTGTTCACCTCGGGCTATACCGAGCGCGCCGCGGTTTTCACCGAGCGGCTTCCCGAAGGCGCGGAACTTTTATCCAAGCCCTATCGCAACGAGGAACTGGCGAGGCGTGTCCGCGACATTTTGGACCACCCCGGACCGTCTTGACCGGCCGGGCCGGAAACCAGAGAAATCCGGGGAATTTCACCGCCAGGACCCTTGATCCTGATCAAACTGGACGCACATAGAGTCCTGTAGCGTGAGACCTGAAATTTTCCCCCAACGATTCCAGGAGATGTTCCATGGCCAAGACGCGCGCGAGCGGGAAGGCTGCCGAGCTGCTGCCCACAGCGGATCTAGGCGCTATGAACGCGGTGTTTGAATCGATGACCGAGACCTTAACCGATCAGCAACGCACGGCGATGCAGGCGGCCGAGAAAATGGCCGAGGAGACCTTCCGGTTCTGGGGCCGCCGCATGCAGGCCTATGCCGAGCACCTGAAGGAGCTGCAAACCTGCTCCGGTCCCACCGACTATCTCAATCTCAACGCGAAGTTCCTGAACCGGACCCTGGTCGACTACGGCGACGAGACCGGCCAGCTCATGAAGATGGGTCAGGACACCGTCAGCGAGAGCGCCGAGATTCTCGACAAGACGGCGTAGCGCGGCTTCCCGTGAGTCAGACAAGGGCTGCGAAGCCGGCGCGCAACAGGAAGTCCGGCAAGACGTCGAAAGCGGGAGATCGGGTCGCGGCGACCAATGTGGTGCCGTTTACCCCCGCAGTCGTCCCGCAAAACACGTCGCTGGATAAAACGGCCGGCCATGCGCTCGGCCCGCTGTTCAATCCGGTCGACGCCATGATGCGGTTCTCGGAAACCTTGTCCGAGACTACCGGCAAGGATCCTGTACCGCTCGACGATCTCAACCGCTTCTTCCATGCGACGATCGCCAAGGGCACGCTCGGCATATCGCCGGCGGCGCTGGCGCTCGCCTTCACGGACTGGTGGCTGCACCTGATCAGCTCGCCGGGCAAGGAGATCGAGCTCGTCCGCAAGGCGGTGCGGAAATCTCTGCGCCTCGCGGTGCACGCCTCACGGGCGGCGGCGCAGTCCGATTGCGAAGCCTGCATCGAGCCTTTGGCGCAGGACCGCCGGTTCGACGATCCGGAATGGCAGCAGGCACCCTATAATCTGATCTATCAGAGCTTTCTGCTCACCCAGCAATGGTGGCACAACGCCACGACCGGGGTGCGGGGCGTCTCGGCCGAGAACGAGCACATCGTCGATTTCGTGACGCGTCAGATTCTCGATATCTTCGCGCCGACCAATTTCCTGTGGACCAATCCCGTACTGCTCAATCGCACCATCGCGGAGGGCGGAGCGAACCTGCAGCGCGGCGCGCTCAATTTCATCGAGGATTGGGAACGTCAGATCGCGGGCCGCAAGCCCGTCGGCGCGGACAAGTTCAAGGTCGGACGCGATCTCGCCGCGACGCCCGGCAAGGTGGTGTTCCGCAACCGGCTGATCGAGCTGATCCAGTATTCGCCCCAGACCGACGAGGTGCAGGCGGAGCCGATCCTGATCGTTCCGGCCTGGATCATGAAATATTACATTCTCGATCTATCGCCGGAGAATTCGCTGGTTCGCTATCTCGTGGAGACCGGCCATACCGTCTTCATGATCTCCTGGCTCAATCCGGGCGCCGAGGAACGCGATCTCGGCATGGAAGATTACCGCAGGCTCGGCGTCGAGGCCGCGCTGGACGCGATCGAGGCCATCGTCCCCGACCGCAAGGTGAATGCCCTGGGCTATTGCCTCGGCGGGACTCTGCTGTCGATCGCCACCGCCGCGGAAGCGCGCGACCGCAAGGACCGCCTGAAAAGCATGACGCTGCTCGCCGCCCAGACCGATTTCACGGAGGCGGGTGAACTGACGCTGTTCGTCAACGAAAGCCAGCTTTCGTTCCTCGAGGACGTGATGTGGCAGCGGGGCTTTCTCGACCCTCATCAGATGTCGGCGAGCTTCCAGTTGCTGCGCTCAAACGACCTCATCTGGTCGCGCGTGCTCAAGCAATATCTGATGGGCGAGCGCGAGGAGATGATCGACCTGATGGCGTGGAACGCCGACGGAACGCGTCTGCCCTATCGCATGCATTCGGAATATCTGCGCCACCTGTTCCTCGACAACGATCTCGCCGAGGGACGCTACAAGGTGGACGGGCGGCCGATCGCCATCTCCGACATCCGGGTTCCGGTCTTCGCGGTCGGTACGGAAACGGACCACGTCGCGCCCTGGCATTCGGTCTACAAGATCCATCTCCTGACCGACACGGACGTGACTTTCGTGCTCACCAGCGGCGGGCACAATGCCGGCATCGTCAGCGAGCCCGGCCACGCCCATCGCCACTTCCGCATCCTGTCGCGGAGCTCGACCGATTCCTATTACGATCCCGATCGCTGGCTGCAAGAGGCGGCCTTGCATGATGGAAGCTGGTGGCCCGCCTGGGCTTCCTGGCTCGATGCTCAGTCGGCCGGCAAGGTCAAGCCGCCGCAGATGGGCAATGCCGCCCGCGGCTACACGCCGCTGGACGACGCGCCGGGCACTTACGTCCTGAAGCCTTGATCCGCGGCGACTAGTCGGCGTTGGCGGCCTTGCGCCGATGCGGCGCGGGTTTTTCTTTGCCCGACGCGGAGTTCGCTGATCCCGTGCGGGCCGGTTCCGGTGAGGCCGTTTTCGCGCTTGCCACTATTTCCGCGTCGGTTTCCATTCCCGCTGCCGCGAGGGCAAGCTGGGCGTTACGGATCTTTTCGGCGAAATAAACCCAGCTCTTCACCTGAGTCGACGCCGAATCGAAGAGCGAAAGCAGGATCTTCGATTGGGCCGACATGACCTCGTTCAGATCCCGTCCGTTCACGAACAGCGGGATCGATTTGACGAGCAGGTCTTTCGACTGGTTGAGCGCCCGTTCCTGATTGCGGCTTATTTCGGCCACCGCGCGCTCCAGCTCGGAGACGATCGCATCGAAGCGGGCAAGATGGGCCTGCGGGATGTTCCTGCGATCCGCCGTCGGCGCGCCCCACCATTTGAGGAGGGCGTCCAGCCGATCCAATTCAGAAGTGAATTCGTCGGTTTTCATCGGTGCTGCCACTGGCTTATGCCATTGATCCTGCACCCCGGATGGTGGGGGCAAGTTGACCTCAGTCAATTCGTCTTGCGTTTAGATTTGATTAATGCGCGCATAAGGTGCGGCAAAAGACGCTAACTCACGTCGAGGCGCCGGAACCGATTCCAGATCGCAAAGGGCGCGCCGCTCGCATAAAGCGTCACGTAGCGCGACTCCTGATAGTCGCCGTTGAGCGAAACCCTCGGCAAGGCGAGCAGGTGGTCGCGATGTTCGCGGAACAGCACGCCCTTGCGGGTGGTCACCGCCGAATCGAAGCCGAAACGTTCGATGATGGCGAACTCGCGCGCCGCCGCCGAGCCCGGATCGCCATACGGATAGGCGAAGTGCCTGGGCGTTTTGCCGGTGATCCCGGTCAGCGTTTCGAGGCATTGCTCGGTATCGTCGGCGATCTCGCGCTCGGTGAGCTTCGAGAGCGCGGCGTGCGCCACCGTGTGCGCCCCGATCGTGCAGAGCGGGTGACGCGAGATCTCCGCGACCTGATCGCGGGTCAACGCGTCCGAGACGCACATCTCGGGCAGGTCGATCCCGTACTGTGCGGCGAGCGCGGCAGTGAAACCGTAATGCTCGTCATAGGGCATGGCGCGAATCGTCCAGTAGATCTCGTTGAAGGCGGCTTCCTTCTCCGCCGGTGTCGCGGTGGGACCGGCGCTGAAGACCATGCCCGTTCGTCCATTCGACGACCGAATTGTCCTGGAAGATCTTTTCGAGCGTGAGCCACCACATGTCGACCTTGCCTTGCGCAAGACCGGTCGTGACATAGATCGCGAAGGGTGTGTCGTGGCGCTCGAAAATCGGAAGCGCGTGGGTGAGATTGTCCCGATAGCCGTCGTCGAGCGTGAAGCAGGCGAAGTGGCCGGCGAAATTGCCGGTCCTGAAGCGCTGGACCATCTCGTCGAGCGAGATGAGTTCGATTCCCATGTCGCGGAGCTGAGCGAGGGTGGCGTCGAGGAATTCCGGCGAGATCTCGAGAATGCGGTTCGGCGCGAAGGTCTCGGGCTCCGGATCGGGCCGAACATGGTGCAGCGTGAAGATCAGGCCGACCCCGCGCGCGCCGCGTCCGAACAGATGATAAGCCCCGGTCGCGTATAGCGTATCCAGGGCCGCCCGAAAGATTTTTGCCTTCGATGGCAGCATGCGATTTACCGGTTCTTATGGCTTTTCACGAATAGTACGGACCCGCGCCTGACAAAACGTAAACTCCGGGAATCGCGCCGTGACAGCTCTTCCGCAACGCAGACGCGTCCGCTCCCCGGGATACCGTTCATCCCCCATGCCGAGTTCGAATTTGCCGCGTCATGTCGCCGGTCACGCTTAGCCTCAAGGTCAGGAACGCCGTCGGCGGGATGGTGGGCGGTGGCGACACCACGCATCTCGGCTCGGTACTGCGCGCGGCCGGTTCCGTGCTCATGGTGCGCATCGCCGGCGCCATGATCATGTACGGCCTTCAGGTTCTCCTCGCCCATTGGATGGGCCTGTTCGAATACGGCGTCTTCGCCTATGCCTGGGTCTGGGTGACGGTGCTCGGCGTGCTCGGCGCGATCGGCTTCAACCGCGCGAGCCTGCGCTTCGTCGCGGACTATCTTTCCAAGAAGCGTCTGGCGCGGCTCAAGGGTTATCTGTTCATGAGCCGTGGACTGGTGCTCGCCGCCAGCGTCGGCTTCATGCTGATCGGCTGGGCTGTGCTCGGTCTCGGCCAGGCGTCGATCCACAGCTATTACATCGTGCCGATGATGATCGCGATGGCCTGCATTCCGTTCTTCGGCCTTACCGACATGCAGGAATGCCTCGCGCGCGGCTTCGGCTCGGTGAACATCGCCTATGTGCCGTCCTATATCGTGCGGCCGTCGCTGATCCTGCTCGGCGCGGGGATCCTCTATCTGACCGGCATCGGCCCGACCGGCACACGGGTGATGATCGTCGCCTTCGCCGCGTGCGTTATCGCCTGCCTGCTGCAATACGGCCTGTTGCGGCGGCAGGTTCCCCGGGCGGTCAAGGACGAGCGGCCGCACTTCCATCTCCGGCACTGGACGCGCATCGCGCTGCCCTTCCTGATGGTCGAGATCTTCAACGTGGTTCTGACCAATGCGGATATCGTGCTCACCGGACGCTACCTCTCGCCGAAGGATGTCGGGATCTATTTCGCGTCGTTCCGCACCTGCAATCTTCTGCTGCTGATCTTCTTCGCCATGTCGGCGCTCGCGATCCCGACCTATTCCTCGCTGCACGCGCTCGGCGCGCATGGCGATCTCAGGAACTTCGTCCGCCGGGTCGGCCATGTCATCTTCTGGCCGTCCCTCGCCGCCGCGGTCGGCCTCGTCATCACCGGCAAATTCCTGCTCGGCCTGTTCGGCGCGGAATTCGTCGCGGGCTATTGGGTCATGCTGATCCTGATCGGCGGCATCATGGCCAAGGCGCTGACCGGTCCGGTCGAGGGGCTGCTCAGCGTTACCGGACATCAGGACTGGGTCGCCGCCGCGATGGGCTTCGGCGCCATACTGGACATCGTTCTCAATGTTCTGCTGATCCCGGCCTACGGGATCACCGGCGCCGCCGCGGCAACCAGCATTTCGACCGCCGCCTCGGTGGTGTGGATGTATGTGCTGGCCCGTCACCGGCTCGGTATCGACACCTTCGTCTTCGCCCGCCGGTAAACCGGCGGGCTTCGAACGAGCGGCTGGTCGGAGACCGCCAAGTCAATCGGATGTCAGTTCGGGAGAGGGCCACTTCCCATGTGGCGCTGGCGGCGGAGAATCCGGTCCGCCGGGCTTTCTGCCACGCTTCCGTCATCGCCGCCGGATGCGAGCCCCGCTTCTTCGTTGACGGATTTCAGGATCTCCGTGGCGGTCTCCTCTTCCGGCGAGGCCGCGCGGTTGCCAACGCTCCAGCGCGGCCACCGGAATTTCGGCATCGTCTTCTCTGTGGAGGCCGCGGCCTTCGGGGCGGCGGCGGTGGGCTCGGGTGTCTCTTCGGGTTTCGCGTCGTCGGACGTGGAGCCCGGCATGCCTTGCTCCGCGAGTGCGGCATAGACTTCCTCAAGCGCCGCGTGATCGTCCGATGCTTCGTCCTCGGAGAGCGCTGCCGGTTCCGCCGGTTCGGACGTCATGTCCCCGGCGGTTTCCAATTCAGCTTCCGCCCCAATTTCGGGATCGGGTTCCGGATCGGATTCCAGATCCGATTCCGCCGCCGGCTCTTCGATCCGCTGATAGACCACCGGGGAGGCCACGGGCGAGGTCAGGCTTGCCAGACGATCGGCCAGGCCGACCGGTTCGTCGGCGGGCGGGAAGCCGGCATCGTCCTCCTCCGGCGCGACATTGTCGTTCAGAGCATGCGCGGCATCGACGGTGGTTGGATGCGCGGTGACCGATGCGGCGAGCGGGTTCGCGATTGCGGCAGCGGTTTTCCGGGTGGAGGTCTTGCCGCCCTTGTTCGGCGTCAGCCGGTTGAGCCACGACGACCGGGACGATGACGCGGCGGACTTTTGCGACGTCTCCATGCCCATGCCCGTCTCGGCCATATAGACCGCTTCGGCACGCAGATAGTCGCCATAGCCGTAATGCGGCACGCGCAACGGATCCGCCATCGAGAGCAGCATGCCGCCGATCCGGCCGCCGCCCGCGGAGATGAGGCGCAGCGCCTGGGCCACGGCCCGTCGGCGCGTCGATTCCCAGCGCACGATGAAAAGCGTCAGATCGGTCTTGGAGAACAGGGCCTGCGCATCCGCCACCTCGACGATCGGCGAGGTATCGATGATGACCATGTCGTAATAGCGGCGCAGCGTGACGAGAAGCTCGTCCATCGCCTTGGACGAAAGCAGCGTCGCCGGATTCTCGGTCCGCTTGCCGGCACGAAGCACATGGAGGCCGGTGGCCTGATCGATCAGCCGCGCTTTCTCGAATTGCGTCTCGCCCAGCAGGATGTCGCCGAGGCCGGGACCGTCGCCGAGCCCCAGCGCGTGATGCACCTGCGGCTTGCGCATGTCGGCGTCGATCAGGATCGTCCGGCGTCCGCCGGCGGCGAGCATGCGGGAGAGATTGAGCGCGGCGGTCGTCTTGCCTTCGCGCGCGCCCGCCGAAGAGAGGATGATGGTCTGGACGTCGGCGGTTTCGCTCGCCACAAGCAAGGCGGTCTGCATCGAACGCCAGGCCTCGACGAATTCCGGCGGCGCGGAAACATAGCCGCGGCCCGCGGGCTGCCACAGGCACGGCACGCCGGCGCGGACGCGCGGCACCACACCGAGAATATCGAGCCCGGTCGCGTCTTCGAGCGCGGCAAGATCGGTGAAACCGCGATCGCGCAACTCGAGCACGGCGACGAGCAGGACACCGATCAAGAGCGAGACGAAAGCCGCAAGGCCAAACAGCGATGCCGGTTTCGGAAAGCTCGGTGCCAACGGAAGCCGCGCGCGCGAGATGACGCGCGCATCCGCCGTCAGAATGCCGCCGCTGTCCTGAGCCACCGTTTCCTTGTGCATGCTCATGAAGGACTCGAGCAGGGCGCGGTCGGCCGACGCCTCGCGTTCCAGCTCGCGGAGGCGCACCTCGGCGGTGTTGGCCTCGCCGGCCTGCCCCTTCAGATCTGCGAGTTGCCGATCGATGGCTTCCGTCTTGTGACGCGCAATTTCGACCTCATTGCGCAGTCCGGCAACGACCCGGTTCACCTCCGTGCGGATGGTCCGGCGCAACTCGTCGAGCTCCGCCTTCGCCTTCACGAGCGCCGGATTGGTCGGCAGATATTTGACGGACATCTCCGCGATCCGTCCCTGCAGCGCGACTTCCTGCTCCTTGAGCTTCTGCACCACCGGCGACTGCTGAACCTCGCCGACGGATTCAATTCCATTCGGGCTGTTCGCCAGTTTCGAGATCCTCGCCAGCCGCGCTTCGAGCGCGCCAAGATTGCTTCTCGCGGCGAGCGCCTGGGTATTGAGATCCGTCAGATTCTGTTCGTAGAGCGTCGAATTCGTTCCCTTGAGAAGCCCGCTCTTTTCACGGTAAGCCTCGACCTTGCGTTCGGAATTCTCGACCGCCTGACGCAGCGTCGCGATCTGGCCCGCGAGCCAGTCGGAGCCGCGCCGGTTGACATCGAGCTTGGCCTGAACCTGATCCTCGACATAGGCGTCGGCGAGCGCGTTGGCGACGAGCTGCGTCTTCGCGGGATCGTTCGAGCTGAACTCGACCGCGAGCACCCGCGAGGTGCCGATCTGATAGGCCGTAACGTGCTTGAGGAACTCATCCAGAACCGTGGTGCGAGTGAGCTCCGCCTGCTCGGCCGCGTTCAGCCGGGGATGCGGCAACAGGTTCCGGATCGTGCCGAGAAGCCCGCCGGTCGAGCCAAGGCTCTTGTTGAATTCGGGATCCTGATCGAGATGGAACCGGGCGATGACCTTTTCGGCGAGCCGCTCGGATTGCAACACCTGGATCTGGCTTTCCACCGCCTGGGCATCGGCAAAGGGGTTCGTACGGGCCTGGCCGCGATCGAGGAAATTGGTGTCGATATTCTCCAGAAGAATGCGCGCCTGAGAGGCGTATTTCGGCGTCGCCGCGAAGAGCACGACGAGCGCGAGAACCAGTCCCGTGGCGAGCGCGCCGAGCAGAAGATAGCGGCGCTGCCAGACCCGGCGCGCGATGTCCCAGGGATGAATGCCGTCGGCGATCGATCGATCGCCCGACGCATAGGCGGCGCCACGCGCAGTGCCGGGGAAACCGTGGGACGAGGAGGAGCGGGAGGGTTCACTGATTGTCATAATACTGTCGGGCCACCGAAAGCGGAGAATTCCTAGGGGATGCGCGCGGGGATACGCACGCGAATCCGGGGCAGGACATAGGGTTGCCCCGGCTGTCCGAAAGCTACCCCGATGTCGTTACGGCTTCTTTAATGATGACCGGCCGTTAAGCATCTGCCGGTATCGCTCGAACAGGCACTCCGGGCCGCTTTTAGGCAAACCCAAAATTAACGCTCCGGGCGTAGCGTCAGCCCGAATGCGGCCCGAATGCCACGGGGCGGAAGCCGGGGCTTTCGTGCGCGCGCGACGCCGCTCCATGCCGCCAGAAATTTCGGGATATAAACAACGTGTACCGCGTCCTCAGCCTCGTTCTCCTGTGTCTCACGCTTTTGTCGGTTCCGGCCTCCCTGCGGAGCGCCCACGCCGCGAGCGATCCTTACCGGCTCGGCGTCGGCGACAAGCTCCGGATCACGATCTACGAGGAGGACAAGCTTTCCGGCGAATACACCGTGGACGACGGCGGCAATATCAGCATTCCCCTGCTGCCGCCGATAGCGGCGACGGGCCTCAACACCGGCGAGCTCGAAACGGCGATCGCCAACTCGCTGCGCAAGACCCTGATCCGCGATCCCAACGTCACCGTTCAGATCGTGACGTTCCGGCCGTTCTTCATTCTGGGCGAGGTCAAGCAGCCGGGGAAATACGCCTTCGTGCCCGGCATGTCGGTTGAGACGGCGGTGGCGATCGCGGGCGGTTTCACCTACCGGGCAAAGACCAGCGCGGTCGAGGTTTCCCGGCCCGGCGCCGACGGCCTGCGGAAGCTCAAACTCTCCGCGGACGCCGCGGTCCAGCCCGGCGACACCATCCGGGTCACCGGCCGACTTTTCTAGTCCCATGACATCGGGACAGTCGCGACGCGTCCTGCATTGCCTGCGCGCGCCGGTCGGCGGGCTGTTCCGTCATGTGCGCGATCTGGCTCAAGGGCAGGCGGCGCGCGGCCATGCGGTCGGCATCGTCTGCGATTCCGAAACCGGCGATGCGGCAACCGGGCCGACGCTCGAGGGCCTGCGCGAGGTTTGCCGCCTCGGTATCCACCGTGTACCCATGAGCCGATCGCTCGGACTGCGCGATCTGCGCGCGGCCCGCAAGATCGGCGAAATCGCCGAACCGCTGGCGCTCGACATCCTGCATGGTCACGGCGCGAAGGGCGGCGCCTATGCCCGGATGCTCGCGCCGAAACTGGGCGCAAGATCGGTCTATACGCCGCATGGCGGATCACTGCATTACCGGCTGTCCTCGCCCTCGGGCCTGATCTTCCTCGGCCTCGAATTCCTGCTCCGCGACCGGACCGACGGCTTCATCTTCGAATGCCGGTACAGCGCCGAAACCTTCGAACGCAAGGTCGGCCGGGCGAGGGGTCTCGTCACCGTGGTCTATAACGGCCTCGCGGCGGAGGACTTCGTCGAGATCACACCGGGGGACGAGGCCTCCGATTTCGTCTTCGTCGGCGAACTCCGCCTGCTGAAGGGCGTCGATATTCTGCTCGAGGCGGCCGCGCGGGTGCGCGCCCGCCGCCCCGTCAGGCTGCTCGTGGTCGGCGGCGGTCCGGACGAGCAGACTTTCCGCGATCTCGCCCGCGAGAAGGGGCTCGATGACTGCGTATCCTTTTCGCCGCCGATCTTCCCGGCCCGGCGTGCCTTCGAACAGGCGCGCTGCGTGATCCTGCCGTCCCGGTCGGAGGCGTTCCCCTATATCGTGCTGGAAGCCGCCGCGGGCGGCATGCCGGTCATCGCAAGCGATGTCGGCGGCATTCCGGAGATCGTCGGAGGCAATCGCGATGCGCTCGTGCCGGCAGCCGATCCCGAAGCGCTCGCCGCCGCCATGATCCGTTTCCTCGACGATCCCCGGCGCGGGCTGGAGCGCGCGCGGGACATGGGCCGTTACGTCCGGGAGACCTTCGCCCTCGATTCCATGGTTTCGGCGTCGCTCGACGTCTATCGCCGGCTGATCGAGCCCGAGGCCCGCATCGGCATCGTCGGGCCCGACCCTTTAAGAGTTCTTTGACACGCCCCCGCTAGTCTCGCGGCCGGCCCCGCTCCCTCGCGGCGGCCCGCTTTCAGCGATAAATCGGCGTTACAGACCATGACAAGGTGGCCACGTCCGTGACCGATCAGAATACCGTCCCCTTTATTCCGCCGGCCGGGCGGCGGGCGCCCCGGCCACCCCTTGCGGCCAATTCCAACGTGCCTCTCCGGCGGCCGATTTCGCTATCGATCGTCGCCGGCGTGCTGCGCATCGCTGATGTGTTGACGGTGGCCCTGTCGGGATATCTGGTGCTCTATCTCTATCTCGCGCCGTTCGACGGAATCCCGCTCGACCTCTACACCCTCTCCATCGGCTTCGCGCCGGTTCTCATGCTGATCGTTTTCGAGAGCGTCGGATCCTACCGCTCGGACGTGCTGCGCTACAGCCGGCTGGCGGTGGGGCGGATCGCGGTCGGCTGGACCATGCTGTTCTTCATTTTCCTCGCAATCGCCTTCGCAGCCAAGGCATCGGAAGTGTTCTCGCGTGTCTGGCTTTACACCTGGTACATCACCGGCCTGCTGATGTTCACCGCCTCGCGCATCGTCGTGCGGAACATGATCAGACGCTGGGCGCGCGAAGGAAAGCTGAAGCGCCGCGTCGTGATCTATGGCGGCAGCGAGCAGGGCCGCGCGCTGATCGACGCGATCGACAACGACCCGACCAGCGACATGGGCGTCTGCGCCGTTTTCGACGACCGCACGCAACCGCGTGGCCGACACTTCGTCGCCACCCATCCCATCATCGGGATCGATGAGCGCGCTCATCGATTATGTCCGCGTCAACACGATCGACATGATCATCGTGGCGCTGCCCCTCAAGGCCGAGGGACGCGTCCTGTCCCTGCTCAAGCAGCTCTGGGTTTTGCCGGTCAATATCCGCCTGACGGCCTCGAGCGAGGAAGTTCGGTTCTCCCCGAAGACGCACAAATATGTCGGCAACGTTCCGCTGTTCAACGTGTTCGACAGCCCGATGTCCGATTGGGACTATATTCTGAAGGCGATCGAGGACCGCGTTCTGTCGGCTGTTTTTCTGGTCCTGCTCGCGCCGCTGATGCTGATCATCGCCATCCTGGTCAAGCTCGACAGCCGGGGGCCCGTGTTGTTCAAACAGAAGCGCTACGGCTTCAACAACGAGCTGATCGAGGTCTACAAGTTCCGCAGCCTGCGTCACGACCAAGCCGACGCCAACGCGATCCGGCTGGTGACCAAGAACGACGACCGGGTGACGCGCATCGGCCGCATTCCTGCGCAAGACCAGCCTCGACGAACTGCCGCAGCTCATCACCGTGCTCAAGGGCGACATGTCGATCGTCGGCCCACGGCCCCATGCGCGTGCAGGCCAAGGCCGGCGACCGGCTCTATGGCGAGGTGGTGGACGGCTATTTCGCGCGCCACCGGGTGAAGCCGGGCATGACCGGCTGGGCGCAGGTGAACGGCTGGCGCGGCGAGACGGACACGCCCGAAAAGATCCTGCGGCGGACCGAGTTCGATCTCTATTACATCGAGAACTGGTCGGTCCTGTTCGACCTCAAGGTCATCTTCACGACGCCCTTCGCGCTGTTCGAAACCACCAACGCCTACTAGAGCGGCGAGGAAGGTTCCGGACATGGTCGTCTCGTGCTCCACCAAGGACTTTCCGCTGGGCACGCTCGGCTATGTGATGCTCTGGATAACCCTGGCGATCAGCTCGGTGGTTCTGATCGAACCGGCGCCATGCGATATTCTGGCCGTCGGGCTGTTGCCGCTTCTGTTCGTGTTCGGGCTTCGCGTACCGCCGCGCATGACGTTGCCCTTCGTGTGCATCGGCACCTATGTCGCGGGCTACGGCATCTCGGGATTCTTCGCAGCGAGCTTCGCCGACGCCGTCCCCTATCTGATGGTGACCGCCTATCTGTCGCTCACCTTCCTTGTCTTCACCTGCATTCTCTATCACCGGCCGATGCAGTCGCTGCAGGTGATCATGTCGGGCTATCTGATCGCGGCGCTGGTCGCCTCGTTCGTCGGCATCGTGACCTATTTCGGCTGGGTGCCTCATTCGACCGACTATCTCGGCTTCGGCACGCGCGCCAAGGGATTGTTCAAGGACCCGAATGTCTACGGCCCCTATCTGATCCCGCCGGCGATGTATCTCATCGCGACCATGACCGACGTGAAATTGAGCCGCGCGATCCTCAAGATGGGTCTGTTCCTGTTCATCGCCTTCGGCCTGTTTCTGAGCTTCTCGCGCGGCGCCTGGGCTTGCCTCGGAATTTCCTTCTTCTTGTTTCTGGTGCTGGCGCTTCTCACCACGCGGTCGAAATTTCAGATGTCGCGCCTCATCCTGTTCGGATCCGCGACGGTCGCGATGGGCGTGGTGCTCGTCATCTGGGCGCTGTCAATGAACAAGGTCGGCGCGTTGTTCGAGGTCCGGGCCTCGCTGTTCCAGAATTACGACACGGCGGCGCAGGGCCGTTTCGCCATGCAGCACGCCGCGCTCGATCTCGCGATGCATGATCCTTTCGGAATCGGCCCCGGCCAGTGGGAGCGATTCTTTCCCGAGGATCCGCATAACGTCTATCTGAAGCTGATCGCAACCGGCGGCTGGATCACCGGACTGGCCTATTACACGATGGTGCTGATCACGTTGTGGCGCGGAATCAAATTCTGCTTCGTGCCGTGGCGCGGCCAGATGATCTATATCGCGCTGTTCACGAGCTATCTGGCGATCGTCGGCGAGGGCGTGATCATCGACACCGATCACTGGCGCCATTTCTATCTGTTGATGGCGCTGATCTGGGGTCCGTCCCTGGCGCTGGAACCGATCGCTCGACCCGCGCGTCGCTTCTTCGAGCGACCGGCCTTCCCGGCCCGAAACACAGCCGGCGGACACGCCTGACGCGCGCCCGCCGGATACGCTCTCGATAGATCGGCTAGAGCCGGAAACCGACGCCGACACCAACGACGATCGGATTGATCTTGACCTTCACGGTCTCGAGTCCGAGCGCGGTCGTGTTCAGGCGCGCCCGCGTCCGCATGTCGATATATTTGATGTCGAAATTGACGAACAGATTCTCGCCGACATCGACATCCGCGCCAGCCTGCGCGGCCCAGCCGAAACTATCCGGCAGGTGGACCGTCGTCGCCCCGACGGCGTTCTCCAGGCCCGCGCTCGCCTTGTCCTTGTAGAAGAAGGTGTAGTTCAGGCCCGCGCCGACATAGGGATGGAACTTGCCCGTCGGAATCAGGTGATATTGCAGGGTGAGCGTCGGCGGCAGGACATAAGTCGAGGCCAGCTTGCCGATGGAACCCGTCGTACCCGTGATTCCGCTGACATGATGCTTGGTCGTCGCCGCAATCAGCTCCAGGCCGATATAATCGGTGATCATATAGGTGAAATCGACTTCCGGAACGATGGCGCTGTTGACCTTGACCTGCTCTCCGGGGAAGGTCGGCAGGACACTGCCGCTGCTGTCGTTCGGAATAACGTCGATCGCCCTCAGCCTGAACAGGATATCACCCGCCGCTGCATGGGCCGGAGTATTCGCCAGAGCCGCTGTCGCCGCACCAGCGAGTGCGATCATAACAGTCTTACGCATGATTGTTTCCTCTCGGTTTATTGAACACGCACAGGCTGTGCCCAAACACGGGCGGCTTCATTGATTTCCCTCAAAGTTCTTCCGGCGATTCTCGGATAGAAGGACAACATCCGAATTCTAATTGTCAGTCGCATGTGGCCCTATTTCCCTGAGCTTCTCTCGCGGCCGGTGCCGCGCTATACGAGCTTTCCGACCGCCGCCGAATTCACCGGCGTAGTAGACGAAGCCGACATGACCCGCGCCCTCGCGGCGAGCCTCGGGCAGGGCCCGGTCTCGCTCTATCTACACATCCCCTATTGCAAGGAGATCTGCTGGTATTGCGGCTGCAATACGGGCGCGGCCAACCGGCGGCAAAGGCTCGACGCCTATCTCGACGCGCTCGGCCGGGAGATCGATCTGGTCTCCGCCCGGCTCGGAGGTACGCCCGTCCGGCGCGTCGCCTTCGGTGGCGGCAGCCCGAACGCGATCTCGACGGATGATTTCAAGGCGCTGATGGATCGTCTCGCGACGCGCTTTACGCTCGACGACCCGGTGCTCTCGGTCGAACTCGACCCGCGCGACCTGACGGCGGAATGGGCCCGCGCGATGGGCAAGGCGGGCGTCAGCCGCGTCAGCCTCGGCGTGCAAACCTTCGCGCCTCATGTTCAGGAAGCCATCGGGCGCGTGCAGTCGGAGGCACGCATCCGCGAGGCCGTGAACGATCTCCGGGCCGCCGGCGTCACGTCGATCAATTTCGACCTGATGTACGGGCTGCCGGGCCAGACGCCCGGCGATCTCGAGGAAACGCTGGAGACCACGCTCGCGATCCGGCCGGAACGCATCGCCCTGTTCGGCTATGCCCATGTGCCGCACATGATCCCGCGCCAGCGCCGGATCGACGCCTCCAATCTCGCCGATCAGGAAACGCGGTTCATCATGGCGGCGCATGGCCACGATATGCTCGTCGGCGCCGGATACCGGGCCGTCGGCTTCGATCATTTCGCGCTGCCGGGCGACGCACTCGCGGTGGCGGCGCAATCAGGCACTCTGCAGCCGGAACTTCCAGGGCTTCACCGAGGATCCGGCCGACCGCCTGATCGGGCTCGGGGCGACGGCGATCAGCGGCTTTCCCGAGGTCATTCTCCAGAACGAAAAGAATGTCGGCCGCTACCGCATGCGTCTGTCGCAGGATCGTCTGCCGGCCATGCTCGGCATTCGCCGCACGCGATCGGACCGCGAACGCGCCCGCATCATCGAGGATATTCTGTGCCGGGGCGAGGCGGATCTGACGGGCCTTGCCACCATCGACGCGCTGACCCAGAACCTTCTGCCCTTCTTCAAGCGCGATCTCGCCGCCATCGACGGCCGGGTCCTGAGCCTGAGCCCGGACGCGCTGCCCTATGCCCGCACCATCGCAGCCCTGTTCGATCCTTACAGAGCCGTAACGGCCAAGAAATTCAGCAGCGCGATCTGAGCAGGGCGGGGCCGCTCGCGGCGGCCGGTCACCCGACGCCCGGACGAGCGCAGGGTGGCGGAGAGGATGGGATTCGAACCCACGAGGGGCGTTAACCCCCACACGCTTTCCAGGCGTGCGCCTTAAACCACTCGGCCACCTCTCCAGGGGCATCGTGTTCGACCGGCGGCACTATAGCGAAGCACGTCCCGGAGACAAGACTCCGTGAACATTTGCGGTCGCCGGGCGGCGGCGGATCAGAATTTTATCCGGGTGCCCGCATAGAAGGCGATCGGCGGGGCGGGGCTGAAGGCCCGCGGATTCTGGGCGTTCGGCACCTGCAATAACGGCACCTCGCCGATCGAGGAGAAGGTCCCGAAGGTGGCGTAATGGTTATCGAGCAGATTCTCGACCGTGCCGTATAGCTCCACGGCCTCGAAGATCTTGAAGCTCACATGGGCGTTCAACACCACATAGCCCGGCACCTTGGGCGTCAGATTCGCCTCGTCGCCGAACAGATACTGCCCGCTGACCGCACGGCCATACAGGGAAAGCGCCAGCCGCTTGGTGGCCTGAAATTCGCCGCCGAACTTGACGCTGTGCCGAGGCACGCCGGGCAGATTATCGCCCGGAAGCACGGTGATCGTTCCGTCTGCTGCGGCGCTCGGATTGTTCGGGCTGTTGAGGGTCAGTGGCGTGCGATAGGTCGCCTCCGTCAGCGCATAATCGACATAGGCCGTGATGCGATGGGCGGTATAGGTCATGCCCGCCTCGATGCCGCGGCGGCGGGTGGCGCCGATATTGCGGAAATAGGCGCGGCCGGCCGTGCCCGAGGCGACATACTGGATATCGTTATGGCTGCGCGTGGTGAACACACCCGCGTGCCAATTGACGCTCGCCTTACCGAAGGTCATGGCCCGGCCGCGCAGGCCGGCTTCGAAAGTGCGGGCGACGACCTGATCGAGCGGCGGATCGCCGACGAAGAAATTGGTCAGGCTGCACGGGCTCGCCGGGTCGGCGCAGGAGAGCTCGGCCGGCGTCGGAATGCGGTTCGACTCCGCATAGCGGCCATAGGCCGTGACGGCGGGCGTCAGCTTGTAGGTCACGCCGAAGCTCGGATTGAAACGGCCGTAGTGATGCAGGCCGTTGAGCGCCGTGCCGAGCTGATCCATCAGCCGCACCCGCGCGCGGTTATAGCGACCCGAAAGTGTCGCGGTCAGCGCGTCGGTCAGGTCGATCGCGTCCGAAAGATAGAAGCCCAGATAGGTATTATGCGCCCTGAGACCGACGGGTGTGATATCCGCGGCCGGCGCGTCGACTGGGATGCCGGGGCCGGCAAAACCGCGATCGAGCGTGAGCCCGCCGATTTCCGTGCCGGCCGCGAAGTCGGTGCCGCCGTGATCGATGGACGCACCGGCGAAGAACTTGTTGGCGAAACCGAAGAGATCGTCCTGGTTGGTGATCTGAAGAGACGCGCCATAGGCGTTGGTCCGGGTCGAGGTCCGGTTGAGAAAGGCATAGGGGCCGCCATCGATCCATTCGGGATTGTCGAACAGGCCGGCATAGGCCTGATAGGGGCCGCTGGTGATGAAATTGGGGATGTCGCTGCCACTGGAATCGGTCAGCGGCTCGCCGTCTTCGTTGCAGATCAGCGTATCGTCGGTGGCGCAAGCACCGGCTTCGGCCGCATCGCCATTTTGGGTGGCCTGCTTTAGATGGCTGTAATAGGCCGTCGCCTGCAGCGACGTCGTCGCCGAGAACCAGATTGGCGGTCGGCGAGACCCGGACGAAGCGGTTATGCGTCGTATCCGGATAAGTGAACACCGCTCGGCGATCGACCGCAAGAAGCTCGACCGGAGAAGTGCCATTGCCGGTGAGATCGTTGTCTGCGCCGATCATGTTGAGATGGAGTTCGGACCCGTCTTCGCCCCGCCAGCCCACATCGCCGTAGATCTGCCGGAGATCGAGGAGGAATGCGGCCGCCAGCCCGATTCATGGGTTCGGTTTGCGGCGATATAGATCGCCTTGCTGTCGTCGCTGAGGCCGATTTCGGCGCCGCTGGAGATGCGGCCGAAACTGCCGCCGGACATCTCCGCCTCGATGCCCTGATAGGTAAAGCCGTTCTTCGGATCTCGATGGCGAGCGAGCCGCCGAGGGCGTTCAGGCCGAACACGGAATTCGCGCCTTCGAGCGTCATCCGGCTGACGGCGGCGTCGGGCACGAGATCCCAGTCCATGGTGTCGCCGAAGGCCTGGTTGAACCGGCCACCATTGACATAGACCGCGAGGCCCTGCGCATCGCCGGCCAGCGGCGAGGCCTCGAAGCCGCGGAACATCAGATTGGGCTGAAACGGATTGTTCTGAGCCTGATTTAGCGAGAACCTGGCGAGCGTGTTCTGCAGCGCGTTGAGGATGCTTGCATTGCCGGCGCTGCGGATATCCGCGCTGTCCAGCAGCCGCGCATTGGCGGCAAGCTTGTCGGGGCGTTGATCCCCATGCCGGGGATTGGGCTCGCGGTGATGGTGACGTTTTCGGGCGGGGCTGACGGGCACGCGGCCTTGGTCTGCTCAGCGGCCGCTGCACCCGGATATGTCGCTTGGGGTACGACTCCGAGCACTATCAGGACAGCGGGAAGAACTGTCCTAAACTTTGCGTCGGCCCCGCCCGTATGTCGACCGGCCGCTCGGGGAAATGCCAGCCGTTTGCTTGTCCGTCATTTTAATACTCGTACAGCGGCTTATTATCGGCGGGAGAAGCGTTCGGTGCTGCTGTGGGGCCCGATCCTAACGATTCAAAATGATTGAGATCTGAACAGAACATTAACATCAGATGAAAACCGGTTATTCAACAGTGGTTAGGGAACGAACCGGCTGATTTTTGGGGTTTATACCGGTGCTGCTGGGAACGCGATCCTAGTGATCAGACATGAGCCTCGGCTGAACGCCGAATTAAATTCCAATGAAACCGAGCCATTCAGTGATCGCCGGCCGTCATCCGGTAGCCGTGGCCGCGCACGGTATGGATGAGCGGCGGATCGAAGCCGGTGTCGAACTTCGCCCGCAGCCGGCGGACATAGACATCGACGACATTGGTCGGTAGGGGATCGGAGGTCTGGCCCCAGACGGTTTCCAGGATCCGCGCCCTGCTGACCACCCGGCCCTCGGCGGCTGAGCAGGAAGTCCAGCAACAAGATCTCCTTGGACGTCATGTCGATCAGCTTGCCGCCCCGGCGGACTTCCAGCGTGTCGCGATCCAGCTCCAGATCGGCGAGCTGAAGCAGCACCTTGCGCTCCTCGAAGCCGCGCGACCGCCGGATCAGCGC
>CAWGIZ010000001.1:0-273842 GCA_963822835.1 uncultured Alphaproteobacteria bacterium | reverse complement strand
TCGGTCTTCCGTTAAACGACTTTCGTCCGGCTTGCCGGACAGGTCTTAGATAAGTCCCGATACGAAAAAAGGGAATGGCCGACCATTCCCTTCATTCAGAACAGCGGGCCATGCATCAGGGGCCCTATAGCGGGGCCCGTCAGTCGGACGGGATCACGGACACGAAGGTCCGGCCCAGCCGCCCTTTTTCGAACTTCACGCTGCCTTCGGAGACGGCGAAGATCGTGTGATCCTTGCCGATGCCGACATTCTCGCCCGGGTGCCATTTGGTGCCCCGCTGGCGGATGATGATGTTTCCGGGGATGACCTTCTCACCGCCGAACTTCTTCACGCCGAGGCGCCGGCCCGCGGTATCGCGACCGTTGCGGGAGCTACCGCCTGCTTTCTTATGTGCCATGAGTCTTACTCCTTGGTCTTCTTGGCGGCGGGCTTCTTCGGCGCGGCCTTCTTGGCCGCCGGCTTCGCCGTCATCCGCCTTCTTCGCTGTGGCTCTTGGCAGCCGCCTTCTTGGCGGGCGCCTTCTTCGCGGTCTCGGCCTTGGTCTCGGCCGGCGCCGCTGCCTCTGGCGGTTTCCGGCGCTCTCGGTCTTTTCCTCGGCCTTCGGCGCGGGCTTCGCTGCCTTCTTCGCGGCGGCGGGCTTCTTGCCGTCGGTCAGGATCTCGGTGACCTTCAGGACCGTGAGATCCTGGCGGTGGCCATTGCGGCGGCGCGAATTCTGCCGGCGGCGCTTCTTGAACACGATGAGATGCGGGCCGCGGTCATGCTCGACCAGCTCGGCGGCAACCGTCGCGCCTTCGACGACCGGCGTACCGGCCGTGATCCTGGCGCCGTCGCCAAGCATCAGGACACTGGTCAGCTCGATGATGTCGCCGGGCTCGCCCGGGAGCTTCTCAACGGTGATGATATCGTCTACGGCGACTTTGTATTGCTTGCCGCCAGCTCTTAACCACTGCGAACATTGTTCGTTTCCGTATTTGCCGGGCTATCGACGAATCGGTGCCGCGGATTCTTGAATTATGAGCATAAGAGCCGGGCGGACCGGGTCGAACCCGCCGCCCTCTCAATTTGGGGCGCACTATACCGGCCAAACCCCGGCAGTCAATGGCTTTGAGAGTTCCGGGCCGCCGGTTTCTGGGCGGTTGCCTTGTGGTGCGGCGGCTGTTTATCGTGAAACCGACAAATCGGCCCCAGCGCCACGCCTGTATATGACACCGGCGTCAGCAGCGACGGAAGGGCCACGGCCAAGGGAGACGAGGGTGGCGGCAGCGGAGGGCATGGCGGGCAAAGCCGGCGGCGAGTTGTTCGGCCATCCCAAGGGGCTTTACGTCCTTTTCCTTACCGAGATGTGGGAGCGCTTCAGCTTTTACGGCATGCGCGCCCTGCTAATCCTTTATCTCACCAAGCATTTTTTGTTCGAGGACAAGGTTGCGGTCGGGATCTATGGCGCTTATGGCGGCCTCGTCTATGCGGCGCCGATTCTGGGTGGCGCCATCGCGGACCGCTATCTCGGGTTCCGGAAATCGGTGATCCTGGGCGCTATTCTGCTGACGCTCGGCCATTTCGGCATGGCTTTCGAGGGCATGGACGCCAAGACCGTCGTCGACGCGGCGGGAAACACGATCGTTCAGCGCGATCCGCTGTTCCTGCAGATCTTCTATCTGTCGCTTGCCCTGCTGATCGGCGGCGTCGGCTTTCTGAAGGCCTGCATTTCGTCGATCGTGGGCCAGCTTTACGAGAAAAACGATCTGCGGCGCGATTCGGGCTTCACGATCTTCTACATGGGCATCAATACCGGCGCGTTTCTGGGGCAGATCCTGTGCGGTTATCTGGGCGAGGTCTATGGCTGGCGATACGGTTTCGGCCTCGCCGGCATCGGCATGCTCGGCGGGCTGTTCGTCTTCACCCGAGGGCAGAAGCATTTTCACGGGCGCGCCGAACCGCCGGATCCCGTCGCTGCTGAAAAAGCCGGTATTCGCCGGAATCAGCCGTGAATGGCTGATCTACGGGCTTGCGATCGTCGGTGTCCTGGTCATCTGGCAACTGGTCCAGTTCACCACGCTGGTGGGCAACATTCTGATCGTCTCGCTCATCGTATCGGCAATCGTGGTGCTCTATGTCGCCTTCGCGAAGTGCGAAAAGCAGGACCGGGACCGGCTTCTGGTCGTGCTGACCCTGACGCTATTCTCGATCTTCTTCTGGACGTTGTTCGAACAGGCGGGCACCAGTCTGAACCTGTTCGCGGACCGCAATGTCGACCGGGTCGTCCTCGGGATGACGGTTCCCGCATCGACGCTGCAGAGCTTCAACCCGCTCTACATCTTTCTGTTCGCGCCGGCCTTCGCCTGGCTGTGGATGGCGCTGTCGAAACGCTCGGCAAACCCGACGCCGGCGCCGAAATTCGCGTTCGGCATCATCCAGGCCGGGCTTGGCTTCCTCGTCCTCGTCTACGGCATCTCCCGCGCCGGCCCGGACGGTTCGGTCGCGCTCATCTGGCTGGCGCTCGCCTATCTTCTGCATACGACCGGAGAGCTTTGTCTCTCGCCGATCGGCTTGTCGATGGTGACGAAGCTTACCGTGCCGCAGATCGTCGGCTTCATGATGGGCGGCTGGTTCCTGTCGACGGCGGCGGCGGAATTCGCGGCGGCGCTCTTCGCCAAGCTTGCGAGCGCTGCAGACCGAAGGCGGGGTCGTCGTCGACAAGGTCGCCGCGCTCGCCGGCTATCGCGATCTCTTCCTGCTTCTCGCCGAAATCGCGATCGTGGTCGGGGTTTTCCTGCTGATCATTTCACCGATCCTCAAGCGCGGCATGCACGGCGTCCGCTGACGGACGGGCTCAGGCCGAACCTTCGAGGAGAAATCCGGCGGGGTGGAACAGGCGCGCGACCGACGCGACCACTCCGTTCGCCTCGAGCCGTTTGACGACCAGCAGGCAGGGATCTCGGGGCTCGAGCTCCCAGAAGCCAGGCGATGCTTCCGTTCGCCGGTTGCGCTTCGACCGTCAGCCGCGTGCGGCCGTCCGCGACGGCGCGGGCCAGAAGGTCGTCCGGCAGCGTGGCGGCGAGGTCAGCGTCGCCGAAGGAGCGTACCGCGCCCAGATTGACGTATCGCTCCTCGACCTGGACCGGTTCCCCGTCCTTGGTGTGCTGAATGAGAGCGAAGCCGAGCTCCGTGCCGGCGGCGAGGCCGTAGAGCCGGGCGAGTTCGGGCCGCGCGGCGAAGGTCGCGCCGCTCCACGACCTGCCAGGCATGGACGCCGCTCCGGGCCGCGATCCAGTCCCGGATCGATGGTACGGCGAGGGACGGGGCATCCGGTGGCGGTGCGCTTTCGGCGACGAAACTGCCCACGCCGGCGAGACGGACGACACGGCCCTCCTGAGCCAGCTCCCGAATGGCGCGATTGACGGTCATGCGGGAGATGCCGAGCGCGGCGACGAGCTCGTTCTCCGAGGGAATCCGGGCGCCGGGCGGCAACTCGCCTGTCTCGATGCGATCCGAGAATGTGCTGCTTTACAACTTGATAGCGGGCAGAGACGTCCATTGCCGGCGATGCTCCCTGATTCGCGGACATAAGGCTCTGTCTTGACAGTATATACAGGTATAGGTCGGCATTAGAAGCCGCAATCGCCGGATGGCCGGCGGAGGACGGCTATCAGGGCTCGGATGCGGTGCCGGCGGTCACAGCGGAGGAAATGTGCGCCAGGGCCTAAGTCGTTGGCAGGCTTGGCTCAAAGCCGTTCCCGAGTTCGCCGACACTTTCACATTGTTATGGCGGGGTATGGGAAGACGGCGCAAAATCTTCTGTGAAATCGGTTGTAACGGCTGTAAACTGGAGGGCGCGAATCACGGCGTGTCTCAATAAATGTGCTCTACGGTTATGAGGGGGTCGCTCTGAATCGAGGAGGAGTGGCTGCCCTGACGTTTGCATGGTCTATTGTCGAAGGCGTGCCGCGCTTCGGTTATAAGTTTGGAGACTAAGCGCATGGCTACTGGAACCGTGAAGTGGTTCAACCCTACCAAAGGCTACGGGTTTATTCAGCCCGAAGACGGATCTAAGGACGCGTTCGTTCATATTTCCGCGGTCGAAAGGGCCGGCCTCACTACTTTGGTTGAGGGGCAGAAGGTTCAATTCGAGCTGGTTCAGGGCCGCAATGGCCGTTCATCAGCCGAGAATCTGACGATCCTCTAAGACCTAATCCCCGAAAAAATTCGCGGCGAGCTGGTCCCGAAGTCCGGGAGGCGAGCCGTATTTCGACGGGTTTGGGGCGTCGGCGATGGTTGCCTTTCGGGGTGGCCGTCGAGCCGTTGACAGCACGGGCTGGGACAATTATGGTCGCGCGCTTGTTGAGCCGTGGCGGCTATACCGGTTGCATTGCCGAATTGCCCGATCAGGCCATGGGAATAAAAGTCGAAAAGATTACGGCGGGTAATACGATGAAAGTCCGGAATTCACTGAAGTCTCTGAAAACGCGCCACAAGGATTGCCGCGTCATCCGCCGCCGTGGCCGGGTCTATGTGATCAACAAGACCAACCGCCGCTACAAGGCGCGTCAGGGCTGATTTAATTTATTTGAACGCGCCTCGCCAAGAGGCGCGGACACAAGCCTAGCCAGCCGGGCGCGCGACGCGTGCGCCCGGATTATGCTTTTGATGCCTTATCCGAATCCTGCGACAGCCAGGCAATTCTCAGCACGTTCGTCGCGCCCGGCGTCCCGAAGGGCACGCCGGCAGTGACGACGATACGCTGGCCGTAATCGGCGAATTCCTCGCGCCGGGCGATCCGGCAGGCCTTCTCCACCATCGCCTGGAACGTCGCGACGTCCCGTGTCTTGACGCAGTGGGTGCCCCAGATAGAGGGCGAGGCGCCTCGCGGTCCTGATCTCGGGCGTCAGCACAAGGATCGGCACGCTCGGCCGCTCGCGCGATGCCCTGACCGCCGTCGAGCCGGAAGTCGTGAAGGTCACGATCGCGGCGGCGTTCAGCGTCTCGGCGACCTGCCGCGCGGCGGCGGTGATCGCATCCGACGCCGTGGCATCGGGCTCCGGCCGCTGGGCCGCCAGGATCTGCCGGTAATATTGCTCGGCCTCGATCTTGCGCGCGACCCGGTCCATTACGCTCACCGCCTCGGTCGGATAGTCGCCGGCGGCGGATTCGGCTGACAACATGATGGCGTCCGCGCCCTCGTATACGGCGTTCGCCACATCCGAAACCTCGGCGCGGGTCGGTATCGGCGAATGGATCATGGATTCGAGCATCTGCGTCGCGACGATCACCATCTTGCCCGAGAGGCGCGCGGTGCGGATGAGGCGTTTCTGGATGCCCGGCACGTCCTCGACATGGGTTTCGACGCCGAGATCGCCGCGCGCGACCATGACGCCGTCCGACAGCTCGACGATCTCCTCGAGGCGCTCCAGCGCGGCGGGCTTTTCGATCTTGGCGAGCACGGCGGCGCGCCCGGCGACCAGCTTGCGGGTCTCCGCCACGTCGTCCGGCCGCTGCACGAAGGACAGCGCGATCCAGTCGACGCCGAGACTCGCGGCCGCCTCGAGATCCGAACGGTCCTTCGGCGTCAGCGCGGCGAGCGGCAGCAAGCGGCCGGGAATGTTCACGCCCTTCTTGTTGGAGAGCTCGCCGCCGACCACGACCTTGGTATCGATCGCGGTCTTGGTCACATGCTGGACTTCCAGCCGGATGCGTCCGTCGTCGAGCAGGACTTCGGCTCCGGGTTCGAGCGCGGCATAGAGCTCCGGATGGGGCAGGCTGACGCGTTTGGTGTCGCCCGGCTCGTCCTTGCGGTCGAGACGGAAGCTCTGGCCGGCTTCGAGCATGATCGGCGGATTGGTGAAGGTGCCGATGCGGATCTTGGGGCCCTGCAGGTCGGCGAGAATGGCGATCGGCCGGCCGAGATTTTCCTCGACCTCCCGGATCAGCCCATGAAGAGCCTTCAACTGGGCGTGAGAGGTGTGGCTCATATTGATGCGGAACGCGTCGGCGCCCGCCTCGAACAGCGCCTGGATCATCTCGCGCGTCGAGCTTTTGGGGCCTAGCGTGGCAATTATTTTCGCGTTTCTGCGGCGTCTCATGGCCGGTTGCCCTCATTCAGCGGTGCAGGGGAACATTGTCGAGAGAGGTAAACCTGACTATACCGGAGCGCAAGTTCAACCACCAAGCATGATAGGTTGTTGAAGATTGCCGCATCGGCTCGCATTTCAATGATACGACCATGGATATAGAGCCCAACTCGACGACAACAAATCAACACACACTTGCCGCGGATGTCGTGAACCCCGACGGCGCGTCGGACTTCATTCTGGTCTGCGATCATGCATCGAATGCCGTTCCCACCGAGTATGGAACGCTTGGGTTAACCCGAGCTCAACTTCAGGAACATATTGCGTGGGATATCGGCGCGGCGGATGTCACGCGTCATCTTTCCAGACGCCTCGACGCGCCCGCAATTCTGAGCAGGTTCTCCCGGCTTCTGATCGATCCCAATCGCATGCCGGACGATCCCACGCTGATCGTCACGGTCACCCATGACGTGCCTGTTCCCGGCAACATGTCGCTGTCGAAGGATGATGCGCGCTGGCGCAAGACCACCTTCTACGATGCCTATCAGGCGGCGGTCGGCGACCAGATCGAAAGGTTTTTCGAGGCGGGCCGCATTCCGGCGCTGGTGTCGATCCACAGCTTCACGCCGGTGATCGAGGATTTCGAGCGTCCCTGGCAGCTGGGCCTGTTGTGGGATGGCGATCCGCGTCTCAAGGATCTGCTCTTCAGGGAGCTGTCGGCCGAGCCGGGCCTTGTCATTGGCGACAACGAACCCTATTCGGGCAAGGGCCCCGCCGGAACGATGGAATATCACGGCATGCGCAAGGGGCTGCCGCATATCCTGATCGAGATCCGCCAGGACCTGATCAAGACACCCGGAGGGTGCGGCGCACTGGGCCGATATCATCGGCGCGGCACTGGAGCGCGTGCTCGGCGATCGCGGCTTTCTGGCGATCAGGGACTATCGCTGAATTCGGACGAAACGAGAGGACGAAAAACAATGGACGACACCCGGAAGACGGAACTGGAGGCGGCCGCATTCCGCCGCCTGGTCGAGCATCTGAGGGCCCATCCCGAGGTTCAGAATATCGATCTGATGAATCTGGCGGGGTTCTGCCGCAACTGCCTGTCGAACTGGTATCGCGAGGAAGCCGAGAAGAAGGGCGTTGCCGTCAGCAAGGACAAATCGCGCGAGATCGTCTATGGCATGCCTTATGACGAATGGAAGGCCAAGTACCAGACGGAAGCCTCGCCCGAGCAACTCGCCAAGATGAAGGGCGCTTTTCATAATCATTGAGCCGCCATACGGGGTGAGCGGACGGCGTCAAAATCGTCCACTGGCGGGGACAATTTAGAGCAGGCGTTGCATCTGCCTTGCCTGGGCCGATATAAAGCGTCCCTCGCAAGCACAGAGAGTCACGATTTCAAGGGAGAAGGACCATGGCTGAAGTCGGTGGAATCGCGGCCGGTCAGTTGCGCTCGATCATCGAGCGAATCGAGCGGCTGGAAGAGGAGAAAGCCGGACTGGCCGGGGACATCCGGGAAATCTATGCCGAAGCCAAGGGAACCGGCTTCGAGCCCAAGATCATCCGTCAGGTGATCAAGCTCCGGAAGTTGGAGCGTAGCGAGCGTCAGGAGCAGGAAGCACTGCTCGATCTCTATCTGCACGCGCTCGAGGGCGGTGACGCCACCGAGGCCGCCGCGGAGTAGCGCCGCCGTCTAGTCGTCGGCGAATTTCTCGTCGAGACCGAGATCGGTGACCTTGCGATAGAGCGTCGACCGGCCGATGCCGAGCCGCCGCGCGACTTCCGACATGCGCCCTTCATATTTGCTGAGCGCGAAGCGGATCATATCCGCCTCCACGTCTTCGAGCGTTCTGACGGCGCCCGCCGCATCGACGGCGCGAATCGCCTCGCCGGGCAGCTGGTCGTCCTGAACCGGCCGGATGAGCGCCGAATTCGGGGCCCGGACGGGATACGACGCCGCCGGCATAGGTCTGAGGGCCCGGCACCGGAGATTTCGGCGCGGCCATCTGCACGAAGGTGCCGCCGACCATCTGGGCGATTTGCGGGAAGTCGAGAACCTCGAGCCGGTCCCCGTTCGCCAGGATGATGGCGCGGAAGATCGTATTCTCGAGCTGGCGCACATTGCCCGGCCATTCGTAGTTCATCAGCATGTCGAGCGCTTCGGGCGAGATGCCGACGATCTTCTTGCCTTCGCTTGCCGCGATGCGCGTCAGGAAGTGGTCCACCAGCGGCGGAACGTCGTCCTTGCGGGCCCGGAGCGGTGGGATCGTGATCGGGAAAACGCTCAACCGGTAATAGAGGTCCTCGCGGAACTGCCCCTCGCGCACGAGGCTCTGTAGGTCCCGGTTGGTCGCGGAAATGAGACGGATATCGACCTTCACCGGCTTCGATGAGCCGACCGGATCGATCTCGCTTTCCTGGAGCGCGCGCAGCAGTTTGACCTGCATGTCGAGGCGCAGCTCGCCGATTTCGTCGAGGAACAGGGTGCCGCCCGAGGCTTCCTGGAACTTGCCGATATGCTTCTCGGTGGCGCCGGTGAACGCACCTTTTTCGTGGCCGAACAGGATGCTCTCGACGAGATTTTCGGGGATGGCGCCGCAATTGACCGTAACGAACGGCGTGCCCGCCCGGTCGCTCGAACCCTGAATGGCGCGCGCGAACATCTCCTTGCCGACGCCGCTTTCGCCTTCGATCAGGATCGGCACGTTGGATGCGGCGGCGCGCTCGGCCATATGCACAGCGGCCTTGAGGGCCTGGCTCTGGCCGACGAGATCTGCGAATTGGAGACGGCCGGAGATCTTGCGCGACAGGCGGGACACTTCGCCCACCAGAGTGTTGACCTTGATGGCGTTCTGCAGCGAAACGTCCAGCCGCTCGGGACTTGCCGGCTTGACGATGAAATCGACCGCGCCGGAGCGCATCGCCTTTACGACCGTGTCGACGCCGCCATGGGCGGTCAGCACGATGAACGGCAGTTCGGGGCGCGTCTTGCGGATCGTGTCGATGACGGTCAGCCCGTCGACCCCCGGCATCGCGAGATCGAGCAGCACCACCGAATAGTCGAGCGGTTCCGTTCCGCCGAGCTTCTTGAGCGCGGCCTCGCCGCCATCCGCCGTCGCCGTGCGATAGCCGAGCTTGGAGAGAACGGTCTCCATGATGCGCCGTTGCGTCGGATCGTCATCAACGATGAGTACCGTGGTGGTCATATTCCGCCTTCCGAATCCGCCTGAAATCTGCTGGGTGGATGTAAACGGGGCCGGGTGCGACAAATCGCATTCCACCCCTCGTCGACATTGCCTTCCTTGTCCCAATACGGGACAAACCTTAACAATTCAGAAACGACGTTCCGCACGGCCCGAAATCCGCCCTATTGGCAAGGCATGGTTGTGCGACTATCTCATCGGAATAACCTGTTTCCCTCCTCACCCCCGAATCAGAAGAACGAGAACAAGATGACGGAAAAAGCCGCCGCGGAAGTCCTGCCGACCTGGAACCTGAACGATCTGTATCCCGGCCGAGACTCGCGTGAACTGACGCGCGATTTCGAACGGGCCGCCAAGGAATCGAAGGAGTTCCGGGCAACATTCGAAGGCAAGATCGGATCGCTCGGGGGGAAGCGCTGGCGGGCGCGATCGAGGAATTCGAGGAGATCGAGGAAACCCTGGGCCGGATCGCGAGCTACGCGTCGCTGGTCTTCGCGGGGGATATGAGCGACCCGGCGATCGCCCAGTTCCATCAGTCGACCCAGGAGCAGCTCACCGATATCAGCGCGGAGCTGATCTTTTTCACGCTCGAGATCAATCGCATCGAGGAAGCCCGGATGACGTCGCTTCTGGCATCGTCCGAAAAGCTCCGGCGCTACGAGCCGTGGATCCGCGACACGCGCGTATTCCGGCCGCATCAGCTGTCGGACGAAATCGAACATCTTCTGCATGAGCGGTACATTGTCGGCTCGGCGGCGTGGTCGCGCCTGTTCGACGAGACCATGGCGGATATGAGGGTGACGCTCGGCCGCAAGGAGCTCCCGATCGAGGGGGCGCTGAATTTCCTGTCGAACAAGGATCCCAGGAAACGCGAGGCGGCGGCGCACGCTCTCGCCAAGGCGTTCAAGGACAAGATCCGTCTCTTCGCGCTGATCACCAATACGCTCGCCAAGGACAAGGCGATCGACGACAAGCAGCGCGGCTACCCCTCGGCCACCGCGTTCCGGCACCTCTCGAACTATGTCGAGGACGAGGTGGTGGAGGCGCTGGCATCGGCGGTGAAGGATGCCTATCCGCGCCTGTCGCACCGCTACTACGCGCTCAAGGCGAAATGGTTCGGCGTCGACAAGCTGAACTATTGGGACCGCAACGCGCCGTTGCCGGGCGATTCCGACCGCAAGATCTCCTGGAAGCAGGCGAAGAAGATCGTGCTCTCGGCCTATGGCGCTTTCTCGCCGGATATGGCCGAGATCGCCGATCAGTTCTTCGAGAAATCCTGGATCGACGCGCCGTTGCGGCCGGGCAAGTCGCCGGGCGCGTTCTCGGCGTCGACCGTGCCGTCGGTCCATCCCTATGTGCTGCTGAACTATCAGGGACGGACACGCGATGTGATGACGCTCGCCCATGAACTCGGCCACGGCGTCCATCAGGTGCTGGCCGGACCGCAGGGCGCGCTGATGTCCCACACGCCGCTGACGCTCGCCGAAACGGCCAGTGTGTTCGGCGAGATGCTCACCTTCCAGAGCCTGCTGAAAAGCGAGAAGGATCCGGAGCGCAAGCGGCTGATGCTCGCCTCCAAGGTCGAGGACATGCTGAACACCGTCGTGCGTCAGATCGCGTTTTATGAATTCGAGAAGCGTGTCCACAACGAACGCCGAAAGCAGGAGCTGACCCCCGATCAGATCGGCGAGCACTGGATGGAAACGCAAAAGGCGAGCCTCGGCCCCGCCTTCGATTTCGACCCCGAATATCAGACCTACTGGTGCTACATTCCGCACTTCATCCATTCGCCGTTCTACGTCTACGCCTATGCGTTCGGCGATTGTCTGGTGAACTCGCTCTACGCGGTCTATCAGGGCGCGGAAACGGGCTTCCAGGAGAAGTATATGGACTTGCTGAAGGCTGGCGGTACCAAGCGGCACAAGGAGCTTCTGGCCCCGTTCGGGCTCGACGCCTCGGATCCCGCGTTCTGGTCCAAGGGGCTCGGGGTCATCGAATCGATGATCGATCAGCTGGCGGCGGAATAGGCCCGGCCGTTGGCGGACCGATCCGACACAAATCGTTTCAGCAGCCGCGCCCGGCGCTATGCCCGCGTCTCGACCTCGGTCGGCGGCGTCGCGGCGCGGGTGGTGGGCGAGCGGATTCTCGGGCGGTCGTCCAATCACGCGGCGAACGCGGCGGCCCTGAAACAGGTTCTCGGTTCGCTCAAGGGGCCGCTGATGAAGGTGGCCCAGATGCTGGCCACCATTCCGGGCGCGGTGCCGAAGGAATATGCCGCCGAGCTTTCCCAGCTTCAGTCCAACGCGCCGTCGATGGGCTGGCCCTTCGTCAAGCGGCGGATGACCAGCGAACTCGGCCCCGACTGGCAATCCCGCTTCGAGACCTTCGAGCACGAGGCATCCGCCGCGGCGTCGCTCGGGCAGGTGCACAAGGCGGTCGGCCATGACGGGCGCCGGCTCGCCTGCAAACTGCAATATCCCGACATGGCCTCGGCGGTCGAAGCGGATCTGCAGCAGCTGAAGATCTTCTTCAGCGTGTTCCAGCGCTATGACGGCAGCATCGATCCCTCGGATATTCATTCCGAGATCGCGATGCGGCTCCGCGAGGAGCTCGACTATGCGATGGAAGCCAAGCACATGGCGCTCTATGGCCGGATGCTCGGCGCGTCCGGGCGCGTCTACATTCCCGAGGGCGTGCCCGAGCTTTCGACCAACCGCCTGCTCACCATGACCTGGCTGGACGGCGCGCCGCTGCTCGATTCACGCGAGGAGCCGCTCGAGGTGAGGAACGAGATCGCGCGCAACATGTTCACCGCCTGGTGGGAGCCGTTCCATCATTACGGCGTCATCCACGGCGATCCTCATCTCGGCAACTACTCGGTGCGCGCGGACCGCACGATCAATCTTCTGGACTTCGGCTGCATCCGGAAATTCAAGCCGCGTTTCGTCGGCGGCGTGATCGATCTCTATCGCGCGCTCGAAGCCAATGACCGCGACCTCGCGGTTCACGCCTACGAGACCTGGGGCTTCAACGGCCTCTCGAACGAGGTGATCGACGCGCTCAACATGTGGGCGGCCTTCATCTATGGGCCGCTGCTCGACAACCGGGAGCGCGTCATTCAGGAGTTCGGCACGGCGTCGTCCTTCGGCCGCGATGTCGCGGAGAAGGTCCATGCGAGGCTGCGCGAATTGGGCCCGGTAAAGCCGCCGCAGGAATTCGTCTTCCTCGATCGCGCCGCCGTCGGCCTCGGCGGTGTGTTCCTGCATCTCAAGGCCGAGATCAACTGGCATGATCTCTTCGAGGAGGTCATCAAGGGCTTCTCGCTCGACGATCTGGCCAAGAGACAGAAAAAGGCGCTGGAATCCGTCGGGCTGGAAACGCCCTGACGCGCATCCTTCCTGGGAAGTCATCCCCCGCGAAAGCGGGGATCTAAAATAGTCGTGCGGATCTGTGCTGGATTCCCGCTTTCGCGGGAATGACATGACGGGGCCGCTAAAACCTCATCGACGCCAGCAACCCGTATGACTTGGTCGCCGGATCGGCGATCACCGAGGTCTGGATCCGGCCCTGATAGGGCTTGGTGAGGAAGAAGCCGGCCACCGTGCCGATGACGGCGGAACCCAGAATGTCGTGCCAGTAATGCTTGTCGTTGTGAACGCGGGCATAGCCGACCAACGCGCCGATAGCATAGGCCGGGACGCCGTATTCCCATCCGTAGCGCCGTTGCAGATAGGCCGCGCCGGCAAAGGCGCTTGCGGCGTGTCCCGACGGGAAACTGTGCTTGCCACCGTCCGGGCGGGTTTCGTTGATCGTGTATTTAAGCCCCTCGGTGACGCCCATGGTCGCGATATAGGTGTAACCCAGTTGCCAGGCGCCCGGCCAGTCATCCTTGACGAGCGAGATGATGCCCGCCGCGAGCGGCACGCCCAGCGCTCCCGCGGTCGCGCCAGTGTCCCATTTGTTGGCATAGGCCGGCCGTGGCGCGAGCGCGAAGCCGAACAGACAAAGAGCAAGGAATGCGGTAACCGCGCGCATCGGAGATTCCCCTTTAGAACCTGCTGTCGAGATCCCCTGAACCGGAGTCTCTCTATATAAAGACGGAGAGAATCATAAATCCCGCCACCCATAAAGAGGCAATCGCGGCAACGAGGACCGCGCCGGCGGCGAGATCCTTGATCGCCTTGACCTTGTCATGGATATCGGGGTGCAGGAGATCGATCAACTCCTCGATGGCCGAATTGAAAAGTTCGGCGCACAGAACGAGCGCCGCGACGAGGCCTACGAGCGCCCACCAGACGAGCGGCGGACGCAGGACGATCAGCGCCACGAGGGCGAGACCCGCGAAGACGAGGTGGGTTCTGAAGCTTCGCTCGTTTCGAAAGGCATAGCGCCAGCCAGCGAGGGCGAAGGTCAGGCGATGCCGGAAGTCTCGATTCTTCAAGGGGCCGGGCAATCTCGTTGTGGAAGACGGACCAGGGAAATTACGTCGCGCCGGAAAGTGCCGAGATCGTAGCAATATCGCCGGATGATGGAAACGGGCTTGTCCCGGCCCGCTGATCGCGATCAAGACGGACGGATGGGCCCTGCGCTAGGGTGTCGGCGGAATTCAAGGGAGAACGGCCATGGCGAAGCATATCGTCATCATTCAGGGGCATCCGGACGCCGAGGCGGAGCATTTCTGCCACGCCCTTGCCGAATGCTATGAAACCGGCGCGAAGGACGCGGGCCACGAGGTCCGCCGGCTCGATGTCGCCCGGCTCGATTTTCCGTTGCTGAAGACCATGGAAGACTTCAATACCGGCAATCCGCCGCCGGATATCGCGTCCGCGCAGCAGGATATCGCCTGGGCCGATCATCTCGTCGTCGTCTATCCGCTCTGGCTCGGCACCATGCCTGCGCTGCTCAAGGGCTTTCTGGAGCAGGTGTTCCGTCCGAAATTCGCCTTCCATATCGGGGAAGGGAGCGCCAGCTGGACCAAGAAGCTCAAGGGAAAGAGCGCCCGCATCGTCGTCACGATGGGGATGCCGGCCTTCGTCTATCGCTGGTATTTCGGCGCACACAGCCTGAAGAGTCTCGAACGCAATGTCCTGGGATTTTGCGGCATCGCGCCGATCCGCGAGAGCCTGGTCGGCGCGATCGAGGCGAAGAAGGGCGACAAGCGCCGGAAATGGCTGGAAAAGATGGTGGCGCTCGGGGCGGAGGCGCGCTGAGCCCCCTGGAAGGCCGGTAAACCCCGCGCCGGAACGGAGGCTGCGTTATCTGATTGAAGGCCGGGAGGCTTTTGGTATAGTACGCCCCGCGTTCAGCGCACGGGTTGGGTTTCAGGTAGCGCCAGAGGTCAATTGATGGATATCACCGAACAACGCAAGACTTGGCACCGCGTCGTAAAAGTGACGCAGTTCGGCGCGGTTGCGCTCGCGATCGTGCTTCTCCTGATGCGCTGGTTTCTGGTCTAGTTTCCAGGGTTAGTTCCCAGAGTTAGTTCCCCGGGGCGACGGGCCCGCCTAGAACGGCACGCCCAGAGCTTTCGCCAGGAACGCCATCATCGGCGTCGAGGCCGCGAAAGCTTCTTCCACTTCATCGACGAATGTTTTCGATTGCGCGGCGCGCTGCGACGAGCCGCACATCGCGAAATAGCTTTTGCGCTTGATGTCCTCGATATGAGGATCGTCGGCGGAGAACCCTCTGGGCGGCCGGGTCAGCCCGTCACCGCTGACGCCGCCGAACGCCTCCCCGAAGCGCTTGTCCTCGAGAACCTTGTCCCACGCCTTCGGCTTGTCCCGGATCGCCTCGCGTATGGTGAGAAGCGTGTCCGGCTGAGGCATCCAGATGCCACCGCCGAAGAACACGTTTCCCGGCGCCAGATGGACATAGAATGTCGGGCTGTGCGCGTCTCGTCCCAGACGGTGGCGGAACTGGCAGGCGGCATGTTCCTTGTACGGCCGCTTGTCATGGCTGAACCGGACGTCGCGGTAGATCCGGAAGATCGAGCCGCCATTCGCGCGCGGATCCGCGATGAAATGTTTGGAGACCTTGTGCAGCCCCGGCCCCATCGCCTCGACGAAATCGCGTAGCGGTTCCAGGACGTCCGATTTGTAGCGCGGCTTGTTTTCCTCGAACCACGCGCGGTCGTTATTGTGCGCGAGTTCGCTGAAGAACTTGAAGAAGGCCGGCGAAAATCCGGTAAATGCGGTCGACATCGGGAGGCCCGTGATCGCCGCCTAGGCAGCCGGCGGTCCTTCGGGGAATTTCGCGATCTTGTCGTCGGTGACGTCCCATTTGGGCGCGCGGGAAGTGTAGATCGCGACAGCCGGCTCGTATTCGTTGGGATCGTCGAAGGCCCCGGCCGGAACGATGACCACGCCGGGCATCATCGAGATGGTGTTGAACACCGGTGAGCCGCAGGTCGGGCAGAAGTTCCGCGTGATCGTGCCGCCGCTATCCGCGGTCTTGGTATAGCTCTTGGTCGCGCCGGTTATCTTGACCGCGCTTTCGGGAAAGGCCATCGGTGTCGCGTGGCCGGTGCCGGTATATTTCTGGCAATCCTTACAATGGCATAGCGCGGCGAAAACAGGATCGCCCTCGGCCTTGAAACTGACAGCGCCGCACAGGCAGCTTCCGGAAATTTTCTTCGACATTGGCCTTCTCCTTGTTTGCGGCGGATCAATGCGCATATTAGGCGTATGCTTGCAATTGACAAGTTACGCTTTCGTGGCGGATTTGCCGCCGCTTATCGACGCGAGTAGGTTGACGTGACCCCGGTCTGGAAACGCACGCCCTGTCCCATCTCGATGACGCTCGATTATCTGGGCGACAAATGGACACTGCTTGTCCTGAGGGACCTTTTCCGCGGTAAGGAGAAGTTCTGCGAATTTCTCGAATTGCCCGAGGGCATTCCGACCAATATTCTCACCGACCGACTGAAACGTCTGATCGATGCCGGCATGATCGTGCGGGTGCCCTATCAGCAGAACCCCGTTCGGTACGCCTACCGGTTGACCCAGCGGGGCGGCAGCTTTCTTCCCGTCCTTCAGGAAATCTGCCGGTGGGCCAATCGCGAATTTCCGGAAACCAGCCGCGTCCCCGACAGCTTCATGCTGCGTGAGTGCTGAGCGCGTCCCACGCGTCCCAACCTAAACCGAAAGTCCGATGCATCGCGCCGGTTGCCATGCGGCTCCGGCGTCTGTAACGTCATTACGGTTACGTCCTTAGTTGGGACGATCTGAGCGTACCCGGGTGGGGCTGCCATTGGGGGCGAGCCACTTCAACCGCACGGAGAAGGCGCGATGAAACTGGCTGTCTTGAAAGAGACCAAAGCCCTCGAGCGTCGTGTGGCTGCGACGCCCGACACGATCAAGAAATATGTAAGCCTAGGCTTCGATGTCCTCGTGGAGACGGGGGCGGGCCTTCGCGCGTCCATTCCCGACTCGGCCTTCGAGGCGGCGGGCGCGAAGATCGTCGCGGATGCGCGAAGCGCTGCTGGCGACGCCGATGTCGTTCTCAAGGTTCAGGCGCCGACATCCGATGAGCTCGCGGTCTGCAAGAGAGGTGCATTGCTGATTGCGCTTCTCTCGCCGCTGACCGATCGGGATGGCATCAAGGCCTATGCCGGGGCCGGTATCGTCGCCTTTTCGCTGGAGCTGATCCCGCGTATCTCCCGCGCCCAGTCCATGGACGTGCTGAGTTCCCAGAGCAATCTCGCCGGCTACAAGGCCGTGGTCGACGCGGCATCCGTTTATGGCCGCGCCATGCCGATGATGATGACCGCCGCCGGCACGGTGGCGGCCGCGCGCGTCATGGTGCTCGGTGCGGGCGTCGCGGGCCTGCAGGCGATCGCCACGGCGCGGCGGTTGGGCGCTATCGTCTCGGCGACGGATGTTCGGCCCGCCGCCAAGGAGCAGGTCGAGAGCCTCGGCGCGAAATTCGTGATGGTCGAATCGGAGGAGACCAAGCAGGCCGAAACCGCCGGCGGCTACGCCAAGGAAATGAGCGAGGATTACAAGCGAGCACAGGCCAAGCTCGTCGCGGAGACCCTCGCCAAGCAGGATATTGCCATCACGACGGCTCTGATCCCGGGGCGTCCCGCACCGAAGCTGATCGACGACGCGATGGTGAAATCGATGAAGCCGGGCTCGGTGATCGTCGATCTCGCGGTCGAGATGGGCGGCAATTGCACGCTCTCGAAGCCCGGCGAGGTGATCGATGTCGGCGGCGTGACGATCATGGGACATCTGAATATGCCGAGCCGCATCGCCGTCGATGCGAGCACGCTCTATGCCAAGAACATCCTGAATTTCCTGTCGCTCATGGTCGATGCCGAAGCCAAGGCGCTCGCGATCAACTGGGACGACGAGATCATCAAGGGCACCGCCCTGACCCGGGACGGGCAGATCGTCCACCCGCAATTCGCTGCCAACGGAGGCCAGTGACCATGGAAGCCGTAAGCCCGTTCGTGTTCGAATTTTCCGTTTTCGTGCTGGCGATCTTCGTCGGCTACTACGTGGTCTGGAGTGTCACGCCCGCCCTGCATACGCCGCTGATGTCGGTCACCAACGCCATCTCCAGCGTCATCATCGTCGGCGCGCTGATCGCGTCCGGTCCATCGGAATACACCATCGCCAAGGTCTTCGGCTTCATCGCGATCACGCTGACGGCCGTGAATATCTTCGGCGGTTTCGCGGTCACGCAGCGCATGCTGTCCATGTACAAGAAAAAGAAATAGGGCCGCACGATGTCACCGTCACTAGTGGCCGATTTCACCGCCTTCGCCTATCTCGTTGCCGGGGTCTGCTTCATCCTCGCGCTGCGCGGATTGTCCTCGCCCGAATCCTCTCGCCGGGGAAATTTCTTCGCCATGGCGGGCATGACGATCGCCATCCTGACGACAGTCGCTCATCCCGAGATCGTCTCCTATGGCTGGATCCTGTTGGCGCTTGCGATCGGCGGGAGCATCGGCGTGGTGATCGCTCTGAAGATCAAGATGACGGCGATGCCGCAGCTCGTCGCCGCGTTCCACAGTCTGGTGGGCCTTGCCGCCGTGATGGTCGCGGCGGCCGCCTTCAGCCGCCCGCAGAGTTTCGGCATTGCCGATGCCGCCGGCTTCATCTTCACCGAGAGCCGCATCGAGATGGGCCTCGGCGTGGTGATCGGCGCGATTACTTTCTCCGGCAGCGTGATCGCTTTCACCAAGCTGCAGGGGCTCGTCTCCGGCGCGCCGGTCATCTTTCCGGGCCAGCATTTGCTGAATGCCGTGATCGGCATTTTGATCATCGGCTTGATCGGCTATTTCTGCACCAATCAGGATCCGGCCGTCTTCTGGACCATGACCGGCCTCGCCTTTCTGGTCGGCTTCCTCCTGATCATTCCGATCGGCGGCGCGGACATGCCGGTCGTGATCTCGATGCTGAATTCCTATTCGGGCTGGGCCGCCGCGGGCATCGGCTTCACGCTGCATAATTTCGCGCTGATCATCACCGGCGCGCTGGTCGGATCCTCGGGCGCCATTCTCTCCTACATCATGTGCAAGGGGATGAACCGCTCCTTCTTCAACGTCATCCTTGGTGGCTTCGGCGCGGAGTTGAGTGCGGCCGGCGCGGCGGTGCGAAGCGACCGTCCGGTCAAGCAGGGCAGCGCAGATGACGCGGCCTTCATCATGAAGAACGCGGGCTCGGTCATCATCGTGCCGGGCTATGGCATGGCGGTCGCCCAGGCCCAGCACGCGCTCAAGGAAATGTCGGAGCTCCTGAAGGAGAACGGCGTCAAGGTGTCCTACGCCATCCACCCGGTCGCCGGACGTATGCCCGGCCATATGAATGTGCTGCTGGCCGAAGCCAATGTCTCGTATGACGAGGTATTCGAACTGGAGCAGATCAACAGCGCCTTCCAGATGACGGACGTGGCCTTCGTGATCGGCGCCAACGACGTCACCAACCCCGCCGCCAAGTCCGACCCGAGCAGCCCGATCTACGGCATGCCGGTCCTCAATGTCGAACAAGCCAAGACCGTCCTCTTCCTGAAACGCTCGCTCTCGCCGGGCTATGCCGGCATCGACAACGAGCTGTTCTATCTCGAGAACACGATGATGCTGTTCGGCGACGCCAAGAAGATGGTCGAGGGAATCGTTAAGGCGCTCTAATTCGGAATCTTGCGCCAGATCTGGAAATCTCGGTAGCTGTCGACCAGCGTATAGTTCTTCCACAGGCGCGCGAAGGCCGGGTCGCGTTCGAAGTTCGCGATGTAGTCGAATTTCACGCCACCGAAATACGCCTTGTCCTCCCGGGCGTCGACAATGACGATGCTCGGCATCCGACGTTCAAAATCCTCGACGACGGCCCGCGTGACGTAACGATCGGCGTCGCGCGCCGCTGCAACCGCCTCCGGAGAAAAGCGACCGGGGTCGGCCAGAATTCTCACTGCCCCCGGTATCGGCCAGAGGGCGGGGAAGCGCGAGTCCCATGATACGTTGAGGTCGTTGGCCAGAGGGAATCCGATGAACAGATGGGCCGTGAACGTATAGATGCCGTCAGGCGCGCCGTAATGCGCGACACGTTTCCTGAGCTCTCCGGCGAAACCGTTGTGATACACGCCTTTGGCATAGGCCTGCGCGCTCAACATAATCAAAAGTATGCCGAGAACGAACTTGGAGGCGACTCTCAACGCCAGGTGAACTTTCAAGTCTGCCCAGAACAAGTCCACGATCACGAACACCAGCATGATCCGCATCGGCACCGTGTGATAACTGAAGCCCTTGTTCTGAATCGCATATGACAGCATGCCAGCTATCAGCCAGGCGACAAGAAGATCGAGCCGCCGGTGATGGCCGCTTCTTCGGCGGAGGAACGGATATGCCGCCAGCACGATCGCGATGAAGACGATCTCCGCGCGATAAAGCGAATCCGGGAACTGGACGCCGTAGGCGAAGTAGGTCAGCCGACCCAGCGGAACGACCGTCTTCAGATAGGCCGGGAAGAGCAGCGGAATGCTTGCCGCATATACGACCCCACAGGCGAGGATGGCCAGTAGCTCGGGCCTCGCTCGTCCGAGGACGTTTCGGCGATGGAGGAAAAGAACGGCCTCGGTCGCGGCGGGAAAGAGCAGGAAATACGGTTTGAGGCATATGCCGACCGCCGCCCAGCATCCGACCAGGACAGCTTCAATTCCGTGTATATCGCCACCCTCGAGGCGGCGCGCGGCAAGCGCCAGATACGGGAGCGTGAAAATGATCAGAAGCACATCGCGCTGGCCATAGTCGAAGGTCGGAAAAGCGGAGACCATGACCAGTGCAAGGGCCGCGGCGAAGTTTGCATATGTTCTGGAAATGCCGTTCGTCTTCAGAAGCTCGGCGCGCGCCAGTATCACCGAGACAACCGCCAGAAGCAGGATATAGGCGATATAGGTGTCGTGCGGGGAGAGGCCGAGATGTTCGGCCACATAGACCGGCGGCACGGCGAGATAGAACGCGAGCGGCGGATTGATTTCGACCAGATCGCGATAGGGCTTAGCGCCCTCGAGTATTTTGTGCGCCGATACGAGATACCAGCTTTGGTCATGGCCGATCGGAATATCCCGCAGGAGCCAGAATAGCAGGCACGACAACGCGATCAGGACCAACGCGAAGGCGTCGATTTTCAAACTCGCGGCCGCCGCGCGGGGATGGTTCCTTTTCCCCACATCTCGTGCCGAGAACACGAAGCCGCGGCAAAACAGGTAGAAGAGGGCGGTGTAGACGATAGCGCCCACGACGTGGCCAACGGGCCTTGGTACGAGGCCGGACTCAATGAGCGAGAGCGTTACGAAGAGATTGCTCAGATAGGCGATCGCGAAGGACGAGAGGTAGCGGGCAAGAAGGCGCGCGTCGAGATGCCCCTCGTGACTGAAGGTCCAGCGGCGGTTCAGGAAGAAGCTCGCCGTGAGGCCGACGGCGTATCCGCAGACATTGGCGGATACGTCTCCAAGGCCCAGCGAAATGCCGGCAAAAATTACGGAAAGGCCGATCGCCGTATTCAAGGCACCGACGACGCCGAAGCGGATCATCTCGGCGAGATCGATCTTATATGTCCGCGATACCGTCATGCCGACTTCTTGATCTGGACGTGCTCATTGCTGTCGGAGGCACGCTTGGCAAGGGCGATAATCGACAGTCCGAAAGGCAGGCGCCCGTGGCGAAGCCAATGCCGTTCACTGGCGAAGACGTGTTGCAGAAGCGAATTGACTCCCGGGCGTGGAAGCGACGTGCCTTGGCTGTCCCGGGCGATCAACCGTGCGGCCACGGCCACGGGAAACAGGATCATGTTGAAATAGCTGAGGAAGGTGATCTCCAGACCCGCTTCGGCCATCACGTTCTTCAGCGACTTCGCGGTATAGCGGCGGCGGTGATGGTGCATAACGTCGTGGCCGCTCCAGAGCCACGGATAGGCCGGCACGGTGACCAGGACATGGCCGCG
The DNA here is from genome assembly GCA_963822835.1 of uncultured Alphaproteobacteria bacterium. Taxonomy (GTDB): domain Bacteria; phylum Pseudomonadota; class Alphaproteobacteria; order CAVTAV01; family CAVTAV01; genus CAVTAV01. The sequence goes on along the minus strand of CAWGIZ010000001.1, from coordinate 252,122 downwards.
CTGGGAGAGGCAGTGTGCAAGCTCCTGAAGGCTCGCGAGGTCGTCCTCGATGTGCTCGAGTACGTCCAGCATGGCGATCAGGTCGAACGTCTGTCCCCGATACGGGTTGTTGAGCGGCAGCGAGCCGGCGGCAACGTCGACGGCCGTCTTGCTGCGCGCCAGCGCGCGAGCACCGTCGTCCATCTCGAAGGCGGAAACCCGGCCGAAAGCGCCGAGCATGGGGAGATTGCCTCCCGATCCGCAGCCCGCCTCCAGAATGCGCGCGTCACCGGACAGGAAGCTTTGATGCTTCAACACGTCCATGAGGATCCGCCGGCGGGCCACAAACCACCAATGACGGTTCTCGAATTCGTTCAGTTCGAAATAGGCGCGGCGATCCATCTCGGCTGTTCCAGTTGCGCGTCAGCTGTCGCCGTCTCCTCGAAGCCGATCTTGTCTGAGAGAATGTAGAGCGGGCGGCCTTTTACCTCGGTAAATATGCGCCCGATATATTCGCCCAAAATGCCGAGCGTGAGGAGGTTGAGGCCGCCGAGAAACAATATCGCCACCATGATGGACGCGTAGCCCGGAACATCCCGTCCGCTCGTCCAGACGTCGATCATCAGGAAGGCGGCGTAGAGGAAGGCGAGCAACGATACCGAGGCGCCTACATAGGTCCAGATGCGCAGAGGTGCCGTCGTCGATGCGGTGATGCCATCGACCGCGAAATTCCAGAGCTTCCAGAACGACCATTTTGTCTCACCGGCGACCCGGGCGTCGCGGGTGAAGGTGACGGCGGTTTGGCGGAACCCTACCCAAGCGTAGAGACCTTTCATGAACCGGATCCGTTCCGGAAGTTGCCGGATGACCGCGACGACCTTTCGATCGAGCAAGCGATAATCGCCGGCGTTGGGCGGGATCCGTGTATGCGCCATTCTGTTGTAGAGATAATAGAATGCGTTGGCAGTGAACCGCTTCATCTGGCTGTCGCTGTTGCGATCGATCCGGACCCCGTATACGACGTCAAATCCTTCCAGCCATTTGTCGATCATTTCGGGCAGGAGTTCGGGCGGGTCTTGCAGATCCACATCGATCGGCACAACAGCGCGGCCGCGCGCGAAGTCGAAGCCTGCTGCCAGGGCGACATCCTTGCCGAAATTTCGTGAGAGCGAGAGCAGCTTGATCGCCGGATCGTTCGCGCGCGCTTTCAATATCGCGGTCGCGGTGCTGTCGCTGCTGCCGTCATCGACGAAGATGATTTCATAGCCCAGTTTCAAATCTTGCCGGGCCGATATCGTCCGGAGGATCGGCACAATGCGCGACAAGAACGGCTCTATGGCCGTTGCTTCGTTGAGCACGGGCACGACGAGCGAAATGAGATTGTCCTGTACAGGATCGATTGACATCTGGGAGAGCGATCTAGGACGCAGGTTGACCATCAGATCGTCTGGACGAACGACGTGAAGGCGCTGTCGTTCACTCCGGAAGTCGATCTATCGAAGAAGATTCAATGGCTTATTTTGAGTTTCGAAAGGTTACCAAAAAGTTGACATGCCCGTTCTGGCGCCATGAAAAGCTGATTTGTGCGGGCCAATTCCGGTGACCTCGCGCAGGGGTTGAGGCTGCGGAGCCGCATGGGTGTCCCTTAGCCAATTCCACGGACTCGCGGCAGGACGTTCCGTCCCGGGTCGAATGACATCTTCCAAGCGGCTTCGGACCACTGCCCGGCTCTCGGCAAATATCCACTCCTGCGGGTATAGTATGCCTGTCGCTTCAATCGTTGGGCCCCGGCGGCGAGCCTTTCCTTGGCCGGCGATCGGCTCCGTCGCGGTTTCGAGAGACGCGGCTCGCTGTGGAACTACCGCAAGTTGGTCCTGCGACAATCGGTCGCTTGCTAAAGGATCGGGACGGGCGTACTTGCCCAGCGCTCCGCCGTAGCCTGGAGATGAGCCAGCGCGGCGGGTTCGTTTTTCTGGGGCACGATTAAATCGGTAACCCTGGTGTCCGAGGCCAACATAGTCCAGCGTCTGCGCCGGCTCGTTCTGGGACCGGCGCGAGACCCCATGAAGCCCGACGTCCGGCGCTCGATCGCGCTGGTAGGTTTTTACGCTTGGGTCGGCCTGGGCGCGGATCCCTTGTCGTCGACCATGTACGGCCCGGAGGAGGCGTTCCGGGCGCTGGGGCCTCACACGCACCTGGCCCTCTATCTGGCCGGCGCGACCGCCCTGACGGTCTTCATCATCGCCATCGCCTACAACCAGGTCATCGCGCTGTTTCCAAGCGGCGGCGGCGGATACCGCGTGGCGACGAAACTTGTCGGTCCGGCGGCCGGTCTTGTCTCGGGCGCGGCGCTGGTCGTCGACTATGTGCTGACGGTCGCCATCTCGATCGCGAGCGGCGCCGATGCTCTTTTCAGCGCGCTCCCGCCCGCGATGCAGTCCTACAAGCTGATCTTCGAGACGGCGATGATCCTGTTCCTGATCGTGCTGAATCTGCGCGGCATGAAGGAGTCGATCGTCGTGCTGATGCCGATCTTCCTGACCTTCGTCATCAGCCATGTCGGGCTGATCCTGTATGGCATCTTCGTTCACGGCACGGCTTTGCCGAGTCTCGTCGCCTCGACAGTGCACGAGACTTTCGACATGGCGCACGGCGTGGGCTGGGTGGCTGTCATATCGATGCTGCTCCTCGCCTATTCCCAGGGTAGCGGCACCTATACCGGCATCGAGGCCGTGTCGAACAACGTCCAGTCGCTTGCGGAACCCCGCGTGCGCACCGGTCAGCTGACCATGATGTATCTGGCGGTCTCGCTGGCCTTCATGGCGATGGGCATCGTGTTCCTCTATCTCCTTTGGAATGTCCAGCCGGTCGAGGGGCAAACGCTGAACGCCGTCGTCTTCGGCCAGTTGCTGGACCGGCTCGATGGTCCCGGCGTCAGCTGGGGGGCGATCATCCTGCCGATCGTCCTCGTCACCGAGACGGGACTTCTGTTCGTCGCGGCGAATACCGGCTTCCTCGGCGGGCCGTCGGTTCTGGCCTCGATGGCGGTGGATCAGTGGGTGCCGAACTACTTCGCCTCGCTGTCGAGCCGCCTCGTGACGAAATACGGCATTCTCCTGATGGGCAGTGCTGCGGTGATCATCTTGCTTGCGACGGAGGGGAAGGTCTCCCTTCTGGTGGTGCTGTACAGCATCAATGTGTTCATCACCTTCTCGCTCTCATTGCTCGGGCTGACCGTCTACTGGTGGAAGCGGCGGAAAGAGGAGGGGGCATGGGTGCGCCAGTTCGTGCTGTCGGCGCTGGGCCTCGTGGTGACCACGGGCATTCTCGCCGTGGTGATTTCCGAGAAGTTCCTGTCCGGCGGCTGGGTGACGCTGATCATCACGAGTTGCGTCATCGCTCTCTGCGTCGCGATCAAGCGCCACTACCGGCTGCTCAAGAAGCAGATGCGGCGGATCGACCAGATATTCGCCACCATGCCGGTCAAGGAGTTCGGGGACGAGCAGCTGAAGATCACCGACAAATCGGCCCGGACCGCCGTGTTCATGGTGACGCGCGACCGTGGCGCCGGCATTCACACGATCTTGTGGGTCAGGAAGCTGTTTCCGGGGATCTTCAAGAATTTCGTCTTCCTGACCGTCGGTGCGGTCGACGTAACCAGCTATGGCGGCAAGGAAGCGCTGGACAAGCTCCGCGGGGAAGCGCGCGACGCGCTGGATTTCTTCCAGAACTACAGCACGCAGAGCGGCTTCGCTTCGGCTGCCTATGAAGGCTATGGCACGGACAAGGTCGCGGAACTGGCGAAACTCGTGGACGCCGTCGCTCTGGAATATCCCGACAGCGTGTTCTTCGCGAGCAAGCTGATCTTCACGGAGCATAACTGGTTCGCCCGCATGCTGCATAACCAGACCGCGCTCCATCTGCAGCGGCGGCTCCATCTGCAGGGCCGCCAGATGGTCATCCTGCCCTTGACGGTCGACCGCGACAAAGCCGCCTGATCCTGATGCCTGGCCCCGAAGTACGGGCGCAATAAAACACGGGCCCAAAGGGCCCGTGGCATCATGACTTTAGGAAATGTAGGCGAGTCGCAGGCCGGGAGGCCCGGAAACCTAGGTGCGGTTGTCGCGTTCCGCGCGCTTGCGTTCAAGCTTGCGGGCGCGGCGCACGGCGGCGGCCTGCTCACGGGCGCGGCGCTCGGACGGCTTCTCGTAGAAGCGGCGCAGCTTCATTTCCCGGAAAACACCCTCGCGCTGCATCTTCTTCTTGAGCACGCGCATGGCTTGATCGACGTTGTTATCGTGTACGATGACCTGCAAAGGCTTATCCGTCTTTTCGCAAAAATGATCGATGGTTCGGGCTAGACCCGACGCGAGGGCGGCTTGATAGCAAATGAATCGCCCGCTGTGAAGGCACAATTTGCGGAATCGGGCGTTCGGTCGCAGTCTGGCCCTCGACTGTCTGGGGCCTTTACCGGCAGGGATCCGCGCCTCATATTAGCGCCATGGCTGTTCGCGAAATCAAGAAAATGGGCCATCCGGTGCTGCGGCGCCGGGCGGATCCGATCGCCGATCCCACCGCGCCGGAAGTGAAATCTCTGGTTGCGGATATGTTCGATTCGATGCGGGCTGCGAGCGGCATCGGCATCGCCGCCCCCCAGATTGGCGTCTCGCAACGAATCGTGATCTTTCACGTGCCGGACGAGAATGCTCCCGGAAACGACCCCGAGACTCGACGATCGGTGATCGAAAATCCGCTGACCGTACTGATAAATCCCATGATCGAGGTGCTCGACGACACTGTCCTCGAAGGCTGGGAAGGCTGCCTTTCAGTGCCGGGGCTTACGGGTATCGTGCCGCGCTACACCAAGATCCGCTATACGGGCGTGACGCCCGAGGGCGAGAAGATCGACCGCATTGCGTCCGGCTTTCATGCGCGGGTCGTGCAGCACGAGGTGGATCACCTCGACGGGATCCTCTATCCCTACCGGATGACGAGCAACGCCTCGCTCATCTTCACCTCCGAGATCGAGCATCTCGAAGACAAGCCGACCGAGGAAGAACTGGCATGACCAAGCTTCATCTGGACGATGTGCGACAAGCGATTCTGGACGCGGCGCTGCCGCACGTCCCGTTCGACGGCTGGACCCGGGAATGTCTGCGCCGGGCGGCGCGGGAGGCTGGCATAGAGGCCTCGCTCGCCGACATCGCCTTTCCGCGCGGGCCGGTCACGCTGCTCGATCTTTTTGCGTCCGAGATGGACGCGCGGATGCTGGAGGCGCTCGAGAGCAAGAATATCGACGCGTTGCGGATTCGGGAGCGGATCGTGTGCGCCGTCCGCACCCGGCTCGAATGTCTGGAGCCCTACCGTGAAGCGGAGCGCCGTGCCGTCGGGTTTCTGGCGCTGCCGCCCAATATGCCCCTGGGGCTGCGCCTTATGGGCCGCACAGTCGACGCCATGTGGCGCGCGGCGGGCGATCGCTCGACGGACTTCAATTATTACACCAAGCGCGCGCTTCTCGCGGGCGTCTATTCAACGACGCTCGGTCACTGGCTGCAGGACGAAAGCGAGGGCTTCGAGGAAACCTGGCGTTTCCTCGATCGCCGTGTCGAGGACGTTATGCAGATCCAGAAGCTGCGCGGCCGTCTCGACTCCTATGTCGAAAAGCTGCCTTCGCCCCTTGGGCTGATGCGGGGCTTCAAGGATCGCCGCGCTTCGTCGCTGCGGGCCCGCTGATCGTTCAGTCGCGGTCGGGGAATTCGGGCACGCCCGCGGTCTGCTTCGCACGGTAATCGGCGAGCGCCTTGGCGACCTTCTTGTCCGACAGCGCCAGCATCGCGCCGGCGAACAGCGCGGCGTTCTTCGCGCCAGCCTTGCCAACGGCGAAGGTCGCGACCGGAATGCCGCCGGGCATCTGAACCGTGGAGAGCAGCGCATCGAGACCGCGCAGGCTGGTGCCGTCGAGCGGCACGCCGAGAACCGGCAGATCGGTCAGGGCCGCGGTGACGCCCGCAAGGTGAGCGGCGGCGCCGGCACCGGCGATGATCGCCTTCATGCCCCGCTGCTTGGCGCCGGTCACATAAGCGTGATGCCGGTCGGGCGTGCGGTGTGCTGAAATGACACGGGCCTCGTTGGGAATGCCGAGCGCATCCAGTGCCTTCACCGCTTCGCTCATGGAGTCCCAATCGGACTTACTGCCCATGATGACGCCGACGACGGGCGCTTTGGCGGGTTTTGTGGTCTGGCGGGCGGGCGACTTTGCCATGTCTACGGCCTCCTGATGTGTTTTCGAGGGTGTAAATGGGCGAGAGACATATCTGCGAATCCCTCGCGAGAGCGCGGATTATAGGGAGGGATCCGCAGGAGGCAAGACAGCGTTAATGGTGACTTAACGTTCAATTGACCTTTTCACGCTAGGGTCCGAATGGGTATTTTGATTTCAAATGGACAATTCACCACGTCCAGCTTCGCAACGACCGGGGCCGTGAATGAAGATTCGTGAGACACGAGGGTCGCCGGCTATCGGTGGGCCGACGACCGCGCGGCCTGTAAGTAGCGCCGGCACGGTGTCGGCCGGCCGGCAAATCCAGGATACGGTGTCGGTGCTCGGCATTCCTGCGAACGAAATGACACCGAAGGTCCAGCAGGCGATCATGGCCCTGGTGCAGGAGGTCGAGAGCCTGCGTCAGGAACTGGCGCGCACTCATGCCCGGCTCAGCGAGATGGAGCGTCTGGCGGACGAGGATTCCCTCGCGCCGGTGCCGAACCGCCGGGCCTTCGTGCGCGAGCTCTCCCGCATGATTTCCTTCACCGAACGATATGGCGGCGTGAACAGCCTCATCTATTTCGACGTCAACGGGCTGAAGCAGATCAACGATCACTTCGGTCACAGCGCGGGTGACGCCCTGCTGGTGCATGTCGCCGAATTCCTGACCCGGAACGTTCGCGAGTCCGACATCGTGGCGCGCCTCGGCGGCGACGAATTCGGTATCCTGCTGGCCCAGGCGCCGGAGGAACGGGCGCATGCCAAGGCGGCGTCTTTGGCTCAGACGCTGGAAGAATCATCTTTCGTTTGGGATGGCCATCGGATCCCGGTTCACGCGGCCTATGGCGTCTATGCCTTCACCGCCGGCGTGGATGTGAAGACCGCCCTTGATGCGGCGGATCGTGCGATGTACGAGCGTAAGCGTCACATGAAGATGAACGGCGCCAACACGACGCCCCCGGCGGCGAAGCCTCCAGCCAAATCCTGACGGTCAGCCGCGCCCGGCGCGCTCAGGCGATAATGTCGGGAATCAGAATAGCGCGGATCTTCGAGATCTCGTCCTTCAGGGACAGCTTGCGTTTCTTCAGTCGCTGAATTTGCAGCTGGGTGAACGACCCGGCCTGGCTCATCGCGATGATGGCGTCGTCGAGATCACGATGCTGTGTCTCGAGTTCGGCCAGGGCCGCTTTGAGCTCATCCTCGTCCCGTGTTTCTTCCATCGGTCTCGAAAAGTGAAAGGGCGTCTAAGCCACGGGACGTCACCGTGGCGCTGTGCCAAAGATAAATACTCCGGTTGAAGACAAAGCGCATCATTTTACCGCATAATCCAAATCGGCGCCGATGGGGTAAGGCGCCGGGTAACGGGATCGGCACGCCGAAAAGTGTGGGGTAGCAGGCGATGGAACAGCAAGAAGACGGATCGGCGGTCGCCGGCCCGGCAGAAAATCCGTTTTGGAAACACTCGGTCGCGGCCTATGGCCTTCCCGGCGTTAAGGAGGCCTGCCTTGCGCTGCAGGATGAGGCCGGGCTCGACGTCAATCTCCTGCTTTTCTGCTGCTGGTCGGCCACGGCCGGAAAAGGCCGTCTCGCGCGCGCCGAGATACAGTCCGCGATGGCCGTGGTGGCGGTATGGCGCGTGCAAGTGTTGCAGCCGTTGAGACGGGTGCGCCGGCGGCTCAGCAAAACCGGCCCCGAAGACGAACGCCAGCTTCGGACCGACCTCCTGAAGGTCGAGCTCGCGGCGGAGCGGATCGAGCAGGTGCGCCTGTACGACAGGCTCCCGCAGGAAGCGGCTTCGCCCGGCCGGCCGGTGGACGACCGACGGGAAGATGCGCGCTATAACTGCGACATCTATTTCGATGAGCTCGGCGTGAAATTGCCGGAAGACCTGGAGCCGGCTCTGAACACCGTCATCGACGCGGCGACTCGGGACTGATTTTCCGACATCCGGGCGCAGGGACGTGCGCTGCGACCGATCGTCCGGCGCGGGCAAATTGTCACCCATTTGTGAGGAATATTAACGGCTTTGTAGCTGACTCGCGGCGAAAATCGTGTTTCAATAAAAGTGTCACAGTATCGTAACGGAGACCCGCGAATGACAATTCAATCGCATCTTGAAAGTCTCAACCTTCAACACGATCACCTCGAACAAGAAATTTCCAACGAAAACCACCGCCCCCAGCCAGACAGCCTTAAGCTGACGGCTCTCAAACGCGAAAAACTCAGACTTAAGGAAGAGATGGATAAGCTGGAGCACTAGGCTCCGCGCCCACTTTCCAGGCGGCTGGCAAAACGTCTTTCCCGTTCGAGCGCGCGACGGCGCGCCCGGAAAAGCCAGTAGTTATATTTTCAAAAGCGTCTTCCGCGCCGTGGTGCGGCAGATCACGAGCCGATAACAAAACGCCCCCGCGAGGCCTGCGGAGGCGTTGTGGTTTCGCGTCGTGCTGCCGAGACAGCGGCCGCTTCGGAATTTACGGCAATTCGTCCGGCGTCACGTTCACGTCGATCGCCGGCGGCGGCGCTACTTCGGGATGCGCTTCGCCACGCGATTGCAGACGCTTGGCGGCTTTGGCGACCGCCTCATCGAGATCGGACTGCTTGCACAGACCAAGCGATACCGGATCCACGGGGCGGATATTCGCCATGTTCCAATGGGTCCGGTCGCGGATCGTGGCGATGGTCGGCTTCGTGGTGCCCACCAGCTTGCCCACCTGGCCGTCGCTCAGTTCCGGGTGATAGCGCAGCAGCCACGCGATGGCGTCCGGCCGATCCTGACGGCGCGACACCGGCGTATAGCGCGGGCCCTTGCGGCGCGTCGGCATCTTTTCGGCGGTCTTCAGGAGCTTCAGCGAGGCATTCGGGTTGTTCTCGCAGCGCTCGATTTCCGTCTGCGTCAGCTGGTTGTTGGCGATCGGGTCGAGCCCGACGATGCCCTGGGCGACTTCGCCGTCGGCGATGCCCTGGATTTCCAACGGATGCAATCCGCAGAAATCGGCGATCTGCCGGAAATTCAACGCGGTGTTGTCGATCAACCAGACCGCCGTCGCTTTCGGCATGAGGGGTAAATCCATAAGTCCTCCTTTTGCGGTACCTCCGGGGAAAGTCCCCGGCGGCGCCGGCAGCATGTCGATATTCCGCGACTTGCTATGATTGGCGTAAAAGTCGAGACGATCGGTGCGTCCTCGCGGGACTATAAACACGGTTTAGCGCGATGGTAAAGCCACCGGTTCTTTTCATATCTCGCATTTATATTATATGGGCTTGCACATCCATTTGTCACATAACAAAGTCGTTTCGGAAATCGACAGAGGAGGGACGTCATGGATATCGAGGATCTTGCGCCCAAGCCCGTCCATCCCTTGGCGGCGCTGGCCCGCGAGGATCTCGGGACGCTCTCCGTCGATGAGCTCGGGGCCCGGATCGAGGCCCTTAAGGCCGAAATCGTCCGGGTAGAGCAAGCCATGGTCGCGAAAAAGCACAGTCTTCACGCAGCGGACGCATTTTTCCGCAAGACCTGATCCAAATAGCGGTCCGAGTTAACCGGCCGTTAAGCCATCGTTAATGTTCTCGCGTGTAAGATGAAGATCGAGCGACCCGGTTTCGGGTTGCTGGTGGATCTTATCCACCTTGTTTGACGCCTCCCTGTTAACTTGAGCCGCTTCGGGCGGCTCTTTTTTTTGGCGTAACTCGGCCACCCCCCGCAATTGACTCCCTATTGGGGGCAGTCCAAGCTCGATGGCTGATTTTCGGGCCGGATTTGCACACCGTCGGCCGTGGTATCATCGGGGGGATTCATGACGTCCAAGGTTTCCGGATTCACCGTCATTTACCGGTTACAACGCGCCGATGCGCGTCGAATGCGACATCCGGGACCTTGAAGTCGTCTCCGGCGAAGTGCCGCGTGACCTGAACGGCAACTTCTATCGGGCCACCCACGATCCGTTGTTCCCGCCGTTCCTCGGCGATGACATCTATGTCAACGGCGACGGCATGATCAGCTATTTCCACTTCGAGAACGGTCATGTCGACTTCAAGAGCCGCTATGTGCGGACCGATCGCTACAAGGCGCAGATGGCGGCCGGCCGGTCCGTCTTCGGGGTCTACCGCAATCGTTACACCAACGATCCGAGCGTCGAGGGCGTCGACAGCGGCACGGCCAACACGACGCCGGTCTGGCACGGCCGCAAGCTGCTCGCGCTGAAGGAGGATTCTCACCCCTGGGAACTCGACCCGCACACGCTCGAGACCAGAGGGAAATGGGATTACGACGGCGACCTGAAAGCCATCAGCATGACGGCCCATCCCAAGCTGGATTACCGCACCGGCGAGTTGGTGTTCTTCGCCTATCAGGCCAAGGGCGATGCGACGACCGATGTCGTGGCCTACACCGCCGACAAGGACGGCCATATCACGCATGAGGTCTGGTTCAACGCGCCCTATCCCGGGCTCGTGCATGACTTCGCCGTGACCGAGGAGCACATCATCTTCCCGTTCTTCCCGCTGATCACCGATCTCGACGTGCTGAAGGCCGGGCGGGCCTTTCTACCGGTGGGACGGCACGCAGGAGAGCTTCTTCGCGATCCTGCCGCGCAAAGGGACGGCGAGCGACATCAAATGGTTCCGCGGTCCGACCAGTTTCGCCGCCCATATGATGAATGCCTTCACCGAAGGCTCGAAGGTGTGCCTGGATCTCTGCCTGTCCGCCAAAAGCTCCTTCCCCTTCTTTCCCAATAAGGACGGCTCGCCTTTCGATCGCACCGGCGCCCGCTCCAACCTCGTGCGGCTGACTTTCGACCTCGAGTCCAACGGCGAACAATATGCCTCCGAGGTGATCTTCCCCGAGCTTTGCGAGATGCCGCGCACCGATGATCGTCATCAGATGCAAAAGCATAAGCACGGCTATCTGATTTTCCATGATTCCACGCGGCCGACCAATGCGGCTGGACATGGCACGACGTTGCAGCCGCGCAACTCCATCGGTCATCTCGATTTCACGACCGGCAAGCACACGGCCTTCCACGCGGGCGACGATACGACCGTGCAGGAACCGATCTTCGTGCCGCGAAAACCCGGTTCTCCCGAGGGCGACGGCTATCTGGTGGCCGTGCTCGACCGCGTGAAGGAAATGCGCAGCGATCTCGTGATCCTCGACGCGATGAAGCCGCAGGACGGGCCCGTCGCGCTCATCAAGATGCCGATCCGTCAGCGGCCGGCGGCGCATGGCAATTGGGTTTCCACGGATGCGCTCGAGAGCGGCTATTATGCCTGACAGGCGCTGACAATCATTACAACGAAAGAAGAGGGGCGTATGACTCCGGCAGAATTACGCAAGGAAATCCGCGCCATCGGAGATGAATTTTCGATGGACGTGGTCATGAAGTGCCTGAGCCTGTACCGGCCGCTGCACGACGCGGCGCCGAAGGTGCCGGTGAAGATCGCGCGCGACGAGAAATACGGTTCCGACGAACGCAATCAGGCTCGACGTGTTTCGTTCGGAAGCCGCATCGGAAAGCGGCCGCCCCGTGCTCATCTTCATGCATGGCGGCGGCTTTGTCGCCGGTGACAAGACGCAGCCCGGATCGTTCCTCTACGACAATATCGGGGCATGGGCGGTGAAGCAGGGCTTCATCGGCGTCAACATGACCTATCGCCTTGCCCCGGCCAATCAATGGCCGGCGGGAGCCGAGGATGTGGCTGCGACCGTCGAGTGGGTCTATTCCCACATTGCCGATTTCGGCGGCGATCCGAAGAAGATCTTCCTGATGGGACAGTCGGCGGGCGGCGCCCATGTGGCGAACTATATCGCCGAGCCGAAGTTCCACCGGATCAAGGGCGGCGGCCTCGCCGGCGGTCTCCTGATCTCAGGCCTCTATGATCTGGTCGAAGCCGCCCATGACGAGCGTCTGACGTCCTACTACGGCACCGACGAGAGCACCTACGCGGCGCGTTCGTCGTTGAAGGGACTGGCGGCGACGAACATTCCGCTGCTTTTCTCGCTATCGGAGTTCGATCCGTTCGACTTCCAGAACCAGGCGGCATTGGTGACGGCGGCGTTCCTCAAGGCGCGCAAGGTCTATCCGCGGATGATCTATCTCACCGACCACAATCACCTGACCAGCACCCAGCAGATCGGCATCGAGCCCGATACGCTCGGCCCCGAAATCAGGATGTTCATCGAAGATATCTCGGCCTGATTCCGGACGAAAAAAAGGCCGCCCGGAAATGCCCGGGCGGCCAGTCGTCTGCAATGGATGGGGAAGGGGACGGTCAGGCGGCTTTCTTGCCTTCGATAACCTTGCCCTCGTCGCGGGTGCCGGTTCCGATCTTGATCTGGCGCGGCTTGAGATGCTCCGGTACCTCACGTACCAGCTCGACGCTGAGGATGCCGTTCTCAAGCTTCGCGTCCTCGACCTTGATCGTGTCGGCAAGCTCGAAGCGGTGCTCGAAGGCCCGCTTGCCAATGCCTCGATGGAGCACGGTGACGCCTTCCGCTTCGTCCGACGTGTCGCGGGAGCGGCCGGACACGATCAGCACGTTGCGTTCCATCGTAACGTCCAGCTCGTCTTCGCGGAAACCAGCCACGGCCATCGAAATTCGGTAATTGTCCTCGCCCATTTTGACGATGTCGTAGGGCGGATAGCTGTAGCGGTTCACATTGTCCCGAGTCGCCGCGTCAAGCAGGCGATCGAGATGATCGAAGCCGATGGTCGAACGGAAAAGGGGGGAAAAATCAAAATTACGCATGTCTCGAATCCTCCTCAGGAAGCGATAAGAGAATAACGGCTTGCCAAAAAGGCCAAGCCTACCAATGGATTCGGGCCCAATCCGGCGCCCGGTCCGACTCCTAGATAGGAATGCTTTTTCGCTGTTCAAGACCTTCCGCGCGATCCGATGAAATTGCCGAAAAGCCTTGGCCTCACCTGCGGTTAACCCTTGGCGGTCTATAGTCGGCTACAGTTTGCGGAGAGAGGACAGCCGGGGTCCGGCACTGGTCGTCGCGACAAGGGTGCGCGGCAAGGGAGATGGCATGGTCGCTGGCAGCGACAATCTGGACGGCTCGGGAAAGCCGGCGGCGGGCGACGTCGTCGAACGCTCGGCCGTGCTCGAGGTCACCTATAACGAGGTGATGACGCTCGTTTCCCGGACAGCGGATTTCGTCGGCGCCGTGAAGAATGGATCAGCGCCGGGTTTCGATCTCGGCGCGGGGGCGGCCTACACCGTCGAGAGCATGCGTCACACGACACGGCTGATGCAGGTCATGGCCTGGCTGTTGACGCAGCGCGCCGTCGAGAGCGGAGAAATGTCGGCGGAGGAGGCTCAGGAGCCGAAATACCGGCTCGGCGCGCCGGACATCTGTCTTGCTCATCCGGTCGCGGGGACCGAGCTGTTGCCGACCCGGTTTCGCGAAATGATGTCCCAGAGCGAGCAGATCTATCGCCGCATCAAGCGCATTGCCGAACAGATGGAGCGTCCGGTCCACGAGCATCCCGTGCACGACCTGATGAATCGGCTGGGAGGCTTCGACGATCCTGGTTCCGGCGCGGATTGGACAAAGGAAAACCCCGATAGCGGCGGGCCATCGGGGTTCAAACACTGAGCGCGACATATCGTCGCGCAAAATCGTTATAGAATCGGCGTTTAGCCGAGGCCGAAGCCCGAGAACCGCTTCTTGAAGCGGGCCACCTGGCCACCCGAGTCGATCAGCTGATGAGCACCGCCCGTCCAGGCATGATGCGACGCCGGATCGATGTCGAGCCGAAGCGTATCCCCCTCAGAGCCGTAGGTCGAGCGGGTCTCGTACTCGGTCCCATCGGTCATGATGACCTTGATGGTGTGGTAATCGGGGTGAATATCTTTCTTCATCACTCAGGCTCCTGAAAATCGAGCGGCCTATATAACGAAGCCTGCCCCGGAACGCAAGGCGAACCGAAAGGCGCCGGCACTGCCCGTCGCGATGGCACGTTGTGAAGGTTGTTGGCCGCCAAGGCGACGGCTATAACGAGGGCCGGTTTCCGATTTTCAGCAGAGAGTTGCGGTGGCAGATCCAGTAAAGGCGCCCAATCAGGCGGAAGCGAGCAATTCCAGGCCCAAGAAGGCGCCCGTCGGCCGACTCAGAGTTCTGGCCCCGTTTATCAGCCCCTATAAACACGTCATTGTGGGTGCCCTCATTGCGCTGATCTTCGCGGCGGGGGCCACGCTCACCGTACCGCTGGCGCTGAGACGGATCATCGATTTCGGCTTCTCCGGCGCGAGCGGCGGCTTCATCGATCAGTATTTCGCCGGACTGTTCGGCATTGTCGTGATTCTCGCCGTGGCGACCTTCGGCCGATTCTATCTGGTCACCTGGCTCGGCGAACGGCTGGCGGCGGATGTCCGCATGGCGCTCTTTAACCGTGTCGTCGATCTGAGCCCCGGCTTTTTCGACACGACCAAGACCGGCGAGATCACTTCGCGCCTGACCAACGACATCACGATGATCCAGAGCGCGCTCAGCTCGACCGCATCCGTCGCGCTGCGCAATATCCTCATCGTGATCGGCGGGACGTTTGCCATGGTCTGGACGAGCCCGTTCCTTTCGGGGCTCGCGCTGATCGTAGTGCCGGTCGTGGTCGTGCCGATCGTTTTCCTCGGCCGCCGGGTCCGCCGGCTGACCCGCAGGAACCAGGACAAGATCGCCGAGATGACCGATTACGCGACCGAGATTCTCGGTGCGGTGAGCACGGTCCAGTCCTTCACCCAGGAAGCCAACGAGCGGAAGCGCTTCGGCGGACGCGTCGCCTCCGCCTTCGCCATGGCGGTTCAGCGCATCCGTACGCGCGGCACACTCACCGCCATCGTGATTCTCCTGATCTTCGGGGCGGTGGATCTCGTGCTCTGGGTCGGGGCGCGGCAGGTGCTCGGCGGCGCGATGACCGGCGGCGAGCTCGCGCAGTTCGTCGGCTTCGCGATTCTGGCCTCGGGCTCGGTCGGCTCCCTGAGCGAGGTCTATGGCGACATGCAGCAGGCGGCGGGCGCCGCGGAACGGATCTCCGAGCTCCTTCAGATCGAGCCGGACATCCGCGCGCCGGCGAATGCGGTGCCGATGCCCGGCGGCGCGCGCGGGCTCGCTCAGCTTCGACGACGTCACCTTCCATTATCCCTCGCGGCCCGATGCGCCGGCGCTGAACGCGTTCTCGATCGACGTGAAAGCGGGCGAGACGGTGGCGCTGGTGGGTCCTTCCGGCGCGGGCAAGAGCACGGTGTTCGCGTTGCTCACCCGGTTCTACGATCCCGAAAAGGGCGTCATCAAGGTCGACGGCGTGGACATCAAGACTGCCGATCCGGTAGCGGTGCGGTCGCGGCTCGGTATCGTGCCGCAGGATACGTTCATCTTCGCCGCAACCGCGATGGAGAACATCCGCTACGGCCGGCCCGACGCGACGGATGACGAGGTCCGCGCCGCCGCGCAGGCCGCCCAGGCCGACGAGTTCCTCGACAGCCTGCCCGACGGTTTCCAGAGCTATCTCGGCGAACGGGGCGTCCGGCTTTCGGGTGGCCAGCGCCAGCGCATCGCGATCGCCCGTGCGATCCTGCGCGATCCGGAGATCCTGATGCTCGACGAAGCGACAAGCTCGCTCGACGCGCAAAGCGAGCGGCTGGTTCAGACGGCGCTCGAACGGTTGATGCAGAACCGCACCACGCTGGTCATCGCGCATCGTCTGGCGACCGTTCTGAAGGCGGACCGCATCGTGGTGATGGACGGGGGGCGGGTCTCCGCGGTCGGGACCCATGAGGAACTCACCCGTCAGGGCGGACTTTATGCGAAGCTCGCCGAGCTGCAATTCTCGACGCCGCTGCCGTCCGGCGACGCCGACGCGGCGATTATCTCTCCGTCAGCTTCAGTTCAATCCGCCGGTTAGCCGCGCGCGCAGCAGGCGTGTCGTGCGGATCGATCGGCTGATACTGGCCGAATCCCGTCGCCGCCAGCCGGTCGGCCGGAACGCCCTGCGAGATGAGATAGCGCACGACCGAAATCGCCCGCGCGCTCGATAGCTCCCAGTTCGAGGGGAACTGAGGCGTGTTGATCGGGACATCGTCCGTGTGGCCGTCGACCCGCAGGACCCAGTTGATGTCGGCCGGTATCTTGGGCGCGATCTGGTTGATGGCGCTCGCGACGTTGCGGAGCGCATCCTTGCCCGCATCGGTGATCGTCGCCGAACCGGACGGGAACAGCACTTCCGAGGGGAA
Source organism: uncultured Alphaproteobacteria bacterium (assembly GCA_963822835.1). Classification (GTDB taxonomy): domain Bacteria; phylum Pseudomonadota; class Alphaproteobacteria; order CAVTAV01; family CAVTAV01; genus CAVTAV01. Next base: position 235,654 of record CAWGIZ010000001.1, on the reverse strand, counting down.
CACGAAGCGGTCGCCGACGATCTTGATGTCGGGCCGGTTGCCGATCACCTCGCGCAGCCGTCCGAAGAATTCCGAGCGATAGCGTGCGAGTTCGGCCACCTTGCTGGCGAGGGCGGTGTTGAGCCGCTTGCCGAGCTCCGCGATGGTCGCCTGGCTCTCCTTGTCCTTGGCCTCCGAGGCGTCCAGCGCCTCCTGGAGAGCGGCGAGCTGCCGGCGGATCGCGTTGATCTGCTCGTTCAACAGGGCGACCTGATCCTCCGCTTCCACCCGCGCCTTGTGTTCGGCTTGGAGAGCTGTACCTTGCGACGACTGGGCCGCCTCGGCCGCACGGCGGGCGGCGTCGAGCTTGGATTGCAGGTCGTCCACCTTGCTCTGCAACTCGTCCCGCGTCGCGTTCGAGCTTTGGAGCGAGGCCGAGATCTGCGCGATATTGGCCCTGAGATCCGCGCTCGCCTGCCGTTCAAGCTCGAGCAGGTCGGTGAGTTCCGCCACCTGCTGGCGAAGCTTGGTCAGCGCCTGGTCGCGGCCCGACAGCGCCTGGCTCAGGAAGAACTGCGCAAGCATGAAGACCGAAAGCAGAAAGATCATGACAAGGAGCAGGTTCGACAGAACGTCGACGAAGCTCGGCCATGTATTCGGCTCCGATTTGCCTGAGAGGCGGCTGCGCGAAAGCATGCGTCGGGTCCGTCCCTATCTCTGGCCCTGACCCCGGCCGTCCACCAGGGCGGAGAGGGTTCGCGACAGAAGCTTAATTTCGCCGCGCAGCTCGTCGATCATCTGCTGGCGGCCGCGGGTCGTCTCCTCGACGAGGCGCAGCATATGGACGTCGAGATTGCGCAAATGATCGCGCGTGGCGTCGTCGAGGCTGACAACGCTGCTTTGTCCGGCGCGCATCAGGTCGGTCAGATTGGCGAGGCGTTCGGCGAGGCCCATCAGCGCCGCATTGGTCTGCGCCCGGTCGTCCTCGCCGCGTGCGATGATGCGGCGCAGATCGTCCACGCTCTCGGCGGTCTGTTCCAGCAGCGCGCCGACATAGGCGGGAACGGAGCCGTCGCCTTCGCCGATTCCGCCGCCGGAACTGAGCCGCGTCGCGCTCGAAAGCCACTCCTCGAGATCGCTGTAGAAGCGGTTCTGCGCCTTGCCCGCCTGCAGATCGAGGAAGCCGATGATGAGCGAGCCGATCAGACCGAACAGCGACGAGCTGAACGCCGTGCCCATGCCGTGGAGCGGGGCTTCAAGGCCCTGCTTCAAACTGTCGAACATGACGCCCATGTCGCCCGAGCCGACGCTCAGGGCTCCGATCGCGGCGCCGATCGAGGTCACGGTCTGCAGCAGGCCCCAGAAGGTGCCGAGCAAGCCGAGGAAGATCAGCAGCCCGGTGAGATAGCGCGTCACGTCCCGCGATTCGTCGAGCCGTACGGCGATGCCGTCCAGCAGCGTGCGCATGGAGACGGCGGACAGGCTCATCATCTTGCCGCGCTTCTCGCCCAGCATGGCGGCCATCGGCGCCAGAAGCTCGGGCGGACGCCGCACGGTGATGCTTTCATCCGACCGGTTCTGGCTCTCGATCCATTTGACTTCCGGTTCGAGACGGATCACCTGCCGGAAGACCATTACGACACCGATGACGAAGACGCCGAAGATCAGGCCGTTGAGGCCGGGATTGGCCATGAAGGCCGATTGCAGTCCGCTGAACAGGACGACCGCCACGGCGGCGGAGATCACGAGGAACCCGACCATCCATTTCAGATAGCGCCGGGGCCGGGTCATGATCGGTTCGGGTGGGGCCAGCTCTGCGGTTTTGGCGGTATCGGACATCACGTGCTCCAAGGGCTTCGGGCGCTGAATTCGGCCGTTATTGGGTCAGAAACCCGATATCGACCCGATCCTTCGGTCCATCCGGTGCAGGGCCCATCGCGCGGACGATCACGCGCGTTTCGTCGAGCCCCTTGCCGGTAAGATAGTCGCGGACCAGCAGGGCATGCTTCAAGGCTTCTCGATTGGCGTCACTGAGAGAGCCCGACTTCGTGCCGGCATAGGCCGAGAGCTGAACCCTGACGTCGTTCCCGGCGAGATCCTCCGCCAGCTTCGAGAGCATGGTGAGGGCGTCCGCCGACAGGGCGGATTGTCCATCGTCGAAAACCACCTGCTCGTGGCGGTTCCTGAATTTTTCGAGGGTGGCTGCCGTTGCCGCCGCGTTGCCCGAGGGCAGGGCGGCGACCTTGTCCGGTGCCTTTTCTTCGGTTTTCCTGGGCTTCGGCGGGGCCGGCTTGGTAACGGCCTCAAGCGCCTTGGGATTGATCTCCACCGCGGCGGATGCGGCGAGGACGGCTGTGCATGAGATCGGCCAGAGGCAAAGTCCGACCGCGACCGCTCGGGCTAACCGAAGCGAGAATGCCGGAACCTTCAGGGTCTCGTGTTCAACAGCCATCATGTCGCGGCTCAGACCTTATCCCACGCCCTCAACGCCGACAACTGCCTTGGGCGGCAGACCGTGAGGCGGTCAAGCCTGCGCTTGCGCCCGTCTGGCCGCGCGGCCTTCCCGGATAAGCTTCAGGAAGGGGGCGTGGAGGTGATCGTTCGCGGCAACGATTTCACCATTTTCAGTCATTTTTGAGGCACCCTTGTAATCGGTCACGAAACCGCCGGCCTCGTGAACGATCAGGATTCCGGCCGCGACGTCCCAGATCTGGAGGCCCTCCTCCCAATAGGCGTCGTAGCGCCCGGCCGCGACATAGGCGAGGTCGAGGGCGGCCGCGCCCATCCGCCGGATGCCGACAACCGACGGCATCATCCGGCTCAGGATTTCCAGATACTGGGCGTGATCCCCGCGTGCGATATGGGGGATGCCGGTCGCCACCACCGATTGGGACAGATGCTGGCGCGCCGACACGCGGATGCGCCGGTCGTTCATATAGGCGCCCTGACCCCTATCGGCCCAGAATGTCTCGTCGCGCAACGGATCGTGGATCAGGCCGGCGATGATCTCGCCGTTATGCTCCACCGCGATCGAGATGCAGAAATGCGGAATGCCGTGCAGGAAATTCGTCGTACCGTCGAGCGGATCGATGATGAAGCGCGGCTCACCCGGCTGACCGATGATCGTGCCGGCTTCCTCCATGACGAAGCCGAATGTCGGCCGCGCGCCCTGTAGGTGCTCGCGGATGAGCTGTTCGGCCCGGCGGTCGGCCCGGCTTACGAAGTCGGCGGGCCCCTTTTTGGAGACCTGCAGCTGCTCGACCTCGCCGAAGTCGCGTTGAAGGCCACGGGCGGCCTTGCGGGCCGCGCCGTCCATGACGTTGATAAGTGGAGAACGAAGTGCCATCGGACCGCTTAGACGTCCGCGCGACGAAGATAGGATCCGTCCTCGGTGGCGATCACGACCTTGTCTCCCGTGCCGACGAAGGGCGGCACCGTGGTGCGAATGCCGTTCTCGAGCAAGGCGGGCTTATAGGACGATGCGGCGGTCTGACCCTTCACGACCGGCTCCGTGTCCGTCACTTCGAGGACGACCGATTCCGGCAAGGAGACGCCGATCACCGATCCCTCATAGCTGTCGATCAGGACCTGCATGCCGTCCTGGAGATAGGCTGCGTCCTCGCCCATCAGATCGGCCGGAATGGAGACTTGCTCGTAGGTCTCGATATCCATGAAGGTCAGCATCTCGCCGTCCGTGAACAGGAACTGGTGATCCTTCTGGTCGAGACGCACTTTCTCGACGTCTTCGGAGGACCGGAACCGTTCGTTGAGTTTGGTGCCGTCGCGCAGATTCTTGAGTTCGACCTGTGCATAGGCGCCGCCCTTGCCCGGCTGGGTGTGGCGGATCTTCACGGCGCGCCAGAGGCCGCCCTTGTGCTCGATCACGTTGCCCGGCCGAATCGCATTACCATTAATCTTCATAGGGGTCGCCATAAGTGGGTTACGAAAATGCGGCCGGAAGCTAGCAGGTTCCCCGCAGAGGCGCAATCGCGGGCGCGCCCGGCCGGGCCGGTATGGTTATCGCCGGCTAGCGGGGCGGCGTCTTGCCCGCGAACAGCACGCGCGTCACGGCGACGGCCTGATCCTTCGGGAGGGCGAGGATCTCGGCGTAAAGCGCCTTCACGTCCTTGCAGATGCCCGCTTTGTCGTGGTCGTTGGCGGCCGCGTGCGGATTGCCGAGCAGGGCCCAGCCGGATTCATACCCCTTGGTCGCCTCCTGGGCGCGCCGTGCGACCTCGGAGACCAGCTGCACGGTATCGTCGCCGGGCACGACCGGCTTGCCAGCGGCGCCCGAGCGGATGACGGCGATCATGGAGTCGCTTATCGACCTTACGTCCTGAACCGTTATGCCGGATTGCACGATGTCGAGCGGTTCGCCCCCGAACATCCAGTTGAAGCATTTCACGGGACCCGCGTCGTGCATCTTGGTGAGCACGCCTTCCATCGAGGTCATGAAGTTCAGCAGGGCCGTGCCGTCGGCGGCACCGGCGAAGCGCGTGATGTAGCGCTGGCCATATTCCCAGCCGAGACGGAAGGATTCGTCAGGCAGCGCCAGCACTCCCTGGCTTTCGATTGCGCTCCGAAGCCGGGCCTCTACTCCGGACCGCAGTTCCGGCATCTCGGCCACCAGCACACCCAGAAGCGTATTCGGATCGTTCAGCTCCGATTCGATGGCATCGTTCAGACCAGCCGTAGGAGCCGATGCCTGAGCCGCGACGGACGTTGCGAAGGCGGGACACGGATAGGCGCCCTGAACGAAAATCACGCAAAGCAGGGCAAATTTCGGGAATAACAGGGGGCGGGGCATATCTTCAGGTTCCAGAGGATCCCGGCGCGACCTCATCCATGATGGCGTTGAAGCGTCTGACCGCTTCGGCCGGGCCGCCGGCATACTGCCAGACCCCGGACGAAACCGCGAGGAAATCCGCCCCCGATTCGATCAACGCATGGCAATTGTCGATGGTGATTCCGCCGATCGCCACACAGGGAATCTCGAAAACCTCGCTCCACCACCTCAGGATATCGAGCGTCGCCCGGCTCTTGGGCTGCTTGGTCGCGGTGTCGAAGAAGGCGCCGAAGGCGACGTAATCCGCCCCGCTTCGCCGGCCCGCATCGCGAGATGACGCGAATCGTGGCAGGTTACGCCGACAATGGCTTCGGGCCGACAAGCCGCCGCGCGGATTTCATAGTCGCCGTCCTCCTGGCCGATATGGACGCCATCCGCATGAAGCTTCGCCGCGAGATCAGGGCGGTCGTTGATGATGAGCGCGACATCCGCCGCGTGGCACGCCGGCATCAGGATCTCGCCCGCGCGCAGGACCTCGGCGTCGGTCGCGCCTTTGAGCCGGAGCTGAAGGCACGCTACATCGCCGCCCGTCAGGGCCTCTTCCAGCACCGGCCGGAACGCCACGGGATCAAGCGCCGGCGGCGTTATCAGATAGAGCCGGCATCGGTCTTGGCGGCCGGTCTGTTGGTCGGCGCTCATGCTACCCTCATACGTCTCCGTGACAGTTTGCGCGTTGTGGCATGACCTAGTCTGCGGCACAATCCATAAAGCTCCCCGAGAGGAAAGCATTGATTGAGGGAGGTATGCCGGGATGCATCACGCTTCGGTCGGCGCGCTCTTCATGTTTCTCGTTTTTGGTGTGCTGGCGGGCTGCGGCGACTTTGGGAGCGCCGACGATCTTGTCGGCGTATGGGCAAGACAGACATCCGACGAAACGCCGCCGACCGGCTATCTCGACCTCAAGTCCGATGGCAGCTACCGGTTTGACCACGATGGCATGGACGAGGTTGGAACGTATCACGTCGATGGGCGTTCGATCCGTTTCAGCAGCGCCGGGTTAGCCTATCTCGGATGGCAACAGGCCTGGCGGCTGCCTGATCGAAAACATCTCGTGATCGACCGGACCATCAGTGTACCCGGTGGGCAGAAGATGACCCAAAACGACAACTGGTTGCGTTCCGCTCGCAAGCCCTATTTCAGCGATGAAATGGTCGATGGACAATCGGTTCCGTCGGGCCTGCCCGAGCTGGTGAACATCCTGGTCGGGGTTGCGAGGTCCGCTTATCCGGACATGACGCCGGCGGCTCTCCAGGTGAGCCGTGATCAAGGCTCCGGCGGAACGCAGATCCAGGTCGACTTACAATCGGTAAAGGCCCAACAGGGGATGCACATCAATGTCGCGCCTTACAGCCTGACCGTTGCGGGTTATGCATTGCGCGGTAACTGGGGTGCTTTGCCGCCGGGATTTATCGATTTGCCGCAGGCATTGGCGCTCGCTCGCAAGGCCGGCTTGCAAGGGACATTGACGACGGCCTCACTGAACGACTGGAAGGGGACGCCGGCCTGGATTTTAGCAGGAAATGGGGTTGGGATGACGATTCACGCGGTTACGGGTGCCGTGCTCCGTGGCGACGTGACGGGCACCATAAAGAGCTATAACGACGATTGGGCGAAGGCGGTCCAGAACCTTCGTCGCCTCGCGCCGCGGCAATTCGATTCCGATAAACTCAGCATGGACCTGATGCTTCAACGGCAGAACGCCGACGAAGACTATCGCAAGCACGTCAGCGCGGTCGTATGCGAATCCGCCGGCGGCCGCCCCAGTGGCTTTGCTTGCTACTGAAGGCAGGCCGCTCTGCGTTACCTTCCGCTGACTACTCTTTGCCCTGATAGATCTTGATGATCGTATCGAGCATCTTGAGCGCTTCCTCGCGCGGGCGCTGGAACGTATTGCGGCCGATGATCGAGCCGTTGCCGCCGCCGTCGCGGATCGCGCGGGCGTCATCGAACACCGAGCTCTCGCCCTTCTTCGCGCCGCCCGAGAACACCACGATCCTGCGGCCGTTGAACGCCGACTGCATGATGTGCTCGACGCGCTTCGCCTGGGTCGAGAGGTCGATTTTCTGGGCCTCGTAGACCTTCTTGGCTTCCGGCTGCTCCAGATGATCGGAGGGCAGCTTCACCTTGATGATGTGCGCGCCGATCAGGGCCGCCATGTGGGCGGCATAGGCGGCGACGTCGATCGCCGTCTCGCCGTCCTTGGAAATGTTGCCGCCGCGCGGATAGGACCACACGACGACCGCGAGACCCACCGCCTTGGCTTCCTCGGCCATTTCGCGGATCTCCTCGACCAGTTCGTCGAAATGCTCGGAGCCCGGATAGATCGTGAAGCCGATGGCCGAGCAGCCGAGCCGCAGCGCGTCGCCGACGCTCGCCGTGATCGCCTGATCCTTCTCCGTCGCCCAGCTGTTGGAGCTGTTGACCTTGAGGATCAGCGGGATCTGGCCGGCGAAGCTCGCCGCGCCCGCCTCGACCATGCCGAGGGGCGTCGCGAAGGCGTTGAGGCCTGCGTCGATCGCGAGCTGGAAGTGGTAGTGCGGATCGTAAGCCGCCGGGTTCGGCGCGAAGCTGCGTGCCGGTCCGTGCTCGAAGCCCTGATCGACCGGCAGGATCACCACCTTGCCCGTGCCGGCCAGGCGGCCGGTCATCAGGATGCGCGCCAGATTGGCCTTGGTGCCCGGATTGTCCGCCTCGTAATAGGAGAGGATCTCCTTGACCTTCCGCGTGAGCTTCATGATTCCGTCCTCGCTTTCCTGTCCGTGCTGTCGCCGGCATCATCGCGCCGGACCGTAAAGAAATTCCGCATGCCGGCCATCGGGTCCGGCGTGTCACCCAAATCGAAGGTGATCGATGCGTTCTTGCCGAACGCGCGATGGGATCGGATCTCGACGTGATACTGCGCGCAAATATCCGCGACCCGGGTCTCGATTGCCTTCCGCCCACTGAACACGATGCGCCGCCAGCCCGCCTTGATCGACCGCAGGACCAGATCCGCGTCCTCGCCGCAATCAATCCAGGCCTCCGCCCGCGTCGCCGGGTAAACCATGTCCGCCTCGCTGAGCGCGGCGGCGAGATAGGACGGTCCGGCATAACGCGCCGCACCGGGCGCCGTCGCAAGTTTCAGCGGTGCGCCGTATTCGGCCGCCGCCGCCAGGGCAGCCCTGGCCTGATCGGCATTGTGATAGAGGACGACAGCGTCCGTCATGCCATCACTCGTTGTTCGTCAGCACGGCCACGCCGGGCAGGGTCTCGCCTTCGAGCCATTCGAGGAATGCGCCCCCGGCCGTCGAGACATGCGTGAAATCCCGCGTCACTCCCGCGTGGTTTAGCGCCGAAAGCGTATCGCCGCCGCCGGCGACCGACAGCAGCTTGCCGGCCTTGGTCAGCTTGGCGGCCTCGCGCGCCACTGCAACCGTTCCGGCATCGAAGGGCGTGATCTCGAAGGCGCCCAGGGGGCCATTCCAGACCAGGCTCTTGCAGGTCGCGAGCAGTTTGCCGAGGGCCTCGATCGTCTTGGGGCCGACGTCCAGGATCATGTCGTCCGGACCGACAGAGTCGACCGGGACGGCCTTGTTCGCCGCGCCGGCCTTGAATTCGCCCGCCACCACGACATCCGTGGGCAGGTGAATGGTGCAGCCTTTGGCCTTGGCCTTTTCGAGCACGTCGAGGGCGGTCGAAGCGAGATCCTTCTCGCACAGGCTCTTGCCCACCGGCTTGCCCATGGCGTTGAGGAAGGTGTTCGCCATGCCGCCGCCGATCACCAGGTGATCGACCATCGCGACGAGATTGCCGAGCAGCTTGAGCTTGGTCGATACCTTCGCCCCGCCAACGATCGCCGCGACGGGCTTTTCCGGCTTTTCGAGGATTTTCTCGAGCGCCGAGATCTCGGTCATCATGCTGCGGCCCGCCGCCGAAGGCAGGAAATAGGCGATGCCTTCCGTCGAGGCGTGAGCGCGATGGGCGCAGGAAAACGCGTCGTCGATATAGACGTCGCCGAGCGAGGCCAGGGCCTTGGCGAAGTCGTCGTCATTGGCTTCCTCGCCGGCGTGGAAGCGGACATTTTCCAGCAGGATGATGCCGCCGTCGTCGAGCCGGGCGATCGCGTTCTCCGCCGTATCGCCCACGCAGTCGGGCGCGAAGGCGACGGTGACGTGCTCGCCGAGGATGCGTCCCACGGCGTCGCCGAGCGGCTTGGCCAGCGGCTTCAGGGTGAATTCGTGCAACGGCTTTCCGTTCGGGCGTCCCAGATGGGACAGCACGATCACCCGCGCCCCGGCCCTGGAGAGTTCCGCGATCGTCGGCGCCACCGCGTCGATGCGGCTCGCGTCGCTGATCCGCCCGTCCTTGAAGGGTACGTTCAGATCGGCGCGTACGATGACACGGCGCCCTACGATCTCAAGGTCGTCGATTGTCCGGACACTCGGCATGGCGGGTATTGAAACTTATTTCGCTTTGGCGAGGGCGACCGCTGTGTCGGACATGCGATTCGAGAACCCCCACTCGTTGTCATACCAGCTGAGCACGCGCACCAGCTTGCCGTCGATGACCTGAGTCTGCGACAGGTCGAAGGTCGAGCTCGCCGGATTGTGATTGAAGTCGATCGAGACCGCCGGTTCATCCACGGTGCAGAGGATGCCCTTCAGCGGCTTCACCTTGGCGGCCGCCTTGATGGCGGCATTGATCTCTTCGACCGACGTCTCGCGGCCCGCGATGAATTTCAGGTCGATCATCGAGACGTTCGGCGTCGGCACGCGGATCGCGGAACCGTCGAGCTTGCCCTTGAGCTGGGGCAGCACTTCGCCGACGGCGCGGGCAGCGCCGGTCGAGGTCGGGATCATGGAAAGCGCGGCCGCACGGGCACGCCGCAGATCCTTGTGCATCGTGTCGAGCACGGGCTGATCGCCGGTATAGGAGTGAACCGTCGTCATGTAGCCCTGCTGGATGCCGACCGCTTCATGCAGCACCTTCGCGACCGGCGCGAGGCAGTTCGTGGTGCAGGATGCGTTGGAGACGACGATATGCTTCTTGCCGATCTTGTCGCTGTTGACGCCGAAGACGACCGTCAGATCGACATTCGTGCCGGGCGCCGAGATCAGGACCTTCTTCGCGCCGGCGGTAAGATGGGCGCTTGCCTTGTCGCGCGAGGTAAAGAGGCCGGTGCACTCCATCGCGATGTCGACGCCGAGCTCGCCCCAGGGCAGCTTGGCGGGATCGCGCTCGGCCGTCACCTTGATCGGGCCGGTGCCGATATCGATCGTGTCGCCCTTTGCCTTGACCTTGCCGGGAAACGCGCCGTGAACCGAGTCATGCTTGAGAAGATAGGCATTGGTGTCGACCGGACCCAGATCGTTGATGCCGACGACTTGGATATCCTTGCGGCCCGATTCTGCGATAGCCCTCAGGACCAAGCGACCGATGCGACCAAATCCGTTGATCGCAACTCTCACTGCCATTGACGTTCTCCAGCCTTTCCTTCGAGTTAAATCCCCGGCGGACCTTATTCCCAACCAGCCTAACGAATGGTTGACAACTCCAGTCGGATCATCGCGTCAAATCAGACGTCTAGAGACGTTCCTTTGCCGCCGTGACGACCGCCGCAGGGGTGATGCCAAAATGCTCGTACAAAGCCTTCGCGGGCGCCGAGGCACCGAAGCTGTGCATCCCGACGAAAGCGCCGTTCTCTCCAAGATAGCGCTCCCAACCAAATGATATCGCGGCCTCGACCACGATTCGTACCGTGCCGACGCCCAGCGTTGTGGCCCGATAGCCCTCGTCTTGGGCATCGAACAATTCAGTGCAAGGCATCGATACGACACGGGTTGGAACGCCGTCCGCCTGCAAACGTTCGCGGGCGGCGAGGGCGATTTCGATTTCGGAGCCGGTCGCGATGATGGTGACCTTCGCGTCTCCGTCGGCGGGGCGCAGCTCGTAGCCGCCGCGCGCCGATAGATTCTCGGCCGTGTGCTCGGTCCGCACCGTGGGCAGGCCCTGACGGGAAAGCGCGAGAACCGAGGGAGTCTCTTTGGTGTTGAGCGCGAGTTCCCAGCATTCAGCGGTCTCGACGCCGTCCGCGGGCCGGAACACGTTGACGTTCGGCATCGCTCTGAGGCTCGCAAGATGCTCGACCGGCTGGTGCGTCGGTCCGTCTTCGCCGAGTCCGATCGAAATCATGCGTCATGACATAGACGACGCGCTGGCGCATCAGGGCCGACAGCCGGATCGCCGGGCGGCAATAATCGGTGAAGACAAGGAAGGTGCCGCCATAGGGCACGACGCCGCCGTGAAGCGCGAGGCCGTTCATCGCCGCCGCCATGCCGTGCTCGCGCACGCCGTAACGGATATAGCGGCCGCTATAGTCGCTGGGCGTCATATCGGCGAGCTGAACTCGTCTTGGTATTGTTGCTGCCAGTCAGATCCGCCGAGCCGCCCACGGTCGTCCCGACGATGCCGTTGATGACCTCGAGGGCATTCTGGCTCGATGCGCGCGTCGCGAGCTTGGGCTTCAACTCGCTGATCGATTTCTTATGATCGGCGATGGCCTGCTTGAGCGCGGCCGGCATGTCACCGCCGAGCGCGGTCTCGAAAGCCTGCCGCTTGGTGGCATCGAGTTGTGCGAGGCGCGCCTTCCACGCCTTGGAGGCCGGAAGGCTTCGCTGGCCTGCGGTGCGCCAGGCGTCAAGGATCTCGGCCGGAATCTCGAAGGGCGGATAGGGCCAGCCGAGCTTTTCGCGGGCGCCGGCTATCTCGTCGGCGCCGAGCGGGCTGCCGTGGGTCGAGGCAGTGCCGGCCTTTTTCGGCGCGCCGTAGCCGATCGTCGTGCGGCAGGCGATCATGGTGGGCTTGTCGCTCGTCTTGGCGGTCTTGAGCGCGGCGTCGATGGCTTCCGGGTCATGGCCGTCGATGCGGAAGGCGTTCCAGCCGTGAGCCTTGAACCGGGCGACCTGATCGTCGGAGACCGTCATGTCGGTCGGGCCATCGATACAGATCTGATTGTCATCGAACAGGACGATCAGCTTGTTCAGCTTCAGGTGTCCGGCGAGCGAAATCGCTTCGTGGCTGATGCCTTCCATCAGGCAGCCGTCGCCCGCGATCACATAGGTGAAGTGATCGACGGTGTCGGCGCCGTATTTCGCCGCGAGATGCCGTTCGCCGATCGCCATGCCGACGGCTGTCGCGATGCCCTGGCCGAGCGGGCCGGTCGTCGTCTCGATGCCGAGCGCGCGGTCGACTTCCGGGTGGCCGGCGGTATGGGCTCCGAGCTGGCGGAAGTCGCGGATCTGATCGATCGTCATCTCCTCATATCCGGTGAGATAGAGGAGGGAGTAGAGCAGCATCGACCCGTGGCCGGCCGACAGCACGAAACGGTCGCGGTCGGGCCATGTCGGCCAATGCGGATCGAATTTCAAGTGGCGCGTGTAAAGCACCGTCGCCACATCGGCCATTCCCATCGGCATGCCCGGATGGCCGGAATTTGCCTTCTCCACGGCATCCATCGACAGGGCACGGATGGCATTGGCCATGGGTCCATGCTGGACCCGGGGAGTTTTGATCGCTGTCGTCTCGTTCATCAGGAAACCCGGAACACCCCAAACCCTCGCGCGCAACCGCGCGGAAGCGGCGCCACAATGACCGTACGGCGGTGACAGGTCAACCGCGTTTTTTCGCGTTTTGGGCGGGTTTTGTCGGTATCTGGTATGCGGTCCGGACATTCCTCGGAGCACACACCGCAGGCTTTGTTGAGCACACCGCAAGCAGAGATTTCACAAAGCGCCCGAAGTCGGTGATTTATAGCGCATTTCTTCAGTTGACGGCGTTTCTCTCCGCTGCCTATGCTTAACGCGCTGGTATGGAAAAATTTCAGCCATGAATTGGCGATCTCGTCGTCGGGGCGGGGCAACGGCATCGGCCGCAATGGCGGCGGACCACGCATGAGCACATTGGAAACAGCAAGACGGCGGTTGGAATCGGCCCTCGCGGAGCTCGAATCCGGCTTGGCCGCTATCTCGGCCCGCGCCGAAGCCTCGGACCAGGGGCCTGCCGCGCCGGATTCGGTCGCGGATAACCGTATCCTCGAGGAAATCGCCGCGTTGCGCGCGGAACAGGATCAGCTGGCAGCGGATCTCGCGAGAAGCCAGTCGGAGCGGGATACCCAGAAGGAAATAAATCGGTCGGTCGTCGAGATTTCTCGACACCGCGATCGGCCGCCTCGACACTATTTTGGCGGAGTAATTGCCTTGGCGGACGTGACGGTAACGATCAACGGCCACCACTATGTTGTGGCCTGCAAGGACGGAGAGGAAAAGCATCTCCATTTTCTGGCCGATTATGTCTCCAAGAAGGTCCAGAGCCTTGTCGTGTCGTTCGGTCAGGTCGGTGAGGCGCGTCTGTTGCTGATGGCGGCGCTGTTCGTTGCCGACGAGCTTTCGGAGGCTTTTTCCCAGCTCGGCGACCTCAAGGCCGAGGTGGCGGATCTCAAGGGACGGCTGCAAAAGGCGGAAAAGACGTCCGGCGGTGCGGGCTCCGGCAACGGCAAGGCCGCGATGGACGAGGAGGCAATTGCCTCCCTGCTGAACGACGCCGCTCGCCGCATCGAGGAACTGACGGCGCAGATCGGCCAATCCTGAGCCTTTTGGCCGGGCGGCCGCTACGGGATATTGCCGAAAGGCCTCCGCGACCTTACTTTACAGGCGCGGGTTCTGCCCGGTGCGTCGTTGTCTATTCCCTGGGGCCAATAACTTCTTCTCGGGAGCTGTCCCTGGTGAGACCGTGGTTTCATCACATGGCGCCCACCTGCTGAGTGCAGGCCACAGAGGATCACAGATCACTGACGGCCATGGCGGGCCCGCACTTCATTTGTGGCGGCCTTCCGTCGCATGACCCGTGCACCGGATTTGCCGATGGATGTAAAAGACGCCAAGAAAAAATGCCGCGCCGAAGCCATGGCGCGCCGGGATGCTCTGTATAAGGAGATCGGCACCCCGGCCGGCGAGAGGCTTGCGGAGAACGTGCTGGCGACGGGTCTGATCCACCCGGGCGACGTTGTATCCGGCTTTTGGCCGATGGGCGCCGAGATCGACCTCGTGCCCCTGCTCACCAAACTCAGCGGCATCGGCTGCACCTGTGTCCTTCCGGTCGTTCGGAAGAAGGATACGCCGCTCATCTTCCTTGAATGGAGGCCCGAGACGGTGATGCGCGACGCCGCGTTCGGCACCAAGGAGCCTCCCGCCGATGCGCCGGAGCGGATCCCCAACGTGGTGCTGGCGCCGCTTTTGGCGTTCGACAAAGAAGGGTATCGGATCGGCTATGGCGGGGGCTATTATGACCGCTCGCTCGCGGCGCTGCGCGCGGCCGGTTCGGTGATCGTCATCGGCGTGGCCTATGCGGGTCAGGAAATGGACGCGGTCCCGCATGACGGTTTCGATCAGCCTCTGGACTGGGTCGTGACCGAGGAAGGCGCGCGGAAATTCGGCCGTATCACGGTGCGGGTCTAGGCCCGGCCGGTAATCGAGGATGCAGTGAGACTTCTTTTCTTAGGCGATATTGTCGGCCGGGCCGGTCGGGACGCGATCGTAACCCACTTGCCGAAGCTCAAGCGGGCCTGCGCGCTCGATTTCGTCGTCGCCAATGGCGAAAACGCGGCGAGCGGTTTCGGCATCACCGACAAGATCTGCGAGACGCTGTTCGCCGCTGGCGTCGATGTGATCACGCTCGGCGACCACACCTGGGATCGCCGCGAGATCATGAGCTATCTCGAGAAGGAGCCGCGCGTCCTGCGGCCGGTCAATTATCCCGCGGGGCTGCCGGGGCGCGGCGCCCATACCTTCCAAACCCGGAGTGGCAAGAAGGTGCTGGTGGTGAATCTGCTCGGCCAGGTCTTCATGAACGAATTCGACAATCCGTTCGAGGCGGTCGACAAGATTCTCGAGGGTGTCACCCTCGGCCGTTCCGTCGACTGCATCTTCGTCGACATGCATTGCGAGGCCACGAGCGAGAAGATGGCGATGGGCCATTTCGTCGACGGCCGCGCGAGTCTTGTCGCGGGCACGCACACCCATGTTCCGACGGCAGATTGCCAGATTTTGCCGGGCGGTACCGGATTTCAGTCCGACGCCGGCATGTGCGGCGATTACAACTCGGTCATCGGCATGGACAAGACCGAGCCGTTGATCCGGTTTACCCGCAAGACCAAGACCGGCCGGTTCGAGCCCGCGCTCGGCGAGGGAACCATGTGCGGAGTCTTCGTCGAGATCGATCCGGCCACCGGTCTCGCGGTCTCAATCGAGCCGGTCAGGGTCGGCGGCCGGCTGTCCCGGGCGCTGCCGCTTGGGCTCACATCGCTCGATGAACCCGCCAAAAACGCCGCGCAATAGCGCTCGTCTCTTCTGTCTCTCGGGGAAGAATGGCCCCGCGAACCTCAATTCTTTGGGGGGTGGAGGGGAATTGAGGTTCGCGGGGATAATCCCATCGGCTGGGATTTCGGGGTACCTGTACCGGGGCGCTGGGGTATGGAACGCCGCCGGTATAGTATTTACATGTTAGGCGCAATTCCTATTAAAAATTAGTTAAATAAGGCGCATCAATTATTCGTGTGCTTGCGGCGGGTTTCCGGGCATCAAATACCGGCGGGCGGTATTGCCAGAAAAAAGCGTTGGCGGTATCTCTACCGGGCGCCGCAGCCGGACGTCGTCGCGGCAGGGCTCTGTGATCGGCGCGTCGCTTCGGAGTGGCCGGTGAAGCGAAGCGCGATATGGGCCCGCAAACAACATTCTCGGGCCGTAATTGGGGATCTGAAACAAGCCCCGATGGAGGAGCCGGTCCGTTTACCGGAGGTAAGATGGCTGGACATTCCCAGTTTAAGAACATCATGTATCGGAAGGGCGCTCAGGATGCGAAGCGCTCGAAGATGTTTAGCAAGCTCTCGCGCGAAATCACGGTCGCGGCGAAAGGCGGTTTGCCCGATCCCGAACATAATTCCGCGCTGCGCGCCGCCGTTATCGCCGCGCGCGCCCAGAACATGCCGAAGGACAATATCGAGCGCGCGATCAAGCGTGCCGCCGGAAACGACGGCGCGAACTATGAGACCGTGCGTTACGAAGGCTTCGGTCCCGGCGGCATCGCGATCATCGTCGACGGTCTGACGGACAATCGCAACCGCACGGCGGGCGACGTCCGCTCGGCCTTCCAGAAGCATGGCGGCACGCTCGGCGAGTCCGGCAGCGTGTCCTATATGTTCGATCAGGTCGGCCGGATCGTCTATCCGGAGTCCACGGGATCGTTCGAAAAGATCTTCGAGGCCGCGCTCGAAGCCGGTGCGAGCGATGTCGAGCCGGGCGACGAAGGCTACGAGGTCATCTGCGAGAAGGACGATTTCAGCGCGGTCCGCGATGCCCTGCAGGAAACTCTCGGCGATGCGTCGTCGGCGCGGCTCGTCTGGCGTCCGCAAAACACGATCGAGGTGGACGAGGAACAGGCCACCACGCTGTTCAAGCTTCTCGACGTTCTGGAAGACAATGACGACGTCCAGAACGTCTTTGCCAATTTCGAGGTCGGCGACGACGTTATGAAGAAGCTCAGTGCCTGACGGCACGGCAGACGCGCCGTGAGCCCGCCAAGCCTCATTCTCGGACTGGATCCGGGCCTGCGCCTGACCGGCTGGGGCATTATCGAGAGCGACGGCCATCGCCTGCGGCACATCGCGAACGGTGTCGTGAAGTCGACCGATACGCTGTCGCTCGCCGAACGTCTCCGGGAACTGCATGATGGATTGCAGACCGTCATCGAGACCTGGCGTCCGCATGAAGCGGCGGTCGAGGAAACCTTCGTCAACAAGAATCCGGCTTCGACGCTGAAGCTCGGCCAGGCGCGCGGTGTCGTCCTGCTCGCGCCCGCGCTTGCCGGATTGCCGGTTGCCGAATACACGCCGAACGCGATCAAGAAGACGGTCGTCGGCGTCGGCCATGCCGCCAAGGATCAGATTCACGCCATGATCAATGTCCTGTTGCCGGGCGTGAAGGTTGCAGGCGCCGATGCGGCGGATGCGCTGGCGGTGGCGATCTGTCATGCTCACTCGGCGTCGGCGCGCGACATCGCGCGGAAGGCCGCCGCGCTCAAGGCCGTTTCCGCCGGAGGAACCACCCGTTGATAGCGAAGCTGAAGGGTTTGCTCGATTCCACCGGCGAGGATTGGGCGATCATCGATGTCGGCGGCGTCGGCTATCAGGTCTTCTGCTCGGCCCGGACGCTCAGCGCCCTCGGGGGCATCGGCCGCCCGGCCAGCCTCCATATCGAGACCCAGCTCCGCGAGGACTCGATCAAGCTCTATGGTTTCGCCACCGAGGAAGAGCGCGACTGGTTCAGCCTGCTGCGCGGCGTCCAGGGCGTCGGCTCCCGGCTTGCGCTGGCCCTCATGTCTGCGCTGTCGGCCGGTGAGCTTGCCGATGCCGTCGTCGCACAGGACAGCAAGTCGCTGACGCGGGCCAACGGCGTCGGTCCAAAGCTCGCGGCGCGCATCGTGAACGAGCTGAAGGACAAGGTCGGCGGCCTCGCCGGTACGCGCGGCGCCGTGGTGACGCCGCTCAATGTCGGCGGCGCGGCGGCGAGCGCCGCGTCCGATGCGGTTTCGGCGCTCGTCAATCTGGGGTACCGTCAGGCGGAAGCCTATAGCGCCGTCGCCGCAGTGGCCAAGAAACTCGGGTCCGAGGCCGACGCGGCGGCGCTCATTCGCGGCGGGCTGCAGGAGTTGAGCCGAGCATGAGCAATGCCGAAAGCAGCGAACGGCTGATCGACGGAAGCCAGGGCGAGGGAGACGTCGCCGAGGCCGGCCTGCGTCCCTCGCGCTTCGACGAATTCGTCGGCCAGAAGCCGGTCTGCGACAATCTCGTCGTGTTCATCGAGGCGGCCAAGGCCCGCTCGGACGTGCTTGATCACGTGCTGCTCGCAGGGCCTCCGGGCCTCGGCAAGACGACGCTGGCGCAGATCATCGCCCGCGAGCTCGGCGTGAATTTCCGTGCGACGTCCGGTCCGATCATCAGCAAGGCCGGCGAGCTTGCGGGCCTGCTCACCAATCTCCAGCCGCACGATCTTCTCTTCATCGACGAAATTCACCGCCTGAGCCCGGCGGTCGAGGAAGTGCTCTATCCGGCGATGGAGGATTTTCAACTCGATCTCATCATCGGCGAGGGGCCGGCTGCGCGCTCGGTCCGGATCGATCTGCCGCCCTTCACGCTGGTCGGCGCGACGACGCGTTCGGGGCTTCTCACCACGCCGCTGCGCGATCGCTTCGGGATTCCGCTGCGGCTCAATTTCTACGATGTCGCGGATCTGCAGAGGATCGTCACCCGCGGCGCCGGCGTGCTGGGTATCGGCCTGTCGTCCGAGGGCGCGCACGAGATCGCACGCCGTTCGCGGGGCACGCCGCGCGTCGCCAATCGTCTGCTGCGGCGGGTGCGCGACTTCGCGTCCGTGGCGGGGATCGATCTGATCGACGCGGTGACCGCCGACAAGGCGCTCACGCGGTTGGAGGTCGACGCCCGCGGTCTGGACGCCATGGACCGCCGCTATCTCAATTGCATCGGCGTCGATTTCGGCGGCGGGCCGGTCGGCGTCGAGACGATTGCGGCGGCTCTTTCCGAGCCTCGCGACGCCATCGAGGACATCATCGAGCCCTATCTCATCCAACAGGGATTCGTGCAGCGGACGCCGCGCGGCCGCCTCGTAACCGATGCCGCCCGGCGCCATATGGGCCTGCCGCTGGCGCAGAAGCGCGACACGCAGATCGACTTGCTGGACGGTGAGGATGACGTAAGGTCAGGCCGCCCTCGCAGACGAAAACGACCCCCGACAACCCTTCGAATAACCCTCCGCCGCCTGCGCAAGCCGAATTTTCCGGAGCCATGGACGGCGGGGTTCACGTCATTTTCGCGCGCGTCTATTACGAGGATACCGATGCGCTCGGCCTCGTCTATTACGCCAATTATCTCAAATTCATGGAGCGCGGCCGGACCGATATGCTGCGGCTGATCGGGATCGGGCGGCACGACCCCGAACCATCGGAGGGGGACGGGCTGTTCGTGGTCCGGCGCTGCACCGTCGACTATCTGGCGCCCGCCCGGCTGGACGATTTGCTGGAAATCCGCACCTCGGTGACGGGCATCGGCGGGGCCTCGTTGGACCTTGCGCAGTCGGTATTGCGCGACGGAAAACCCCTCGACAACGGCCGAAATTAAAGTTGCAAGTATCGACGGAAATGGCCGTCCCCGGAAGATCTCGCCCAAAATTCGACAAAAATTGCATCATTTATTGGTCAAGATTCAACCAAAGGCGGATGTAAATGCCTGAACAAGCGGTACAAGCCACCGATCTCGGCGGCGTCGTTCATGATTTCACCATTTGGGGTCTTTTCTCCAATGCGGACATCATCGTTCAGTCGGTGATGCTGATGTTGCTGGTCGCGTCCTTCTGGTGCTGGGCGATCATCTTCGACAAGGTCCTGCGCTTCAAACGGATCCGCAAACAGGCGGATTCCTTCGAGGAAGTGTTCTGGTCCGGCCATTCGCTGGAAGAGCTCTACAACCGCATCAAGGACCGGCCGAACCACCCGATGGCGATGCTGTTCATCTCCGCCATGCGGGAATGGCGCCGGTCGTTCGAGCGGCGCGGCGCCTCGGCGGGGCCCAATCCCGGTTTGCAGGACCGCATACAGCGTGTGATGCGCGTGACGCTCAATCGCGAAATGGAAGGCCTCGAGCGCTATCTCGGCTTCCTCGCGACGGTAAGCTCGGCCGCGCCTTTCGTCGGTCTGTTCGGCACCGTCTGGGGCATCATGCACAGCTTCACCGCGATCGCGGCGAGCCACGATACCAGCCTCGCGGTGGTGGCGCCGGGCATCGCGGAATCCCTGTTCGCGACCGCCATGGGTCTGATTGCCGCAGTGCCGGCGCTCATCGCCTACAATAAATTTGCCAATGACATGGCGAGCTATGCGAACCGGCTCGAAGGCTTCGCCGACGAGTTCCTGGCGATCCTGTCGCGGCAGCTGGACGAGGGAGGTCATCACTGATGGCCGGCAGCGTCCAGCAAAGGTCCCGCAACAGGCCGGGCTCCTACCGGCCGAAGGCCGAGATCAACGTCACGCCCTTCGTCGACGTGATGCTTGTGCTGCTGGTGGTGTTCATGGTTGCCGCGCCCCTGCTTACCGTCGGCGTGCCGGTGGATCTGCCGCAAAGCAAGGCGCAGCCGCTGCCGCAGGATTCGAAGCCGCTCGAGGTTACGGTCAATGCGCAGGGCAAGATCTTCCTTCAGGAGACCGAGATCTCGCTCGAAGACCTGGTGCCGAAGCTCCAGGCGATTTCGAACAATGCCAAGGACACGCGCATCTATGTGCGCGGCGACGAGAAGATCAATTACGGCCTCGTCATGCAGGTGATGGGCACGATCAATGCGGGCGGCTTCAACAAGGTCGCTTTGGTCACGCAACCGATACGGTCGACGAAGAAATAGTGATCGGACGGCATGAAAGACGGGATGCGGAAAGGGACGTTTATTTCACTGGGGCTTCACGCCGCGGTGCTGACGGTCGTGATCGTCGGACTTCCCGATTGGCTCGATCATTCGGTCGAGACGCCGCAGATCATCCCTGTCGAGGTCGTGCAGATCGCCGACAAGACGGCTGTGAAAACGCCGGAACCCAAGCCCGAGGAAAAACCGGCGCCGAAGCCCGAACCTCCCAAGGTCGAGCCGCCGAAGCCGGAACCCAAGCCGGACGCCGTTCCGCCGCCGCCGGACGAGATCGCGAACCTGCCCAAGCCGCGCGAGAAGGTGACGCTGAAGAAGCCGGAGCCGGAACCGAAACTGGCGCAGCTCGACGTGAAGCCAAGGAAGAAGCCCAAGCCGCCGAAGCCGCCGAGCACCTTCGATCCGAACCGCATCGCGGCGCTTCTCGACAAGAGCAAGAAGTCCGAGGCGCCGTCGACGCCGCAGCCGCAGTCGCTCAACGTCGCGCTCGAGACGGCGAGCCTGCAGGATGCGATCCGGTCCCAGGTTCAGTCTTGCTGGCTCGTGCCGGCCGGCGCCCCGGAGGCGGAAGATCTGGTCGTGCGCCTGCGGATCTCGCTGAACCCGGACGGCTCGTTGTCGCGCCCGCCGGAGATCGTCGATCAGAACAAGATCGGGCAATCGGACTATTATCGCGTCGCCGCCGAGAGCGCCCGGCGTGCGGTCCAGAAATGCTCGCCCTTGAAACTGCCTGTCGAATCCTACGACATTTGGCGCGATATCGAGCTAACCTTCGATCCAAAACAGATGATAACGGGGTGACGATGCTCTTCAACATGATGAGACAGCGATTTGACGGACGGCTTGCGCGGGCATTTCTGACCGCAGCCGGATTGATCGTCGGCTGCGCCATGTTCGCGGCGGTACCGGCCGAGGCCGCGCTGCAGGTCGACATCACGCAGGGCAACATCAAGCCGTTGCCGATCGCGCTGCCCGATTTCGTCGGGGCGCCGACGCAGGTCTCGAAGGATGGTTCGGCGAAGGAGCTCGGCGCGATGATCGCCAAGGTCATCACCGACGATCTCAACCGGTCGGGACTCTTCAAGTCGATCGATCCGCGCGCCTTCGTGCAGACGCCCGAATCCATGGCCGTGCAGCCGCGCTTCGCCGACTGGCGGGTGATCAACGCTCAGGCGCTCGTTACCGGCAAGACCGATATCGCGCCGGACGGACGGCTGAAGGTCGAGTTCCGCCTGTGGGACATCTTCGCCGAAACGCAGATGACCGGTCTCGCCTACACGACGCTGCCGGAAAACTGGCGCCGCATCTCGCATATGATCGCGGACCAGATCTACAAGCGGCTTACGGGTGAAAGCGGCTATTTCGATTCCCGCATCGTCTATATCGGCGAAACCGGCAGTCCGCTGCACCGGATCAAGCGTCTGGCCATCATGGACCAGGATGGGGCCAACAACCGCTTCCTGACGGATGGCGGGCATCTCGTGCTGACGCCGCGCTTCTCGCCGACCACCCAGGAGATCACCTATCTCTCCTACTTCAACAACCGGCCGCGTGTTTATCTCTACAACATCGATACCGGCCAGCAGGAGGTGTTGGGCGACTTCCCCGGCATGACCTTTGCCCCGCGGTTCTCGCCGGATGGCAACAAGGTCATCATGAGCATGGCGGTGAACGGCAATTCCGACATCTATGTCATGGATCTGCGCACCCGCCAGACGCGGCGGCTCACCAACAGCCCGGCGATCGATACCTCGCCCTGTTTCGCGCCCGACGGCAGCCGGATCGTCTACAACTCGGACCAGGGCGGCACGCAGCAGCTCTACGTCATGGATTCGGACGGCGGCAATTCGAAGCGCATCAGCTTCGGCGACGGACGCTACGCGACCCCGGTCTGGTCGCCGCGCGGCGACTTGATCGCTTTCACGAAACTGAATGGAAACCGGTTCTATATCGGCGTGATGCGGCCCGACGGCAGCCAGGAACGCATCCTGACCGAGAGCTATCTGGACGAGGGCCCGACCTGGTCGCCAAACGGCCGCGTCATCATGTTCTTCCGGCAGCAGCCGGAGAACGCCGATGGCTCCGGCGGGAGGACCCGACTCTATTCGGTCGACCTGACGGGATACAACCTCAGAGAAATTCTCACACCGACCGATGCTTCCGATCCGGCATGGTCGCCGCTGCTGAATTAACCAAAAAACAGGCCAACGTATTCAGAAATAGTGCAAATTACTGAAACGGAATGGACAAAATGAGAGACAAACACTATGTTTAGCGGCCGCCATACGGGATTGGCGTCGGTCAAACAAATAAATCCAGTGACCTTCTAAGGGGTACGGAAATGCGTCGTCACTCGACTATTGTAAAAGTTTGGGGTGTGGCTCCTGCAACGATGTTGCTGGCCGCATGTGCAACGAAATCGGGGCAAGAGACCGCCGCGCCGACCTCGGCCGCGGATCAGACCTCCCAAAACAACGGGCGTGGTTCAAGAGCCTGTCCAGCAGGGTCCGGAGCCCGGCAGCCCGCAGGACTTTCAGGTTGCCGCCGGCAATACGGTCTATTT
This sequence comes from uncultured Alphaproteobacteria bacterium, assembly GCA_963822835.1. GTDB lineage: Bacteria > Pseudomonadota > Alphaproteobacteria > CAVTAV01 > CAVTAV01 > CAVTAV01. The sequence continues at coordinate 212,754 of CAWGIZ010000001.1, read as the reverse complement.
CGGTTTCGATAAATACGATCTGAGCGCCGACGCTCAGGCGGCGCTGCGCCGCCAGGCCCAGTGGCTCACCACCTATGGCAACGTGACCGTGACGGTGGAAGGTCATTGCGACGAACGCGGCACGCGCGAATACAACCTGGCGCTCGGCGATCGCCGGGCGACGGCCGTGAAGAACTATCTTGTTGCGCTTGGCGTTAGTGCTTCGAGGATCCAGACGATCAGCTACGGCAAGGAGCGGCCGGCTGTTCTCGGTTCCAACGAAGAAGCCTGGGCCAAGAATCGTCGGGCGGTTACGGTCATCAACTAGACCGGCTTTCCGGCTGAAGGCTACCGAACCGCGCTTGCGGCCGTCGTGGTTGACTGGTCCTGGCGCGGTTCTTCTTTTTCGTGCGTGCCCGCAGAACGCGCAGGTCCGGGGGAGACCCTGTCACATCGAGTTTGTATGATCGAGGACCACAGGCCATGCAGATCCAACTGATCGTAAAACGTCTCGTGCAGATTTCGGCCATTCTGGCGGTCTTCGTCGTCGCCTGCGGCCAGATTTCGGCGCCTGCCTTCGCGCAGTCCAAGAGGGAGATGCAGGACCAGATCGATCGTCTGGAGCGCGATCTCAAGGACGTCGAGCGGCTGATTTATCGCGGTGGCGCGGCCAGCCCGGCGGGGACGCCGAGCGCCGAACCCAGCACCAGCGGCAGCAACCAGTTCGCCGATATCCAGGTGCATTTCAATTCCATCGAGGACCAGCTCAGGTCGCTGACCGGCCAGCTCGAGAACGCGAACCATCAGATCCAGATGCTGAACCAGCGTCTGGACAAGATGCAGCAGGATTACGAATTCCGGCTGAACGCTCTCGAGCATGGCGGTCAACCTGCTCCCACTGGAGGCGCCGCGCCTCAAGGCGGTTCGGCCGCCCCTGCGCCCGGAACATCCGGTCAACTCGTGCCGCCGCCGGGCGCCGTGCCGACGCAGCAAACGGCCAGTGCGGACGCCACCGGACCCTTGCCGACCGGCGGCATCCAGGTGGTCTATGACAATGCGCTCGGATCCCTGCGTGCCGGGGACTACAGCGAGGCGGAACGCGGATTCATGGGGATCGTCAAGCGCGACCCGAAGGCCGAACTGGCGGCGAACGCCCAGTACTGGCTCGGCGAGACCTATTATGTCCGCAAGATGTATTCCCAGGCCGCATCGGCTTTCCTTTCGGCCTATCAGGACTATCCCGAAGGGACCCAAGCGGCCCGACAGCCTGTTGAAGCTCGGCATGAGTCTCAGGGGGCTTGGCCAGAAAAGCGCCGCCTGCGACAGCTTTTCCGAGTTGCTGACGAAATATCCGCTGGCGTCCAAGGCGATCCGCGCGCGCGCCCAGTCCGAACAGAAGGATGCCGGCTGCAGTTGATCGCGCCAGAATGAGGGGCCGATGACCAAGGAAACATTGCGCGGCGCCCTTGCAGACACCGCTCCGCTGTCCGCCGGCGAGTTCGCCGGCCTCATGGCCGAACTCGACCCCTTCGAACATTCACCCGCTCTCGTCGTCGCCGTGTCCGGCGGGGCCGACAGCATGGCGCTCACACTGCTGGCCGCATGAATGGGCTTCGGCGCAGGGCGGGTCGGTCTTCGCGCTGACCGTCGATCACGGTTTGCGGCCGGAATCCGAAATCCGAGGCGCGCCGTGTCGGCGCGTGGCTCGAGGCGGAGGGCATCGCGCACCGGTACTCTACCTGGGCCGGCGAGAAGCCGTCATCCGGCCTTCAGGCCGCGGCCCGCGCAGAAGCGCTACGAGCTGCTCGAGGGCTGGTGCCGGGCGAACGGCATCCTGCATCTGCTGCTGGCCCACAATCTCGAGGATCAGGCCGAAACCTTCCTCCTGCGGCTCGGCCGGGGCAGCGGGCTCTATCGGGCTTGTCGGGCATGGCCGCCGGTGGAGTATCCGGCGGGGCTGCTCCTGCTCCTGCGCCCGCTGCTTTCCGTGTCCCAAGGCGCGGCTCGTCGCGACGCTGAAGGCGCGCGGCCAGGCCTGGGTCGAGGATCCGAGCAATCTAAAATGAGAAATTCCTGCCGGGTCCGGGCGCGGCGGATCCTGGCCGGTCTCGCGCCCGACGGCCTCGAGGCCGCCCGCATCGCCGATGCCGCCGTCGCGCCTGCGCCGCGCCCGCGAGGCGATCGAGGCCCAGGTTGACGGGGACGCTTGCGGCGCGCCGTCACGGTCCATCCCGAAGGCTTATGCCCGGCTCGACGCGGCGACGCTGCTACGGCCGCGCCCGAGGAGGTGTCGCTCCGCGCCTCGCGCGGGTTTTGATGACGGTCTCGGGCGCATCTATCCGCCCCGCTTCGATCGGCTGCGCCACCTGCATGGCGCCGCGCGCGATCGGCCTCACCAACTTGGCCGCGGCCGCACCTTCATGGCTGCCGGATCGTGCCTGCGACCGGGGCGTTTCGCGGAAAGTCCCGGTTCGACCTGCTGATCGCGCGCGAACTGGCGGCGGTCGGCGAGCGCTGTGACGCTCGACCGCCGGGCCGAAGCGCGCTGTGGGACGGGCGGTTCCGGGTCACGCTACCGCCGGTGATGCGCGGAAAGCTCGACATACGCCGTCAGACCGCTCTCGGCACGGATGGCTGGACCGAAGTGCGAGCCACAGCTCGAGGCACAGGCGGTCCGCTTGCCGCCGACCGTGCGGGTGACGCTGCCGGCTTTCTGGCTGGGCGAAAGCGGCATCGTTGCGGTGCCGCATCTCGGCTTTGCGAAGAGCGGGCTGGACAGCGGCAAAACGGTGTTTTCCGCGCAATTTGCGCCGCCGATCGGTTTAACCCCTGAAATCGGCCGGTTAATGCCCCGTCAGGTTAACCGAGAGACTTGTCTGGCCCTGCCGCCGGGCCTATGTATTAGGGTGTCAAATTGGGCTTGGTGATCTGTTGGTAACGCCTATAAAGTTACAGTGGCATGGGGCCGGCTCGGGGCTGGTCCGGAGTTTGCCGACAAGTCACTACCCGGGAGAAGGACCGAGTACGTGAACAACATTACCCGAAACGTGGCGCTTTGGCTGATCATCGCCATCCTTTTGGTGCTGCTCTACAACATCTTCCAAGGCTCGACCACGCCGCGGCGGCCCGGACGAAGTGTCCTATTCCCAGTTCCTGACCGAGGTCGAGCAGGGCAACGTTCAGGGCGTCGACATCCAGGGCCAGAACATCACCGGCACCTATACCGACAACCGCCACTTCAAGACCTATGCCCCGGACGATCCGCAGCTCGTCGAGAAGCTGACCAAGGCCGGCGTCACCATCAAGGCCGCTCCGCCTGACGACGGCGGCCTTCTGGCCGCATCTGCTCGTGTCCTGGCTGCCGCTTCTCCTGATCTTCGGCTTGTGGTTCTACTTCCTGCGCCAGATGCAAGGCGGCAGCGGCAAGGCCATGGGCTTCGGCAAGTCCAAGGCCCGGCTTCTGACCGAGCGCCACGGCCGCGTCACCTTCGAGGACGTCGCCGGCATCGACGAGGCCAAGGAGGAGCTCGAGGAAATCGTCGAGTTCCTGAAGGACCCGCAGAAATTCCAGCGCCTCGGCGGCCGCATCCCGAAGGGCGCGCTGCTGGTCGGCTCGCCCGGCACCGGTAAGACGCTTCTTGCGCGCGCCATCGCGGGCGAGGCGAATGTGCCGTTCTTCACGATCTCGGGCTCCGACTTCGTCGAGATGTTCGTCGGCGTCGGCGCGAGCCGCGTGCGCGACATGTTCGAGCAGGCGAAGAAGAACGCGCCCTGCATCATCTTCATCGACGAAATCGACGCGGTCGGCCGTCATCGCGGCGCCGGTCTCGGCGGCGGCAATGACGAGCGCGAGCAGACCCTGAACCAGCTCCTCGTCGAGATGGACGGCTTCGAGGCGAACGAGGGCGTCATCCTGATCGCCGCGACCAACCGTCCCGACGTTCTCGATCCGGCGCTGCTGCGTCCGGGCCGGTTCGACCGTCAGGTCGTGGTGCCGAATCCCGGATATCCTCGGCCGCGAAAAGATCCTCAAGGTCCATATGCGCAAGATCGCGCTGGCGCCCGATGTGGACGCCCGCGTCATCGCGCGCGGCACGCCGGGCTTCTCCGGCGCCGATCTCGCCAATCTGGTGAACGAGGCCGCGCTTCTCGCCGCGCGCAAGAACAAGCGCCTCGTCGCGATGGTCGATTTCGAGGAAGCCAAGGACAAGGTCATCATGGGCGCCGAGCGGCGTTCCGCCGTGATGACCGAGGACGAGAAGCGCTCGACCGCCTATCACGAAGCGGGCCACGCGCTGGTGTCGCTCCTGGTGCCGAACAACGATCCGCTGCACAAGGTGACGATCATCCCGCGCGGCCGGTCCCTGGGCTCGACCTGGAACCTGCCGGAGCGCGACCGCTTCAGCATGAGCATGAAGCAGATGAAGGCACGGCTCGCGCTGTGCTTCGGCGGCCGCATCGCCGAGCAGCTCATCTACGGCGACGACGAACTCAACACCGGCGCCGCGAACGACATCCAGCAGGCGACCCGTATGGCCCACGCCATGGTCACCGAATACGGCATGAGCGAGAAGCTCGGCTGGCTGCGCTACCGCGAGAACCAGGACGAGGTCTTCCTCGGCCATTCCGTGGCGCGCAACCAGAGCGTCTCCGAGGACACCGCCCGGCTGATCGACGAGGAGACCCGCAGCCTGATCGAGGAGGCGGAGACCACGGCCCGCGGCGTTCTGACCAAGCATCTCGACGATCTGCATGTGCTGGCCAAGGCGCTTCTCGAATACGAGACGCTGACCGGCGACGAGATCAACGCGCTGCTGCGCGGCGAGGAAATCCGTCCTGATCTCGGCGATTCCAAGCCGACACCCGGGCGACAAATCCTCCTCGACCGTGCCGCAGACCGGCCGTCCGCGCGGCGTGAAGCCGACGCTCGGCGGTCCCGAGCCGCAGCCGGAGACCTAGACCTAGACGTTCTCCCGCTCAAATCCGGCGCGCAATCCGACGATTCCGACCGGGGCGAAGATCGCTCTCTGCCCGCGAGGGATTCTCGGCGGCATGAGGCGCGCGCGCGCGGTCGATGTCCGGCCGGGCGCTTCCGCTCGCGGGCGGGCCGCTGGCCTTCGCGGCCATCGACGTCCTCTGGCGCAGCGGCGCCACGCCCGCGGCAGGTAACTGTCCCTGACCTTGCCGGAGTTTCAGACGGCTGGCAGCCGACGGTGGATCGCGCGCTGCAGGCCGAGCTCGATCGCCAGCTCGCAAAATTGCGCGAGCCCGGCCGCTTCTCGCACCGGATCAAGCCCGGTGCCCATGTCCGGCCGCTGGTCATGGGCATCGTCAATGTCACGCCGGACAGCTTCTCCGACGGCGGGCAATTTCTCGATCCCGACCGCGCCATCGACCATGGCCGACGCCTGATCGAGGACGGCGCGGATATCCTCGATATCGGCGGTGAATCCACCCGCCCCGGCGCGACGCCGATCACCATCCAGGAGGAGATCGACCGCGTCCTCCCCGTCATCGAGGGATTGAAGGGCGCAGGCGTCCCGATCTCCATCGATACGCGGCACGCCGAGGTCATGCGCGCCGCGCATCGGCGCGGGCGCCGCGATCATCAACGATGTCACCGCTCTCGACCGGCGATCCCGACAGCCTCGTCCTTCGCCGGGGGCGTCGACGCGCCCGTGGTCCTGATGCATATGCAGGGCGAGCCCGGAACCATGCAGGACAATCCGCGTTATGACGACGTGGTCATTGGATGTTTTCGATTATCTGAGCGGCCGGATCGCGGCCTGTGAGGCAGCGGGCATCGCCCGGTCCCGGCTCGTCATCGATCCGGGCATCGGTTTTGGCAAGACGCTGGACCACAATCTGGATCTTCTGGAAAGCCTTGCGGTCTTTCAGGCGACTGGCGTGCCGGTCTTGCTCGGGGCCTCGCGCAAGCGCTTCATCTGCGCGATCGATCAAGCGTGCCGCGGTGACCGACGGCTCGGCGGATCGCTTGCCGCGGCTCTTGCCGGTGCGGCCCGGGGCGCCCAGATCATTCGTGTTCACGACGTGAAGGAAACCGTTCAGGCGCTCTCGGTCAGTGCGTCGATCGGTCTGGCGGATCGCACGCATGCCTGACCGCCGCCCGTCGTGCCTCGAAAGACGCGGTATGGGCGAGTTATGCACATATTTTGCAATCTGTTACCGGAAACGGACTAAGGTTAGACTATGTTAATGTTGCTGTCCGACAAATGCAGCTCAGGCTTTGGTCAGGACGTGGGGTAGAGTTCATTATATGACACGACGGTATTTCGGTACGGACGGCATCAGGGGTACGGCGAACAGCGACCCCATGACCGTGGAAACGGCACTTCGCGTCGGCATGGCGGCGGGGAAGCAGTTTCAGCGCGGCGAACACCGTCATCGCGTGGTCATCGGCAAGGATACCCGTCTGTCCGGCTATATGATCGAACCGGCCCTGACCGCCGGCTTCGTCTCGGTCGGCATGGACGTGATCCTGGTCGGGCCGATGCCGACCCCGGCGCTGGCGATGCTGACCCGGTCCCTGCGCGCCGATCTCGGCGTCATGATCTCGGCCTCGCACAATCCCTACCACGACAACGGCATCAAGCTTTTCGGTCCCGACGGCTACAAGCTTTCGGACGAGGTCGAGACGGCGATCGAGCATTCCATGGACAACGGGCTGAGCGATCTTGCGCGCCGCGCCGGATTCTCTCGGCCGCGCCCAGCGCCTCGAGGACGCCCAAGGTCGCTATATCGAATTCGCCAAGAACACCTTCCCGCGCGGCCTGACGCTCGATGGCCTCAAGATCGTGATCGATTGCGCCAATGGCGCTGCCTATAAGGTCGCGCCGACCGTGCTGTGGGAACTCGGTGCCGAGGTCGTCCAGATCGGCGTGCGCCCGAACGGCTTCAATATTAACGACGGCTGCGGTTCGACCTCGACGAAGGCGATGCGGGACCTTGTTGTGGCCCATGGCGCCGATATCGGCATCGCGCTCGACGGCGACGCCGACCGGCTGATCATTTGCGACGAGCACGGCAAGATCGTCGATGGCGACCAGATCATGGCCCTGATCGCGCGCTCCTGGAAAAAGGCCGAACGCCTGACGGGCGACGCCATCGTCGCGACGGTCATGTCCAATCTCGGGCTCGAAAACTTACCTGCGCGGCATGGATGTTCAGATGATCCGGACCCAGGTCGGAGACCGCTATGTGTCGGAACAGATGCGGCCTACGCGGCTGCAACGTCGGCGGCGAACAATCCGGCCACATCATCTTGAGCGACTACACCACGACGGGCGACGGCCTGATCGCGGCCCTGCAGGTGCTGGCGGTGGTCGCCACCGGCGAGGAGCCGGTGAGCAAGGCGTGCCATCTGTTCGAGCCGATGCCGCAGATTCTGAGGAATGTTCGCTACAACGGCATCGATCCGCTGGCGAACGACAATGTCCAGAAGGTCATCCACGACAACGAGGCACGGCTCGGGACCACCGGCCGCATCCTGATCCGCAAGTCCGGAACCGAGCCGCTGATCCGGGTCATGGCGGAAGGCGCCGACGAAGTGCTGGTGTCCAACGTCGTTGGCGATATCGTGGAGGCTCTGGACCAGGCCTGCACGTTAGACGACGTGGCCGGCGGGGGGGCTCAGGGACGGGTTCTCATCGCGGCGGGATCGGATTCTGAGCGGCGGCGCCGGCATCCAGGCGGATATCAAGACGGTCACCGCGCTCGGCGGATACGCCGCGACGGCCATCACCGCCATCACCATCCAGAACACCCTCGGCGTCTCGGGCGTTCACGATGTGCCGGCGGATGTCGTCGAGCGCCAGATGCGCGCTGTCCTCGACGATATCGGCGTCGATGCCGTCAAGACCGGCATGTTGCAGAACCGGGCGGTCATCGAAGCGGTCGCCCGCGCTGCTCGAGGCGACCGAGGTGCCGCTCGTGGTCGACCCGGTCGTGATCGCCACCTCCGGCGACAGGCTGACCTCGGAGGACACCGGTTCAATCCCTGATCTCGCTCCTGTTCCCGCGCGCGGCGGTGGTCACACCGAACGTCGCGGAAGCCGAGATGCTGGCCGGGCATGGAGATCACCTCGCTCGACGACATGCGCCACGCCGCCCGCGGCTTGAGGGAATTCGGCGCCGCCGCGGCGTTGATCACCGGCGGCGAGTATTCGGCACGGGCACGATAACCGATCTTCTGCTCACGGCCGACGGCGAACAGCCTTTCGAGGCCGAACGCGTCGACACGCCCCACACCCACGGCACGGGCTGCACCTTGGCGTCGGCCATCGCGACAGGCCTCGCCCAGGGCGCGAGTCTCGATGCGGCGGCCGCCCGGGCGCACCGCTTCGTGCAGGCTGCGATCCGCGCGGCGCCGGGCTTTGGCAAGGGCCAAGGCCCTCTTAACCACGGCCATGCGATACCGCCCTATCCAGGCTGAATTCGACCGTGCCTTTCATGCGGTCCAGAAGCCGCATTGACAACGGAAGCCACCCCACTAATATCCCGCCAGCAACGGCCTTCTTGGGGATAAAGCACGTACGAAAGGACCATGCGTATGAAGCCGAGCGTGCGCCCGCAAGCGCCCTATTTTTCGTCGGGACCCTGCGCAAAGCGTCCGGGCTGGAGTGTCGTCCGCCCTTGACGATGCGCTGGTTGGACGTTCCCACCGGTCCAAACCCGGCAAGGCCCGGCTGCTGGATGCGATCGAGCGCACGCGCTCCATCCTCGGCGTGCCGGCGGATTACAAGATCGGCATCGTCCCCGGCCTCCGATACCGGCGCCGTCGAAATGGCGATGTGGTCGCTTCTCGGCCAGCGCGGGCTCGATATCCTTGCCTGGGAGAGTTTCGGCGAGGGCTGGGTGACCGACGTCGTCAAACAATTGAAGCTCAAGGACGTGCGGCGCTTCAGGCCGGATTACGGCGCGCTGCCCGATCTTTCCGCGGTCGATTCCGCCGCGACGTGGTCTTCACCTGGAACGGCACGACCTCGGGCGTGCGCGTGCCGAACGGCGACTGGATCTCGGACGACCGCGAGGGTCTCACGATCTGCGACGCCACCTCGGCGGCCTTCGCCATGGACCTGCCCTGGTCCAAGCTCGATGTCGTGACCTTCTCCTGGCAGAAGGTGATGGGCGGCGAGGCGGCGCACGGCATGCTGATCCTGAGCCCGCGCGCGGTCGCCCGGCTCGAGATGCTATTCGCCGCCCTGGCCGATGCCGAAGATCTTCCGCATGACCAAGGGCGGCAAGCTGATTGCGGGCATTTTCGTCGGCGAGACCATCAACACGCCCTCCATGCTGTGCGTCGAGGATTATCTCGATGCGCTGAAATGGGGCGAGAGCGTCGGCGGCCTCAAGGGCCTGATCGCCCGCTCGGAAGCCAATCTCGGCGTGATCGCCGATTGGGTCGAGGCCTCGCTCCTGGGCCGATTTCCTCGCCGAAACGCCGGAGATCCGGTCCAATACCTCCGTCTGCATCAAGATTTCCGATCCCTGGTTCCGAGTCCTTAGCGACGAGGACAAGGCCGCGATCGCCAAGAAGATCGCCAGCACGCTGGAGGCCGAGGGCGTCGCCTACGACATCGGCGGCTACCGGGATGCGCCTCCGGGCATTCGCATCTGGGCCGGCGCGACCGTCGAGAAAGACGACCTGAAGGCGTTGTTGCCTTGGCTCGATTGGGCCTATGGTGAGGTCAAATCGACCTTCGCCAAGGCGTCCTGATTCACCGCTCGGCGCGGCCCCTGAGCCGCGCCGCCTGTCTTGTAATCGAATTCATCGGATGAAGAGTTCGTCCCTCGGGAGAATTTCGCATGAGTAAAGTCCTGATCTCCGACAGCCTGAGCCCGCGTGCCGCGGAAATCTTCCGCGAGAGCGGCGTGGAGGTCGATGAGAAGGTCGGCATGAAGCCGGAAGAACTGATCGCCTGCATCGGCGAGTATGACGGTCTCGCAATCCGCTCTGCGACCAAGGTCACCGAGGCGGTCCTCGAAGCGGCGAAAAATCTGAAGGTCATCGGCCGCGCCGGCATCGGCGTCGACAATGTCGATATCCCGGCTGCCACCAAGCGCGGCATCGTGGTCATGAACACGCCCTTCGGCAACACCATCACGACCGCCGAACACGCGATCAGCCTGATGTTCGCGCTCGCCCGCCAGATCCCCGCCGCCGACGCCTCCACCAAGGCCAGCAAGTGGGAGAAGTCGCGATTCATGGGCGTCGAAGTGACCGGCAAGACGCTCGGCATCATCGGTTGCGGCAATATCGGCTCGATCGTCGCCGACCGCGGCGTTGGCCTGCGGATGAAGGTGATCGTGTTCGATCCGTTCCTGACGGCGGACCGCGCGGCGGATCTGGGCGTCGAGCGTGTCGATCTCGACGCTCTGCTCGCCCGTGCCGATTTCATCACGCTGCATACGCCGCTTACCGATCAGACCCGCAACATCATCAACGCCGCGGCAATCGCGAAGATGAAGGACGGCGTCCGGATCATCAATTGCGCGCGTGGCGGTCTCGTGGTCGAAGAGGATCTCGCGGCGGCGCTCAAATCCGGCAAGGTTGCCGGCGCGGCGCTCGACGTGTTCGCCAAGGAGCCGGCCAAGGACAATCCGCTGTTCGCGTTCGAGCAGGTCGTGGCGACGCCGCATCTCGGCGCGTCCACCAGCGAAGCGCAGGAAAACGTCGCGCTGCAGGTCGCCGAGCAGATGTCGGCCTATCTGGTGAACGGCGCGGTCAGCAACGCGCTCAACATGCCGTCGATCAGCGCCGAGGACGCGCCGAAGCTTAGGCCCTATCTCAAGCTCGCCGAGCAGCTCGGCAGCTTCGCCGGCCAGATCACCGAGACCGGCCTGCGCCGTGTCGATATCGAATATGAAGGCCATGCGGCCGAGCTCTGAACACCCGTCCCCTGAATGCCATCGTGCTGCAGGGCCTGCTGTCGCCGCTGCTGGACTCCTCGGTGAACATGGTCAACGCCCCGCTGATCGCCCGCGAGCGCGACATCCAGGTGTCCGAGATCAAGCATGACAAGGAAGGCGACTACCACACGCTGATGCGCCTGACGGTTCACACCGAGAACCGCAGCCGCTCGATTTCCGGGCACGCTGTTCGCCGACCGCAACCCGCGGATCGTCGAGATCAACGGCATCACGGTCGAGGCCGAGGTCGCCCCGAACATGCTGTTCGTCACCAATGACGACAAGCCGGGTTTCATCGGCGCGCTGGGCACGATCCTCGGCCAGGCGGGCGTCAATATCGCGACCTTCCATCTCGGCCGGTCGCCCGCCGAGGACGGCGCGCTGGCGCTCGTCTGCGTCGATCAGCGGCCGCCCCAGGGCGTGATGGAGAAAATCTGCGCGCTGCCGGACGTGCGGCAGGCCAAAGTCCTGTCGTTCGACGGCCTGGCGTGAGCCTAGAGCGTCGCTCCGTCGCGACGCCGTCATCTTTAAGGATAGACTTCGAAGATCATGACGGACGACGCGCTTTCCGCTCTTCTGCCCGAAGGCCTGCATGACGAGCTGCCGCCCGAGGCGAGCCGCCGGGCGGCCGTCGTCGCCGCGCTTGATGGACAGCTTCCAGGCCTGCGGCTTCGAGCGCATCGAGCCGCCGCTGATCGAGTTCGAGGAAAGCCTGCTCGTCGGGCCCCGGGCGCCAAGCAGGCCCAGGACACCTTCCGGATCATGGATCCCGGTGTCCCACCGCATGATGGGCCTCAGGGCGGACATGACCATCCAGGCGGCGCGCATCGCCACGACCCGGCTCAAGGCGGTGCCGCGGCCGCTGCGGCTCGCTTATGCCGGCGACGTGCTCCGCGTGCGCGGCAGCCAGCTTCGCCCCGAGCGCCAGTTCGCCCAGGCCGGCGTCGAGCTGATCGGCTCGCGCTCGCTCGAAGCCGATGTCGAGGTGATCCTGCTCGCCGCCGAGACGCTGACCGAGCTTGGCGTCAAAGAGCCTCTCGGCGGACCTGACGCTGCCGAGCCTGGTGCCGACCTTGTGCGCCGAGCTTGGGCTCGACGAGCGATGTCGCGGCGGAGATCCGCGCGGCGCTCGACGGCAAGGACGTCGCCCATCTCGTCGCAGCCTGAAGGACGGCATCGGCGCGCTTCTCGAAGGCCTGCTGCGGGCGGCCGGGCCGGCGGCGAAGGCCATGACGACCCTCGAAGCGCTGGATTTGCCGGAGGCGCGCCAAGGCCATGGTCGCGGCGCTGGCCAAGATTGTCGCGCGGGTCCGGCCGAGGAAGCGCCGGATCTGACCCTCACGGTCGATCCCGGCGAATATCGCGGCTTCGAATATCAGACCGGCGTCAGCTTCACGATGTTCGCGCGCGGTGTGCGGGGCGAGCTCGGCCGGGGCGGACGCTATGAAGCCGGTGTCGGCCGGACGTCGAGCGAGCCGGCGACCGGCTTCTCGCTCTATGTCGATTCGCTCCTGCCGGCGCTGCCCAAGCCGAAGCCGCAGGACAAACTCTATCTTGCCGCTTCGGCACGCCGGGAGCGCGAGGCCAAGCGGCTTCGCGGCGACGGGCATGCGCACGATCCGGGGCTGGAGAGGTTCCGGACGACGACCAGGCGGAAGCCGAACGCGCTTGGCTGCAGCCATTATTGGGACGGCCGCGCGGTCAAACCGGTCGGCTGATCTGAAATCGACCGCGGAACCGATTTGATGGGGAACTGACGTGGGAAATGTGGTCGTTGTCGGCGCCCAATGGGGCGACGAGGGCAAAGGCAAGATCGTCGACTGGCTGTCGGCGCGGGCGGATGTCGTGGTGCGCTTCCAGGGCGGCCACAATGCCGGCCATACCCTTGTCGTCGGCAACCAGACCTACAAGCTGAGCCTGCTGCCCTCCGGCATCGTCCGGCCGGGCAAGCTCTCGATCATCGGCAACGGCGTGGTGATCGATCCCTGGGCGCTGCTGGACGAGATCGAGCGGCTGCGCGGCCAGGGCGTCGAGGTGACGCCGAAGACCTTGCGCGTCGCCGACAATGCCTCGCTGATCCTGCCGATCCACCGCGAGCTCGACGGCATGCGCGAGGATGCCCTCGGCGACGGGCTGAAGATCGGCACCACCCGGCGCGGCATCGGCCCGGCTTATGAGGACAAGGTCGGCCGCCGCGCGATCCGGATCTGCGACCTGACCGATCCCGATGCCGTCGAGCGCGGGCTCGAACGCTTGCTCGCCCACCACAATCCGCTGCGGGTCGGCCTCGGCTCGCACGCCGGTCGACAAAGCGGCGCTGAAGAGCAGCTGGCCGAGGTCGCGCCGAAGATGCTGCCCTTCGCGGGGCCCGTCTGGAACGATCTCGACGACGTCGCGGCGCGACGGCAAGCGCATCCTGTTCGAAGGCGCGCAGGCCGCCATGCTGGATATCGACCACGGCACCTATCCCTTCGTCACCTCGTCGAACACGCTGGCCGGGCAGGCGGCGGCCGGATCGGGGATCGGGCTGTCCGCGCTGAACTATGTGCTCGGGATCACCAAGGCCTACACGACGCGGGTCGGCGCCGGCCCGTTCCCGACCGAGCTTTCCGACGAGATCGGCCAGGGACTCGGCGAGCGCGGCCGCGAATTCGGCACGGTCACCGGGCCGCCGCGCCGGTGCGGCTGGTTCGATGCGGTGATGGTGCGCCAGGCCGTCAAGGTCGGCGGCATCCAGGGCATCGCGCTCACCAAGCTCGACATCCTGGACGGCATGGAGGCGACTCAAGGTCTGCGTCGCCTATGATCTGGACGGCACGCGGACTCAACCGCTTTCCGCCGAGCTCAAGGAACAGGCGCGGGTGAAGCCGATCTACGAGGACATGGAAGGCTGGAGGGAGAGCACAAAGGGCGCGCGCAGCTGGGCCGACCTGCCGGCCACCGCGATCAAATATATCCGCCGGATCGAGGAGTTGATCGAGGCGCCCATCGCGCATGCTCTCCACGAGCCCGGACCGCGAGGACACGGTGCTGGTGCGCGATCCGTTCCAGGACTAGAAGAGCCAGCTACAAAAGAAATCCGCCGCCCCTGTTGCCAGTCGGGCGGCGGACTACTGCGTGTTTCGATCGATTCGATTGAGGCTATGCGGCCGGTGCCCCGAGGGCGTTTTCGGCCGGTCCGGCCGAGCTGGCGCTGGATGAAGGCGTTCTTGACCGCCTTCTGAACCTTCTCGAAAGCGCGGACCTCGATCTGGCGCACCCGCTCGCGCGAGATGCCGTATTCCTTGCTCAGATCCTCGAGCGTGGCCGGATTGTCGGTCAGGCGGCGCTCCTGAAGGATGTGCCGCTCGCGCTCGTTCAGGGTTTCGATGGCCTGCTCGAGCAGCTCCTGACGGATCTCGAACTCGTCCTTCTCGACCAGATGGGTCTCCTGATCCACCGCGTCCTCGTCGACCAGCCAATCCTGCCACTCGCCGTCGCTATCGGCGCGCAGGGGCGCGTTCAGCGAATTGTCCGGCGCCGCCATGCGGCGGTTCATCGAGATCACCTCGTCCTCCGAGACATTGAGCTTCTCGGCGATCTGGCTGACATGCTCCGGCGTCAGGTCGCCTTCCTCGATCGCCTTGATCTGGCCCTTCACCTTGCGCAGATTGAAGAACAGCTTCTTCTGCGCGGCGGTGGTGCCGAGCTTCACGAGCGACCAGGAGCGCAGGATATATTCCTGGATCGCGGCGCGGATCCACCACATGGCATAGGTCGCCAGGCGGAAGCCCTTATCGGGCTCGAACCGCTTCACGGCCTGCATCATGCCGACATTGCCCTCGGCGATCAGCTCGCCGACGGGAAGACCGTAACCGCGATAGCCCATCGCGATCTTCGCGACAAGGCGCAGATGGCTCGTCACCAGCCGATGGGCGGCCTCGATGTCGCCGGAATCGCGCCAGTTCTTCGCGAGCATGAATTCCTCGTCGGCGGTCAGCATCGGGAATTTGCGGATCTCCTGCAAATACCGCGACAGGCTGCCTTCGGGGGACGGGGACGGCAGCTTCAAATTTGACATGGGCTCACTCCGTTTCTCGCGGCCAGACGTCTTCGAAGATTCGCCTTACCGCGCCCCTAAACTAACACGATGAGAATCGTTGTCAAGTTTATCTTGTATTTTCAAGGCATTAGTTTTTTGTTTAGTAGAGTTCTAATTTTTGTTATGCGCCCGCTGATAAGCGTGTCGACGAGACCCTGGATGTCAGATGGCAACTCACTTTCAAATTTCAAGTGTCTCCCGGTGATGGGGTGATCGAATCCGATCAAACGCGCGTGAAGGGCCTGGCGCGGGAAGCTTCCGAGGGCCTCCACGGCTTCTGACGAAAGCCCGGAAAGCCGCCGTTTCCGCGACCTCCCATAGAGCGGGTCACCGACCAGCGCATGGCCGATATGCGTCATATGGACGCGGATCTGATGGGTTCGCCCGGTTGCCAGCCGGCATTCCACGAGAGCGGCCACGTCCCAAAGCGCCGGACGGTCCTGTACCGCGTCAATGCGTTCTTCCCGCCTCGGGTAACGACGGCCATCTTCTTTCGGTTCCGCGGATCCCGGCCAATCGCGCCTTCGATCTCGCCGGCGGGGGGCTGAGGCACCCCCCAGACCACAGCCACATAGGCCCGCTCGATGGTATGGGCGGCGAAGGCGGCGCTAAGACCCGCATGGGCCTGGTCGGTCTTGGCGGCCACCATCAGGCCGCTCGTATCCTTGTCGATGCGGTGCACGATGCCGGGACGCTTGACGCCGCCGATGCCCGACAGGCTTTCGCCGCAATGGGCGATGAGGGCGTTCACCAGCGTCTGATCGGGATTGCCGGGCGCCGGGTGAACAACCAGGCCGGCGGGCTTGTCGATCACGATCAGATGCTCGTCCTCGTAGACGACATTCAGCGGGATGTCCTGCGCCTCGGGTGTCGCGCCCACCGGTGCGGGCACGCTGAGCGTCAGCCGGTCACCGGCCCTGACGGTATGGGACACGTCGGTCAGGGGCCGGCCATCGAGCGTCACGCGGCCCTCAAGGATGAGTGCCTTCAAGCGGCTTCGGCTGATGTCCGGCATCAGCACGGCGAGCGCCTTGTCGAGCCGCATGCCGGCGACGTTTTCGTCCAGAACCAACGGGTGATTTATTGCTTCTGTCATCGTCGTCCCTGAAACGTTTTCCGGCGCTGGCCGTTCTCTATGCGGACAGTATATAGACCTCTGAGGAAATGCGGGCACATGCTTGTCACTTGGGCTAGACTTGGCGGACAAGCGAACTGGCTCGTCTTGGTCAAACAACCGGAAGGGGTGCCTCATGGGTTTGGGTCTGGTCGGATTTCTGATCATCGGATTGATCGCGGGATGGGCCGCCGGCAAGGTCGTGAAGGGCCACGGTCAGGGCCTCGTCATCAATCTGGTCGTCGGTGTCGTCGGCGCCGTCATCGGCGGCTGGCTTTTCAGAGAGCTGAACATTGCCGTCGGTGGGACGATCGGCGTGTTCGTGGCGTCCTTCATCGGCGCTGCCCTGCTGCTGTTTCTGGTCGGGCTCGTCAAGAAATAGCGGCGAGGCGCAAGGATCGGCGTTGAACGGAAGAAGGAACGGAAGATGACTGTGTCGACAAGCCGGACGGCCAACAAGAACACCGGCCTCAAGATAACCGTCATCGTGCTTGGCGTGATCCTGGTGGCCGGCTTCATTGCGATGATCGGCACGGTCGTCTACCAGCTTTCCCACATGAAGAAGAAAGCGCCGGCCGTGGCCGAAAGCGCGGTGTCCGCAGAACATTTGCCTGTCTTCGGCGAAATTTCCGTTCCGATCCGGCAAGGCGAGCGCATCGCGCGAATCCAGCCGAGCGGAGAGCGGCTGTTCATCGAGCTGGCGACCGTGGAAGGCAATTCGCGCCTCGTGGTTCTCGATCAGGCGACCGGCAAGGTTCTCGGCAGCATCGATTTTCCGCAGCAGCCCTGAACCGGCAATCGGGCGCGCGCGCCTTGGCCTCCCGTCTCGAAATCTCCAGGGCCCATTTGTCGAGAATCGAAACGCTCGCGCGCGAAGCCTTTCCCTATGAATGCTGCGGACTGCTGATCGGCGTGGCGCGGCCGGACCGGGCGGATGCCGTTACCCGCGTTACGCGGATCGCGGAAAGCCGCAATCTGGCGGCACCCGAACGGATGGACCGATTCGAGGTCGATCCGGCCCTCCAGTTCTCGCTCATGCGCGAATTGCGGGGCACCGGGGAGACAATCGTCGGTGTCTACCATTCCCATCCCAATGGCCGTGCCGCTCCGTCGCCACGCGACCGGGAGGACGCGCGCGACCCGAGCCTCATCTGGCTGGTGACCGCTGTAACGGGGGCTGCGCCGGCGCCGGCCAGCACCAGGGCGTTCGAGCTGACGGACGATCTGTCCCGCTTCGACGAGATCGCGATGCGGCTGTCCGTCGACGGCTGAATCTCGTCAAATCCGCGAAACCGCTTGATCGTTTGGCCCGGGCGATTTATGTCTCTCCCCCACGGCCACGTCCCCTTCGTCTAGTGGCCCAGGACGTCGCCCTCTCACGGCGAAAACAGGGGTTCGAGTCCCCTAGGGGACGCCAGCCTTGCGCTGGCGGTGCCGCTTCTCATGGGTAAGAATTAGTGGATTTTATGGGGCGTGCTTTTTCGGGCGCCCAATCTGTTTGTATAGGCCTTGCCCCAAGCGACCCGACTTGCGTTCGTAATAGAACGTCGAAAGATGTGCGAGAGCGACCAACGCAGCAAACAGTATTGGTCGCTTGAGATATTTGACGACCTTGTCTCCCGAGCCCGGCCAAGTATGCGCAAGCAGCGGGTGAATCACATAGAGGGCGTAAGATATTTCGGCAACGTATTTGAGGATCCTTGATCCTAACGCTTTGGAAAGCGAAATGTCGGGCCGATAGATAGACATGCCGACAGCGATAGCTGAGAAGTAAGGCCTGAAGTAATTCAGCCAACCTGTCTGCGGATGGCAAGACCCGATCAGCAGCGGCAAGACGAGCCAGGCAGGGATCTTCTCGAGGTGACGTCCATAGCGGTTCTCACATAGGAGAGCGAGAGTGCCACCTGCAAAATCTCGTCGATCCGGAAATAGGTGACGATCGAGATATGGACGCCATGCCATGCGCGATAAAGCGTAATGGTCAGACAAAGTAGCGGCAGCAAGTAGAGGGCATGCCGCCCGCCTAACAACACCATCACTGCGATACAAATATAGAACTGCATCTCGGCACAAAGACTCCAGAGATGGGCAGTAACAGGCGTTAGCGATATAGGCGGCAAGTTGGCGTAAAATAAGAAGTGAGACGCAAGAGTCGAGTTGCTCGAAGGAAAGAACGTCAAAGCGATCGCCATGAATAGCCAGGCGAGCGGTAAAACTCGGCAGAATTGCCGCACCAGGAAGACGCGGATATCGTCATTTTTCATGAGAAATCGGGTGATTAGAAAACCCGACAAAGTGAAGAACACGACCATTCCAAGGGTTGCGGTGGTCGCATTCAGTTGCAGGCTCTTCGGGCCGATAGGAAGCAAGTGGCCGGCCAGAACGGCAAGGATGCTGATCCCGCGCCAACCGTCCAAGACGCTGAGCCTAGATGGTTCGATCCTCACAGCCGCTCCCGGTCAAGCGGTGAAAGCTGCTATCCATCCATCAAGTGGGCCATAAATCGCGACGGAAATATAGCTTTAGAAGTCTAGTACTGATAATTCTCTATCCAGTTATCCGTTCGGTGTCGCGACTCGTGTCGCTTTCAGCGCGCATCGATACGGTGTCCTCGGATGGCTTCATCTTCTTCCCGAAGCCCGCCACCGCTCTCTGCTTGTTCCGGGCCCGATGCTGGTCCAAAGCCGCGAGATTTCGCGTGTGGATCGCCAGCAGGCGTTCGACCTGACCGATAATGTCGCCACGGTCGCCGGATGTCGCAGGCGAGGCCATGGAGAGCCTCATGCAATCCAGTGCCGCGCGATGGGTCACGACCAGCTGGCAGGCGAGCATGCCCTCGACCTCGTCCTGGGGATCGATGCCGACAAGTGCGTCATAGGCTTCTATCAGCCGGTCTTCCCGGGCCGTTTCGCTCATATCCTTCGGGAACCACATCACTTCGGCGATCTGTGTGATCAGCCGTTGGCGAAATTCGGAGTGGGCCGCCGGGACTGCTGCCGCTCGCGATTGCGGCTTCGATGGTTCGTCGTCCGTCGGCCTTGGCTTGGCCGGGTCGTTCGTGAGAAAGCTGTTGAATGTCGGCGTGGCGGCCGGTGCCGGGGCCGGGTCGTTTGCTTCTTCCGCCAGGAGGGCGGCGATGCCTTCACCGATTGCCGTGATTTCCTCGCTATACGGACTTTTCGAGCCATTCGCTCGGGGCTCGTCCGCAGTCCGCACGGTATCAAGGGGCATGAGTTTTCCGATCGCCCTACCGAACTTTGCCTCCGCGTCGGGGGCTTTGGACGGGATCGTGGAATTCTCTCTGGTGGAGGTTTCGGCGCTATGGGGCGGAGGAGTTTCAGGCTCTGAAGTTGGTGCGGTTTCTGTCCGGTCGTTGCTCAGGTCCGGCGAGACGATCAGGCCCGACAGACGGGGGCCGGCGGGAAGCGGATCGTCCATGTCGTCAGCAGCAAGTCCTTGCACCGGCAATCTGGGTTCCTTGAACTCCGGGTCCCGCCGCCCCGTCCACCGCGCCCGCCGCTTTTTTGAGAACACCCGCCGTACTCCTCATCGTTCGAACCACCAGCTGGATCACTCCAATGCGATGGAAACGCGGTTTTGGGCGCTCCGTTCCCTTCAAATACCGGAAAACTCTGCCGGAATTGTAACTGTTCCGGTTTGGGACATTCCGCGGGGATGAGCTTGGCAGGCGCTGGATAAGAAAATGGAGCAGCCCTGCGCTCCGGCTGCTCCACGAGATGGCCTGGTTTACGGATGTCAGGCCTGGTTTGACGCGGCGTTCGTGCCGATTTTCTTCCGGCCTGCGCCGACCAGGACCGCAAGGCCCGAGGCCAGAAGCAGGGCCGCACCCGGAATGGGCATTTCACCCACAGGGTTCGCCGCGGCATTTACCGACAAGCCGTAGCTGCCGCCCGCACCCAACCGCACGCCCGATACTTCGATGAAATACGGGGAGAGAGACGTGATCATCGCCTGCGTGAACGATGTGACGCCGGTCAGGATCGGATTGTGTCCGGAATTGAGGAGCGACATCACGAGATTGTTGATGCCGCAGGCCGCTCCGGAGCACACGCCCGAAGACGTATTGGTCAACGTGGCCGAGACCAGAAGATTCTGTCCCAGGGTTACGGAATATTCGTCGGAAATAGGTCCGGCCCCCGTAACGACGTTGTTGTAGGACAACGCATCGCCCGGATTATTCAACGGGAAGTCGACAACGGCGGCGTGCGCCGAGCCGGCTGCCCATGCGGCAATCACGGCGCCGCATAGTACCCTCGCAATCTTAAGCATGAATTCCTCCTGCAGTTGGATTTCAAAACGCGGATTCCGGCGGATAAGCCAAGCCATAACGGTCGGCTACCTCCGGACGCGCAATTCAGGCAACGCGCTGAGGGCTCGATGGTTCCAAAATCGTTCCGTGGATTTTTTGCGTGTAATAGCTTGGAAATACGCGGGAATTTGCGTGCAAAAGTTGCCGCCCGCGACCGGAAACAAATCAACAGGTTATGCGTTTGTTAGGCTGTCGGTTATAGTTATGCAGCTTAGCGGTGGCGCCGGGGACTGAACGCCCTGACGGCCACATTTTTGCTGGATTGTGCGGTTAGATTGCCGGCATCAGCGAGGTCAAGGCCCGGCCGAACCGAGGCCCGGATGGCTAGGCCTGATCATAATGGGAACGAGTGGCGAACTGGCCGAGTCAGATGTGGTCAGCAGAAGGGGTGCAATGACGTTAACGGCGGATGAGGCACGGATGGCTCCGCACGTTTCGCAGAGGTCTATCCCGTTATCCCTGCTTCTGACGGTCCTTCCCCTGCTGGACTTCGCGGTGATCGCGGGCAGCGGCATCTTCCTCTATTTTACCTATGTCGGTTACCGCGAAAGCTCGATCGGTCCGTATACGCTGACGATTTTGATGCTCGCGGCCGTGAGCGTTTTCGCTCAGCGCTCGCGCGGCACTTACGGAACGACGATGTTCATCGAGTTCCTTCTGGCAGGCGAAGACCATCCTGACGGTGGTCACGATTTCCTTTGGCGCCTTCGTCGTGGTCGCGTTCGCCTTGAAGACCACGGCGGAATTCTCCCGTATCTGGGTATTCACCTGGTATCTGTCGTCCGTCGGCCTCCTGTTCTGGCGGGTCGGGCTTACACGGCTGGTAACCTACCGGCTCGCGGCAACCGGCCGGATGGGCCGGTCCATCGTGGTGGTCGGAGCGACCGATCAGGCCTCGTCCTTTCTCTCGCGGTTGCGCCGGATGAACCATCCGTGGAACGTGGTGGCAGGTATTTTCGACGACCGTTTGAACCGGGTCGGGCCCAGCTTCGCGTCCTATCCGGTGCTCGGCACGACGTCCGATCTGATGGATTTCGTCCGAAAGAACCGGGTGGACGAGATTGTCATCTGCATGCCGTGGAGCGCCGAGAAGCGCATCTCGGAATTCGTCGACCAGCTTCGCGAACTGCCGGTCTATGTCCGGCTTGCCGCCGATCTCGCAGGGTATCTCTCGGCGACGCCCAAGCTCACCCTGATCGGCCAGATCCCTATGCTCGATCTCTTGAACAAGCCGATCGACGGCTGGCGCCTGATCGCGAAATCGGTGACGGACAAGATCCTCGGTCTGGTTATCCTCGCCGGTTGCCTGCCGCTGATGGCGGTGATAGCCCTCGCGATCAAGCTCGACAGTCCGGGGCCGGTTTTCTTCCGTCAGACCCGGTACGGCTTCAACAACCGTCCTTTCGAACTGCTCAAGTTCCGGACCATGCGCGCCAATCGGGGCGATGAGCCCGACGTGCCGCAGGCGACGCGCGGCGATACGCGGGTCACCCGGGTCGGCTGGTTCCTCAGACGCTGGAGCCTCGACGAGCTGCCGCAGCTGTTCAACGTGCTTTCCGGATCGATGTCGCTCGTGGGGCCGCGGCCTCACGCGGTCGTTCACAATGAAAGTTTCGCGCCGCAAATTCAGGCCTATTTCTCGCGGCACCGGGTCAAGCCCGGTATGACGGGCTGGGCGCAGGTCAATAATCTGCGCGGCGAAACCGAGACGATCGAGAAGATGCGGGCAAGGATCGCATTCGACGTGGACTATATCGAGAACTGGTCCATGCTGTTTGATCTGAGGATCCTGATAAGAACGTTGGGGGTCGTCCTGCGGGGCGAGAATGCCTATTGATTTAAGGCACTAATCGGGGTTGGCGTCCCGTCCTCGCGACTTCCGGAGCAGGGGCGCCAAAGAAGCGACGACACGGAATTTTTGGAAAGTCTGAGGCAAAGAGACATGGCCATGGGAAACGCACACCAGACGAAGCGCGCGGGCGCCGGCACGAAACGCTGGACCTATCCGTTGATGGCGGCGCTTGTCGCGCTCGCGGTATCGGGTTGCAGCACGCCGGAAGAAAAGGCGGCGTCCTATTTGAAGGATGGCAAGGAGCTGTTCGAAAAAGGCAACTTCGTGCAGGCCGGCCTCGAGTTCCGCAATGCGCTGCAGCTCAACAACAAGCTGCCTGAAGCATGGCTCTACCTCGGCAAGATCGATCTCCGGAACCAGAAGTGGGACGATGCATATCGTGATCTGAGCCGGGCGGTCGCTCTTGATCCGAATAATGTGGAGGCGCTGACCGAGCTCGGCAGCCTTCAGCTCGGCGCCGGTCGTCTCGACGATGCGATGAAGACGAGCGAGACGGTTCTGAAGCTGCAGCCCAAAGACGCCGGCGCGCACACCTTGCGCGGTGCCGTGATGTACCGCCTTCAGAATCTGGATATGGCGGAGACCGAGGCCAAGGCAGCCCTGGAAATCGATCCCAAGCATGTCGATGCCATGCTGCTGCTGGCGCGGATCAATCAGTCGAAGGGCGATACCGCGGCGGCTTTGTCGGTGGTCGACAAGGGGCTCGTCGACGCGCCGACCAATATTCCGCTTCAACTCGTGAAGATCGACATCCTGGAAACCGCCGGCAAGACGGATGAGGTGATCGCCGCCTACAAGACGCTGATCGCCCAGCATCCCAAGGAGCGCGCCTACCGGAATCTTCTGGCGGCTCATTATCTGCGCCACAAGCAGCCGGATCAGGCCCAGCAGGTGCTCGAGCAGACCGTGCAGGATTTCCCCGGCGAGGACGACGCGAAGATCGCGGTCATCCGTTTCGCCGCCCAGTACAGCAGCAGGGCGAAAGCGATCGAGCTGGCGCGCGGCTATGTGCAGCAGGCGCCGGACTCCCAGGAGATGAAGTTCGAGCTTGCGCGGCTCCTGATCGAAGACGGTCAGAAAGATGCCGGCAAGAAGATCTATCTGGACCTCGCCTCCAGCGACAAGAATCCCACGATCATCAAGGCGCAGACCGCGCTGGCCCGTCTCGCCATGGCCGACGGCAATGCTGACGAGGCGGAAGACCGCATCTCGAAGGTTCTCGCGCTCGACGCCCATAATGGCGATGCGCTCATGCTGCGTGCGGGCATCGCGATGCAAAAGGAAAAGCCCAGCGACGCCGTGACCTATCTGAACACGGTGCTGACGGATTCGCCCAACTCCGCGCCCGCGCTGATGCTGCTGGGGCAAGCCTATATGCTTCAGGGGCAGATCGAGCTCGGCAAGGAGCAGTATTACCGCGCCATCGAAGCTAATCCCAATGACGCGAAGATTCCGGTCACCTTCGCCGGTCTTCTGGCGCAACGTCAGGAGTTCAACCAGGCGGAAAACGTCCTGGACCGTTATCTGGCGCGTGACCCGAACAACATTCCGGCCCTGAGGGCGATGGCGCAGGTAAAGCTGCGCCGGCAGGATTGGCTCGGCGCGCAGCAGATCGCGGAGCGGCTGAAGTCGCTCGAGGGCGGTCAGACGACGTCCGAGCAGATCGAGGGCAGCGTCCTGCAGGGGCAGCAGAAGTTCGGCGCGAGCAACGAGATCTTTCAGCAGCTCTATCAGAAGAACCCCAATCTGGAGCAGCCGCTTGCCGCCGTCGTGCAGAACTACATGCAGTCCGGAAAGAAGGCCGAGGCCAAGGCCTTTCTGGAACAGGTGCTGAAAGCGAACCCCGACAACCCCACGGCCAATCTGCTGCTGGGTTCAGTCTATGAAACCGAAGGGGACAAGGGAAAGGCCGATACGGCGTTCGAGAAGGCGCTCGAAGGCGCCCCGCAATCCTCGGAGATTCGCCTTCGCTATGCACAGATCAAGGTCGTGCGTGGCGACAGTCAGGGCGCGTTGAAGGTTCTGGATGACGGTCTCAAGGAACGGCCGGACGATGTGGTGCTCATGCTGGGTGTGGCTCTCGTGCAGCAATATGTCGGCGATATGGACAAGGCGATTGCCGAATACGAGGAAATCCTGAAGCGTCAGCCGCAGGTCGACATCGCGGCGAACAACCTCGCGAGCCTTCTGACCGATACCCGGAAGGACAAGGCCAGCTATCAGCGGGCGCTCAATCTGGCGCTGCGTTTCCGGGACTCGAATATTCCTTATTTCCTGGACACGCTGGGCTGGGCCTATTTCAAGCTGGATATGCCTCAGGATGCCCTGACCTGGCTGAAGAAGGCGGTGGACGCGGCGCCGGATTCGGCGATCCTGCGCTACCATCTGGCGCTTGCTCAGCTCCAGACAGGCAATACGGCGGCGGCGAAGCAAAATCTGGAAATGGTCGTGAAGTCCGGCGACAAGTCGTTTACGGACATGAACGACGCCAAGAGCAAGCTTCAGGCGCTATAGGCCGCGCCGGCGGCGCCATCGTCGATAGATGCCGAAGACCTCGATGTCGTCGACGAGGTAGCGCCGCCACATGCGGCGCGGCTCCTTCACGAGCCGATGGAGCCATTCGAGTTTCAGCCTGCGCATGACCCGGGGCGCGCGCTTGGCCTTGCCGGTCAGGAAATCGATCGACGCGCCGATGCAGAAGCCGAGGCCGCGGGCCTTGCCGCTCTTCCAGACCTCATGCGCGATCATCTCCTGCTGCGGCGAGCCGAGCGCGAAGAAAATGTAACGCGCCGGATGATCGATCACGAACTGCGCCGTGGCGCTTCGGGCTGCCGGATCGCGTGCCAAATTCATCGGCGCGTCGAAATGGAGAACGTGCCTGAGCCCGTAATCCGCCTTCAGCCGCTCGATCTGCTCCCAGCTTCCGCCGACGATCAGGACCGCGTCGTCCGACCTGAGGCTCTCGCGCAAGAAGCGGGCGGTAAAATCGCTGCCCGGTACGGGCGGCAGCACCAGCCCGGCCCATTTCGCGAGCTGGGCAAGAATGCGGCTGTCGCATACGGCATAGGCGGCGTCGCGGTAGGCCTCGCGCAATGTCTCTGGCCTGCGATGAAGTTGCACGACGTGATCGGCATTCGGCGTCACAACGTAGCCGAAGGGAGAGTCCGGCGCGCGGGCAACGGCGTGCTCCAGGAGCTCCTCGAGCGTCAGGACATCGAACTCGATGTCGAGGAATTCGACGCGCTCAGGACTCGCCATCGTCACGGTCTCTTGCGGTTCGCACCCAGTCGCGTTCGCGGCGGCGGAAGAAGTCGAGATAGAGCGGCAATTTGCGCGCGACATAGAGCGGGATCGACGCCATTTCCGTTGCGGTCACGATCTCCCGTCCGAAACCGGACCACGCCTTGACGAGGCTCGCCGCCGCAAGGGCGAGCGCGATGACCGAAAGGCCGAGCGGCCCCGATCCACCGCCGATCGCCGTCAGGACCGCACTCGCCAGCAACATGGCCAGCAGCAGGAGAACCAGCAAGGACAAAGGCGAAATCGTCAAATCCAGCGCCACGGCCAAAAGGCCCGGGCGTCCTGTGCGGATGCCATCGGCGAGAAGTCTGGGCACCGCGTCGGCGATCATAGCGAGATGGCCATGCTCCCATCGCCGTCGCTGGCTGAGCTTTCCTGTATCGCTCGTCGGAAACCGGCTCGTGACCTTCGCCCGATCCTCGAAGACCGGCGCATGCCCGGCAATGACGAAATCGAGCCCAAGCTTCATGTCCTCGACGATCTGGCCGGATCCGAGATCCGTTGCCGACAGCAGGTTCCAGGGGATCGCCATCCCCGTACCGGTGAGCATGCAAGGGAGACCGAGGCTCCGCAGACCGCTCGGCCGAACCCGGTTCTTGACGGTAAAGGCCAGCGCGGCCAGCTTCTCGCCGAGCCCGGCATCCGCTCGCGCCTCCATCAGATTCAAGGCTTGGGCGGGCCGCCCGGTCGAGGCGACGGCGCGTTTCAGGATTTGGAGCGAGTTCGGTTCCGTATCACAATCGGCGTCCAGCACCATCACGATGTCCGGGTGCTGGTCCCGGAGGTGATCGATGCCGAATTGCAGTGCGTACCCCTTGCCGCGATGGCTCGGGTCGTGGCGTTCGAGGGCCGTGGCGCCCGACTGGCGTGCGATAGCGGCGGTGTCGTCCGTGCAGTTGTCGGCGATCACAAGGATGGAATCCGAGGGGCCGAGTTGTGGCTTCAGGGCTGAAAGCGTGTCCGCGATCTGGCCCGCTTCGTTATGCGCCGGGATGAGCACCGTCATCGTCGGTTCGTCGTTCGAGGGGGCGTGGGCCGTTGAGATCGCCTGCCGCCGGGCCGAAAATACCTCCAGACACAACATGCCCGTCACAAGGAGAAGGCCAATGGCGCAGAGCGTCAGAACGAGGTCGAGCAGGGCGAGCATGGTCGCTCAGGCCGGCGTGCGGGAGGCGGAAGCAAAGGCGTCGCGGAGCTTTGCCGCTTCCGACGTTATGTCGTGGCGGGCGAGGACCGCGTCTCGTGCCTTGGCGCCCATGGTGGCGAGCGTCTCGGCCGGCGCTTCCAGCGCGTTGCGCATTGCGCGGGCGAGCGACGAGGCGTCCCCCGCCGGCACGAGCCAGCCGGTTTCGCCGGTGCTCACCAGCTCCGGAATGCCTGCGATATAGGTCGAGATCACGGGCCGCTGAAGCGCCATGGCTTCCATGATGACGACGGGCAAACCCTCGGCGAAGCTCGGCAAGACCAAGGCGCGGGCCTTGAGAATCTCGTCCCTCACACGGGCCGCGTCCTGCCAGCCGGTAATCGTGATCCTCTCTCCGAGTTCGTATCGGCGGATCAGGGTCTCGATCTCGCCGCGCATCGGGCCGTCGCCGACAAGGACGATCTCGAACGGCACCTCCGCCAGCAGGAGACGCCGCGCCGCCTGAATCAGGATTCCGATGCCTTTCTGTTCGGACAGGCGCGCAACGCAGACCAGCCGGGGAGCGGCCGGCGGCGGCGGAATATCGCCGGCGTAAAAAGACGTATCGACACCGCAATGCACGACCCGCACCTTGTCCCAGTCCTGTGGATCGCACCAACGGAACAGCTGGCTGCGGCCAAACGAGCTGACGGCGGCAACGAAGGCGGCCCGGTGAATTTTCTCTCCCAGCGCCAGGAACTGCGGCTTGTCGAACTCCTCCGGCCCGTGAACGGTGAAGCTGTAGGGGATGCCGGTCATCTCATGCGCGAGCATGGCGATGGCGGCCGAGTTCGTTCCGAAATGGGCGTGGAGATGATCGATCTTGTCCTCGCGGCACCATTGCGCCAATACGGCCGCTTCGGCCCAATAGACGAAATGCCGCAACAGTCCCCGGTCGGACCGCCAGCCGATACGGGCTGCCAGAAGCCCGGCGTTGAAGAACCCCTTGGCGTTCGTCCGGATCTCGGAAAAAATCCGGGCCGCGAAGCTCATTGGCTTTTCTCGCAGCACGTAGCGGCATTTCCCGAGCTCCCGCCGGTCCGCCTCGTCAACCAGCCCGGCCGGATCCGTGCGTAGCGCATAGCGCGTTACGGACAGTCCGGCAGCCTCATGCGCCAGGATCTCCCGGCGAATAAAGCTGTGGCTGACCATGGGATATTGATTGACGAAATACCCGACCCTCATGCGCCGATCCTAGCACGGGATTGGGTGGCGAGGAGGCGGAATGACGCGGGCCAAGAGGAGGACCAGCAGTCCGCTCCCCGCAGGGGCAACTGCGCCGGGATCACGGCTTCGGCGCGCTCAGCAGGAACCAGTGGGTGCCGCCCTTGACCGGCAGGTCTATCCGATAGGTGCCGTCCTGATAGCCGACAGCGACCTTCTTGCGGTCGCCCGTGCCGTCAAGGGCATAGAGCGTTCCGCCGGCAGGCGCCTTGAATGTCAGCGTACCTTTGACGGGTTCCGACAAGACGACTCTGGATGGTCCGGACATGACCCGAGCTATGGCCGTGATCAGAATATTTTTCGCATTCTCGATCGGCGCATCGTCGAGGCTCGCGACGTCGACGGCGGCGTAACAGGTCTCGAGGTCGAAGCGGGCATTGCCGAGCTTGATGGGTGTGCCGCACACATGGCCGTTGACGGCCTGACTGCGTTTCGTGTCGATGGTTTGATAGCCCTTCGTCCAATCGTGCTTCAATTCACCCGTATCGGACTCGACGCTCGTCGCGCCGCGCGGCAGGAAATCCTGATCGAGATTGGCCACTTCGATGGCGTCCGCCGGAATTTTCGTCGGCTTCAGCCAGGGGTTCTCCCTGATCTCGGGACAGGGCGAAGGATACCTGACTCTGTTCGAGCAGGGTGCGCAGGCTCTTCATGTTCGACGCGTTCCGGGTCTGGTAATAAGCGGTGGAGCGGTCGAGCTTGAGCACATAATGCTTTTGAGCCTCGCTGACGTCGCCCCGGCGATACAGCAGGGCGGCCGCGGGCATCATGCCCATATAGGCGGGATCCGAATAGGTAGACCAGGTGTCGAGCGGCAGATGCGGCGCGAAGCGCGTCTGCGAATAGTTGTAGAGCATGAGCGCGTCCCAGCCTTGCAAGGCGGCCGTGCTTGCCACATAGAGCGGCGCCATGAACCGGTCCTTGGCAGGGTAGGGGACGTTCCATTCGGTCGCCGCCATCGGCTTGTCGGCCATCTGCGCCATGGCCATCGTGCCGAGAAAATTTGCGGTGAAGCGCGGATTCGAGTCTAGAAAGCCCTGCGAGCCATAGCTGTTGACCGATGACGATGTCGCCCGTCGTCAGGGCGGGCAGCGCGAACGTCGCAGGTCTGGCCGAACAGTTGCGTTGTCGCGGTCATCGACTTGACACCGATCGATCTCAGATTCGCGATCATGCGGATGTCCCATTGCGCCTCGCGGTCGGCGAGAAACATCTTGGCAGGCCCCGGAACCCAGGTCCGCCATGTCAGGTTCGACGGCAGGCCGTATCGGGCGGCATAGGCGGCGGCCGCCTCGCTGAAGATCTTGTTGTGATAGGGGTTCTTCTTGTCCGGCAGCATCAGATTTCCGAAATGCGCCGGAAGATCGTCCTCGTTGGTCAGCAACACCGCCAGGATGGCCGGGTCCTCCTTATAGGCGAGGCCGGTATATTTGTTCACATGGCCAAGATATTTGGCGTTCATTTCCTCCATCAGCTGCTCGATGCGGGAATTGAAGTAGTTGTATCCCTTGAAGCCGGCACCTTTCGGGCTGTCTTTCGAGTGGGCGGAAATTTCCGCAAATCCGGGCACGTCGTCGCCCGGCTTCAACAGCCGGCCGACGTGAAGATCCAGCCAGACATAGACACCGTGTTCCTTGAGGCAACTTATCCAATAGTCGAGACGATCCATCATGTCGTCGTCGAGGTGCTGGGAGTCGTCCCGCGTCTGATCGATGGTGGTATTGCGTACCCAGCTCATCGAATCCTGATGGTGGATACGAATGAGATTGAAGCCCAGCGCGGCAATGCGCTTGCATTGTTTGCGGATCACGTCCTTCGGCTGATAGAGGGAACCCGCCGCCACGGTGGCGCCCCAGAAACGCGCCGGGGTGCCGTCAGCGAAGCGAATGCCGTCACCGTCGGCCCTTGCGAAGCCATGTTTGCCGGCCGGCGCGTCGTTCAGGAAGCTCAGATCGATAGGGCTTTCCGTTCCGTCGAGGGCGTTCTGATACCAGTTGGACGTGTCGCTGGCCGCCAATCTGGGCACGGCCTCCACGGTCGCCCCTTCGGGCAGGGTGATGGTCATCGTATAGGTGCGGCGACCCGGCTCCAGCGTGGAACCGATATACATCGCCCGGATGTTATTGGTGTTGCCGCGGTCGGCATACAGGCTCGGTAGCGGAGGGTCGAATTCGACCCGTATCGTCTGGTTGCCGCCGAGCGTCCATTCCCAGCCGCGATTATCCGGCAGCAGGATCGGTTTGCTCCGAACGCCGAGCGCCTGTGCAATGGCGGGAACCACACTGAACTGAATTCCTGCCCCGTTGATACCGGAGAACGATGTGCTCGCCTCCGTCGTCCACTGGTAGACGAGCTGGTTGGCGCTCCGGGCGAATACGGCCCCGTCGATCGTGACGTCCAGGCCCTTGACCGATCCGCTTATCCGGGACCGATCGGGGCCGTCGGGCGTGAGTTGCAGGCGGGTGCCCACCCAGCGCCATTTCTCCGCCCATGCCGGCAGGCCGGTAATCATGAGCGGGGATTGGTCGACGCGAATTTCCAGCTTGGCGTCAGGCTGGACAGCCACCGAAAAATGATGGGGAGCCTGGTCGTTGAGATCGATCTCGACGGCAGCTGCCGGCGCATTGAGCAGCGCGGCGAGCACGAGCAATAGGGGCAAAAAAGGGCTACGCAAGGTTCGGTCTCACTGGTGGCCTGAGCATTAAGAACGCCTGTTGCGGATATCGGGTTCCGTTTTCTGTGTCCGGAGATCCGGTTGAATCCCCGGCCGCTGGCGGTGGCGCGCCGGTTACTTGTACTCGATGATCTTCTTCTGGGATCGCGCGATGCGCCTGAAGCCGTAGAGGGCGATCCCGGCTAGTTCTGCAAATTTGCCGAGTAACATGAAGATCGCGTAAAGCATGGCGTCGGAGGCTGTATCCTTGCGCTCCCGGATGCGAAAATTCCGGCTTCTGAAGATCGGAACAGCATAGCACGTCAGGATGACGAGGCCGATCGGTCCGATCGCACAGACGGCTGCGATCGCCACGATCGGGACGCCGAGACTATAGGCCAGGATGGAAAGAGCGCGTTTCGCCTCGGATCGCTCGCCGTCCTTGAAGTGAAGTGCGATGGCTTCCGCGCAGGCGTGCCCGCCGCGCTTGGCGCGTTTCCACCATTGGCCGAACCGTTCTATGGCCGCGTCATGTCGCGTCATGTCGTGGTCTATCCGGAGGATGCGCCAACCGGCGCGCCGCAGCCGGAAGCAAAGTTCCGGTTCCTCTCCGGCGATGACATCGTCCCTGAAGCCGGCGACGCTTTCGAAGGCGGAGGCGCGCATCAGGGAGTCTCCGCCGCAGGCCGCCGCCTCGCCGATGGGCGTGTTCCATTCCATGTCGCAGAGCCGGTTATAGATGGATCGGTCCGGATGGATCTCGCGGCGTCGGCCGCACACGACCGCGATGTCGCCTTGAGCCGTTATCGCCTGCATCGCGATGCCCGGCCAGCCGGGCGCGAGTTCGCAGTCGCCGTCGATGAATTGGACGAATCCAAGCGCGGGCATGATCTGCCGCAGGCGTGCGACGCCGGCATTGCGGGCGCGGGCGGCCGTGAAGGGAGTCGACAGGTCCAGATCGACGATCTCCGCGCCAAGCTCGCGGGCGAGTTCACGGCTGCCGTCGGTCGATCCGGAGTCGACATAGACGATCCGCGCACCCGTGCCTTCATAGGCCTTTTTCAGCGACACGAGGCACCGCCGCAGCCGTTCGCCCTCGTTGCGGCCGATGACGACGACGCCTGTGCCGGGGTTCGCGGGGTCAACCGACATGGGAAAACCGCATCAGGGCGTCCGCCGACCAGTCCGGCATCGCGTCGCGCGCCGTCGCCTCGAAGGACGCGCAATCGAGGTCGAGGCCCAGCCATGCGCCGAGTTGCGCGAGGTCTTCGTCGAACAGACCTTGAAGCTGCAACCGGATCTCCGGTGTCAGAGCGGGCCGCTCTTCGATCCGCCAGCGGCTCTTCAGGCGTTCGCGAAACCCTTCGGGCAGAAGCGCGCGGCGCAACGTCTGCGAGCCCGGGAAATTCTTCAGGAACGACAGCATCGGGGTGTGCCGCAGCCTTTGTTGGGACGCGTTCTGACGGCTGAAATCGGTCTGCCAGACCGGTTGACCCGTATAACCGATGAAGGAGCAGACGCGCTCCAACTCGGTCTGCGGACTGGCCGTCAGATGCTCGAAGAACACGGGCAGGATTCGGGCCGGGCCCGAAGGCGTCCAGATAGGGCCGCAGTTGCGACGCATAGCAGCCGTATCGGACGAGCTCCGGGTGTTTCGGAATTTCACTCTCGATCGCGTCGGAGAGAATGCCCTGCGACCAGTCGTGTATCCAGTGCGAGACCAGCCGTTCGACAGGATCGCGCATGATGTAGATGAACTTCGTGTCGTTCCCCAAGGTCGACTTCAGCCGCGCGATCGTGTCCGGGTAGGTCGGCAGCATGGTGTAATGCGTGCTCGATTCGCCCGCAAATATCGCCGGCGGCCGCCGCCTCGAATAGTTGCCGGTACCATCCGACGCCCTTGGCTCCAGTTCTCGTCGATCGCTGAAGAAGCACGGCTCCTTCGGCGTGGACATGAAGATAGCCGGGCTGACGCGCCAGCTGGTCGTGCAGCGTGCTCGTCGCGCATTTCATCGCGCCGATGATGATGAAGTCGGGTGCGCCGCTCATCGGCTGTCGCGCCGTTCCGGCCGGAACGGCCGCAGGGGGTCGCCGAAGAACATCCAGTTGTCGAGGCCCTGTCGTTCGGCCGTGGCCCGCCGCCGCCCGAAGACCTCGCGCAACAGGGAGACGCCGCGCCCCAGACATCCACATCAGATTGGCCACAAGATGCCGCCGACGCGGCCGCGATGGAAGGTCGCGAAATAGCGGGCCCGCGAGGCATATTGATAGCGCGGCAGGCGGCGTCGCTCGCGGAAGTCCTTCTTGAGCGAAGCCGTGCCGCCGCGGAGGTGGACGACATGCGCCCGCGCGTCGGTATAGATCTTCCAGCCGGCCCGGGAGGCGCGGCGGCAATAGTCGATATCCTCGAAATAGAGGAAATAGCCTTCGTCCATCATGCCGATCCGGTCGATCACCGATTGCCGTATCATAACGCAGGCGAAGCTGATCCACTCGGCTTCCAGCAGTCCCTCCGAAAGGCCGAGGGCGATCCGGTGGCGGTCGAGCAGCCGGTCGATCGGGGCCGGTCCAGGCGGCGGACATGAACTCGGTCACCGGCGTCAGATAGCGGAAGCTGCTTTCCTGGGGCGTGCCGTCCTCGTATTCGAGGCGCGGGCCGATCAGGCCGGCCTCGGGATGTTCGGCCATCGTCTCCAGCAGCCGGTCCAGTGCCCCCGGGCGCAGCATCGCATCGCTGTTGAGCAGCAGATAGAACGCCGCCGGCTCCGCCGCGATGCCGATATTGTTGCCCGACGAAAAGCCCCCATTCGACGGCGCCCGGATCATCCGCGCCCAAGCGCCCCAGCCATTCGCCGCGATCGCCTTTTCGATCGCCTCGGCGGAACCATCCCCGGACGCATTATCGACGACGACCGCGCACCGGTCATCGCGCCCGGCGACTTCGGGGGCGACCGACCGGAGACAACCGATCGTCAGATCGGCCGTGCGGTAATTGATGATGACGATGGTGACGCTCAACGAGCGCGGCCACCGTCAATCGGCGACAGCTTATCGATGCGCGCGCTGAATATGGTGACGCTTTCAGAAAGTATGGTCGCGGGATAAGGAAGTGGCTATCTTCGAATGGCTTCTCGATTTCGTCCCGTTCAGGAGCAGCACGCAATCGCGCCGCTCATGTCATTGCTGGTGGTCGCGTGATCGGCAGACCCGTCGATTGCCATCGCTAGACTTCCCGCGTGCGCCGGTGTGAAGAGATATGCATGTCCGCACGAGAGTGTTATCGAGATCTGTGGTCGACGACGGGTCAGACCTTGGCTGGATGGCAGCAGAAGATTACCGCTTCCTGCTGCGATTTGCAAGATCGAGATGCCGTTGTGAAGCAGAGCGCGAAAGCCGCACCATATTTGCCGTATCGAGTTGCCGCGATGTCGGGTCGATCGTGAGAGGCTCCAATACCTTAAATTCGAGGGTGAAGTCGGCCATGGCCTGCGGATATCGACGCGACAGCCGCCCAACGTCATGAATGATCCTTCGAGCCAGTGCTGACGCCCGAGCGACGAGGGGCGGGAAGTCGATGCTCGATACACGGCGAATATCGAACCGTTCCATCGAAGCAAGATATTCGCCGTCATGCCTCTAGTCGAAATCCAAATTGCAGGCGCTTACAGCCACCGCGTAGAGACGCGCGATACCATTTTGCGATCGAAGAGCATGCTCCGCGCTCTTATGCTCTGCCTGCCTCGAAACTTGGACGATTCGGAATTGTAGACGGCCTGTTTCTCAGAACGATAATCAATCAGCCGATTTGAAGGTTATCCAGAGCCGATATAGAAGAAAGGAGAAGGGCCCTCCAGGCCCCAACGATCCAGTTGATGAAATTTCTGTGAGCACGTCCTCGGCCTGTAAAGTGTCCAATGCTCATTTAGCATGTGCGCGAAGAGGACTTTCCGCCGCAACGGATCGCGCTCTATGGATGTGTTAAGTGGATCGCTTCTAACGATCCCGAACGGCAAGATCTCCAGCTCTTCGTATGCTGACAGAGAAATTAGTCAACGAGATCGATCGGCAAACTCGACTGGCTGAATGACCCTCTAGTGGCTTGAACATAATGATTACTCTTAGTCATTTATAATAAATGATGCGACGACTTGGGCCCGCTCGAATATCTCATATCAGTATACCTGCGGCTCCGTTGCTCCGCTGCGCTGGATATCATTTCCGCTAATTGGCCAGATGTAAAGCGGACGCCGATCTCATTCGCAATCCACCTGCCCTCGATTCCGCGTAACAGGCTTCGGGAGCCCAGACAACATTAGACCCTGAGATGCGCGTAGCCCTCGATTCTGTCCAGCCGGCATTTGTATCGAAGCGGCCGCCGTTCGACCGTGATGCCAAGTGCAACATAGCCGTGGCCGCCCATGATGTGGA
This sequence comes from uncultured Alphaproteobacteria bacterium, assembly GCA_963822835.1. GTDB lineage: Bacteria > Pseudomonadota > Alphaproteobacteria > CAVTAV01 > CAVTAV01 > CAVTAV01. The sequence goes on along the minus strand of CAWGIZ010000001.1, from coordinate 177,681 downwards.
ACAGTTCGCTCGGCGAGGACCCGGCCTTTTCGAGATGGCGCGGCTCGAATTCCGTCAGGATGATCGGCCGATATTTCTCTATCGTACGGCCAAGGCCGCGCAAGACGCGGATCTCGAAACCTTCGACGTCGATCTTGATGAAGACGTTGCCGGCGAGCTCGGCAGGCAGGACGTTATCGCCGATCGCGGTTCTAAGGTCATGGCGCTGCGTGACGTTGGCGAAGTCTGGACGGGCCGCCAGGGTTCCGATGCCGTCATGCGACCCGTCGACGATCAGCGTTTTCTGCTCCTCCGCATCGGAGAGCGCGACATCGAAGATCTCGACATTCTTGATGCTATTTATCTCGATGTGTTCCTGCAGCCGCCGTCGAGGGGCGGGATTGGGCTCGAAGCTCAGCACGCGTCCCCGAGGCCCGACGAGGTGGGACGCCAGCAGAGTGATCATGCCGATATTCGCGCCGATATCGATCACCGTATCGCCCGGCTTTACAAGGGCGAGCATCGCGAACTGCGTGTCTCTCTCATAATACCGTGCCGCGAACCACGTATAGCGCTGCGCCCAATCGGCAAGGTCAAGGATCATCCGGTAGCCATGGAGTCTGCCGCGCGCGGTTTGCAACGGCAGGCCGGCCCACCGGGGGCTGGCTTGAGGATCGAAAGCCCCGAAAGGCGCGGCCAGCCTTCCCCAGCCGGGGAGCTCCGCTCTGGTGAACGGCAGGACGAGACGCGCCCAAAGGTAGTTGTGTCGTGCGTTCACGCTGTGGCCAACTCCAAATAGATTTCGCTAAAATCCCTGGCAGCGGGAAGCGCGCGGAAACAAATCGATGGTTCTCATAATGTCGTCCGGATCGACCGTAAACCCCTCGCCGGACATGTCTCCGACCACGAAGCCATAGTGCATACCCAAGGCATCGGCCCAGTCCTTATGGGCATTATAGAAGCGAAAGGGCGGTTGCAGGACCAAAACGGAGCCGCCTTCCGCGAGAGCGTATACCGCGTGACTGAGCTGGCTACCCTCGACGCTGATCACGAAATCCGCCTCCATCAGATGGGCGATCGTCACTTCGGTGGGCGTCAATTCCATTTCCACGATGACCACGCCGTTCCGGCGCAGCCGTTCGACGACATCGTCTTCGTTCACGAGAGCCCGGCGTTCGCCGGATTTGCCGCGCCGGAGATAGACCATGCCGCCCCGATTTTTCGGCTCGAAACGCTTTCGGAGTTTGCTCCGCAAAATCCGGTAGCGCCGGGCCTTGTCGCTGTTGTGCGAGAGGTCCTCGTACCAGCTCAGACGCCCAATTTTTGCGCGGCCCGTCGGTTTCCAGTCCTGACCAAAACAACCCGCATATATGTCCTTGTCCGCGAAATCCCGAGTCTCGACGGACAGGTGTCTGATCGGCGTTCTCCGGCGAGAAGGTAGGTCGCACAGTCATCCCTCAGCCAGTGACCGAAATAATAAGCGCCATGCATTGACGAAACGAGGCTCGCCGTTTCGAGATAACCGGCATCCGTCGTATCGGTGATCCATTGCCGGTTCTGCAGAAAGAGGCGGGCATTACCCGCATAGAGCGAACCGTCGATCAGCGTTGCATCCTCGATTTCGTATCGAACCGTGGCTCCCCATACGCGGGGACCGCCGCGCGCGATGGAAATCGCCTGTTGCTTGCCGGCAAACGGGCTGGCGACGACCTTTTCGATCTGACCGGGCAGACAAATGGACGGCGGCGAAACGATATCCTCTTTCGGACAGATCACCTCCCGGCTGACGGCCGCCGCCGACAGCAGGACGTCCCGGCGCAACAGCTGGGCGGCCTTATGCCGAAGCCGCGCCGTATAAACGCTTAGCGACATTGATGATATATGTCCCCGACAGAGCTTTCGATTTAGTGTCGCCGAAAGGATTTTCTGCGACAAGCCACGGTCTCGCCACACTCAACGTTCTAATACGGCATTGGTTTCCCAAAGATGATGACGGACGCTAAATGAGGGGTCGAAACGCTTGCTGAACGCGGCTTTTTTCAAGAGACCCGTGATCCGGGCGTCGCTCTGGACGTTCGGCGGCTATGGCGCCAGCCAGGTCATCCGGCTGATCAGCAACCTGATCCTCACGCGCCTTCTGTTCCCGGAAGCCTTCGGTTTGATGTCTCTGGTGACGGTGTTCATCACCGGTCTCGCCATGTTCAGCGACACCGGCAGCCGGGCCGCGATCATTCAGAACGAACGGGGAGGGGACGTGGGCTTTCTGAACACCGCATGGACGATCCAGATGTTCCGTGGCTCGGCGCTTTGGGCGATCGCGTGCCTTATCGCCTGGCCGGCGGCCTATCTCTACAAGGAACCCCAGCTTTTTCCCCTGCTATGCGCGGTCGGCTCCACCGCAGCGATCTCCGGCTTCCAGTCGATGGCGCTGGCGACCGCGAGCCGCAAACTGTGGCTCGGGCGGCTGACTGCGGTGACTATTGCCGGGCAAGCGGTTACCACGGTCATTACGATCACGCTCGCCTGGCTTTATCACTCCGTCTGGGCACTGGCGATCGGCGATATCATGGGGTCGGTGGTTCAGACGATTCTGGGCCACCTCGCCCTTCCATGGCACCGGCACAAGGTGCATCTCGAACGCGACGCGTTGAACACGATTTTCCGCTTCGGCCGCGGATCTTTCTGTCCACCGTCGTGAGCTATATCGGGGGACGTGAAATCAGCGCCATACAGGGCGCTCTCGTTCCGGTTGAAACGCTGGGCTATATCTCCATCGCCGGCATTTTCGGCTGGGCCCTGGGCGATATGACCATGCGCTTCGTCGGCTCGGTCGGCTTTCCGAAACTGGCGATGACCTACCGGGAAGATCCCGCCCACTTCGTCGAGACGCTCCGAAAACTCCGGGGCCGCCTTCTTCTCCTGACGCTGCCCGGCTTCGTCGCCTTGTCGCTGATCGCGACGCCCCTGATCGACTTCCTCTACGATCCGCGATATGCCGTGGCGGGCACCTATCTCGCGATCCTGGCGATCAGCTGGCGCCATCGGTGTCCAGCCCCTGATATATGTGAACGCCTTTCTGGCGGCGGGCGAAAGCCGATTTAATTTTCTTTTTAGCGTGGTCTCCACAATTTGCCGGGTCAGCGGGCTGACGATCGGCTTTATGGTCGGAGGCGCGGTCAACATGCTCATCTGGCACGGCGGTCGGGACCTTGATCTATTTTGGCGTCGTCTCCGTACTCGCCTACCGAAGAAAATGGCTGTCCTTGAGGATCGATCTGGCGGCATTGGCGTTCATCTTTCTCGGGGCCTGGATCTCGTGGGGATGGGTGAATTTTTGACGCAAGTTCAAGTTTGGGAAGTCCGTAGTTGATGTTTGTAATACTGATTGGCCTGCAGATCGTGACTTTGGCCGTCGCTCTCTACGCCGCCCGCAAGGCGTGGCATACTTCGAGGATGGTCGGCTGGGGCAATAAGCCGCACCCAGGATGTTTCCTGGCGCACCACCCAGCAGATCGAGGCCCTGGACCGCCTGTATCACCGGCTGGATTTGCCTCGCGGGTCCCTCCCGCCGACGCGCGGCTGGGCGGCGTCGCCCGATTTCCTGACCAATCTGTGCGATTATATCGAGGAGCACCGCCCCGCGGTCATCGTGGAATGCGGGTCGGGCGTTTCGACGATCGTCGCCGCCCGGTTCCTTCAGCGTCAGGAAATCGCCGGTCACATCTTGAGCCTCGATCATGATGCCGTGTTCGCCGGCAAGACCGCCGACAACCTGCGGCGGCTGGGCCTGGGCAACTATGCGACCGTCTGCACCGCGCCGCTCACGGCGCTCGACCTCAACGGCGTCACCTATCAATGGTACGACCTCTCCGGAGTGGACCTGCCCGCCGCGATCGATCTCATCGTGGTGGACGGCCCGCCGATGCCCATCGCCGGGGAAGAGGGCCGGTATCCAGCGGGCCCGATGCTGGCCGGTCGATTGACGTCGAACGGCGCTATGTTGTTCGATGACACGCATGGTCCTGGTGAAAAGCGGCTGATAGAGAGGATTTTAAAGGAAAATCCGGATATGACTTGTCGGGAACTTTCCGCAGAAAAGGGATGCACCGCACTGGTCAGAGTGGGCGATCAGAACCGTTCTTCCCGCACAGAGCAAAATATCTAGACGGCGCGCCGATGAATTCGGTTACAGCGACACCCGCGGGCCCGACCGTTTCGGTTCTCATGCCCGTCTATAATGCTGAGGCGTTCGTGAGGGATGCGATCGACAGCATCTTGGCTCAGACATACGTGGATTTCGAATTCCTGCTTTTCGACGACGGAAGCCAAGACCATTCATTGGCGATCCTCCGGGAATATGAGCGGCGAGATCCACGTGTTCGAGTGTTTACGCGCGAAAATCGGGGTGTCACACCTACCCGCAACGAACTGATCGGGCTTTCCATCGGAAAGTATGTCGCAATGATGGACGCGGACGATGTCTGTCTCCCGCAGCGGCTGGGACATCAAGTGGCGTTACTCGACGAAAATCCAGACCATGTACTCGTAGGCGCATGGCTTCAATATATGAACGAAAAGGGCCAACCAATCGGTGTCACAAGGTATCCGGTCGAGCATTCAGAAATCGATGCTGCGCATTTGAAAGGCTTTTGTTCGTTTGCGCAGTCGGTAGTGACAGTCCGTCGAGCGGCCCTTGAAGCGGTAAGGGGCTACAACGTGGATTTCCCAGTCACCGCTGATTTCGATCTCTGGCTCCGTCTCGCGGAAATAGGAAAAATTCATAATCTCCCGGAGATCTTGATCAAAATCCGGGTAGTGGAGGAAGGAATTAGCGGGACGGCAAGCCACAAACAGAATGAGCTGGCTCGACTAGCGTGTGAAAGAGCGTGGTCTCGTCGCGGTATTTCCGGGGAATTTCGAACTCTCGAATAAGACGCGGGCGGGTCGGGACAAAGCGTCGCGCCACGAATTTGCCTTGCGCTATGGGTGGACGGCCTGGGGGCACGGTTTTCGTCGGACTTGGCGGACGTACGCGATACAAGCAATCGTCCTGCGACCGTTTGCGACGGCTTCTTGGCGAATTTCTAATATTCGGTTTGCTGAAGACGCCTCGTTCCGTAGATCAGAACCTCAAGCGGGAAGAGAGATAAAAGGCAACAATGACTATCTCCGTCATTATGCCCGTATATAACGCGACGGCCTATCTTTCGGCTGCGATCAAGTGGAAAACCTTCAAATGGACCAATCTTCCAGTTCGAATTTCTGATCGTTGACGATGGTTCAACTGATCGGTCACTCGACGTGATCCGATCGTATGCGTCGCATGATCCGCGAATTAAGATATTTCAGTCGCGAGAACAAAGGAATAATCCGAACTAGAAATGAAGCCCTGAAGAGCGCAACCGGGGGAATTCACAGTCTGGGCCGACGCTGATGATATTTCTCTGCCTACGGATCAGAGAAGAAAGTTCGATGTCTGAGTCAAATCCAGATTGTGTAGCGGTTAGTGCGGGAATTTGTTTGATCGATGAAGGCGGGTTGGCGATAGCCGAACGAGTTCCATCACCGGGCCATGAGGAGATCAAAGACGCATTGTTTCGAGGTGATGGGCTAGCGATCTGTTTCTGTGCTTCGACAATACGCCGGTCTGCGATCGAGGAGGGTGGGCGGCTTCAATGAAAGTCTTAAATCGGCTGAAGATATCGATCTTTGGTTTCGTCTCCTATCGATTGGAAAACTAACAAATTTGCCAAGTACGTTAGTGCGCTTATCGGCAGCATCTGAAGAGCGAGGGCTATGCCCACGGCTCCGACAAGTTCGCGGTCACGGAACAGTCTTAATCAATGCCTATCGACAGCAGGGATGGAATGTGCCCCGACTGGGTGGAGAAGATGAATTCGGCGGATATCGTATTGTCTGGTCCCGCAGAAAGTCACCGCAAATGGGTCTGGTGGGCTTTGGGCGCAGGAAATTTGAAGACGGCTAGAAAGCACGCGCTGATTTCGCTTCGAATGGCTCCTTTCTCAAGCGACAGTTGGCGCGCGTTCCTCTGCGCGGTTCGCGGCTTTTGAATATACTTCATGCCACGGTGAACTGAGCGGATAGGTCCGAGCGCTTAATGAAAGTCACATTCGTCATCCCCAATCTCAACCTCTCCGGCGGTGTCAGGGTGGTTGCCATCCATGCCGACTGGCTCGCGAGGCACGGGCATGACGTGACGGTGGTCGCCGGCCGGTATCCGCAGCCGTCATTGTCCCAAAAGCTCAGATCGGTCATCCGCGGCCGCGGCTGGCCGGTGACGCCCCGGCGCGAGGACGCGCATTTCAAGGGGACGAGTGCCCGGTTGACGGAACTGGAGGCCCATAGACCGGTCACCGATGCCGACATTCCGGACGGCGACATCGTGATCGCGACCTACTGGACCACGGCGGAAGCTATCGCCCGATTGAGCCCGGCCAAGGGCAAGAAGGTCTATTTCCTGCAGCACTACGAAATTCATGACGGCCTGCCCAAGGATCGCGTCAAGGCGACGTGGCGCTTGCCGTTCCGCAAGATCGTCGTCTCGGAATGGCTCCGGCGCGTGGCCGAAACCGAGTTCGGCGACCGGGCGGCGACGCTGGTTCCAAACGGCGTGGACCTCGATCTCTTCTTCGCACCGGAACGAGGCCGTCAGAGCCGGCCCACCGTCGGCATGCTCTATTCCGGAACGCCTTACAAGGGCTGCGACACGATATTGGAGGCCGTCGATATCGCCTCGCGGCGAGTCCCGAACCTGAAGCTGGTCGCCTTTGGCAGTCAGCAGCCGGAAAAACGACTGCCCCTGCCGGCGTCCGCCGAATTTCATTTCCGGCCGGCCCAGGATCGGATCAGGGATATCTATGCGAAATGCGACGCCTGGTTGTTCGGAAGCCGGACAGAAGGATACGGATTGCCTATACTGGAAGCGATGGCGTGCCGGACACCGGTTATCGGCATGCCGGCGGGAGCGGCTCCCGAATTGCTGGCGGATGGTCGCGGCATTCTTGTGCCGCCGGAGGATTCTGGCAAAATGGCGCAGGCCATAGTCGATCTGTTCGCAATGCCGGAGGAAGAATGGGGCCGCATGTCTCGCGCCGCTTACGATGAGGCGTCGAGACATGGTTGGGACGCCGCGTGCGAGCGCTTCGAGGAAGCTCTGAGGGATGCGCTGGAGCGCGCGTAGTTAGGTCTGCTTTATGCCGCTAAATGTCAAAGCCTTGATCGTTGTCGCCGGGCTGAGCGGGCTCGTCATTTCTGTGGCTGTATGCAGTGCGAAGGTCCTTGCCCGTCGAAGTCGCGAGACATTCGAGTTTGGGGGGCGGCTGGCTTTTGGTGACATGCTCCGGCTTTCTGGTGCCGAATTACTGGCTTCTGCTTTGCGTCAGCGGCTCGTTCGCTGTGCGTGGTTTCGGGCAAGGCTCCGCGACAGGAAAGTCGCGTTCTATTTCCTGCTCTTCCCGCGATGCCCTTGACTTTCAACAGCAGAATCCCGGCCTTCGGTCTCGTCAACTATCTGTTCAACATCAATTATCGTGCGGCTTCTGAGCCTCGCGATTCTTCTGCCGCTGGTTCTGGCCGTGCAACCGGCGGGTCGGCGAAGCGGACCCGGCGTTCTGCCAACCGACAAATATGTCGTGGCCTATTGTCTGGTCGTCTTCGCTCTGTCTTTCCGGCGACGACCCTGACGGATTCCTTTCGCACGCTTTTTAATGTCACGTGGATTTGGCGCTTCCCTATTTCGCAGTTACGCGCGGTGTCGTCGGCAAAGAAGGTTCGCTCAGGGTCTTTGCCGCGATTGCGGCTTCAGGAGCGTGCGATGGCGGCCTTCGGCATATTCGAGGCGGTCAAGAAGTGGCTCCTTTTAAGTTATTCGGCGTGGTCGGTGCGGCATGACGACATCGCATATGACTTCCGAGCAGGATTTCTAAGGGCAGGCGCCTCCTTCTGTTCGCCGATCATCTTTGCCTCTATCAGATGATTTGTTTGGGCGGGCTGCTTGCGCTCAAGGCCGAGGGCGAAGTTCAGCAGAACGCATCTCGCCTTGGCGGGATTGCTGTCGCTCGGGTTGTTGCTGAGCTTCTCCCGGGGGCCTTGGGTCGCGGCAGCGGCGATGGTGCTGATATATGCTTATCTGGGCCGTAACAGCATCCGGTCGCTTGCACCCTTGATGGTGGGTGCTGCGCATCGTCCTTCTTATTCTCTCGATGACCTCCGTCGGCCAGAAAATTCTTGATTTCCTGCCGTTCTTCGGCACCAGCCGCGACGACACCATCACGTATCGCCAAGAACTGCTGACCAACGGACTGGACGTCTTCTGGCGCACGCCTTTCTTCGGCTCCGCGACATTCATCGACACGCAAGAGTTGCAATCGATGCGTCAGGGCCAGGGCTCATCGACATCGTGAACACCTATCTCGGGCAGGGCCTCAATTTCGGCTTTGCCGGTCTCATCCCCTTTGTCGGCGTGCAGGCATCGGCTTTTGGGCGCTCTGGAAGACGATGAGGCACAGCAAGAAGCGTCGATCCGGCGTGGTATCAGATCCATCGCGCGCTGTTCGCCACCATCGTCGGGATCTTACATCGTGCTCGGCACGGTCAGCTCGATCGACCGCACCCTGCAATATTACTGGTGCTTTGCGGGGCTCGCGAGCGCGTCCTGCTATGCCTTCCGGCGCGAACATGCCAAGGCCAGGCAAGCGGAAAGGGAGTCCGGTGGAGTTGCTGCTCAAACGCCCCTACCAATCCGCATCCTAGACTTTATTTCGGAACGAACCTTGCCAGTTGCGGGTTCAGGTTGCCCATGAAGGAGATCAGCCGTTGCTCGGCGGCGGCGTCGCGTTCGCCCTTGGCGATGGGGTTACGAGGCGGACCAGCGCGCCGTCGGAACGGTTCCTGACGATCGAATCCCTGAGCAGGTTCCATTTCTTGTAGAACTCGTCGGCCATCGGTATGCCGCGCTCCAGATACCAGTAGAACACGAGCTGGCGCATGCCCTCGCGCTCGATGACGGCGCTGATGATCGGCATCGACTGGCCGTCCACCTGAACGGTCTTCTGATGCAGATCGGTGATCTCCCAGCCGCCGCCCGGCATGCAGACGCGCGGCGAATGGGGCGAGGAGCCTTTCCGCTGCGAGGCGTAATAGGCGACGAACAGATTCATCGGCGGCGTGCCGTCCTGGCCGTAATCCGCGAGCAGTGTCTCGCTTGCCTTGAGGGTCGTCGCCGTCGCTCGGTCGATCGGATCGAAGCCTGCCCTGCCAGTGCCCAGCTCGCGCGGGAAGCTGCAAAGGGCGGATGTTCGGGGATGATCTCCGAGCGGTGCGGGAGATACAGGATCGCGGCGGCCGTCAGCGCCAGCGTGGCGAGCGAGGCGATCAGCGGCGCGAGATGAGGGCGCCCGGGTTGACCGTCCGGCGGGTCGGCGGAACCGGCGGACGACCGGGGCAAGAAGCCCCTCCACCGACCGATCCGCTCAGCTTGTCACATCACCCAGACCTCGGCGAGCAGGATCGCCGTGCAGGCCATGAAGATGATCCAGCCCTCGAAGGCGTGGATGAAGCCTTCCGCGGCCTCGACGCCGAAATTCTGCACCATCAGGCCCGCGACGCCGATCCGGAAGCTGTTCATCAGGATCGTGATCGGAATGGCGGACAGGAAAATCACGGCCTTGCTGCCAGATCGGCGCGCGGAACATATAGGCGACGATGAAGGACAGGCTGAGAAGCGGGAACATATAGCGCAGCCCGCTGCAGGCCTCCGCCACCTGAAGCTTGTAGACGCCAAGATCGATCACATTGCCTTCGAGATAGACCGGCACGCCCGCCAGACGGATGAACCAGACGCCGAGCTGCGACGACAGGATCTGGAACCGCCAGGTCAGCATCGCGTCGAGGAAATAGGGCAGCGGCACGGCCAGCGCGAGGATCAGGATCGGCACGAAGGTGACCTTGGCCATCTCCTTGCCGCCCGCCGCGAGGATCAGGCCCCACAGCACCAGAACGATCGGCAGCTGGGCCAGGACGAACAAAGCGCTCAACTCTCCGAGCAGGGCGCAGATCATCGCGACCGCAACAAGGCCCCAGCCGAGCCATGACGGCGCAACACCGGCATGCTGAATGGCGTCGCGCCGCTGCCATAGCAGATAGGCGCTGACGAGCGGGATCAGGAAACCGTGCTGATATTGTTGCTCGGCCGTCCAGCGGGCGATCAGATTGGCGATTCCGCCGGAGAAGATGATGCCGATAAGGGCGATCGCAACGGCCGCCGCGACAGCCACGGCAAGCCAGCCGGCGGGAAACTCGGTCGCGGATCCGACACGGGAATATTTCGCGTCGTTAATCGCCATAACTCTTTACTTTCGTCCTGCTGCGCCCACGAACCCCGTTCGCGCTCGGATCCGCTTCAGCGGATCAGACAACCTTCCGGCGACATACTCTCCCAGCCAGTGTAACGATCCTATAGCCTTAGGGGCTAATTTTTGGTTGTTCTCACGTTTGTTTGTTTTCGCGTTACGTGGCGCTCTTGAGCCGGCTCTCCGCCGTCGCCCGGTCCGAAATCGGAATGACGCCCACCGCCTGCCGGTCGCGCACCACCGACCAGACGATATCGGGCGTAATGGTCTGCCGTTGCTCGGCAAAGCCGTAAACGAGCGACAGATCGCATAGCGTGTTGATCAACCGCGGAATGCCCCGGCTGTGCGCGTGCACGATATCGCAGGACTCCGGCTCGAATATATCCTCGCGCGCGCCGACCGTCCGCAGCCGGTGCCAGATATAGTCCCGCGTTTCCTCACGGTTGAGCGGTCCGAGGAAACAGTCGATGGAGACGCGCTGGGCCAGCTGCACGAGATTGGGCGAGCGCAGCTTGTCCAGAAGCTCCGGCTGTCCGACAAGCACGACCTGCAGGGCCGGATGCTGCTCCAGATTGACGTTCGAGAGCATGCGGATGCCTTCGAGCGCGCGGTAGCTCAGGGTCTGGGCTTCGTCGATGATCAGAAGCGTCCGGCGGCCGGCGGAGTGTCCCTTGGCAAGCACCTTGACGATGTCCTGAAACACCGCGACGCCGTCACGGTTTTCGTAGGGAACGCCGAGATTGGAGGCGATCCAGCTCAGGAGCTCGCCGAATGTCTGGGGCGTATGCGCGATCAGGACGGCGCGGATATCCGGCGGCAACTGGCTGATCATGTAGCGCAGCACGGTGGTCTTGCCGCAGCCGATGTCGCCCGCGATCACGGCGATCGGCGCGTCCGTCGTGACGCCGTATTCCACCGCGGTCAGTGCCGCACGGTGAGTTTTGCTCACGAAGAAAAAGTTTGGATCCGGTCTCAGCGAGAACGGACGCTCGAGCATTCCGAAGTGAGCTTCATACATAGTTCGTAATTCTCGAATTCTGGACTTTACGAACTATACGCGTATTTGGGCGGCGAATCCGTGCTCTTGTTCAACACGACTCCGAGAAGGTTCTGATCGCGCAGTAGATGCTGCGACTGAAGGATCTCGTCCTCGCGGGACTGACCGTCGCCGACCACGAGGAGCACGCAATCCGCATAAGGCAGGCAGACCAGCGCATCGTCCCCCGCCAGCAGCGGCGGGAGATCGTAAATGATGAGCCGGTCGGAATACCGCGTCCTTCAGCTCTTCGGCGAGGCGCTGCATGCGGGGCCCCGAGAGAAGCTCGGAGGCATTGGCGAATTTTCCGGTGCTTGGCAGCACGACGAGGCGTTCCATGCCCGGATTGACCAGAACATCCGCCAACGGGGTGTTCTTTTCCAGACAATCGCCGAGGCCCTGCTCCGCCTCGATGCCGAGGAGATCGCTCACGCCCGGCCGCCGCAGATCCGCGTCGACCAGCAGGACGGTCTGGTTGAATTCCATCGAAATGCTGATCGCGAGATTGGTCGCGACCACCGATTTGCCTTCCCCGGTCTTGGACGACGTGATCGCGATCGACCGCCAGCCGTGGGTGCGAAGCTTCTTCAGAATCTGGGCGCGCAGCACATGGAAGGCGACGGAACGCGGGTCGTTACGAAACGAGCGCGACGATTCTGTTGTCGCGCAGCACGGCCTCGTCGGGCATGACCGTGCGCGTCTTGATGTAATCGTATTGGGTACGCTCCTTCTCGACCGCGGCCGGCTGGAACTGTGGCTCGGCGCGCGGCGAAACGATCGGCCGCTCGGCATCCGTGCCGGCAACGATTCGTAGGCGCGGTCCAATGCTTTTCTTATGACGTCCAGCGGCGCTCCCATTTCGTTCCTCTACAAATACCTACTGTTTACCCGCCAAACCTGTGAACGAGTTTCAGCCACACCACGTCCAGAGGCATGTACCAGGAAGTGAACGGCTATGACGGCAACCACGAGCGCGGCGACCGCTACGCCGGCAAAATGAGCGGCAGCCGCTTCTTGCGCTTCAGCAGCTCTTCGTCCGTCCAGATCATCGGTACCGTGCCGAGCAGGGTTCGCCGAGAAGCCGCTCCAGGGTCCGCCGCCCGCGAATGTTGCTGTCGAGGCCTTCAGCCAAGTACGCCGGATCCGATGCCGCCGGCGAGCGACAAGAACGAAATCCGAGAAGCAGGATTTTGCCCCGGTTGGGCTTGGTCGGCCGGTCGGGAGCGATCGGGCGCTCGAGCATGGTGAAGCGCTCGGCCTTCTGCTCCTCTTCCAAATTCTGGGCGACCTGGGCTTCGAGTTCCTTCGATTTGATCTCGCGATATTTTGCTGAGCGCGTTTTCATAGTCGCGCTGCATTTGCAGCAGGCCCTGTTCGACCTGCGGCGTCCGTTCGATCCGCCGCTGCAGGTCGGCGATCCTGGCGCTCAGCTGCGTCTCGGTGTTCTTAGATCTTCCAGTTCGGCTGTGTTCGAGGCCAGTTGGGCCGCCAACCGGATGGCGTCGGGATCGCCGCTGTCGGCGAGCGCTTGTAATGTCGACGTCGTTCCCGGCGGCGTCCTTGGTGCCTTTTGCGCCCTGGGCCTTGCGCTTCCAGCGCGGCGATCCGGTTCTTGAGCGCGATGACGTCCGGATGCGCCGCGCCATATACGCCCATCATGCTGGACAGGCGTGGCCTTGAGCGCCGGAAGGCTGTCGGCGCCGCCGCTTGACCGGATCCGCCGAGCCCAGCGACTGAGCTCCCGAGCCGCAGATAGGTGTTCTGCTGCTGCAGCGGAACGTTCCGTTCTCTGCGCGTCCTCGAGATCCCGTTGTGCCTGTCTCCAGACTGGCCCTGTTGAGACCCAGATTTTCAGGCAGGCTGTCCTTGTACTGGGCCTTGTAGGCCGCGATCTTGTTCTCGGTCGTCGTGACCTGCTTGTCCAGATCCTTGGCCTGATCGCTGAGGAATATCGTCGTGTCCTCGGCCCGCTGCGTCCGCGTGGTGACGTTCTTGTTGAGGAACAGATTGACCAGTTCCTCGGTCACCTGCTGGGCGGTCACGCGGATTCTCGTCCTCATAGGTGATCGAGAAGGCGATCGCCGAGTTCTTGTTGTTGCTGCGCCGGCCGGACAGAGTGGTATCGACCGTCTCGACCGTGATCCGGCTCTGAGCTTCTCGACCATGTCGGTCGGCGACATGTTGCTGATTGGGAGATTTGAACAGGTTATACTTGTTGACGATGTCGACCAGGTTGTCGCGGGTCATGACCTGTTGGCGGAGGACTTCGATCCGCTCCTCGGCATATCCCGTGACGGTGGATTTGACGAGATCCGAGGGGATCTGCTGCGATTCGACCAGGATGGTCGCCTTGGACTGATACAGCGGCGGAAGCGCGATCGCGACGACGACGGCGACCAGGAATATCACGACCGCGATCGCCGGCCATGAGCGGCAGGCGCCGCTTGGCGATCTCCACGTAATAGGAAAGCGGCGCCTCTTCCTGTTCGAAATCCGTTTCCATCTGCACGGTGCAGGCCCTACTCGCGAGGCTCGGTGTGCATCACCAGATGCGCGCCGATGGTGTTGGCACTGGCCCACGGCGAACCGCCTGTGAACCGTTGCCGTCTGTATTGGTAATAGGCCGATAGGCCAAAATATCGCGCAAATTCCCATCTCAGGGATGCGCGCCCATCATAGTACCTGCAATTCAGTGAAAAAAGAACGCTAGTTTGCGACTTCAGGAAGCGAATATTGGCGTCGGTGTCGAAATAGAGGTGCTCGGACAAGCGTTGGCTGACCGAAGCGGAAGCCGTCGTGCTCCGACTAAGCTGCCCGATGCCGCTTGGGCTGACCCCGCGGGACGCGGAAAACGTAATGGTCGTGAACTCATATTCGAGATTCGCGTTCGCCCCGGCCGAGACGCCGACTTTACCGCTGCTAAACAAGGACGAATCGACATAGTTGGCGCCGGCATAGGCGCCGATCGACGTCACCTCGGATAAAGCATAGTTAAGGCCGAGGGTTGCCTGGCCATATTTCGAGCGCGGGATTAACGTCGAGCCGGGTTCTTCTATTGCGCCCGAGACGGAGGTCGTAAGGCTGAACCGCTCGTTCAATTGCCGTTGCCAGGCCAGGCTGGCCTGGTATTCGGAATAGTCGATCAGTCCCGCGCTCGAGTAATTCTGATCCGAGTACTGACCGGTCAGGCTTACCGTGTCCGTGGGGCCAAGCTTGTAGGACATGCTGCCGCCGGCGGTGACGTTGGTCCGATGGCCGGTCAGGGAAATCAGCCCGGTGTCCTGAATTTCCGCGCGAAGCAGGGACTCCCGGCTATAGGAAGCATTGGCGCCGAGCGTCAGGCGCTCGGTCGCCAAATAGGATTCGTCCAGCGACACGCCGTAGTCATTGACATCCCTGTTCGAAATGCCGTCGAAGCGCTCGACATATCCGTGGCCGGTGAGCGTCGTCTTGTTGCGCTCGTCCTCCGCGGTCACGGTGACGCGCGGCGCCGTCGAATAGCTTGTTGCGGATGTCTTCCCGGTGCTGGCCAGGAAGATGTTGTCATTGTATTCGACGCTTGAATCCAGCAGGCCCGAAATCTTTATTTCGACGGCCGCCGCGACATGGGGGCTTGAGGAGATAAGGAGAGCCCCCAGCGCAAATCCGTGCTTTGGTAGGGCTCGCGGAAGATCATATCGGGTAAGTGGTTTCATAGCGTTTGGCGGCACTCGGTTACAAGGGAACTAGGGTACGATGATCGTGTCGCCCGGCTGCAGGAGAATATTGGCCTCCCGGTCGCGGCCATCCATGAACTTTCCGTAGTCGAATTTGAATTCCTGATCGCCCGTGCTCGATCGGCGCAAAATTCTAATGCCGCCCTCGCTCGCGAAAGTCGCCAGGCCGCCGGCGACCGCCAGTCCCTTGATCACGTCCATGTCGTGACGCAATTCGAATTCGCCGGGGCGCGATACCTTGCCGATAACATAGAAAACGTTGGCTCCGAGCTGCTGGACAGAGACCGCGACATTGGGATCCTGGATGAGGTTCCGGTTCAGCAAATTCTTGCAGATGTCGGTCTCGACTCCCTGCACGGTCTTGTTGAACACCGGAACGATGCCAAGCAAGGGCAGGGATATCGTGCCATCAGGCAGAACCAGCGCCTGGCGCTGCAGGCTCTGCTCCTGACGCACATAGATCTCCAGATGGTCGCCGGGCTGTATCCGGTATCCGTTTTTCGAAACTTCGGACTGGAGCGCGATGCTAGAGGGCACGCAGGGTGCGGCATTTTCGGCGGCGTTCGCATGCGACGGAACGATCCACAGTGCCAAAAGGGCGACCGAGACTGTCACAGCGTGTAACAAGCGTTCAGCAATCATGATTGAATTATATCCGGCATCCGGGCGTTCAGGCTGGACCATCCCGCGCTCCGGTCAGACGACCGCGAGCGACGGGCCTCACGTTACAGCAGTCGATGATATGAACCAACCGCTCTGTATCAGACCGCCATCCTAACGCATCATCCGTTCAAAATATCCGGATCGGCATACGGATATCTTAACGGCGCCAAATTCAAGCACCCGCCGTCCCGCTCGCTCGGACCCCGGAAATAAGTCGGGCCGCCAAGCTCTTGCGAGTGGCGGCCCGTCTGTGTCCCAGGGCGTACTGTGTGCCCCAAAACGCGCGGACACTTGAGGTCTGGAATGAAACCGGATGGCGCGATACCGCTCGCCGAATTTCAATAAAAGTTTATCGATTCGCGCCGGCCGGGAATATGGGGAGGGGAGTTATCCACAAGTCTTCGGAAGTACAAGATCAAGAATTTGTCTTGTCTTCGTCTACCAGATCTTGAAAGGGATCCGCTGCCCCGTGGTTAATCAGTTAAGTTATGTAGTTAACGCCCGGTCAATCGGACGACGTATTGACGTCCCGGGCGCATGACGGCGCAAAAGAATTGAGCCGCGGATCCCTTCGGACCAGCGGCTCAATCTTATTGGATCGATCGGATGAGAGGACCTCGATTGGCCTGGGCTCCACCCGCGGCCAGCTCAGCTCCTCTCAAACACCGTTCAGACGATGGCGTCGGCGTCCTTCGCGGGACTTGCGGCCCTTGCGCCCGGCAAAACCGAGTGCCGCCAACCCGGATCCGAACAGGAGAAGGGCGCCTGGCACAGGAACGACTCCTGCCGCCGAAAGGCTGTAGCTCCATGATCTGCGTAGTCGTGCCGGTCAGATGGACCGTATAGAAAGATCCGGGGGGGAGCAGGCCATACGTCAAAGAAGCGAGAAGGAACGAGCCCGAAACCGAACCAGCGGTCGAAGCAAGAGGAGTGCTGCAGGTCAAGTCGCCGATATCACACAAATCCAGGTTCAGACTGCTAACGGCATTCGTCTGAGTGCTGACATCTATCGCGAGTATGAAATTTGCTGCGTCCGCGAGGGTAATTTGCCAAAAATCGTTGATCGGTGTGGCGCTAGCGCTACCGCTACCCGATGATACGAAAAAGCCATTCCCCGCATTCAGTGATATGCCGATCGTTGAAGCGTTTGCAGTGTTTGCGCTGAGCCATATGACGGCAACCGCGGTAAGCAGTCCAAAAAAGCGTTTCATGTTCCGACCTCCTCCTTCAACTTAATCTTGTTATGTCGGCCCTCACGGCAGACATTAGTGGTGTTCCCAACAGGTAGCAAATGCAATTTTGCAGTGCATCATTTCGTCTCAGATGTGAGGCTGGACTTCATGACGCGCCGCCGGTTCGCGCCGAGGACGACGGCAAGCCCCGAACCGAAGAGCAGAGCAGCGGCGGGCACCGGCGTATCCATATGCCCTTCCGGCCCTTGATGTCCGTCGTCAGGATCGCAGTCGTCGTATGATTTTCCGGGATATTTGCCATCTTTCCAGATGACGGCCCAGCGGGTGTAGGGGCCGCTCTGGTGGTTCCGGATCTGATGAACATAGTCGTTCCACGAGTGTCCATTCCAAGGGTTCGAAGACGGTCCACTGGTGCTTTGCGTCGTCTGATGTTGATCAGGCCAGTGATACTGGCTCGTCTGGTAGCTATGCGGATCGTAGTCGTGGTCTTCATGCGGCCCCTGAAATCCAGAGCTCACATATCGCCAACCCACGGCCGAGCCCTCTGCCGCTCCGGCGAGGAGACCAGTCGTGAGCGCCATGATGAACAACCCCAGCCCCAGCCTCATGGTTAACGCACCTTTGCTCCCTTGATGTGACGGTGAATGCGATTAACGACAATTCACCGGTACGGCTTGGCACCATATTTTGCGGTTAACTATATTTACCGAAATACACGTTGTGGTTCAATGAACCATGCAGAAACCGGTTGTCGTCGAATTGCCGGAAAATAACCATAAATGACGGCTAAGTTTCTGGTTTTCGGATATTCTTCAGATTTTAGAATAAGTTATATGGCGGCATTTCGAGCGCTCCTGCCGCAACTTTACGGAGTATATCCCGGGTTTTGAGATTTGTTAACCATGTTCATTAACGCTAATTCGCCGGTCCAGGCCGTCAAATAGAAGAGCCTTTGTGGATAAGGCAGCCCCTGATCGGCGCAACAAATTCACTGCGGGGCTCGCGGGCCTTCGGGACAAAATTCTGGATTCGGCCGGGCCCCACCTCTACCTTGGCGACCCTGAACGGGTTTGCGCGGGGCCGCCGGTCGGCGAGGTCATTCAATGAAAGTTCTGATTACGGGCGGCGGCGGGCAGGTGGCGCGCGAATTACGCCGGACGGCGCCGGAAGGCTTCGAGATCATGGCTCCCGACCGGGGTGGCCTGAACATCGCCGATGACGCGAAGGTCCGGGATCTGGTCGCACGTCAGAAGCCCCAGGCAATCATCAATGCGGCCGCTTATACAGCCGTCGACGCGGCCGAACGCGAAACCGATCTGGCCCATAAGATCAACTGCGATGGCGCCCGCATCCTCGCCGAATGCGCCAGGGATGCCGGCGCGCATTTCGTGCACATCTCCACGGACTATGTGTTCAGCGGCACTGCCGCGACATTCCATCGCGTCGATGAGCCTCCCGCGCCGATCAACGCTTACGGGTTCACCAAGCTCAAGGGTGAGCAGGCCGTACGTCACAGCAATCCCGAGGCGGTCGTCGTCCGCACCTCTTGGGTTTACTCGGCCTACGGGACAAATTTCGTCAAGACGATGCTCAATCTCATGCAGACCCGCGAGAAGCTTGGCGTCGTCTCGGATCAGATCGGCGCGCCGACCTGGGCGAATGGTCTCGCGCGCGAGCTATGGCGCATCGTGCAACGCGGCATGGTCGGCGCCACGCTGCATTGGAGCAATTCCGGCGTTGCGAGCTGGTATGATTTCGCCGTCGCAATCCAGGACATCGCCATGGAAACAGGCCTGTTGCGGCATCGCATCCCGATCGATCCCATCATGACGGCCGACTATCCCACGCCGGCCCGCCGTCCCGCCTTCAGCGTACTCGATCTTTCCGAGACATGGCCGGTGCTGGGCCGCGCACCGCATTGGCGCGTAAACCTCCGGGCGATGCTCGAGGACCTGAAGCTCAGGGACGATTCCGGGGCCTGAATCCATCGAAAATATCCACAGTTCGATCGGCGCGCGGATCTTTACGCCGTCTTAACGGATTGAGGACATCTTTAATAAAACATTCATTGGCTCGGGGTGGAGCCATCGTGAGCGAAAGCTGCTCGACAGAAATCGAGCTTATTGCGTAACGGAGTACCCGGTCCTCAAAAGGACCAGGTCGAACGGCAAGCTCGATGCGGCGTTTTTTTCAGCCTTCCGGGGTAGTGGCTGCGCTGGCGGTCTGTATCCTTTCGGGACTATCGGCCAGTTCTGCGCGAGCGGCGGCAATCCCCTATACGTCTGTAGTGTCGTTCGCGAACGCACCGTTATCGTCTCCCTCGACGCCCGTCCTTTTATCGTTCTATTTCCCCGGCTACCTGATCGATGTCGAGAGTATCACGATTTCTGGAACGTTCGGCACGGGCGTCGGCGCCTGGAACTACTACGAGCAATTCGCATTCTCGGCCGGCTCCAATGGCCCAACCGGGTCGAGCTATTATCAGTATTCGAATTCGAACAGTGGGATCTTGAGCTTCACCTTGTCGCTGTTTCCTGCGCCCAACGGGACTCAGTCGTCGCCAAACCGCTACATCGTGACCAAGTACCCATCTGGCGATCCGGCGGCGTTCAAGGACTATCTTCTTACGCAGTTAGCCTCGACCGGCGGCGTCGATTTCTATTTCCAGCCACAGCCGCAGAACATCTACACGTCTTCACAGTCCCAGTTTCAGCTGCTTAGTGCCACGTTGACCGTTGTCGGGGTGGATCCTCCTCGAACCGTAACGCCGATCCCCAGCAGCTTGCTTTTATTTGTTTCCGGGCTCGGAGTCCTGTTCTTCCCTAAAGGCGATATTCGGCGGAAATTGTGCTCGGCCGGCCTGTGGCGGAGGCGCCGCCGTCAGGATAGTATGCGCGCAGTGGTGACCTGACCGACCCGCGTCCGTCGGGCGCGTTTCCTTCGGATCCATCGGAGACATCATGACCAAATTCGCATTGCGTGCCGCCGCCGCGTCGCTGCTGCTCATCTCGGTTCTTGCCGGAAGCCGTGCCGAGGCCATCGAGAATGTCGGCAATTTCAACGCGAACGAGATCGCCAGCATCCAGAGCGTCAGGGATGTCGGTGTTCTGAAGTCGGTGACCGTTGAAGGCAAGGGATCGGTGAACGATGTCCTCAACCTCGACGAGGTTCAGGCCTATGCGGTCCGGCGTGTGAAGGAATATCTGCCGAGCCTGCGGTTCCTGAACTGCGGCGCTCCCGCGGCTAACCGCGACCCCGCCGGAAACCGGGAGCCGATCGATTGCAGCCAGCGCGTCGAGGACGAACTCGCCATCGCGTTCCGCGTCTGGACCGTGGGCGACAAGAACTACCCGATCGCCTTTCATCTGAAAGTCGACGTCACGCGGCTGCGTGTCGGCGTGGACACGCCCCAGCTTATCATCGGGTCGGAGAAGCTCGGCTATACCAAGAAGAACCGCCTGCAGGGCATCGTCGAGGAATATGTCGATCAGTTCCTCAATCACCTCGGCCTGCAACTCGCCCTCGCCAAGAGCGGATCCGGAACGAATTAGCGGCGCTCAGCCGATTTTGCGGCGGGGCACCTCGTCCGACGAAAGCTGCAGCAGGATCCAGTCCGCCGCGCCGGCCAGATCGCGCACGACGGCTGTTGGAGCGGGGCTGATGGCGTTCTCGTCGCCGGGGCGGTATTTGCCGGTCTGAACCAGAATCCCGTCGATCCCCGCCGCCATTGCGCCGCCGACATCGGATTCGACATCGTCCCCGATCATCACGGCTTCTCCGGGCGAGCAGCCGACGCTCGCGACGGCGGCATGGAAGAAGGCGTCGGACGGCTTGCCGAAGACGGTCGCCTCCTTGCCGCTAGAATATTCGAGCGCGGTGACGAACGCGCCGGCATCCAGGCTGAGTTGATTGTCCTCGTCCCGGAAACTCCGGTTCTTCGCCAACGCCAGGAATTCGGCGCCTGTCGTCAGAACCCGGAAGGCCTGGTTCAGGGCGGGATAGGTGAAGCCCTCGCCGGCGTCGCCGATCACCACGGCATCGGGCGTGCCGGCCGGCAGTCCCTGAAAATCCTCGAGCAGATCGGGGTGAATCAGGAGATGCGGCGTCAGCTTGCCTGCCTCGATATGCTGCCGCACGGCGCTCGACGGGACGAACAGCTCGTCCGGCGCGATGATCAGGCCCATCGATCGCAGCTTGTCGAGAATCATGCGTTTGGAGGAACGCGTGGTATTGGTCAGGAAACGGAGCGCGAGGCCCCGGGATCTCAGGCGCTCGATCGCGTCAATCGCACCGGTAAGGGGATCTCTGCCGACATAGACGACACCACCAAGATCGAGCAGAACGGCTTTCAGCATTGCTAGCCACCCTCGCTATATCCCCCGGTTTCGACAGTCCCTATCGCGTTTCAGGTCCTTTTATAAGTGTGCCCGCAACCCGCTTAATTCAATCTTATCAGAAAACGCGCCCGGCCTCACGGCCTTCGGGTCCTCACGGTGAAGTTACCGGGAGGCTCGGTAGGCGGCGCGCAATTTCTGCGCTAGTCTCGCGCCAATACTTAACCATAAAGGGAGTGCTGGCATGACACATCTTCGGATGGCTCTGAGTGTAGTGGGATTGCTTATCCTGGCCGGACCGGCCGCCGCGCAGCAGGATTTCAGCAAGGTAGAGATCAAGGTCAACAAGATCGCCGACGGCATCTATATGCTCGAAGGGCAGGGCGGAAATATGGGGCTTTCCGTCGGCAAGGACGCGACCTTTCTCATCGACGATCAGTTCGGTCCCCTGAGCGATAAGATCAAGGCCGCGATCGCGACCGTTTCCGACAAGCCCGTCAAGTTCCTGATGAACACGCATTGGCACGGCGACCACACCGGCGGCAACGAGAATTTCGGCAACAGTGGCGCGATCATCATCGCGCAGGATAATGTCCGCAAACGTCTCGCCGAAGTGACGAGCCTCCGCGGTCAGCCGCGTGAGATCTCGCCGTCGGCCGCCTTGCCGGTCATTACCTTCGGCGAAGACGTGACGCTCCACATCAACGGGGCGACGATCCATGGCATGCACATGGTGCCGACCCATACCGA
This sequence comes from uncultured Alphaproteobacteria bacterium, assembly GCA_963822835.1. Lineage (GTDB taxonomy): Bacteria > Pseudomonadota > Alphaproteobacteria > CAVTAV01 > CAVTAV01 > CAVTAV01. The sequence continues at coordinate 155,640 of CAWGIZ010000001.1, read as the reverse complement.
TGGCGACACTCTGGTCTATTTCGAAGAGGCGAATGTGCTGCACACCGGGGACACTTATGTCCACGCCACCTATCCGTTCGTGGATGTGGAAAGCGGCGGCAATTTCGACGGCTTTATCGCGACCTCGAAGAAGATCCTGTCGATCGTCAATGACGAAACCAAGATCATCCCCGGCCACGGGCCGCTTTCGACCAAGGCCGACGTCGAGGAGACGTTGAAGGTTCTGACCACCATGCGCTCGCGCGTGGAAGCGCTTGTCAAAAAGAAGATGACCCGGGATCAGGTGATCAAGGCCAATCCGATGCCCGAATATCGCGAGACCTGGGGCGCCGGATTTATGGGGCCTGACGCGATCATCGGTGCGGCGTATGATGCGGTCGTCAAGAGTATGTAGCAACAAGACCTGAGGATTAGTTCATGGCCGTGCCGCAACCCTCGGGCGCTCCGCCCGAGGGGCCATCTCCGCAGGGTCCGTCTCCGCAGGGGCCGGGGCCGGAAACATCCGTACTCGCCGTCGTAAGTCTGGTCGCCGGGATTCTCGGCGTGTTCGGCGCTTTCATGGCGCCCGTACTCGCCTCGATCGTGGCGATCGTCACCGGGCATATGGCGCGGAGCAGGATTGCGCGCGATCCCGCGCGACTGACCGGCGACGGCGTGGCGCTGGTCGGTCTGATCCTCGGCTATGTCGGGTTGTTCCTGTCCGCGATCGGCCTGATTTTCTGGGGCGCCTTGTTCGCGGTGTTTTTCCGTTTGATGTACGAATTCTGGCAGCAGATCGAATCCGGCACCGGCGGTCAGTGGACCGAGAGCCTCAGCCTGATTCAACTATTCGTCTGATCGCACCCGTCAGCGTGGCGAGCTCGTCCGGCTGAATGATGAAGGCCGGCGTAAGATAGATGATGTCCCCGAACGGGCGGACAAAGACTCCCTCGGCCTGAAAGCGCTCCGAGAGCGCCGTGGTGTGCACCGGTCGTTCCATCTGGAGGGCGCCGATCGCTCCCTTCACCCTGACATCCCTGACGCCGGGCAAGGCACGGCAAGGCTCGAAGGCTTCCGCGAGCGCCGCTTCGATAGCCGCCACTTGATGCAGGCGTGGCTCCGTCTCGAACAGGTCGAGCGAGGCGTTGGCCGCCGCGCAGGCGAGCGGGTTGGCCATGAAAGTGGGGCCGTGCATCAGCGCTTTCGAGGGATCGCCAGACAGGAAAGCGTCGTAGATCTCGTCCGTCGCGGCGGTCGCGGCCATGGACATGGCGCCCCCAGCGATTGCTTTGCCGAGGCACATGATGTCCGGGACGATCCCGGCGGCCTCGCACGCGAACATCGTCCCCGTGCGGCCGAAGCCGGTGAAGATCTCATCGGCGATGAACAGCACGTTATGGCGTTTGGCCGATTGCCGGATGCCGGCCAGAATCTCAGGCGCGTGCATCTTCATGCCGCCGCCGGCCTGCACCAGCGGCTCCATGATGACGGCGGCGAGGCTGCCGCGATGCTCCGCGATCAGTGCATCGAGCGCGTCGAGATCGGCCCGGTTTTGCGGAATGTCGGCGACGACCGCCTCCGGCAGGACGCCCCGGAACGCCGCATGGAACGCGTTGCCCGGATCGGTCACCGCCATCGCGGCCATGGTGTCGCCGTGATAACCGCCGCGAAAACACAGGAAGCGATTGCGGCCCTCGACGCCCTTGTTGCTCCAGTATTGGAGCGCCATCTTGAGTGCGATCTCGACCGAAACCGATCCCGAATCCGAAAAGAACACATGTCCCAGATCGCCGGGCAGCAAGTGCGAGAGGCGCGTCGCGAGCCTGTAAGCCGGCTCATGCGCGAGGCCGGCGAACATGACATGTTGCAGCGTTCGGTTCTGCTCCTCGATCGCCGTCGACGATATGGGGATGGTTATAGCCGTGACAGGCCGTCCACCAGGACGCGATTCCGTCCACGAGCACGCGGCCGTCGGAAAGCGTCAGATGCACGCCCTCGGCGCGCGCAACCGCTGGAACGGATGCCGCGTTCTGCATCTGGGTATAGGGAAGCCAGACATGCTGCCGGCCGTCACGATACCAGTCCGGCGCCGTGTTGTGCCCGAGCCCGCCGTTGCCCGCAGCGGTCGGGCTGGAGGGCGTCGGCCCGTCCTTGCCCGCCATCAGGCCTCCGCGCGGTCGGGCTCGATGCCGAGGCGTTGGAGAAGCGCGAGATCGGAATTGTGCTCGCGGTTTGGCGTGGTCAGCAGCTTTTCGCCGTAGAAGATCGAGTTCGCCCCGGCGAGATAGCACAGAGCCTGCAATTCCTCGCTCATGGTCTCGCGGCCTGCCGACAGCCGGACATAGGACGCCGGCATCAGGATCCGCGCCACCGCGATGGTGCGCACGAAATCGAGTCCGTCGAGCTTGTCGACGCCATTCAGGGCCGTGCCCTCGATCTGAACCAGCATGTTGATCGGCACGCTTTCGGGGTGCGCCGGCAGATTGGCCAGCGAGCGCAGCATGCTGGCGCGATCGGACGCCGTCTCGCCCATGCCGACGATGCCGCCGCAGCAGACCTTCATGCCCGCATCGCGCACGTTGGCGAGTGTGTCGAGCCGTTCCTCGAAGGTGCGGGTGGTGATGATCTCGCCGTAATATTCCGGCGAGGTATCGATATTGTGGTTGTAGTAGTCGAGCCCGGCATCGGCGAGCTGCTTCGACTGCTCTGGCGTCAGCATGCCGAGCGTCATGCAGGTCTCGAGCCCGAGGCCCTTCACCGCGCTCAGGATGTCGATGATCTTCGGCATGTCGCGGTCCTTGGGCTCGCGCCAGGCCGCGCCCATGCAATAGCGCGTCGCACCTGCCTGCTTCGCCCTCGTCGCGTCTTCGACGATCTCGTTGACCGGCATCAGTTTGCCCGCCTTGAGCCCGGTCGAATGATGCGAGGATTGCGAGCAGTATTTGCAGTCCTCGGGACAGCCGCCGGTCTTGATCGACAGCAGGGTCGACATCTGAACCTTGTTGGGATCGAAATTCTGCCGGTGCACCGTCTGGGCCCGGTAGATCAGATCGGAAAACGGCAGGGCGAACAACGCCTCGACCTCGGCCTGCGACCAGTCGTGCCTCAAGCCGCTCTCGGCGGAAATTTTCTGATGGGTATTCATGCTGGAGGAAACTTCCCGGTTTGCCCTGTACTGTCAAGAGAACTTGGAACGGCCCATTGTGGCACCGATTGACAGCCCGCGCCAAATCGGAAAGATGCGCGGCACATTCCCCGGGGAGACGATTGATTGTCCAGTCTTGATCAGTTCGCGGCCGAGACGCTGGAGGCGCTGGAAACCGCCACCTTGCGGCGGCGCGTGACGGTCTCCCGGCGCAAGTCCGACGGCACGGTCGAGCGCGAGGGAAAGAGCCTTATCTCTTTTTGCTGCAACGACTATCTGGGATTGTCCCAGCATCCGGCCGTGATCGCGGCGGCCCACAAGGCGCTCGACGATTTCGGGGCCGGTGCCGGCGCCGCGCCGCTCGTGACCGGTACGCATCCCCTGCTGCGCGAGTTGGAGATCCGTCTCGCCCGCTTCAAGGGGACGGACGACGCCATCGTGTTCGGCAGCGGCTATCTCGCCAATGTCGGAATCATCCCGGCGCTGGCCGGGGCGGGCGACCTGATTCTCGCCGATGAGCTCAGCCATATCTGCCTGCTCTCGGGAACCTGGCTCAGCCGGGCGGAATTCGTCCGGTTCCGCCATAATGATGTCGGGCATGTGAAAGAGCTGCTGGCGGAGAGGCGGGCGAAGCACAAGCACTGCCTCATCGTCACGGAAAGCGTGTTCAGCATGGACGGCGATCAGGCGCCGCTCGAAGAGTTGTCGGCGCTTGCCCATGCCCATGACGCCTGGCTGATGGTGGACGACGCGCACGGCCTCGGCGTGATCAACGGGGGCAAGGGCGGCGGCTACCGGGCGGATGGGACCGCGCTTCCGGTCGAGTTGAGGATGGGCACGCTCTCGAAGGCGGTCGGCGGATATGGCGGCTACGTCTGTGCGAGCCAGCCGGTCATCGATCTGATTCGGAACCGCGCCCGGAGCTATATCTACACGACCTGTCTGCCGCCAAGCGTGATCGCGGCGGATATCGCCGGTCTCGAAATCATCGAGCAGGACAAGGCGCTGTGCGCCAGGCCGATGGCGCTCGCGCGGCAATTTACAGACGCGCTGGGTCTGGCCGATCCCGAAAGCTGCATCGTTCCGATTATCGTCGGTGCGGAATCCACGGCGCTCGACGCCGCCCGCAAGTTGGCGGAGCAGGGATTCCAGATCACGGCCATGCGCCCGCCGACCGTGCCCAAGGGCACGTCGAGGCTGCGCATCACGTTTACGGCCATGCACCGCGAGGAAGATGTCTCGGGTCTCGCGGAGGCCGTAAAGCGCCTCGGCATCCTAAAAAGGATGTAGTGGTGAAGACCGTCTTCATTACGTCCACCGGCACCGGAATCGGCAAGACGCTGGTTACCTGCGCGCTAGGATGGCGCTTGAGGCTAAAGGGCGAGAAAGTGCGTATCGTCAAGCCCGTGGCCAGCGGTTACGACCCGGACGATCCGGAAGGCGATACGCGCCAAATTCTCGATTGCCTCGGGGAAAGCGTGAGCGAGGAGGCCGTCGCCGCTGTTTCGCCCTGGCGGTTCGCCGCGCCGATCTCACCGGACATGGCGGCGAAGCGTGAAGGAAAGACGATCGACTTCGATGCCCTTATCGGCTTCAGCCGAAGCGCGGCGGAAGGCGAGGGCACGCTTCTGATCGAGGGAATTGGCGGTGCCTTCGTGCCTTTGACGCGCCAGCATCTGGTCGCGGACTGGATCGCCGAACTCGGCTGCCGCTGTATCGTTGTGACGGGCAGCTATCTCGGCACCCTCAGCCATACCATCGCGACGGTGCGCGCGCTGCGCTACCGGGGTGTCGGCGTGGCCTCGATCATCGTCAGCGAATCGGAGGAGAATCCGGTGCCGCTGGACGAGACGGTTACCGCGTTCCGCCAATGGCTCGGCGGTGCCAAGGTATATGGGCTCCCGCGCCAAGCGGATGGAGACGCTCCGTGGCAGACGGCGCCGGATCTGACCGCCGCGCTTTAGGCGGGCCTAGTCGGCCTTTCCGTCCTTCGGCCCCGAATAGAACTGCGGGAATTGTTGCTTCACCGCCGGGCCGTCGCTGGCCCAGGCATGGCAACCATCGATGAACGGTGGCTTGCGGGTCATGTTCTCGGTGTCGGCGATCAACTGCCCGCCGGTTGCATTGCCCGTGCGGCGCCGGTTCTTCTCGATGCTGATGGTCTGGAAGGCGACCGTGGCCATGGGCCCCAGGAGCTCCGTCAGATGCGTGCAGCCGCGCGTGCCGCCGAGGGCCTCCTTTACCTTGCGGTTCCAACCCGGGCCGACCCTCAGCCCGACCAGCTTCTTGTATTCCGGGGTGATGGACCGGCAGATCTCGAGTGGCGTGTGATCCGAGGCCGCTTCCGCGTCGACGACGACATAATCGTCGTCCAGCGTAAGGCGGACCCACATCTCGTGCAGCGGAATTTCGGGCGGAACCGTGCCGCGCCAGTTGTTGGTGAAGGTATATGTCTTGTTGTCGGTCATATGACCTTCGATATCCCATAGCCCGTCGTCGCGGGTGTAGCCCTTGACGGTAACGACCCGGGTGTGAAGGTGCTTGCGGGGCGCGGCCGGAGATAGCGGCATCGTCTCTATCCTTCTTGCGTTATCGCATCTGTCGATTCCGCTCCCTATCTAAGGGCTAACGTCTGGCTTGGCTATATCGGGCTTGCGCCCGGCCAAGCGGGGGCTTCGGGGCAAATCTTGCCGCCTGCCGCATGCCGGCCTTGCCGTGGCCAGCACTTTCTGCCCGGCGCGTCAAAAGGCAGCATTTCGACAAGCGATTGAAAAACATGAGAGATTTTTGCCACCCAACGTGGCGCGGCGCTTGCTTGGCGTGGAGAGCCTAATGCAAGGGAGCGTCCGCCCATGAAATTCAATTACGACTTCGATACCGCCCCATATTTCGAGATTGTCGCCTCGACTCTGATCAGCCGCCATGGCGAGGACGCCCTCATGCTGGCCGACCATGCGATCCGGAAAATGCGGAATTCGGGCGACGCTGAAGGAATCTTTCATGTGGGAAGGCGTACGCTCCGCGATCTTCGATACCATCGTCGATTCACTGGGAGGTCTGCCTTCAGGCGTTGGAGAGGATCCGAATGCCGAGGATAACCCTACGATGCAGGGCCTGTATCACTGAGTTAGCGGGCCAATCTCCAAGTGTCGCCGATTGGACGCTATTGCCCGTAATGCGCGACAAAGCATCAGGCTAAACCCCTTATTAACAATGCTCAACGACACTCGGCGGGCGATGCCTGTGGAGCGTGTCAACCCATAACTACCTTGCGAAGCCAACGGTCTTGAGCACAAAACCCATGATGTTTGGTCGTCGAGACGGGAGGTCGATTTCCGACTCTCTCGCGCGTACGCGTCCGGTCCGTTCTTCCTCATTCGGTACTCATGTCGAGATGCCGCCGGATCACGGCGCGCTCGAACCTGTCGTCGTGGCGTCGATCGAGCCGGAGCGGACCCATGGCGAGGGCCGCACGGTCGCGAGTCTCGGGCTCCAAGACAAAGGCAAGTTCAGTCGCCCACTCCATCAAGGGACATGCGCTTTCCAATCTCAACGGGATCAAGGACCAGATCATCCCGAAATTGATGGAGCGCATCGACATGGAGGCCGCCGCGGAGCTTCCGCGCGAAAATCTGTGGCACGAGATCGCAGCCGATCATTTCGGAAATTCTGGCTGAACTGCGGCTCAACCTGAACAAGCTGGAGCAGACTGAAGTCGAGGACATGGTGCTCGACGAAATGCTCGGTCTTGGTCCGCTAGAGCGCCTGCTGAACGACGACACCGTCACCGATATTATGGTCAATGGCGCACAGGCAGGTCTATGTCGAGCGTAAGGGCAAGCTCGAGCTGACCGAGGTCAAGTTCCGCAACGACGACCATGTGCTGAATATCGCGCAGAGGATCGTTTCCAAAATCGGCCGTCGCATAGACCAGACGCAGCCCTTGTGCGATGCGCGTCTCGAAGACGGCAGCCGCGTCAATATCATCATTCCACCCCTGGCGCTTCGCGGGCCGACCATCTCCATTCGTAAGTTCTCCAAGAAGCCGATAACGCTCGACATGATGGCCCGGCAGGACAACCTGTCGGATAAGATGGCGACAGTGTTGAAGATCGCCGCCGCGAGCCGCCTCAATATCGTGATCTCGGGCGGAACGGGCTCGGGCAAGACGACGCTTCTTAATGCCTTGTCACAACTCATCGATCCGGCGGAACGCATCGTAACCATCGAAGACGCCGCTGAATTGCAGTTGCAGCAGCCGCATGTCGTGCCGCTCGAGACGCGTCCGATGAACCTCGAAGGCCATGGGGAAATCTCTTTCCGCGACCTCGTGAAGAACGCGCTGCGTATGCGGCCGGACCGGATCATCCTCGGCGAAATTCGCGGCCCCGAGGCGATCGACATGCTTCAGGCCATGAACACCGGTCACGATGGATCGATGTGCACACTGCACGCCAACCGTCCGCGCGAGGCGCTGACGCGTCTGGAGAACATGGTCAGCATGGCCAATCTGAATCTGCCGCCGGAGGCGGTGCGCCGTCAGATCGCGGACGCAGTCGACCTGATCATCCAGGTCGAGCGCATGCGCGACGGCAAGCGCCGGGTCGTCACGATCGCCGAGGTTTGCGGTATGGGCGACGGCGTGATCACGCTTCAGGACCTGTTCCAGTACGAGTTCGAGGGCGAGGATTCGGAAGGCAATCTGCGGGGCGAATTCGTCGCAAGCGGACTTCGGCCTTATTTCATGGCGAAAGCGGAATATTTCGGTCTCGACAAGGCTCTGATGAACGCACTCTGAGGGGCGGGCAATCGACGTCCGAGAGGCGAGTGGAAGGATAGCGACAATGGTGCAATCGATGGTGCATGTGCAGGAACCGGTAGATTCCATGATCCGCACGAAGGTCAATGTCGACGTCGAGCTCGTACTCGTCGACGGCACGACCGTGAGCGGCAAGGTATTCATCGAAACCAAGCAGCGTGTTCTGGATCTGCTGAATACGGGTGACTCGTTCTTCCCGATGCGTCTCGAAAATCAGGACATCGTCCTGGTGTCGAAAGCGGCGATTGCCTTCTGCAAGCCGCTCGAAGAAGGTAAGTAGCGAGCGCTACCCGGTCATCGCAATCCGGTATTACAGGCTGGCCTCGCGATAAAAGACGTGCCGGCCAACCTTCACCGTCCGCGACAGATCGTTGGCCCAGGCCGGGTGCGAATAGGTCGCGTGATAGTGGGTCGAGTTGCCCACCACATTTTCCAGCACACCGCTCATGGCTAGCGTCGCGATATATTTGGCGCGCATCCAGGCTATGCCGTTCCGCGGGTGATCGGACTTGCCGTCGCAGGCGAACGAGAACTGGCACCGGTGACGCCGTGTCTCGTTTTGATACACAACGCCGCAGATCGTGCGCGGATAGCGCGGATCGGACAGGCGGTTCATGACCACCTGAGCGACCGCGACCTGACCTTCGATCGGCTCTCCGCGCGCTTCGAAATAGATCGCCTGGGCGAGGCACCTGTACTGATCCTGGGCAGTGTTGTGCCGGCCGGGGACGCTTTTGGCGGCCTGCGGGCCGTCGGGGTGATCCGGCGGCGTATCCAGGCCGTAATCCAGCGGTACATAGGTGTCACCGAGCATCGACAGGGTCGGCGCCTCGGCTATGGTCGGCCGGGTTACCGACATAGAAAGAATAATAAAAACAACGATATAGGCCAAGTGTCGGTTCATTTTTTCGATCCAGCTTGGTTTTATCCGTGTCTGCGTCCGGCCGACATGTTTCATGGCCTGTCCCGCAAACCTCGTGCCAAGACGGGGTCCGGGGAAAAAGGCGCCGGGCGATAGGCGTCGGCGCGCAAAGAAAAAGGCCGGCCCGCTTCTCAGCGGACCGGCCTTCGGATCGATTTAGGTGGGGTCAGGCGTTCAGATGTTGTGTGCTATTCGCATACAGCCCGAGCGACACCAGCGACTCTGCCAGGCTCTGGCAGATGTCTTTCGGGTCGTTCTGGAATTGCAGGCCGAGATCGCCGTCGCGCGTCCAGGCGATCATCGCACGGCACGCTGCCGAACCGGTCGATCGTCAGCGTCACGCCGCTTTCGAGGTCGATGCGATGCTTGAGCGAAATGCGGGCGCCGCCACGGGAAATGTTCCAGATCGTGCAATCGACCTTGAGGCCCGCATTCTCGATATGGCCGCGCCACAGCACCGGCCGGCGCGCGAAGCGGCGCTTTTCCTCGGCACCCTGAAGCGCCCGGTAATAGCTCTTGAGAAACTGCGCGGCCTTGGCCGATTTCGGCTCGAATTCCACTGCCAGGATGTCGCCGTCCTGCCAGGCTGTCGTTCCCGTGATGGAGCCGATACCGTCGATAACCAGCTGCACCGGGCCGTCGCTTTGAAGCGCGAGGCTCAACTTGAGCCGCGCTCCCGCAGCGCTGATGCTGAGGATTTCACATTCGACGACGAAATTCTCGGAATGAACCCGGCACTTCGGCGCGCTCGTCAATCGGTCGGACGATCGGGCTGGCGTGGTCGGCGCCGCGGTGGCGCTGAAGCGGGATCGGGTGGCACTGGTCGTTTGAGCCATATCTCGGCCTATCTTCAAAGTAAGCAGTTGTTTTTTATTATTGAATTAATTTGCTTCCAATTCGTTAACGGGTCCCCGGCCGCGCAGGGCGCCGCCGGTTGATCCGCCGACTCGGCGAAAGCCGGCAGCGGCTTGTTCACACGTTATCCCCAAATTTGTTAACCTTTTCGCCGGTCGGACCGTAATCACCCGAAATCCATCCGCTGCCCACGCCGCGATCAAAGGCCGACAATGAGCGGTCCGGTTGCGATTGCTGAGCGTTCGCACACGTTTTCCGTGGAATTCGGATTGATCCCCAAGGGGCATCGTTATATCTCGGAGGCAGGGTTGCCGTGGAAATAATTCCATGGCCTAGGGCAAAGTAACCAGTCGCTTAGAGACCATGTCGCACGCTGACAACAGTTCGCTTCCCGACCGTGTCGGTCATCTGTTTCGCCGCTTGGCGGGTAAGCCCACGCACCGTGATCGCGACGTGGCGATCGGGGAACGGTTCTTCCGTGTAAGCAACACCGCGCCCGTGTGGATCGTCCGCAAGGTCTATACGCCCGAGGGCCATGTCGTGCCCCATGTCGTGCTGCAAAAGGTCGATCAGTCGGCGGATCAGAATTTCATTGCCATCGACCTGCTGCTTGACGAGAACGCCTACCGGCCGGATCGTCGGCTGCAGCGCTTCCCGAGCGACGCTGCGCATCCGCGCCGCCGCAGGGACGATCCCAAGCAATTGTTCTTTCGCTAGAAGGCCCTGAAGGGCGGGCAAGCCCTGGGGTTATTTCGGCAGCGGCCCGAGCAGCCGGCCGCGTTCCGTCAGGCGTATTTCATGTACGCCGTTCTCGACGTTCCAGTCGATCCAGCCGAGCTTGAGGCATTCATCCAGAGTGCGCTTCAGGATCGAGTCATCTCGTAATTCGGTAAGCCGGATCCCGTCGCCACCCGCAAGAATTTCCAGAAGCATCCGTTCGTGCGGCAGGGACTGCGTGCGGCCGTTCTTGACCAGAAGATCGAGCCGCTGCACCACCCGGTCGCGCTTGATCTGCGTCGTCGTGAACGAGACGCCGCAGCCTTCCTCCAGATGGCGGACGACATGCGCCCTGACGCGGCCCATGTCATCGAAATAGAGGATGATGGCCGCGCCGACCTCGGGCACGATCTTGGTCTTGAGCCCCGCGCCGCCCTCGGAGACATCGATGACCTCGCACGGGTATTCGCGCCCGCGATAGATCATGCGGCAAAATTGCTCGATCCGGACGCGGTGATGCGCCCGGCGGTCGAAGCGTTTCCGGCTCTGTGACGTGTTGCTGGATGAGGGTGTCTGCATGGTCTCTATTTGAAAGCAGATTTTGGTTAATCAAAACCAAACGCGGTCTCCCGGAATGGATGATCCCAGGCCGAAACAGATCGCCTTTTCTCGGGCCGTGGTGCATGATCCCTTAACCTGCGTTCTGTAGGGTTCTCCAGCGTTTTGACAGTTATGAGGAATATCCAATGACGGTTCTCGTGACCGGAGCAGCCGGATTCATCGGCATGCATGTGTCCATGCGACTGCTCGATCGCGGCGAGAAGGTGGTCGGTATCGACAATCTGAACGACTACTACGACGTCGCGCTCAAGGAGGCGCGGATTCGCCGCCTGCAGCAATTACGAGAATTTCGTCTTCAAGAAGGTCGATTTCTCCGACATGGACGCGCTCAACAGCGCGCTGGCGGGAGAGTCGATCCGCGGTGTGGTGCATCTCGGAGCGCAGGCCGGCGTCCGCTATTCGCTCGACCATCCCTTCGCCTATGTCCAGGCGAACCTGATGGGCCATATGTGCCTTCTGGAATTCTGCCGGCACCGCAAGGACATCGAGCACATGGTCTATGCGAGCTCGAGCTCGGTCTATGGCGGCAACAAGGATCTGCCCTTCTCCGAGACCAACCGGGTCGACAATCCGGTCTCGCTCTACGCGGCGACCAAGAAATCCGACGAGCTGATGAGCCAGTGCTACAGCCATCTCTACCGGATGCCGCTGAGCGGGCTGCGGTTCTTCACGGTCTACGGGCCCTGGGGGCGTCCGGATATGGCGCTCTGGATCTTCACCAAGGCGATCTATGCCGGCGAGCCGATCCGCGTGTTCAATCGCGGCGAGATGCGCCGCGACTTCACCTATATCGACGACATCGTGTCCGGCGTCGTCGGCGTGCTGGACAATCCGCCGAAGGACGACGGTACGATCAAGGCCGTCGGCTCCGACGCGCCGCACCGGGTCTACAATATCGGCAATCACAAGTCCGAAGAGCTGACCCGCATGATCGAGATCCTGGAGCAGTCGATCGGCAAGACGGCGGAAAAAATCTACGAGCCGATGCAGCCCGGCGACGTCAAGGAAACCTATGCCGATATCTCCGCTATCCAGCGCGATGTCGGTTTCGCGCCGACGACGTCGATCGACGTCGGCATCCCGAATTTCGTCAACTGGTACCGGGAGTATCACGGGCTCTAGTCCGCGTCGGACGACGTGCTTCGATAACAAATGGGCTTCAGACTTCACGATCTGTTCGCGTATTTCGCCCCGGCCAATTTGCTGGTCATCGGGCTGGTCCTCAGTCTGATCGGAGTATGGCTGAAGCGGCGCTGGGGAACGGCGATACTGGCGCTCTGCACGACGGCAGCCGTCATTATCTGTGTCTGGCCGGTCGGTGACTGGATGATGCTGCCGCTCGAACGCCGGTTTCCGGTACTCGATCCGCTACCGCACCATGTCGACGGAATTGTCGTGCTGGGCGGCGCGGTGAGGCTCTCCTGGTCCTATAATGTCGGCCTCCCGGGGCTCAACAAATATGCCGAGCGCATGACCGAAACTGTCGCTCTGGCTCACCATTATCCCGATGCGCGCATCGTGTTCACGGGCGGAAACCGGCGCCGGTTTTCCGAATCTGATGTTGCGCGCCTTTTCTTCCGGCAGCAGGGCATAGATCTCGCCCGCGTAACCCTTGAGGACCAGTCGCACAGCACGTACGACAATGCGGTGCTGACCAGGAAACTCGTCGATCCCAAACCCGGCGAAACCTGGATTCTCGTCACCTCGGCCGCTCATATGCCCCGCGCCATGGGGTCTTTCCGGAAGGCGGGGTGGACTGACATCGTGCCGTGTCCGGTAGACTTCAAAGAGGCCCGTTATTTTCGGCCGAACACCTCGTTTGCGTTCGGCGTCAATCTCGACAAGCTCGACGAGGCCGGCCGCGAGTGGGTGGCGCTTATCAGCTACTATCTCAGAGGCCGAACTGATGCCCTCGTGCCTGCTCCGTGGAATGGAGTGACTGCGGATAAACCGGCCCCCTAATCTGTGGGCTCAGGGCTTTGGCTTCAGCCATGATATTCATAGGGCTCCATCACTGCAGGCGGAACTGGAGTGATGATGAAATCGTCATGTACCTGCGGTTCTTGGGAGTTGCCTAGCCTTTCGAGCCCGGACTGGAGTTCCGCCAAGGCCGAGGGTGGCAGTTCGAGCACATGCTCGTCAGGATGCGAGGTTACGTCGAAGCCGTATTCCTTGCCGGGAGCGGACGTCATCTCGATATGGGTTCCGAGAATATATGCGACGTTCCTTGCCGCGGCAAAGGCTTGGAGACGTGAGACGCTCTTGCGGAACGTTTCGATTTGATCGAACGGAATCAGCACGTGCCCGGCGAGCAATACGTCCCCAGTGAACAGTATCCGGGTCCGGTGATCGTAGAGCACGATGTGAGCCGGCTCGTGGCCCGGTGCGGGAATGACGTCCAGTATCCGACCGCCAAGGTCGAACTGCACAATATCCTCTGGCCAGTGCGCGATTTTGAAAAACCCTGCTACATCGTTCGGCGTTAGGCCGACGAGCGTTGTGAGCGGGCGACCGACGAACTCGTTATCGCCTTTGTGATGGTCGCTGTGAGAGTGGGTATGCGCGACGACCAGAGGAAGCTTCTCAAGATTATGTTCCGTTCGCCAATCCTCGATCAGCCCATCGATCACCGGACGAACCTTGGTTCCTCCGTCGCCCGTGTCCAAAAGCAACGCGCGATCGCTACCGAATAACAGATAGAGAAAGGGTGCCTGCGGCGTGGCATGAAACGACTGGCGGATTACGTAGGTGTCCCCGTCCAGACGTTGCACCTGCAAGGCAGGCTCGTGCGAGTCGGTCCCGCTTATCCACGGATCGAAAAGATCGTCAGCGCGAGCGGTGCCGGCAAAGAGCATCAATCCGATGACGAAAAGTCCAATGGCCCTGCGTGGATTTCCCATTCCGCGTCCCTCCATCCAAATCAGATGAGCCGCAACTGGACGTACGCTTGCCGGCGCGGCCACTTGGACGATGCCGGTTGAATGGAGCTTAGCAATGGCAAAGGGGCAGACACAACCTTTGGTCCGGCACGGCTCAAAGGCTCAGCGGGAAGTTGCGGTTCTCGTTTTGTGTCGGAAGGACCGGCCCTAGGGTTGCCAGCGGCGGATATTCGCCGGCAGGTCGACCTGACGCCACATGCCTTTGACGTCGGCCAGCAGACCGCCCGGCTTGATCAGGTGATTGAGGCCGGAGCGCGGAAACTCCCGGTACGCCTTGTGGGATACCGCACCGACGACACAATCGTAACGCCGGTCTTCGGTCGATTTGCGCTTCTCGGGCTCGTGGGCGGCCGCTTCGCCGATATCCGCGAGACGGCGCAACAGCTTCACGCCATATTCGTGTTCCGCTTCCTCGACATCCGCGAGCGGATCGTGAACGTCGACCTTGTGTCCACGCTTCTCGAGCCCGCGAATGACATCGATCACCTTCGAATTACGAAGGTCGGGCACGTCTTCCTTAAAGGTCAGGCCGAGAACCAGAACACGCGACTTCGGGGAGAGCAGGCCGGAAACGCGGTCGGCGACGAAATCGCCAAAACTGTCGTTGATCCGGCGTCCCGCGAGAATGACCTCCGGGTTATGGCCGATCTCCAACGCGCGATGCGCGAGATAGAAGGGATCGACGCCGATGCAATGGCCGCCGACAAGGCCCGGGCTGAATTTCAGGAAGTTCCATTTGCTGCCGGCGGCATCGAGCACGTCGAACACCGAAAGGCCGAGCTTCTGGAAGATCATGGTGATCTCGTTGACGAAGGCGATGTTGATGTCGCGCTGTGAGTTCTCGATCACCTTGGCGGCTTCGGCGGTCTTGATGTTGGCCGCGCGGAACACGCCGCCGCTGGTCACCGCGCCGTAAAGCGCCGCAAGCTTCTCGGTCACTTCGGGAGTCTGGCCCGCGATCACCTTGGTGATACGGTCGACGGTATGTTCGCGGTCGCCCGGATTGATGCGCTCCGGGGAATAGCCGAGGAAGAAATCCTCGCCGCATTTCAGGCCGGAAACCTCTTCCAGAAGAGGGCCGCAGATGTCTTCGGTCACGCCCGGATAGACCGTGCTTTCGAAAACGACGATCGAGCCCTTCGACAGATATTTACCGACCGTCTTGCAGGCGGACTTCACAGGCTTCAGATCGGGAACATTGTTCTCGTCGACCGGCGTCGGAACGGTGACGATGAAGATCTCGATGCCTTTCAGCATCTCGGTATCCGCCGTCAGCAAGGCCGTGCTGCTCTTGAGGGCAGCGCCGGTCGCTTCGCCGGTGTGGTCCACACCGTCGTTCAGTTCGCCGACACGCTTCTTGTTGATGTCGAAGCCGATCACGTCGAAATGACGGGCAATGCCCAGCGCGAGGGGCAATCCCACATAGCCGAGGCCGATAACCGCAACCCGCGTTTCGGACGGCATCGTGACGGCCGCCGTCTGCTCTGCGGGGGTGAACTTGTGAGTTGCTTCCATGGACGTTAACCAGCCTTCCTTAAGACTTCTGCTCCGACCGACGGCGATGGGCCGCCAAAATTCTTTTGCTGTCAAACCGAGGGAGTTGCCCGACCTTCCGTGAGACACGTCCGCGTGACCATGAAAATGAGAATATCGGTCATGTTCGTTAGGCTTGCGGAATACAGGGATAATCGGCGATCTGTCGAGATTTGACGTGAACGAACAATATCGTCAGGTTCTTTCTCAACCCTTAAGCAACTTGGGCCCGAAGGGACTAATCGGGCCACGAACAGGCACTGTTTAGGGACGCTTCATAGCACCTGGAACGCGGCAAAAGAATGGCGTTGCGTCAAACGACCCATAGTCTGGCCGTCGATACGCCCGGACGGGGCCTTACGGAAATCACGCCGGAACTAGCCGAATGGGTTAGTGCGCAGCGTATGTCCGAGGGCGTTTTGACGGTTTTCATCCGGCATACATCCGCGTCGTTGCTGATCCAGGAAAATGCGGATCCGGACGTGCAATCCGATCTGGACCGGTTTCTCACCCGCCTCGTGCCGGACGGTGACACGTTGTTCCGGCATCGCGCCGAGGGGCCCGACGACATGCCGGCCCATATCCGTGCCGCGCTGACGCAGACCTGCCTGGCAATTCCGGTGGTTCGGGGCAGGCTAGGCCTCGGGACCTGGCAGGGGCTCTATGTTTTCGAGCACCGCTTCCGGCCACAAAGCCGGTCGGTCCTGCTGCATCTTATTGGTGAGTAACGCCGGAGCCTTCGCGGCCCGATCGGTGGCCGGCCAAGGTTGCGGAGGCCGGCACAGCGGCGGCGCCGAGCAGGCCGATCAGGCGGGCGGCGGCCCGCTGCAATCCGTCCTCGGTGGGATCCGAGGTGTCGATGGTCACCGAGCTGCCGGGAGCCCCGGCGTCGAAGTCGTAGCGTTCGAGCCGCGCCTTGATCTGCTGTGAATCCTCGCGGTTCCGCCGTTCCAGCCGGTTGGCGATCACGTCCTTGGGCGCCGTGACATAGACCACAGACACGTTCGCCGCGATCGCCTTGGCCTCTTCTATGATCTGCCGCGATACGTTCGCAACGACGACTCGGCCGTCCCTGAGGTGCTTGTAGATGTCCGCCGGTAACGCGTAGCAATGCCCGTGGGCCTGCCACGAGAGGAAAAAGGCGCCCGATCTCTTCATCTGCTCGAAACCGGCCTGGGAGATCTGGACGTGACGTTCACCGATGCCGTCCGCCGGGCGCGTGATCATGCGGGTAGGGAACACGAATTGATCATCGTGCCGCAGAACGTCGCGCGCGACATCGATGAGGCTGTCTTTCCCAGCGCCGCTTGGGCCGACCACCAGGACCAGGCTTCCTTCACCTTCCACAGATTTGTCGAGACCTCCGGTCGTCTTCATCGCAAAGTCACTTTCGAACAGGATCGGGCCGTGCTATCCCGGCCAACCCGTTGGAACTACGGTCTTTGCGGTTTAGGTGAACAAGATTAACGCACTCCTAATAATGCGATTTCTGCTCATTTCCGGGTGTTTGCGATGACGATGACGGTGACCTTGATAGTGATGGCGAGCGCGCTTGCGGTCATGTTGCTGGCCAATTTCATGGGCCGCCGTCCGACCGAGTTCGGAAAGGTTCGGCTGTTCCCCTATCTCGGTGTTCAGTTCATCGCCTTGGTGGTCTTCATCGTCGTGGCGGCTCACCTCAAGACCCTGATCTCCGGAAAGTAAACGTTACAGTTGGCGAAGGTTTGCCGGAGTTCGGTGAGGGCCGGTCGCCTCGCCTTTCGAACATCTAATTTGACATGTCAAAATGCAGGCCTATTGTCTTTCTTTCGGGCGCAGTTGATAAATTACTGTTGCCACTGGAATATTTCCTGCGTTACGGCTTTGCTGTTAACGGGAGTTTTTTGATTGGACGTATCCGCTCAGGGGACCAGGCCGGAGGAGATGGAACTGCTGCTTCAGCAGGCCGAGCAGATTTGGGCGAGTAATGCGCTCGGGCGTTCCAAGCTGACGCGCGGTCTCTTCGATTTTCTTGTCGATTGCTCCAAGCGTAACGTTACACCTCGTGAAATCGACATCGCAGTGGATGTCTTCGGGCGAACTGAAGAGCTCGATATTTCGCAGGATGCGTCCGTGCGCGTCTATGTTCACCGGTTGCGCAAGAAGCTGGACGAGTATTACGAGGGCCTCGGCCGGGAAGAGCAGGCGCGTCTCACGATCCCTAAAGGCGAATACCGCCTCGACGTCCGTCCGATGGGACCGGCGGACGAGGGCCTCGAAGAGGATTTCAGAATCCGACCGGCCGCCGCGGACCCGGCGCTGGTATGCGCTGATCGCGGCGGGACTCCTGTGCCTCATTGCCGCGAATGCCGCGATCTGGCGGGTGGCCTGGCCGACGCCGCCGACGGATCCCTTCACCAAGGTACGCGAGAGCGCGATCTGGTCCGCCGTTCTGCAGGATCATCGGCCGATCATCGTCGCCGTCGGTGACTATTACATCTTCGGAGAAACCGATCAGACGATGAACGTGCATCGTCTGGTTCGCGAGTTCTCGATCAACTCCCGCGAGGATCTCTACGCGTTCCTCATGAACAACCCGAAGAAGATGGACAATTATGTCGATGTCGGGCTGCGGTATCTGCCGATTTCGGTCGCCTATGCGCTCGACGATATTCTGCCCGTGCTGAACGAACCCGGTCAGGCGCGCACGCGCGTCCGGATCATGCTGGCGTCCGAAGTAACGCCGGACATGATGAAGGCCGACCACATCGTCTATGTCGGCTATCTGAGCGGGCTCGACATGCTGCAGAACGTCGTCTTCGCCGGCTCCCGTTACGCGGTTGGCGATTCATTCGACGAGATCATCGATAACAAGTCGAAGAAGACCTATTTCAGCCAGGTCAATTATTTCGAGCAGGGCGATGGCGCCAGCCGGGACTACGGCTATGCGTCGACCTTCCTGGGGCCGACCGGCAACCGGTTCATCGTCATCGCCGGAACGCGGGATGTCGCGGTGCGTCAGGTAGCGGAAGAAATGACCGACCCGTCGTCGCTGGCCGATCTCGAGACCAAGACATCGAACGCGAAAGCCTACGAAGCGCTCTATGTCGTCGAGGCCATGAAGCAGTTGAACATGGAAGCCCGTCTCATTCAGGCCACACCGCTCGATTCAGACAAGATCTGGAATGCCCCGGAACTGAAGCAATTCCCAGACAAGTAAGCGCTAGGCCCGCTGGCTCTTGCGGCGCCTGAAGAGATAGCGATAGCTCATATAGACGCCCGTCAGGCATACCGTGCCGACACCCGCCATCAGGACCAGCATCACCGCGTCCCATAAAACGCTTCTCCGCAACGCGGCGGAGAAGTCCCACCGGTGAACGGCTTCAAACAGCCAGCGATAAAGCCGGTCGTTGCCGTCGGTCTTTTGCAGCAGCCGGCCGGTTCGGGGATCGAGGTAGTATCGGGTCCGGTCCGCGTCGCCGAGGATGACGCGATAGACAGGCAGCGTCGGCCGTTCCGTCAGGCCGAAATAATAGGCGTCCGGGGTCGATATCAGGCCCTGCTGCGCGATCGACTTCCCCGGCTGAAGCCGGGCGGCAAGGTCGGGCAGCGCGGTGGGCGATAGCGGGGCCGGGAGAAGCGTGTCGCCGTCGAGCCGGCCCATGCCGGTCGTTGTCCATTCCAGCAGATAGAGATGTCCGTCGAGCGGCGCCGCCGCGATCCTTTTTACGCTGTTCGCGATCCCCTTCGCCGCAAGGCGTCGCGCAACCGCCAGGGCGTCGTCGGACGTGAGATCGAGATGCCTCAGCCGGGCCGTTTCGGCGCCCGCGCCCTGACCGATCAGCAAGCCGCCGGGATTTATCGACAGGAGGCCGCTCGCAACCCAGGCCAGCGTGAGGATCCCGAAGAGCAGCCCGGCCAGATGGTGCCAGAAACGCAGCCCCCGGTACGGTGTCCATCGAGCGGCACCGTTAAACCGAACCTGAGTGATGCCGTACCAGAGGCCCGTAACGGTCAGAAAGATGCCGAGCAGCGACGCCCCGATGACGATCTGGCTCCAGGTCTCCGGCGAGTGCCGAAGCTCCGTGAAATACATCCAATGCGGAACGGCGCCGACCCAGTTCCATCCGCGCTGCCGACGCGTCGTCTTCTGAACGACCTTGCCGGTGCTGCTGGAGACATAGAGCTCCGTGCCGGCGGAATTGTTGGCGGCGATCTTGAACAGCGGCCGATCTTTATCGAACTCTTCCGACACGGTCCACTGATCGTGATCGATGGACCGGACTTCAAGCGATGCCGCCTTAGCCGCGCTCACTCCGAGGAAGGCCGCCCCGGCCCGGCGCGCGTCAGCCATCGAGATCTCGGTGCGCCAATCGCCGGTGGTCAGATCGACGATCGCAACGGGTCCGAAGCCGTCGGTGAGCCGCAAGCTCGGCCTTCCGTCGAACATTTCGATGTCGAAGGACCGGAGGCCGATACCGGAGAGATCGGGCGTCTCATCGGGAATCCGGCAGCAGCCGTTCAAGGACAGAGGCGGCAAAGCGTCGATCCGCACCGCCTCGGAGAGTGCCGGGTAGCCGACATACATCATCACGACGCCGGACAGGCACCAGACCGTCATGATCAGGCTGAGCAGCAGGCCGAGATAACGATGAAGGAGAAAGATGGTCTTCTTCATCCCCCGTCACCCGGATGATGGTTCCGGCGAATTGTCGGCGGCATGGCGCTGCAACTCTCCTGCGAAAAGCCTGTCCGGGCGGTCCCGGACGCTACGGATTACCCCGCCAAAGCATGTTAACACCATGAGACGGCGAGTTTTTCTCCCTTTTTCCACGAAAATCGCCGGCGACCGTCCCCTTGCCATGACTTGAACAGATTCCGGTGTTCGTGTCTTGTGCAACGGCAATAACAGAAAGACAGGTTGAGGCCATTATCGTCCGCCCGAATTTCATAGCCGAGACCGTGCGTCGGCGCCTTCGCCTTTTGGGCATTATCATCCTTTTCTCGTCCGCCTTGCCTTGTTCGGTCATGGCGGCTGCGGGGAACGGCGCGTCCGAGCCTTTGGTGAAATATTCCGTGCGTTTCGAAGGCGCGAAAGGCGCTCTTCAGGACATCATAAATTCGGTTTCCCGGCTCAAGACCTTCGAGAACAAACCCCCGCCGACGCTCTCCGGCGTCGATCGCCGCGCCCGGGACGACATGGCGAATATCAATGAGGTCCTGCGATCGGAGGGCTATTACGATGGCCATGTCCGTTATGCCATCGCGCAGGACCAGACGCCGGTCAGGGTTACGGTCACGATCGAGCCGGGCCCCGCTTATACGCTCAGCGAATATGACGTTCGATATGTCTCCGACGGCAAGACGGAGAGCACCGCGCCGAAAGGCGCGAAGACTCCGATGCTGCCGCTCGGCATGCGGGCCCGCGCGCCGATGATCGTCGAATACGAGGGCCGCATCGTTAATAGCCTTACGCGCCACGGCTATCCCTATGCCGAGGCCGTCGATCGCAAAGTGGTGGTGGATCACCGCTCGCGCACGGTCAGCGTCACCGTGGACGTCAAGCCTGGACCTCTCTCGCGCTTCGGAGAGGTTACCGTCACCGGGCTTACAAAACTCAAGAAGAAATTCGTTACGCGCCGCGTGCCGTGGAAAAAGGACGACATTTACGACGCCAACCTGCTGGATCAGTTCCGCACCAAGCTTGCCACGCAAGGGCTTTTCCAGTCGGTCAGCGTGGAAAAGGCCTCCGAGCCGACCGCCGACGGCCATGTGCCGATCCTCGTTCATGCGGAAGAAGCGAAGCATCACAGCATCGGCGGCTCGGTGGGCTATTCGACGAGCGAGGGTTTCGGCGGGACGGCATTCTGGGAGAGCCGCGACCTTCTCGGCGGCGGAGAGCGCCTGAGAGTTACCGGTGAGGCGTCGGAGCTGCGCCAGGGCGTGACCGGCGATTTCCAGATCCCGGACTTCCTGCGTTTCGATCAGAATTTGAGGATCACCTCGTCGGCCCTGCACGAGAACACCGACGCCTATACCAGCACAGGCGCGTCCGGTCTGGTGGCGTTGGATCGCCGGCTTGCCAAGCACCTGCGCGGCTCCCTCGGCGTGTCGGGCGAGATCACGGACATCAAGGACGATACCGGCCATACCTTGTTCGAGCTGCTCGGACTGCCCGCGACGGTCCGTTACGATTTCCGCGACGATGTGCTCAATCCGACCAGGGGACTGCGGGCGGCTTTGTCGGTCACGCCCTATCTGAGCTTCGGCCATGGCCACGACATGTTCGTCGTCAGCGAGTTCAATGGGTCGGTCTATTTTCCGATCAGCGACAAGCGCTATGTCATCGCATTCAGGACCAGGCTCGGCTCGATTTCCGGTTCCAGCACGGCGCGGATTCCGGCCACCAAGCGGCTCTATGCCGGCGGCGGCGGGTCCATCCGCGGATACAATTACCAGCGGGTCGGGCCCCTGGATTTCGGCCGGCGATCCGGTTGGCGGGCGCTCGGTCGTCGAGTTCAGCGGAGAGTTTCGCGTCCGGGTCAGCGAGGCGATCGGGATCGTGCCGTTCGTCGACGCCGGCAATGTCTATGACTCGGTCATCCGGATTTCTCGGCCCCGCTTCGTTGGGCCGCCGGCCTGGGGCTGCGATACCACACCTCGGCAGGTCCTTTGCGGCTCGATTTCGCGTTTCCGGTAAACCGCCGGCCGGGAATCGACAATCACGTCGAGTTCTATATCAGCATCGGTCAGGCCTTCTGACATGGCGATGTCGCGTCCCCTTCGTCTGTCGCTTATCGCCGTGGGCGGGACACTCGGTCTCGCGGCCATCGCTTGCGCCGCTGCCTATGGCGTGTTGCAGACATCCTGGGCGCATAAGCGGATCGCGGCCGAGATCGAAAAGGCTGTTGGAAGCGACGCGCTGACGCTCAGGATCGGTAAGCTCGAAGGCCGTCTTCCCGGCACTATCGTTCTGCATGATGTCATCGCGTCGGACGCGGATGGCCCCTGGCTCGACATCGGCACCGCTGAGGTTGCTTGGCGGCCCTGGAGACTTCTTTTCAAGACCGTCGAGGTCGACTTCGCTCAGCATTTCGGATGCGATGCTAGAGCGTTTGCCCCATCGCCCGGAAAGCGCCGAGCCGGCCGCCGCCGGACAAACCGGCACGCCGTTCCGTCTGCCGGATATCGGTATCGAGATCGCGAAGGCATCGGTCGACATGAAACTCGGTTCGGCGCTGACCGAAGGTAATGTCGAGCCGTTGCGCGCCGACGGCTCCGCCCGTTACGGGATGGGCGACGGCATTCACTTCAATCTCGATGCCATCCAGGGCGGGCCTGGCGGGTCGCGGCTTACCGCCCGGATCCATGCCAATCCCGATGACGAAACGCTCGATCTCGATGTCCATGCGCACGAGGCGAAAGGCGGTCTCGTTTCCCGCCTGATCGGCGTTGCCGAGCAGGGGCCGTTCGATGTCGACGTGTCGGGCGACGGCACGCTGATGAGCTGGAACGGCAAGGCCAAGGCCGCGCTCGGGCCGGATGGCCGTCTCGACGCCACGATCAAGGCCTTCGGCAACGAGATGCCCCGTTTCGCCATAAAGGGCCGCGTGACCATGCCG
This sequence comes from uncultured Alphaproteobacteria bacterium, assembly GCA_963822835.1. Taxonomy (GTDB): domain Bacteria; phylum Pseudomonadota; class Alphaproteobacteria; order CAVTAV01; family CAVTAV01; genus CAVTAV01. Next base: position 132,509 of record CAWGIZ010000001.1, on the reverse strand, counting down.
CCGCCGGTCAGCGGGCGGCTCGCGCGGATCGGCGCGCCGCCTTACGATTTCGACATCGAATTTGCGGTCGCGGACAACGGAAGCCTTACCTTCAGCGACACGACGTTGAAGTCGGCCGGCGCCTCGCTCGTCGCCAATGGGTCGCTGGATCTCCCCGATGGCTCCATCGACATGGCGCTCGCATTGAACTCCGGCCAGCGCCGAGGTGCGCGCGGCCTTGTTGGATCCCCTGTCCTCGCCGAGCCTTTCGCTGAACGCCCATCTGCGTGGACATGTGAGCGCACCCTATGTCGAGATTACGGCGGGCATGCCCAGCCTGGAAGGCGAGGGTTTCTCCGGCGGCCGGACGAGCCTTGCGGCCGAGCTCGACTTCGATACCGGCGATCCCGCCACGCTTTTCACTTTCGATGCGTCGGCGAATGTCGCCAAGCTCACCTTCACGCCGAAGGACGGGGCGCCGCGTCAGTCCGCCGTCCGATCTTCTGATGCGAACGAAGGGTGCCTATCACGGCAAGATCCAGCGCCTGTCTTTTGGCGATCTGATGCTGCGGTCCGACTGGGCATCGGCGAACTTCGCGGGTGGCGTCAATCTCTCCGGCGAGGCTTCGACGATGCTGAACGGCCGGCTTACTGCCGAGCTGCGCGGATTACCGATGGCCGGACCCGCCGTGGCGGCGTTTCTGAAGCAGCCGGCGAGGCTCCAGTCTTCCGTTGTCTACGTGCCCGAGGGGCAGAGGCTGAAATTCGCCAAGCTCGATCTGGAGCATCCGAAGATAACGGCCTCCGGCGACGTCGAGCTGGGCCTCGATCCGCAAACGATCCGCGGCAATCTCAACGCCCGGATCGCCGATCCTGCCGCGTTCTCGGACCTTGCCGGAATCAAGCTCGCCGGATCGCCCATCGACATCACGCTTGCGACCGCCCCGTCGGGGAGCATGGTGAACTCGACACTCGCCGTGAGCACGCCGTCGCTAACCGTGTCTGGCACCAGGCTCAAATCGCTCAAGGCGTCGCTCACGCTGAAGGATGTCGAGACGCAATCCGGCATCGCTGGATGTCGCCTTCACGGGACCCGCCGGCACGGTCAAGGCGGCGACCCAAATCTCCCGGTCGCAGAATCCCGATCGCCTGGCGCTCAAGGATCTTCGGGTGACGGCCGCGGGTGGTTCGCTCAAGGGCAGTCTCAATATCCCTCTGGAGGGCGGTCCGGCGACCGGTACGCTGGACGGAGAGTTCGCCTCCCTCGATGCAGTCTCGGCACTCATTGCTCAGGACCTGCACGGCGCGGCAACCTTTCAGATCGCGTTCAGCGATATCGGTGGTCAGCAGGGTGCGACGGGACATATCGAGGCGAATGACTTTTCCCTGACGCCGGAGGGTGGCAAGCGCGTCTTCGTGAAGCACCTCACGGCCGCAACCGGCGGCGATATCGCGAAATTGTCGCAAGGCGTGCCCCTCTCGCTGGAGGCGGATGGACTTTCCTATGGCGAGATCGCATTCGATACGTTGTCCGTAAAAGGGAACACGAATTTCCGTGGCGCTGATTACAAGATCGATGCGGCCGGAAATTATCGCGGACCACTGACGCTGAGCGCCGCCGGCACAGCCGACTGGGCGACGGCCGAGAAGCATGTCGATCTGACGACATTGAGCGGCAAGCACCGGACGACCGAGTTCGCGTTGGTCAAGCCTGCGATGCTTACGATGTCCGAGGGCGGATTGTCCCTGAAGCCGACATCCCTGCAAATCGGCGCGGGGCATGCCGACCTATCGCTGGAGCGGGCGCAAGGCATATTGAATGGCCGGATCAAGCTCGCCGACCTTCCCTTGGCCGCCTTCAACGTTCTGACGTCGGGAAGCCCGGCCGGAGGCGAACTTTCGGGGACGGCCGATGTCGAGATCGGGCCGGACCGGCATTCGGGTCAGGCCAGACTTAAGGTTGCGGGCCTCGCCCTGAGCCCCGGCGATTCCGGACCCGATCAGTTCGACGGCACGCTCAATGCCGACTGGCACGACGACGGCTTGAAGCTGAACGGGAATTTCACCGGGCAGGGCGATGCGAAGATCGCGGTCAACGCCGCGATGCCGCTCAATTATGACTCCAAATCCGGCGCATTCGATTTGCCGGACGACGGCCGGCTTACCGGCAAGGTTTCCTGGAACGCGGATGTCGGCCCGTTCTGGAACGCGTTCGGCCCCGACACCCAATTGCTTCGAGGGGCGGATGGACGCGGCCTTGACCCTCTCGGGAACCATCGGCGATCCGACGGCGACGGGCGATATTTCGCTCCAGGACGGACGCTATGTGAATCTCGAAATGGGCACCGTGCTCGACAAGCTTGCCCTCCGTCTCGAAGCCACCCGCCATGAGGTCCGGCTGATCGACGCGAGCGCCACCGATGGCGGTTCCGGCAAGGTGACGGCCAACGGCACACTGGGGCTCGATCCCGCCGCCAACTTCCCGATCAAGCTGGAGGTGACGGCGGACAAGGCCAAGCTGGTGCGGCGAACCGACGTTACCGCGGTGGCGAGCGGTAACCTGACCTTCACCAAGGAAGGCAAGTCCTCCGAGCTGAAGGGCAAGATCCGCACGGATAGCGTGGAAGCGATCCTGGTCGACATGTCGAATCCGGACGTCGTCAAGCTGCGAGGTCACCGAGATCGGTACCGATGGCGCCGTCATCGAAAAGCCGCAGACCGAGGGCGCGGCCGACACGTCGACCGGGACGACGCTGGATATCGACGTTCAGGTGCCGGGCCAGGCTTTCATCCGGGGGCGCGGCCTCGACTCCGAGTGGAAGGGCAATCTCAAGGTTACGGGCCCGATGGCCGATCCTGCAATCGTGGGCACCTTCAATGTCGTGCGTGGCAATTTCAAATTCGCAGGCCGCAATTTCAGTCTTGAACGCGGCCAGGTTTCGTTCCAGGGCGGCAAGAAGATAGATCCGGATCTCAATCTTCAGGCGGTTTACGAGGTTCAGGACCTGACGGCCACGGTGCAGATCACCGGGGCCAGCTCGGCGCCCAAGATCGCGCTGTCGTCGACGCCGTCCTATCCGCAGGACGAGATCCTGTCTCGCATCCTGTTCGGCGCCAGCGTCGCGGATTTGACGCCGTTGCAGGCGGTGCAGCTCGCCGATGCCGTCCGTGGGCTCGGCAAGCCCGGTGGCGGGCTTCTGGGCTCGGCGCGCTCGGCCGTGGGGCTGGATGTCCTGCAGATCGGCGCGGGTCAGCCGGGCGGCGGCATCGGGTCGACCACCATCACCGGCGGCAAATATATCGGCAAGAATATCTATCTCGAGGTTGAGACCGCGCCGGACGGAAGCCAGGAGCAAGTCGGGGTCGATGTCGGGCTCACCAAACATCTATCGGTCGAAAGCGATGTCAGCCCCCAGCAGGGCAGCCGGGTCGGCCTGAAGTGGAAGCGGGATTACTGACCGGCCCGTCGGGCACGTCCTTTCCGCACCTCATTCAATCCATTCCATATGAATGCGCCCGAGATGGCGGGCTCAAGATTCCTGTTGTGCGCCCTATTTTGTCATAATAGATTGTGAATTATATTATATTTACGAAAATATAATGTTAAATAGGTTCCGGTCATGCGTTCGTCTAGCGATGGACATTCTGACAGACCCGCAGACTTGGATGTTCTTCGCGATCGGGTTGATCGCGCAGATGTTCGATGGCGTCCTCGGCATGGGCTTCGGGGTCGTGTCCTCGACCGTCATGACCGTCATCGGTTTCCCGAGGGCGGTCGTGAGCGCGGCGGTGAACGGCGCCAAGATTTTCACCGGCATTGCGTCGGGGCTGTCGCATGCCTGGTACAAGAATGTCGATTGGCGGTTGTTCCTGATGCTCGGCATCGCCGGGCTCATCGGCGGCATTTTCGGCGCTTCCCTGATCAGCTACCGGATCACGCATATCGTCGGGCCTATCGTGAGCGCTTATCTGGTCGGTGTCGGCATCTATATCGTCTGGCGCGCATTGCACGAGAAGACGCATCGCATCTCGGGGCCGCGCGTCGCCGCGGTCGGGTTCGCCGGCGGGATCCTGGAAGCGATCTCGGGCGTTTGGGGGCCGCTGGTGACCAGCGGGCTGATCGCGATGGGCGTTGAGCCGCGCCACGCGGTCGGCACCGGCAATATGGCCGAAACGATCGTGGCCGTGACGGTTTTCACCATGCTCGCGCATCAAACCGGGCTGGACAGCGTCGTCCATGCCGTGGCCGGGCTGATCATCGGGGCGATCATAGCGTCACCGATCGCTGCCCGTTTCACCCATCGGGTGCCGAGACGGCGAATGATGGTCGCGGTCGGAATACTGGTGATTGTCTCCAGCGTCGTCCGGCTGCTGCGGGACGCTGGATGGCTCGGCTGACGCCGGAAAATTCCGAAATGGCGCGAATCAGGCCCTGCGCTTGACCCGGCCGGTCTTCGTCTCGTCGTCGTCCGGCTCTTCGTCGAGATCCGGCGATGCCGCGGCGTCATCGGAGATCCGGTGAGATGCCCGATTGATCAGACCGATCGCCGATGCGGCCTGCTCGATCTTGCCGAAGCATTCGTACAAAACGCGGCGTTCCCGCTTGGTCAGCACCGTCAGCAGGCTCGCCTGATGGCGCCGCGCGATCGGCATGACCTCGGTATAGAGCTTCTCGCCGTCTTCGGTGATCGACAACACGTGGCGCCGGCCGTGGCTCGGATCAGGCGTGCGCTTGATCAGGCCGCGCTTCTCGAGCGTGTCGCAAACCCGGCTGATCTGGCCTTTGTCCATCCACGAGCGCTTGTTCACTTCGCGAAGCGACACCGTTCGGTGGCTCCCGACGAAGCACAGGACCCGCCACTCGGGAAGACCCAGGCCATAGGGCTCAAGATAATATCGCGTGAGGTTCTTCTGGACGAGGCCCGATAGCGCAGTCAGCCAAAACGCTGGAAATTGTTCCACATTGAGTGACTTTTCAACCGAAGCAAGATCATCCCAAGGGTAACGTTCTTCCGTATCCATAACTCGTTCGACCCAACTCAATTAGCTCTTGCCCCAAGTCCCACCATGCAAATTCCCGATGCTGCGGGACAGAGCCAGTGAGCCACTGCACAAACCCTAATGAATTTCCGTGCGGATTTGAACCCTATATTCGTCTGAAACCGAAATACTCGCGGGTCGCCTCCCAAGCCAACGCTTTCCGCAAAAATTAAGGCGAAAAGATCGCTGCAGCGCCGCAAAGCCTATGATTCCTGCGCCGAAATGCCGCATAACATGGTTCCGCAGGCATACCGCTTCATCGATTAGGCCACTAAAAGGGCCTGCGGAAGCACTGTTATAATATCAAATCCATATTATAACACTTGGTCTAAAGCATCCGTGAACGGACCGAAAATTTTCGCTATGGCGCATTAAGGTCGAGGGCCATTACGCCAGCCGCGCCACCGCCGGCAGACCTCGCGATAAGGGCGCATATTGTTGATATAACAACAAAAACCGGAGTCGTTTGATCCTGCCGCAGGGCGTTCGAACGCCTCTAGGCCTCGTCGATTACCGGATTTTCGAGCGATCCTATGGCGTCGACCCGAACCTCCACGATGTCTCCATCATGGAGATAGCGCGGTGGTTTCCGGGCGAAGCCGACACCCGACGGGGTACCGGTCACCAAAACGTCGCCGGGATGCCAGGGCATGGCCTGGCTTACGTAGTGGATGAGATAGGGGATGTCGAAGGCGAGGTCGCTCAGATGGCCTTCCTGCATCTTTTCACCGCTGACAAAAGTCTCCAGCGTCAGTTTCCGGTAATCCGGGATTTCGTCCGCCGTCACCATCCACGGACCGAAACCGCCCGTTCCGACGAAATTCTTGCCCATGCCGTACTGGTTGGTGTGGAACTGCCAGTCCCGGATGCTGGAATTGTTGAAGCAGGCATAGCCGGCGACGTAATCGAGCGCCTTTTCCTTCGGGATGTGCCGCCCGGTACGGCCCATGATGACCGCGAGTTCACCTTCGTAATCGTGCTTGGTCGAAACTTTCGGCCGGATGAGCGGTTCGCCATGGCCCGTCATCAATTCGGGGTAACGGTGGAAGATCACCGGATATTCCCCGACCTTGATGCTGGCCTCGGCGGCGTGCTCCAGATAATTGAGCCCGACGCAGATGATCTTGCTCGGATTTGGGAATGACGGGGAGGAAACGGATCGCTTCGAGGCCGAAATCCGGGCGGCGGCCGGCGACATAGTCGCGCGCCTTTTCCAACGCGTTCTTGTCGAGGAGATCCGTGAGCGTATTCGCTCCGTCGATCCGCCCGGTCAGGTCGACGATACCACCTTCGACAACCGCTCCGAATCCGGGCACTCCGTCTCGAGTGAAGGACGTCAGTTTCATGGCAGGCCTCCCGCTTGGCCGTTAGGTGAGATCCCTCAGGGCGCCAGGCCCGAGGCGTCAGGACTGGATCTGGGTCGTCGGCTCCGGCAATTCCGCTTTTGGTGTGCGGATCGGTGCTGTGACAAAGAAAACAATGAGGTGCAGGATCTGGGTCGTGGCGCCGGCCGCGAGGAACAGGGCCGTCACGGCCGTGCTTGGCACGTTGACGACGCTGGCGAGCGTGATGCCGAGGCCGAGCAGCATGAGATCCTTGTTTGGAAGCAGCGGCACGCGGGTGAGCAGCATCTGGGCCGCCGTGAAGGTCAGCCAGGCGCTCAACGGTACGAAGGGAAGTACGACCATCCAGTAGCAGACCTGCAGGCTCTCCTGGGTCAGCAGGCGGACGGCATGAACCGTCAGAACCTTGCGGACCTTGGATCTCGGCAGGGCGATCAGGTGCTTGCGAAACTTGATGGCGATCGGGATCAGCATCACGCTGACCGACAGCATCGCGACCAGCGCCCAGTTGTTCGAAACGTCGCCGCCGGTGACGTCCGAGAGCTTGCCCGTGATCATGAAGCCGAGAAACAGCAACAGCGCGGCCGAGGTCGAGACCATCGCCGAGAGGATGTTGTTGTCCTTGACGGTCGAGAGGATCTTGCTGCCCGAAAGGTGAGCCTGGCGGTGGGCCCAGAGGCAAAGATAGGCCTCGCCGGAATAGCCCATCACGCCTTCGTTCAGCACGCGCTTGCGGAACAGCACCGGAAGATGCCGCCACATCGGGATGTCCCAGATCTGCCTGTAAACGAAGACCTCGGCGATCGGCATCGTCACATAGGCACAGGCGAGGATGATGTAGAACCAGGGCGTTCGCGGCAGGGCGGCCCAGATATCGTTCCAGCCGATATCGGCCAGATGCTTGGTGATGAGCGCGAGGACGCCGAAAAAGATTGCGATCTGAACGAGCCGCGCCGTACGACGGACAAGCTTCGATTGCAGGAATTCACGCCAAGTTGCCGCCGAACCCAAAATACTGCGTCCTCTTCGTTGCTCTGCCGGTTAATCAAGCGCCGGCGGCGTTAACCAATCCGGGGCATTCGGGCCGCGCGGATTATACAGAACGCACCAGTGCATCGCCAGAAACCGTGCCCGCCCCCACAAAGGACATAAATGTACCGATTTGCGGTTCCGTTAACGCAAGTGGTGGTAGCGGCTCATAGAAGTCAATGACGGAGTGGCCGGCCCGATCCTTCTATCGGGCCGAATCAGCGGTGTCTCGGGCGCGGCATGACGTCGCCCGAGACGGTGCGCAATCGATTGGCCCAGTTGACGGTTCTTCGCCTGCCGCCGACAATGCGGGCCGACAATCGGTCGATTGAAATGCGAAGGGGGAGCCGCCATGAAAACGAGAAAACTGGGGAAATCGGGCCTGGAGACCGGACTGCTGTGTCTCGGGGGCAATGTTTTCGGCTGGACGCTCAAGGAGCCGCTCGCCTCGAAGCTTCTGGACGCCTTCGTCGAGTCCGGCCTCAACATGATCGACACGGCGGACGTCTATTCGAAATGGATCCCCGGAAACAAGGGCGGCGATTCCGAGGAAGTGATCGGCGGCTGGATCAAGAAGTCCGGCAAGCGCGACAAGGTCCTGATCGCGACGAAATGCGGTATCGAGATGGCGCCCGGCGAGGAAGGCCTGTCCCGCGCCTATATCATGCGCGCCGTCGACCGGTCGCTCAAACGCCTGCAGACCGACTATATCGATCTCTATCAGGCCCATCGCGACGACGAGAAGACGCCGTTCGAGGAAACCCTCGGCGCCTATGCCGACCTCATCAAGCAGGGCAAGATCCGGGCGATCGGCGCGTCGAACTATTCCGCCGAGCGTCTGGCCGAGGCCCTTAAGGTTTCGAAGGCCAACGGTCTGCCGCGCTTCGATACCCTCCAGCCCTGGTACAATCTCTATGACCGCAAGGACTTCGAGGGGCCGCTGCAGGATCTCTGCGTGACGGAGAATATCGGCGTCATACCCTATTTCTCGCTGGCGAGCGGGTTCCTCTCCGGCAAATACCGCAAGCCCGAGGATGCCGAAGGCAAGGCGCGCGGTTACCGGGTCAAGGACATGCTGAACGACCGGGGCTACAAGATCCTCGGCGCGCTCGATGCCGTCGCCGCCGAGACGAAGTCCAACCCGGCGCAGGTCGCGCTTGCCTGGCTGATGGCCCAGCCGGCCATCGCCGCCCCGATCGCCAGCGCCACGACCTTGAAGCAACTCAAGGATCTGGTCGCCGCGACCAAGCTTGAGCTGAGCAAGGCGCAGATCAAGGCGCTGACGGACGCGAGCGCGTACTAGCGCGACATCAGCATGCCGAGTTCCGGCGGCGCGGGCTTCAGGTCGATCTCGACATTGATGCAGCAGGGCTTGCCGCTGGCGAAGGCCTCCTTGATCGTTGGGGCGAGGGCCTTGATGTCCGTGACGTGGTAGCCGTTCGCGCCGAAGCCTTCCGCGACATCGTGATAGCGGGCGTCCGAGAGCTGCGTGCCGATCACCCGGTTCGCGCCCGAAACCATTTCCTGGAAGTGCTGGGATGCCGCCCAGCTCCGGTTGTTCATGATGATGACCACGATGGGCAATTCGTGGCGCACCATGGTGTCGAACTCGGCGATGGTAAAGCCGACCGCGCCGTCGCCTTCGAGGCACAACACGCGCCGGTCCGGATTGGCGACCTGCGCGCCGAGGCTGAGGCCCAGCCCCATGCCGACCGTGCCGAGGAAACCGTGGGTGATGTAGCTGCCGCCGCGTATTCTGCGCGATCACCTCGTTCATCCAGTGATAGGCCTCCGCGCCGTCGCCGACGATGATCGTGTCCTTCGGCATGTTCTCGACCATCGCGGAGACCGCCTGGATGGGATGGATAGGCGGCTTGGTGCCCTTCAGCACCTCGTCGAACTGCGAGAACCGCTTCTTGCGCATCTCGCGGATGGTCCGCACGAAGTCCGAGCGGTCCGGCCACGACTTGATCTTGGCGGACGCGGCGTTCAGCGCCTTCAGCATCTCGCGTGAGTCGGCGACCACGGGCACCGTCACGTCACGCAACAGCCCGATTTCCTTCGGGTCGACTTCGACATGGATCATCTTCGCCGAGGCGGGCACGAAGCGCTCGCCGCCGAGCGTGAATAATCCAAAGCGCACACCCAGCGCGAGGCAGGCATCCGGCTGTTTGTCGAGCGCGCGAAGGTCGTCCATCTTGTGGAACGTGCCGCCATAGCGCGGATCGCGGCTCGGCAGCATGCCGTGGGCCTGAAAGTCGGAGAACACCGGGATTCCCGTTGTCTCGACGAATTTCAGGAGTTCGTCGCCGCAACCGCAACGCCAGGCGCCCGCGCCCAGCATGATGACAGGGCGTTCAGCCGCCTGCAGGATCTCGAGGGTCTGCCTCACGGCGTTGGCGGTCGGTGCGGCGGGGAGTCGACGAGGATGGTCTCGGGCATCCTCACCTTCTCTTCGTCGACCTGCGCGTTCAGAACATCGCTTGGCATGTCGAGAAGAACCGGCCCGCTCGGCGCCGAGGTCGCGATGCGGATCGCCTCGGCGACAAGGCGCGGAATTTGCTCCGGCACGGCGATGCGGATGGTCCACTTGGTGATCGGCTTGGCGACGGCGAATTGATCGAAGCCCGCTTGCAGGGTGTTGGTTTCCGCCTGCGCGAGACCCGACGACCCGGCGATATAGAGCACCGGCGTGCGATCCATATAGGCATTGGCGATGGAAGTGACGCAGTTCGTGAAGCCGGGGCCGGCGGTGACCATCGCGACGCCAAGCGTGTTCGTCGACCGGGCATAGGCCTCGGCGGCGTGACCCGCCCCCACCTCGTGCCGCGTATCGAGGATCGGCAATCCATGATCGAGGCAGGATTGGAACAGCGCTTCCAGATGCGCGCCGTGCAGCCCGAAGAGTTGCTTGACCCCCGCCTTGATCAGGGTGCGTACGAACAGCTCGCCGCCGGAAACCTTTGCCATGGCAATCCTCGCTACTTTTCTGGAGTGACTTGTTTCTGATAGGGCGCCGGGGAGTAATCCGCAGGGGGGCTTGCCGCCCGCGGCGTGGCGGCGGCGGGCTTCCTCCACGGTTTCCAGCCTGTGGGCCAGCGCGGCCTTCCGGTCCGTCGGGAAGGGGCCGTCGGTCACCGGCGGCGGCATGACGCTGGCCGGATAATGCGCCATCTTCTGCTTGGCGGGATCGACTTTCTTCCGGGGATCGATTTCACGGCGGTTGATCCGGTGTGGGGCGATCGCAACACCGTCCTTCATTTCAAGGTCCAGCCACCATTTCTTGATCTTGTTGATGCGGCCGTGGCCGAGCATATCGTCCAGCTTGACGGCGATCGGCACAAGAAAAGGCTTGAGCCACATCGCATTGACCCCGCACCAGCTCGCCATGCGCGTCAGGATGGGTCCGTCGCGATCGACCACCTTGTTCAGCGGGCAGGTCTTCATGCACCGGCCGCAGGCGGCGCCTCCGGCATTCGTCAGGCGATAGCTCGTGCAGCGCTCGACATCCGGCTTCCAGATCTCGTAGCCGTTGAACATCACCTTGTCGCCGTAAGGGATGGCGTCGCAAGGACATTCGCGGGCGCATTTGAAGCAGTTCGAGCAGAAATACTGCAGCTTGAAGTCGATGGGCTTGTCGACCTCGAGAGGCATGTCGGTGGTGAAGACGACCGATTTGAAACGCGGTCCGACGAACGGGTTGAGCACCAGTTCGCCGATCCGGCTCAATTCGCCAAGCCCTGCCCAGAGCACCAGTGGAATGTGCAGCACGTCGGAATCGATATTGGTCTGGGAGCGCGAGGAAAAGCCGAGGCCGCGCAGATGGTCCGCCATCATCCCGGCGATCTCCGCGCCGCGCATATAGGCGCGCATGGACTGAACGCCGGAGATCCAGTCGTCGCCCGAAGCGCCTTCCATCGTGTCGAAGCCCTGGTCGATCAGCATCACCACGGCATAGCGATGATAGGGAACCACCTCGGCCCCGTCGTCCCGGTGGGAATACCATGCGTATCGAGGCACCTCGCATATGCCGGCAAGATCCGCGCCGAGATGATAGGCGAGCGACTTGATGGCGCGGGCATTCGCGGCCGGATCGGTGTAGCGCGCGGGATCGCGTTCGGCGACCGGGCCGTTCTGATGCGGCACCATGGCGACGAGCGGTCCCATGAAGCCCGCCGCCAACGGATGCTTGGTCGCGAAGCGCTTCACCTCCCGCTGGGCTTTTGCGCCGAGATCGCCGTTTGCCGCGCGGCGGAAGAACAAGGCGCGCTTGGGCACGCGCGGCACTTCCTCATCGAGAATCAGGGTCGTCGGGCGGTCGACGCGCTGGACCTGCTCCATCGGATACTGGCTGAGATGCGAGGCCCGCTTTTCGCGTCTCGCCCGCTCCAGCCCCGAAACCGCGCCGGAAAGACCGTGGCGATAGCGAAACCCCTTCGCCGATTTCAGGGCTTGAGGCGCGAGCGGCGAGTCCGTCTCGATCGGATAATCCGTCGTGACCACGGCCAGCGCGAAATTCCGGCCGACAAACGGGCTGACGACCGCGCTTCCATCGCGAACCACGATGCCCGCGAGAACGGCCAGGCGGTCGAGATCGACATCCGTGCTTCCGGCGTAATGGGCCTTCGCGGAGAAACCCATGGCGCGAAGCTCGCCCGCCGTGCATGCCGCAATCTCCATCGCGCGGGCGAGAAAGGTCGCGGACTTCGGTGCCGGCAACCCAGTCGCGGGCGATATTGTCGTGTTCGGGAAGCCGCCCGATATTCGACCAGAATGACCACGGCATGGCTGTGATCGGGATGCGCCTTGCCCGCGATCCACGCTTTGGCCGGAACCTCTGCAATACCGACATGGCTGGCATCGAGGAAATAGGCCGTACCCTTCACGGCTTTTGCCCGCTCGCCAGGATCGTCCGGCACGGGCGCTTTGGCCGGGGCCGGCTGGCCGTCGCAGGAGGGCGCGAAATAGGACACGTATTTCAGTGCCGTCCGGGCGAAGGGCTTCTGGCCGTCCGGTGCGGCCGGCCCCCGGTCCAATGCAGGGCGGGCGGCTTCCTGATCCCGGATGGCCGGATCGCGCGGCAGTTCTTCCAGCGGGTAGCGGCCCCAATGAAATGGCCGCTGTTCGGGCGGGCGGATGTGGAAGAACTCAGCAATCGTCATCGTTCCAGTTCCCCCGCTCGGGTCGTCGCCCGGTGTTTCAGCCTTGATCGCTATTGCTGGATTTCATCGCGCGACCATTCCGTGCCATCCGCGAACTTGATCCTCAGCATGTAAACGAGGTGAGGGTCTTCCCGATCGGGATGGCCCTCGATCGAGATCGTATCGCCCGCCTTCACCGAATCCGGCCGCCATCCATAGCGCAGCAACGCGACCTTGCTCGTTGCGAAGACCTTGTATTTCTCGACGCCGTTTTTGCCTTTCACGTCCATGTCGAAATAGGAATGCGGATTGGTGAAGCTGGCGTAAGACACGACGCCGGTGATCTTGGTCGTCAGTTTCTGATCGAAATTCGACGTCGAATGATGGGCGAGTGCCGGAAGCGTCAGGCAGAAAACCGCAACCAGGATCGCGCAAAGCCGTACGGCCGGCCTGCGCGCCGCATCGGAGAAAGAATGCTTCAGACGTCCAGACATGCACTGCTCATCCTTCAATGGAATGTTTTCGCGCCTCAGCGCCACGGAATATCCGTGTCCTTGCCCGCCAGATTCCGGTGCCACAGGTCCTCGCTGCAGAAATATTCTCCGATCTCCAGCCCCGGATGCTGCCGGAAATAGGTCTTGGTCGTGAACGGTTCGCTATAGGTGCCCGGATCGTCGATGGTCATGTCGTCCTCGAGCATGGTCTTGCCGTCCTTATCCTTGATCAGATGAAGGCGCTCGGTGATGACCAGCCGAGGACCGTGCGGCCGCGACATCGATCCATCACGCACGGACGTCGTGGTGATAGACAAGGTATCGCCGTCCCAATGCCCGATCGAATAGCCGAACCAGGTCGGCTGCAATCCGCTCGGCGCGGTCCGGCCATCCATATAGATCCGGCGGGCATCGTTGTGGAGCTCGAAGATCATCGTCATCCGATCCTTGGTCTGGATGATCTCCATCGGATATTGCGCCACCAGCAGCATCTGATACGGCATGCCATAGGGCAGGCAGTTGCGCTCCTCGTCGAAATCCTCGGGATCGGTCTTCAGATTGGCGCGATAGGCGTCATAGGCCTTCTGAACCGCGGGCAGAAAGGGCGGATGCTCCGGCCAGTTCCGGTTGCGCTGGCCATCCGGCCCTATCGCGGTCGGCATCCACACGCCGTTGATGTCGATCGGCCCCGGCTTTTCCGAGGCGGCGGCCGGCCCGAGGGCTAGTGCGCAGAGTCCGAGAACCGGGAGCAAATAGCGGCCGATCATTGCTCGCCTCCCTGTCCGTTCGATTCATCCGTCACGCCGGCGCGCAGCGCAAGGTCCCGGGTGCGGACTTCGAGGCGCTTGCGCCATTGATCCAGAAGACAGAGCCCGGATCCTTCCGACATCCGGGCCTGCGGTGCACGCTCGAAATACCGCACCGTCTTGATCGGCGCACCATACATCGCGGGATCGTCGATCGTAATCTCGTCCCGCAACAGTTCGACGCCACCCCGTTTCTCGAGCTTCAGCTTTTCGCTCACCTTCATGTCGTCGCTGTGCGGCAAGCCCTGATCGCTGAGGATGCTTTCCGATGTCATGGCCAGCGTCTCGATGGCCAGCGTGTCATTCTCCCAGTGGCCAAGCGAGTGGCCGAGCCATGTTGGCCAAAGGTTCTTGGGCCGCGCTCGGCCATCCAGGAATACCCGGCGCACATCGCCTAGCCGGTCGAAGATGACGGTGAGGCGTTCCGGCGTTTGCAGAATTTCGATCGGGTAGGGCGCGGTCGCGAGCGTATTGCGCGGCGTGCCATAGGGCATGCAGAAGCGCGTCGAGTCCTGATGCGCGGGATTGAACGACGCGACGGCTTTCTTGGCCTTGTCGGTGAGCGGCAGGTCAGCCGCCCGCAAAGGCGTGTCGAGATCCGCGCGCGGCATCCAGATGCCGGAAAAGTCGGCGGCAGCCGCAGGAATGGCCGCAACCGAGGCTCCGGCGAACAGAATGGCCCCGATCGCCGGCCCCGGGGCCAGCCATGGCCGGGTAGTCAGTCTTGTGAACAAAGAACGTAACAGCGTCGATCCCCCCGGAAACGGTGTTGCTGACGCGTCATCTTAATGGAAGCGGTTGCAGGCCGTAAAGCCGCGCCCTTCGACCGGGCGCGTTTCACGGGGCAAGCAATCAATTGACCCGTTTCCCTATCCTCCGCCCATGCACTAGGATGTGGCGCGAATTCCTCGACTGTTCCCTGCCCAGACTGACGGAGACGAGAATGAAAACACGCGCCGCGATCGCCGTCGCACCGAACAAGCCACTCGAAATTCACGAGGTCGATCTCGCCGGACCCAAGGCGGGCGAGGTGCTGGTCGAGATCATGGCGACGGGCATCTGCCATACCGACGCCTACACGCTCGCGGGCAAGGATTCGGAAGGCCTGTTTCCGTCAATTCTCGGCCATGAGGGCGCGGGCATCGTGCGCGAGGTCGGCGCGGGCGTGAAAAGTGTGAAAGTCGGCGATCACGTGATCCCGCTCTACACGCCGGAATGCCGCGAGTGCAAAACCTGCACGAGCCACAAGTCCAATCTATGCACCTCGATCCGCGCGACCCAGGGCAAGGGCGTCATGCCGGATGGCACGTCGCGCTTCTCCATGGGCGGCGAGACGCTCTATCACTATATGGGCTGCTCGACCTTCTCGAATTTCACGGTGATGCCGGAAATCGCGGTCGCGAAAATCCGCGAGGACGCGCCCTTCGACAAGGTCTGCTACATCGGCTGCGGCGTCACGACGGGCATCGGCGCGGTAATCTTCACGGCGAAGGTGGAGCCCGGCGCGAATGTCGTGGTGTTCGGCCTCGGCGGCATCGGTCTCAATGTCATTCAGGGCGCCAGGATGGTCGGCGCCGACAAGATCATCGGGGTCGACACGAATCCGGCGAAACGCGCCATGGCCGAAAAATTCGGCATGACCCATTTCGTCAATCCCAACGAGGTTGGCGTGGACAAGGTCGTTCAGGCCATCGTGGATCTTACCGACGGCGGCGCGGATTACTCCTTCGAGTGCATCGGCAATGTGAATGTCATGCGTCAGGCCCTCGAATGCTGCCACCGCGGCTGGGGCCAGTCGATCATCATCGGCGTCGCGGAAGCCGGGACGGAGATCTCGACGCGGCCGTTCCAACTCGTCACCGGACGGGTCTGGAAGGGTACGGCCTTCGGCGGGGCGAGGGGCCGCACCGACGTGCCGAAGATCGTGGACTGGTACATGGACGGCAAGATCAATATCGACGATCTGATCACCCACACCATGCCCTTGAACAGGATCAACGACGCCTTCGACCTGATGCATGAAGGCAAGTCGATCCGCTCGGTGGTGCTGTACTAAGAAATGAAGGGAGACGCCTTGCGGCGCCTCCCTCTTCTCTGACCAGGTCGGAATGGGCTGGGGTGCAAACCAGACCGGCCCGGCCGGAAGCACGCGATGACATACTCTGGGAAATCAGAGTGCGCGCCGGCCGGACACCGGGCCTTGATTCAAGTCAAACGCAATTGCTGTCGGTTGGGAGGCGGCGGGGCTGATCAGCCGCGGCGGGCCGCGCGGGCGAACCGGGTTCTGGAGAGCACGGTCAACGTGACGATGGTGATGGCGGTCAGGCCGCCGCAGGCATAGAGATTGGCCGTCGGCGGCACCCCGGCATCACGCAGAACGCCGACGATCGCGGGCGCCACGAATCCGGTGACGCGGCCGATAGCGACACACCATCCCACCCCCGTCGCGCGGATCGATGTGGGGTAGAGACTCGCCACCAGCCCCTGAAATCCGGAGATCCCGCCGTTCATCGCCACACCGTAGGCGAGGGCCAGCAACATATTCGGCGAGTCCAGCGTCCACACGATGACGAAGGTCAGGAAGAATCCCATGATATGGGCCGGGATCAGGACGCGGAACAGGCCGATACGGTCCATCAGAAACCCGATGACCGGGGCGCCGAACGTTCCGCCCATGGCGATGATCGTCGTCATCTTGATCGCCATCGATTGAGGCTGCCCGGAATCGACGAGCAGGCTCGGTAGCCAGAATATGGTGATCACCAGCACGCCGCCGTCCATGGTCAGGGCAAGCCAGAGCAAAAGCGTCATCGTCGCCCGGCCGTCCTTGAACAGCTCGGTGACCGGCATCTTCGCCAGATGTTCTCCCTTGAGGAAGAATTTGGCGTCGGGGCTGAGTCCGCCGATGTCGGTGATACGGCCGAGCAGATCCCGGATCCGGGCGTCGTTGCCCTCGCGCAATGCCAGGAAGCGGATCGATTCAGGCAGGACCGCGAACATCAGGACGGCCAGGATCAGGGGAATGGCGCCGCCGACATAGAACACGATCTTCCAGCCCATCACCGGCACGAGCCAGGATGCCACGAAACCGCCGATCGTCGCGCCAACTCCCGCGCCGGCAAACAGCACCACAACGGCGAAGGCCCGGTGGCGCGCGGGCGCGTATTCCGCCGAGAGCGAGACGATGTTCGGCAAGGCGGTGCCGAGCGCGAGGCCGGTTATGAAGCGCCATATAATCAGGCTGTCGGCGCCGGTCGAAAGCGTGCTGAGCAGGGTCACCACGCCGAACGCCAGTGTGCCCCAAATGATCAGGAGCCGCCGGCCGAATCTGTCGGCGAGCATGCCGCCGATCAGGTAACCGACCGCCGCGCCGACGAGAACAGCGCTCAGCAGAACGCCGAGAGATGTGGAGGGAATGCCCCAGAGTCTGGAAAGCTCCGGTCCGACATAGCTCACGGAGTAGGTGTCATACCCCTCCATGATCATCGCGAGCAGGCAAACCCCCGTGATGGTTACCTGCCTCGGACCCCATTTGGATTTGTCGATGAGTGCGTTGACGTCGACGCGATCACTTTCCGGTGTACCGGACATACTGGCCCCTCCCAAAGGACGGAAGACTATAACGGCTGTGAATGTGTGCCGCTATGCGTTTGTCTGGCGCTAATGATTGTCCGGTGCGGGACGATCGGATAGCGTTGAAAGAACATAGGGGGAGGAGACATTGTCGACTTTGTTTCCGGAAAAGCCGGTCTATACGGGCTTCAACGAGCCGCGCCGCGTCGAGGCCGAGGTCCACGATCTCGAAGTCGAGGGCGAGGTCCCGGCGGCCCTGAATGGCGCGTTCTTCCGCTGCGGTCCCGATCCCCGCTTCCCGGCAATCCAGGGTGACGACATCAATATCAACGGCGACGGCATGGTGACGATGTTCCGGTTCGACGACGGCGCCGTCGATTTTCGCAGCCGATATGTGCGGACCGAGAAATATCTTCTCGAAGCACAGGCTCGCCGGGCCTTGTTCGGCGCCTACCGCAATCCCTATACGGACGATCCGAGCGTCAAGGGCCGGGACCGAACGACAGCCAACACCAATGCCGTGTTCCATGCTGGCCGTCTGTTCGCCATGAAGGAGGACGGCCGCCCCTACGAGCTGGATCCCTATACGCTGGAGACGCGCGGACGGTTCGATTACGGCGGCAAGCTCGAAAGCCTGACCCAGACCGCTCATCCCAAGATCGATCCGGCAACCGGCGAGATGCTGTCCCACGGTTACGAAGCGCGCGGCCTCGCGACGCGGGACGTCGCGGTCCAGACGATCTCGAAGACGGGAGAACTGGTGCGGGAGGATTTTTTCACCGCGCCCTATGTCAGCATGATGCATGACTGGGCGGTGAGCGAGAATTACTTCATCTTTCCGATGATGCCGACCACGGCCGACGAGGCGCGGCTGAAGGCGGGCGGGGCCCACTGGATGTTCGAGCCCAATCTCGACACCTGGTTCGGTATTCTCCGCCGCGACGCCAACGCGAACGATATCCGCTGGTTCAAATCCTCCGCCTGCGGGCTCGGCCATATCCTCAACGCCTTCGACGACGGGGATAAGGTCTATGTCGACATGACCTTGAGCGAGCGGAACCAGTTTCCGTTCATCGCCAATTCCGATGGCTCGGCCTTCGATCGCGACAAGGCGGCCCCGCATCTGACGCGCTTCACCTTCGATCTCTCGAAGCCGGGCGATTCATACGAAACCGAGCAGCTGTTCCCGGACTTCCTCGAAATGACGGTGATCGACAACCGCTACGCGCTGCATCCCTACCGTCACGGCTTCACCACGGTCCTCGACCGCTCGAAGCCCTTGAACGTGGCGGGCACGATCGGCGTGGGCTGGAACACGCTCACCCATGTCGATGTCGCGACGCGGAAGATGAAGCGCTATTACGTCGGTGACCGCACGACCTGTCAGGAGCCCTGCTTCATACCGCGCTCGCCGAACGCGCCGGAGGGCGATGGTTATTTGCTCTCGGTGATTACCCAGTATGGCGACGAGCCGCGAACGCTTTTGATCGTGCTCGATACCGCCGATATCGAGGCCGGCCCGATTGCGCGAATACGGATGCCGTTCAGGCTGCGCGGCGCCATCCACGGGAATTGGGTGTCGGCGGAGGAACTCGCCGGTGCCGCGGCCGCTCCCTGACTTTCTCGGTCTCCGTGTGCAGCCGCGCGGGCATAATTCCACTGGTTGCGCAATCCTTGTCGTGGCAAACCACGCGTATTGACGGTCAAAGAAACTGGAGACAAAAGGCAATGGCCAAGATCCTCACAGCGGCTCAAAAGGCGCGTATTCTGACAATTCTCCAAGCTAACGATACAATGGCTATCGCCACCGTCCGTCCGGACGGATTCCCAGTCCAACACCGTCACCTATGTCAATGAGGGGCTGACGATCTATTTCGGTACCTGGGACAGTACGCAAAAAATCAACAACTTAGCCTATTCCGACAAGGTATCCTGCTCGGTGGAGGGCTATGACCGGGACTGGAACAAAATCCGCGGACTGTCGTTCGGGGGAACCGCTGAGGTCGTCAGTCAGGCATCCGAGATCGTCAAGGTTTACGAGCTCATGGACCGGAAATTTCCGCAGATAAGACAGTTTCCGCTTCCCGATCTTGGTGCTGCAATGGTCGTCCGGATCAAGCCGCTCATCGCCAGTATCATCGATTATTCCAAGGGCTTTCTGCACTCGGAACTCGTCGCCCTGCCGAGCTGACTTTCCACCCCGTTCGCAAGTTATTTTCCCGTCGATCGTCCCAATTTGGGACGACAAGTTTGATTCCGCTCAATGCGCCGCCGGACGATTTAGGGTCTGATGTCCTCCATCGGCGGGTCATTCCGTCAGTCGAAAGCGCAAGTGAATTTGGGTTTGGCGCCAGTGCATGGGCCCACTCCCATCGGAGGCGGGGCGCGATCAGTCCCCCCAACCCCTGCTCCGCCTCCAAAGCTTTCCTTCAGCTTTGAATCAGCCCAATCGAGCCTGTTTTGCGCCGCGACGCGTGCATTTTTCCCGATGCCTTCCTATATTCTGGCCATGATCAATGGAATGGAAAGAAGGAAGAACGGCATATGAAGGGCCATAAATTCCGCGTCACGGTCGAACATATCGCGACGCCGAAGGGCGAGGCGGTGGAGCGGGAGCCGCTGGTTTTCGAGGCGGTCAATCACGACGATATCGTCTCCATCGCGGAGCGCATGATCGAGTCCGGCAAATGGGGCGACAAGGATCAGGCGGCGCAGCTCCTGATCGGGCTGAAGATGTTTTCCGAGGTTGCGCTCTGGAACCGCGACGATCCGCTTTTCGCGGCCGTGCGGCCCGCGCTGAGCGAATTCGTCGGAGGCCTCAAGGGCCGCAACCGCGCCGAGGCCGCCGAATAACGTGAACCCGGCTTGCGTTTCCCTCCCGTCTCTCTAGAAGGGAGGCGGGAGACATCCGCCATGCATCTCAATCTGGGCTTTCTCGCTTCGCATAACGGCTCGAGCATGCGTGCGATCGTCAAGGCGATCGCGGGCAAGCGGCTCGATGCCACCGCACGCGTCGTGATCAGCAACAATTCGAGCTCGCCGTCGCTCGCCTTCGCGCGGGAAAACGGGATCCCGGTGCTTCATCTGAGCGCCACGCAATGCGGCGGCGAGGCGGAATGCGACCGGGCGATAGCCGAGGGCCTCGTCCGCCACGGTGTGGATGTGGTCGTGCTGTCCGGCTATATGCGGAAGCTCGGGCCGGAAACGCTGCGCCGCTTTCATGGGCGCGTCCTGAACATCCATCCGGGACCGCTGCCCGAATTCGGCGGACAGGGCATGTATGGCCGTCATGTCCACGAAGCGGTCATAGCGGCGGGCGTGCCGGCGAGCGGCATCACGATCCATGTGGTCGACGGACAGTACGACCAGGGCCCGGTCGTCGCGAAGCGGACGGTGCCTGTCGAGGCAGGCGACACGCCGGAAATGCTGGCCGCGCGCGTTCAAGCGCAGGAGCCGGAGTTCTTTGTGACAACGCTGCAACAGGTCGCGTCGGGCGTTCTCGAACTGCCGCGATCCTGATTGACTTCGCTATGGGGCGGTCCTATATCCCTTCGGCAATCGAGGATTTGCCTGCCTTGGCCGTATTGGTGTGATACCGCGTTCCGCGAATGAAACTCCCCACATTCCCAAGACAATCACAGAACCTGGATTGTGTTCGGCTTGCGCGGTGGTCGCGCGGCCAAATTTTGCACCATTGTGTGCACGACTTTGAGGATAGACGACTATGACTACCGGTACCGTTAAGTGGTTCAACGCGCAAAAGGGCTTTGGCTTTATCGCTCCGTCGGATGGCAGCAAGGACGTTTTCGTCCATGTCACCGCCGTACAGCAGGCAGGCATGCAGACCCTGAGTGAAGGCCAGCAGTTGACGTTCGATGTTGAGATGGAGCGCGGCAAGCCCGCAGCTACCAATCTTCGCTCCGCTTAACGCCAAAGAACATCCAGGAGCCTTACCGGCTCCCGGCGAAAAACCCCGGCCCAGCGCCGGGGTTTTTTGTTGCCCGACGCTGGCGTGGCGGCGATGCGAGCCCTAAACTCGGGCCACCCTGCCTCGGGGGCTCAAGGAACGGATCGCCTGAATGCTCCGCAAATACACCTATCTTCTGGCGCTGGTTAAAGAGCGGCATTTCGGCCGGGCGGCGGCGGCCTGCAACGTGTCGCAGCCGACGCTCTCCAACGCCATCCGCCAGCTGGAGCGCGAATACGGCGTTCGGATCGTCGAGCGCGGCCAGCGTTTCCGCGGCTTTACCGAGGAAGGGCTGAAGGTCATCGCGCGGGCGCGGCGCATCGTCGCGGAGGAAGACGCGCTGCTGCAGGAGTTGCACGGCCCGGCGGGGATCTCGAAGGGCGCCTGCGCCTCGGCGTGATTCCGACCGCGCTTCCGGTGATCGCGCAACTCGTCGGCCCGTTCGAAGAGCGCTATCCGAAGGTGCAGGTCTCGGTGCTCTCCATGAGCTCGCGCGAGATCGAGAAGGGGCTGCTCGATTTCGAGCTCGATGTCGGCGTCACCTATCTCGACAACGAGCCCTTGTCGGAAGTCCGTATGATGCCGCTCTATACCGAGCGTTATTTCTTTCTGACGCACCGCAGCGAGGCGGTGGACGGCCGCAGCACCATGACCTGGCGCGAGGCGGCCGACTTCAATCTGTGCCTGCTGACGCCGGACATGCAGAACCGGCGCATCACGGAAGGCGTTTTCCGAATCGCCGACCGGGCGGTCGCGCCGACTCTGGAGACGAATTCGCTGATGAATCTGGTCACCAGCGTGCAGTTCGGATCCTGGTCCAGCATCGTGCCCGGCCAGCTTCTCGCCTTCATGGCGCCGCTGCCGGACCTGGTCGCCCTGCCGCTGGTCGAGCCCGAGGCCGCCTATCTGGTCGGAACGGTCTATTCTGATCGCGATCCGCCGGTCCCGCTGGCCGAGGCTTTCTCGGTGATTTGCTCGGATAAGAAGATCGTCGGCGACCTCGAGCGGTTCACGGCCGGCGTGCCAGCCCGGTCGGTTCCGGAAGCCCCGGCTCAGAGCCATTTTCCGCCGAGATCCCAGGCGATTGATTGATAGAATTTTGCTATCATGAGATAGCTTTCGTGAATTTGACGATAGCTCACTCTTTATCTACTGTTAGCCAGTTCGGAGCTAGGATATGCGCGGCGCGGTGGAAATCGGGCCGGATCGTCTGCGCAGTAGCCAAAGCAAAACTGGGATCGAGGAACTCGAATGTATCGGCGACAGCCATGGGCTGAAGATCGCGCCCGCGCGATTATCGAAGAGCACAAGGGTATGCGCGGGGCGTTGTTGCCGATGCTGCATGCGGTTCAGGAAGAATTCGGCTACATCCACCAGGATGCGATTCAGATGCTGGCGAAGGCGCTGAATTTGAGCCGCGCCGAAGTGCATGGCGTCGTCTCCTTCTATCACGATTTCCGGCGCGAGATGCCGGGCCGCCACGTCATCAAGGTGTGCCGGGCCGAGGCCTGCCAGTCCATGGGCGCCGACGATCTGGTCGAGCATGCCAAGCGCCGTCTGGGCGTCGATATGGGCGGCACGACCGGCGATCAGGCATTCACGCTCGAAGCCGTCTATTGCCTTGGCAACTGCGCGCTGTCGCCCGCCGTCATGATCGATGAAGCGCTGCATGGGCGGGTGAGCAAAGACCGCTTCGACGAACTCGTGAGCCAGCCCGCGGAGGCCGCCGAATGAGCGCCGTGACCGTCTATGTTCCGCGCGATGCCGCCGCCCTGTCGATGGGCGCGGACAAGGTCGCGACCACCATTCTCGCCGAAGCCAACAAGCGTGGCATCGAGATCAATCTCGTGCGCAACGGCTCGCGCGGCATGCTGTGGCTGGAGCCGCTGGTCGAGGTCTCGGTCGAGCAAGGCCGCGTCGCCTACGGCCCGGTTCACGGTATCGGACGTCCCCGGGCTGTTCGATGCCGGGTTCCTCGACGGCAACGTCCATCCGCTGTTCCGGGGCCTTACCGAAGAAATCCCCTATCTGAAGGAGCAGGAGCGGCTGACCTTCGCCCGCTGCGGCATCGTCGATCCGTTGTCGACCGCGGACTACGAAGCGCATGGCGGCAACGCGGGCATCAAGAAGGCGCTCGCAGATGTCCGGCGCGGATATCTGCAAGACCGTCACCGACAGCGGCCTGCGCGGCCGTGGCGGCGCGGGCTTCCCGACCGGCATCAAATGGAAGACCGTGCTCGACAGTCCGGCCGACGAAAAATTCATCGCCTGCAATGCGGACGAGGGCGACAGCGGTACCTTTGCCGACCGCATGCTGATGGAAGGCGATCCGTTCACGCTGATCGAAGGCATGACGATCGCGGGCGTCGCGGTCGGGGCGGAGACGGGCTTCATCTATATCCGCTCCGAATATCCCCATGCGATCCGCACCATGCAGGCCGCGATCGAGGACGGCCGCAAGGCCGGACTGGCTCGGCAAGGGCATCTTCGGCAGCAAGAAGAACTTCGATCTCGAGGTCCGCGTCGGCGCGGGCGCCTATATCTGCGGCGAGGAAACCTCGATGCTGGAAAGCCTCGAGGGCAAGCGCGGCCAGATCCGCGCCAAGCCGCCGCTGCCCGCGATCGTCGGCCTGTTCGGCAAGCCGACCGTCGTGAACAACGTGCTGTCGCTGGCCTCGGTGCCGGTGATCCTCGCCAAGGGCGCGGAGTTCTACAAGGATTTCGGCATGGGCCGCTCGCGCGGCACCCAGCCGTTCCAGCTCGCCGGCAACATCAAACAGGGCGGTCTGGTCGAAAAAGCCTTTGGTGTGACGCTTCACGACCTAATTTATAAGTATGGCGGCGGAACCGCCTCGGGCCGGCCGGCGCGCGCCGTCCAGGTCGGCGGGCCGCTCGGCGCCTATCTGCCCGAGAGCCAGTTCAACCTCGAGATGGATTACGAGACCTTCGCCGCCAAGCAGGCGATGGTCGGCCATGGCGGGTTGGTGGTGTTCGACGACACCGTGGACATGGCCAAGCAGGCCCGTTTCGCCATGGAGTTCTGCGCGATCGAAAGCTGCGGCAAATGCACGCCCTGCCGGATCGGCAGCGTGCGCGGCGTCGAGGTGATCGACCGCATCATGACCGGCGAGAACGTGGACAATAACCTCGAAGCTGTTGGACGACCTCTGCGAGGTGATGACCGACGGCTCGCTCTGCGCCATGGGCGGACTGACGCCGATGCCGGTCAAGAGCGCCATGAACCATTTCCCGGACGATTTCCGCCGCGCCCGCCGGGCCGAGGCGGCCGAGTAGATACGAGAGGAGTTACCCCATGCCCCTTCTCAAGGAACCCGATTTCGGCACGCCGAAGAAAGTTTCGGAGAAGCAGGTCACGCTGACGATCGACGGCTGCGAGGTCACGGTGCCCGAAGGCACGTCGGTGATGCGCGCCGCGTCGGAAGCCGGGCTTTCGATCCCGAAGCTCTGCGCGACCGACAGTCTGGAGGCCTTCGGCTCCTGCCGGCTCTGCCTCGTCGAGATCGAGGGCCGCAAGGGAACGCCCGCCTCCTGCACGACGCCGGTGGCCGAGGGCATGGTGGTCAAGACGCAGAACGAGCGGCTGCACAAGATCCGCAAGGGCGTGATGGAGCTCTATATCTCCGACCATCCGCTCGACTGCCTGACCTGCTCGGCCAACGGCAATTGCGAGTTGCAGGACATGGCGGGCGTCGTGGGCCTGCGCGACGTGCGCTACGGCTTCGACGGCGAGAACCATCCTGAATTCCGAGAAGGACGAGTCGAACCCCTATTTCACCTTCGATCCCTCGAAGTGCATCGTCTGCTCGCGCTGCGTCCGCGCCTGCGAGGAGACCCAGGGCACCTTCGCGCTGACCATCGACGGCCGCGGCTTCGCGCTCCGTCGTGTCGCCGGGCGCCTGCGAAGATTTCCTCGATTCCGAATGCGTGTCCTGCGGCGCCTGCGTGCAGGCCTGCCCGACCGCGACGCTGATGGAGAAGTCCGTCATCGAGCACGGCCAGGGCGAGCACACCGTGCTCACCACCTGCGCCTATTGCGGCGTCGGCTGCTCGTTCAAGGCCGAGATGCAGGGCGAGACCGTGGTCAACATGGTGCCCTACAAGGACGGCGGCGCGAACGAGGGCCATTCCTGCGTGAAGGGCCGCTTCGCCTTCGGCTACGCGACCCACAAGGATCGCGTCACGACGCCGATGATCCGCGACAAGATCACCGATCCCTGGCGCGAAGTGAGCTGGGACGAGGCGATCGGCTACGCCGCCAAGCGCTTCAAGGAAATCCAGGACGAAATACGGCCAGGCCTCGATCGGCGGCATCACGTCGTCGCGCTGCACGAACGAGGAAGTCTATGTCGTGCAGAAGATGGTCCGCGCGGCCTTCGGCAACAACAATGTCGATACCTGCGCCCGCGTCTGCCATTCGCCGACCGGCTATGGCCTCAAGATCGACCCTCGGCACCTCGGCCGGCACGCAGCGCTTCTCCAGTCGTCGATCAGGCCGACGTCATCCTGATCATCGGCGCCAACCCGACCGATGCCCATCCGGTCTTCGCCTCGCGCATGAAGAAGCGCGTGCGCGCCGGCGCCAAGGTCATCGTCGTCGATCCGCGCCGCACCGACATGGTGCGCAGCCCGCACGTCGAGGCGAGCCATCACCTGCAGCTCGCGCCGGGCGGCAATGTCGCGATCGTCAACGCGCTGGCCCACACGATCGTGACCGAAGGCCTGGAGAACAAGGAATTCGTCGCCGAGCGCTGCGAGACCGAGGCTTTCGAGCGCTGGAAGCAGTTCATCACGCGAGCCGAAGAACAGCCCCGGAGGCGCTGGAATTCGCCACCGGCGTTCCGGCCGAGCGAAGTGCGCGCGGCGGCGCGGCTCTATGCCACCGGCGGCAACGGCGCGATCTATTACGGCCTCGGCGTCACCGAGCACAGCCAGGGCTCGACCATGGTCATCGGCATGGCCAATCTCGCCATGGTGACCGGCAATTTCGGCCGCGAGGGCGTCGGCGTCAACCCGCTGCGCGGTCAGAACAACGTGCAGGGCTCCTGCGACATGGGCTCGTTCCCGCACGAGTTCCCGGGCTATCGCCACGTCTCGATGGATGACGTGCGCGCGATCTTCGAGAAGGAATGGGGCGTCGGCCTCGATCGAACGAGCCGGGCCTTCGCATCCCGAACATGCTCGACGCGGCGGTCGACGGCACGTTCCGCGGCCTCTTCGTGCAGGGCGAGGACATCGCCCAGTCCGATCCGAACACCCAGCATGTGACGGCGGGGCTCGAGGCGATGGAATGCGTCGTCGTGCAGGACCTGTTCCTGAACGAAACGGCGGCCTTCGCCCATGTCTTCCTGCCGGGCACCTCGTTCCTGGAAAAGGACGGCACCTTCATCAACGCCGAGCGGCGCATCAACCGCGTGCGGCCGGCGATGCAGGCGAAGTGCGGCAAGTCGGAATGGGAGGCGGTCTGCGAGCTCGCGACCGCGCATGGGCTATCCGATGTCCTACAACTGCGCCGCCGAGATCATGGACGAGATCGCGCGCACGACGCCGACCTTCCAGGGCGTCAGCTTCGCTCTGCTCGATACCGGCAAGAAGATCCAGTGGCCGTGCAACGACGCGGCGCCGGACGGCACGCCGACCATGCATGTCGGCAAGTTCGCTCGCGGCAAGGGCCGGTTCCTGATCACGGAATTCGTGCCGACCGAGGAGCGGACCTCGCGCTTCTATCCGCTGATCCTGACCACCGGCCGCATCCTCTCGCAGTACAATGTCGGCGCGCAGACCCGGCGCACCGAGAACATCGTCTGGCACAAGGAGGATCGCCTGGAGATCCATCCGCACGACGCCGAGCAGCGCGGCATCAACGAGGGCGATTTCGTCTCGCTGGCGAGCCGCAAGGGCGCCGTGACGCTGCAGGCCGAGATCACCGACCGCGTGCCGCAGGGCGTCGTCTACACGACCTTCCACCATCCGGTGAGCGGCACCAACGTCATCACGACCGAATATTCCGACTGGGCGACCAACTGCCCCGAATACAAGGTGACGGCGGTGCAGGTGTCGCAGTCGAACCAGCCGTCCGAATGGCAGAAGGAATTCATCGTCAACGAGCGCGAGCGCAAGCGCATCGCGAGTGAAGTGGAGGTGGCTGCGGCCGAATGACCATTCCGGAACCCAAGACCGACAGGATCGATTTTTCGAGACAGGAGACGGCAGCCGAACGCTCGCCGCACTGCTCGGTCCCCGTGCGCGGTACGATCTCGACGCCGGCCGGGGAAGATGTGTCGATCCTCTGGCAGGTGCCGGAGGAAGTCCCGGTCGGCCTTCGTCTATAACAAGCGGCCCCATGCCGTGATGATGGCGACGCCGGCGGATCTTGAAGATTTCGCGGTCGGGTTTTCCGTTGCCGAGGATGTCATCGAGGACGCGTCCGCGATTCTCTCGCTCAAGGTCGATTATCTCGAAAAGGGCATCAAGCTCTGCATTGCGGCCGATCCCACGCGGATGAGCAAGGGCCGCAAGGCCAAGCGCACCATCGAAGGGCGGTCGGGCTGCGGTCTTTGCGGCATCGAGCAGCTTGAAGAACGCCGTGCGCACGCCGCGCAAGGTGAGCGACGTCGGGCGCAGTCGATTCGACTCGGCGGCGGTCGCGGCGGCTTTCAACGCGTTGCGCGATCATCAGCCGATGAACCGGGTCAACCGGTCGGTCCATGCGGCGGCGTTCTGCGACCGCGACGGCAAGATCCTGGTCTGCCGCGAGGACGTCGGTCGTCATAATGCACTCGACAAATTGATTGGTGCCTTGCTAAGAGCGGGTACCGATCCCACGACGGGCTTCGTCATCATGTCGAGCCGGTGCAGCTTCGAACTCGTATCGAAAGCGGCATCGGTCGGCGTGCCGTTTCTCGCGACCGTCTCCGCGCCCACAGCACTGGCGCTGGATCTGGCGCGGGAGGCGGGCATGCGGCTCGGGGCGCGGACGCCGGACGGCGTCGCGATCTTTCAATAAGAGCAAGAAAAAGAAACAGCAGGCAGTGATAGGGGCAAGACCATGAAAAATGAGGACATGATCCGGATGGCGAACCAGATCGCCTCGTATTTCATCGCGTATGGCGACGCCGAAGGCGTCAAAGGCACGGCTGAACACATCAAGATGTATTGGGAGCCGCGTATGCGGGCTCAGCTGTTCAAGTATCTCGACGAGACCGGCGGCAAGGAATTGCTGCCGATGGCGCTCGAGGCGGCGCGGGAGCTCAAGAAGGCTCATCAGCCGGCCTGAAACGGCTTTTCAAGACGTCACGGCCGGGTTTGACCCCGGCCCCCCATGGTTTTGTGTGCATGGATGCCCGGATAATCTCCGGGCATGACTGTCTTAAGCTTTAGATCTTGATCCCGGTCAGCGTCTCGATATTGGTTTGGAAGAACTTCTTCTTCACGGCCGGCGACATGGCGAGATTGTCCGACATGGTGACTTCCTCTGGCCGGAACTCATAAGGATAGTCCATCGCGTAGATGACGCGATCGACGCCGAGTTGCTCTTGCGCCATTTTCAGCGCCGGCCCCCAGGGCACGCCGCTCGACGTGACCCAGAGATTGCGCTGCATATAGTCGCTCGGATTCATCTTCAGCTTCGGCCACCACCGGGCGCCCATATATTCGTGGGCATAGTCGAGGCGGTACATCCAGTAGGGCAGACCTTCGCCCGCATGGCCGATCATGAGCTTGAGATTGGGGAACTGGTCGAGCGCGCCCTTGACCACGATGTCCATGATATGGAACGCGACCTCGACCCCGAAGCCCATGAAGGCGCTCTGCATGCCGCGTTCGACGAACGGCAAGGCCATGTCCTTCGAGGGCGTGCGGGGATGGATGTAGAGCGGCTTGCCGCTGGCTTCGATCGCTTCGAGGATCGGCCAGAATTTCTTGTCGCCGAGATATTCGTTCTTGGTGTGAGAGTTGATGACGACACCGTGGAAACCGAGCTTGTTGATCGCCCGGTCCACTTCCTTCGCGCCCGCGGCGGGATCCTGCGGCGCAACGGCTGCGAAGCCGGCGAAACGCTTGGGATGACGTCCGATGGCCGCCTTGAGCTGGTCATTGCTGTCGGCGGCGAGCGCGACGGCGGTGTCCTTGTCGAGAACCTGCACGCCGGGCGAGGTCAGCAGCAGCACCTGCACATCGATGCCGCAGGAATCCATATCCCTCAGGCGGCCTTCGTCCATATCGGTCAGGCGCTTGACGAGAAGGCTCTGACGGGCGCCTTCCAGGCCGTGCGTGAAGACGCGGCCCCAACTGGACATGAAGCCGGGTTCGTCGGCGGGCTTGCTTTCGATCACCTTCGCATAGGCGTTCACGATCTCGGGCGTGACCCAGGCTTCCTCGGTAGCAATCCGCTTGTAGGGAACCTTTGCCACCTTGTGCGGATTGTTCGGATCGGCGCGCGGCGGAATGTGAACCTTCTTCACCTCCGGTTCCAGCTCCGACGCGGCGTCCGCCTGCCCGACGGTGATCGCCCCGGGTGCGGCGGCAGTGGCCGCGAGCGTATATTTCAGGAAAGAACGCCTGTCGGTTGCCATGTCATACCTCCTTCGATTTTTTGGCTTCGAGTGAAGCGCTTATGTTGAACGGTGCTATGTCAACATTCTAAACCCCCGGCGCCGGAAGCGAAAGGAATCCGGCGCCGGTCGCGAGGCCGGACAGTGAGCGATCTGGCGGCTAGGCCTTGAGGCCGGTCAGATCCTCGATATTGGTCTGGAAGAATTTCTTCTTCACCGCCGGCGTCATATCCAGGTTGTCCGACAGGGTGACTTCCTCCGCGCGGAACTCATAAGGATAGTCCATCGCGTAGATGACGTGATCGACGCCGAGAAGCTCCTGCGACATCTTCAGCGCCGGCCCCCAGGGCACGCCGCTCGAGGTCACCCAGAGATTGCGCTGCATATAGGCGCTCGGGTGCATCTTGAGCTTCCGCCAGTCGCGCCAGGCGACATGCGTATGCATGTAGTCGATGCGATAGAGCCAGTAGGGCAGGCCTTCCCCTGCATGGCCGATCATCAGCTTCAGATTCGGGAATTCGTCGAACACACCTTTGATGATCATGTCCATCACGTGATAGGCGACCTCGACGCCGAAGCCCATGATCGCGCGCTCCATGTGATCCTGAAGGAACGGCTCGATCATGCCCGGCGAGGGTGTGCGCGGGTGGATATAGAGCGGCTTGCCGCTGGCTTCGATCGCTTCGAGGATCGGCCAGAATTTCTTGTCGCCGAGATATTCACCCTTGGTATGCGAGTTGATGACGACGCCGTACATGCCAAGCTTGCTTATTGCGCGCTCGATTTCCTTGGCGCCCGCTGCCGGGTCCTGCGGCGCGACGGCGGCGAAGCCGGCGAACCGCTTGGGCTGGCGTTTCACGGCCTCGAAAAGCTGGTCGTTGCTGTCCTTCGCGAGGCCGACCGCCATGTCCTTCTCGAAGACCTGGACGCCCGGCGCGGTCAGCAGCAGCAACTGCATGTCGATGCCGGTCGCATCCATGTCGCCGAGCCGGCGCTGATCCATGTCGAGCAGGCGCTGGACCAGCATGTTCTTCTTCAGGCTCTCCGGCGTCGCGTTGGCGAGCGAACGTCCCCACATGGAGACGAAGCCCTGCTCGTCCGCCGGATTGGCGTCGATGATCTTGGTGTATTCCTTGACGATCTCCGGCGTCGTCCAGGCCTCCTCGGTCGCGATGCGCTTGTAGGGAACCTTGGCGACTTTGTGCGGGTGAGCGTGATCGATCGGGCCGGGGATCTCAATCGGCTTTACTTCGGGTTCGAGCGGCGTCTCGGCCGCGGCTTGGCGCGCATTGATCGCGCCGGGCGCCGCCGCGGCGGCCGCCAGGGAATATTTCATGAATGAACGCCGGTCGGTTCCCATAGGAAGTCTCCATCAGATATGGTGCGGGTGGGGCTGGTACCGGATCTATGAAACGGTGCTATGCGAAACAATAGCAGACGGTCGGGAGAGGGAAATGAGGGATTTCGAGGGAAAGGTCGCGGTCGTCACCGGCGGCGCCAGCGGCATAGGACTCGGCATGGCCAAGGCCTTCGCCAGGGCGGGCATGCGGCTTGTCGTCGCGGATATCCGGCGGGACCATATCGACCGGGCCGTCGCGTGGTTTCAGGACGCCGGCTATCCCGTCCACCCGATTCTTCTCGATGTGAGCGACCGGGCCGCCTTCGCGCGGGCCGCCGAGGAAACGGTGCGGGTTCACGGCAAGGTTCACGTGCTTTGCAACAATGCGGGGGTGAACATCATCGGTACCATCGACGACGCCCGCTTCGAGGATTTCGACTGGCTGGTAAGCGTCAATCTCGGCGGAGTGTTCAACGGCGTGAAGAGCTTCCTGCCCTATCTGAAGGCGCATGGCGAGGGCGGGCATATCGTCAACACCTCGTCGATCGCGGGGATCGTCGCAGGGCCGGGCACGGGGATCTATTCGGCGACGAAATTCGCCATCAGGGGCCTGTCGGAATCACTGCGCTACGAGCTCGCGCCCCACAAGATCGGCGTCTCCGTGGTCTGTCCCGGTACGGTGGCGACCAACCTCAATGAGAGCGAGACCATCCGGCCGGAGAAATTCGATACGACCGACGCCGCGCTCCGGGCGAAGCGTTCGGAGGGCGGTGCGCTACTGGCGAAGGTGCTGCCGACCGGCATGAGCGCCGATGAAGTCGGCGAGAAGGTGTTGCGCGGCATCGAGCGCAATGCCTTCCACATCCTGCCGCATCCGGAATTCCGCGAGGAATTCCAGGAGGCGTTCGACGAGGTCATCGCGGCGCTTCCCGACGAGCCGCTCGATCCCGAGCGGGAGAAATTCGAGGAAATGCGCCGTCAGCGTCGCCGCGACGCCCGGAAAGTCGCCAATCAGCTTTCGTAATGGACGACCGTCAGATCGTCATGCCGCCATCGCAGTTGAGGATGGCGCCCGTGACATATCCGCCCGTCGGCCCGGCCAGATAGGAGGCCAGGCCCGCGATTTCGTCCACCGTGCCGTGGCGCTTCAGAGCCGTCATGGACGCGAGGAGCTTACCGAAGTCGCTGGACGGATCGTTCATATCGGTGCGGATCGGGCCGGGCTGAATGCAGTTCACGCAAATCTTGCGTGACGCGAGATCGCGCGCCCAAGCCTTCACGAGCCCCATCATCGCCGACTTGCTCATGGCATAGAGGTCGAGGCCGGGGCTCGGGACGAACTGGCTGAACACGCTGCCGATGCCGATGATGCGTCCGCCGTCCGACATCACCCTGGCGGCAGCCTGGGCGGCAAAGAAGAAGCCTTTCAGATTGACCTCCACGGCACGATCGAACACCGCTTCGGTGATCTCGTCGATCGGACCGCGGCCGATCGAAACCGGGCTGAAGACCAGGATGTCGAGCCCGCCGAGCGTGGTCGCGGCCTTCTTGATCGCCTTGCTCGTCGCGCCGATGTCGCCGGCGTCGGCTTTGATGGCCAGTGACTTGCCGCCGGCCTTTTCACAGGCCGCCGTCACGCTCTTCGCCGCCTTCGTGTTCGAAAGATAGGTGATCGCGACGCTTGCGCCGTCTGCCGCCAGCCGTTTTGCGATCGCCGCGCCCATGCCGCGGCTGCCGCCGATAACGAGCGCGCGCTTGCCGGTCAGCGGATTCTTTGCTTTTGCCATTTCTGTCCCCCGATTGCGTTAAAGGCCCTGGGCCGGAATTGTTGTTCGAGATGATGCGGGATTATCGGCCGGCTTGTCGAGTGTGCTGATGACACGCCGGAAGATCGGTGTGCTGCGTTTCCCGGTGCTTTGGCGAAAAAAGGGGCGCGCCCCCGAAGAGAACGCGCCCCCATAGTCTCAGGAAGAATCCCTGCCTTAGAAATTCCGCCGCAAAGTGATCGCCCACTCGCGCGGACGGCCCGGCGAACCCGGAACGGTCTGACCGCCCGGCGCCGAAAAGCTGTACCAGTAGAATTTTTTGAACAGGTTGGTGACGGAGAAAGCCACCGACCAGTCCTTTTTGTCCGTCTCGTAGGTCAGACGAGCGTTGAACAGGTCATATCCGGGGATGACGTTGAATGCCGGATCCGGCTCCACACCCGGCGCACTGTTCGTGTTGTGCGACGTATGGGTCCAGTCCAGCCGCGGGGTTAGCGTGCCCTGCGAGCCCAACTCCACGAGATACTGCACGCTCCCGGCCATATTCCACTTGGGCTGGATGAGAGAATGCGGATTGCGATAACCCGGGCTGGCCGGATCCTTGATCGACGAGCTGAAGTCGTTGTAGCCCACCGTGTAGGTGACGGTCATGTTTTCGATCGGGGTCGCCGTCAACTCTGCCTCGAAGCCACGGACCTTACCCGGCGCGCTGAAGAAGGCGAACCAGTTGTAGCCGTTAGTTCCCGCGAGCGGTGTGCCCGCCGGGCAGATGCCGCCAAGAGGACCGAAGATCGGATTGCCCGGATCGGTCGAATTGAACGGCGTGCACTGCGTCGCGTTCGTGGTGACGACGCGCGGGCTGTAGTCCATGTAGAACACGTCGGCATTTAGTCGCAAACGTTCGTTCAGCAGGTCGCCCTTGTAGCCGACTTCATACGCGGTCACTTCTTCCTGTGGGAACGACTGCAGCTGACCGGGGGTCCAGGGGCGGGGCTGGAAGCCGGCGGACCGGAAGCCCGTCGATGCCTCGCCGTAGACCATCATGCCGTTCGTGAACTTGTAGTCGACGCCCGCCTTCCAGTCGATACGGCTGGCGGAGGAAATCGACGGAGTCGCGATGGTGAGATAGCCGGTGTGATCGAAAGTATAGGCCTTCCGTTCATGCGTGTATCGCAGGCCGCCGGTGAACGATAAGGCGTCGGTCAGATGGAAGACGAGATGGACGAATCCCGAACTCGTTGCGGGTACGGAAGGTATCGTTTTGCGCGAAGGTCGGGATAAAGCCCAGGAAGTTGAACGGCTCCAGCTGGACTTCGCCGCCGAGATGGGATCGCGCATCGTAGTAGAAGGCGCCGGTCGCCCATTCCAGCTTGTTGCCGAAGGTTTCGCCGGTCAGGTTCAACTCGAACGTCGTCTGATGATGGTCGAGAAGATTGTACGTGGTCGTCATATCGAGCGGCAGATCGTCGCCGGTGATGTTGACGCCGCTATACTGACGGTAGGCACCGATGAACTTGGCGTGGACGCCGCTCGTCACGTCATAGTCGACCGTCGTGCTCGTGCCCCAGCTTCTGTTCGAGTTCTTGTCCGGCCAGACTTCGCCGCTAACGGGATCGGAGAAAGATTCGAACGTCGAATAGCTTTTCTCCGGCCGGTCGAAGCGAGCGCCGACGTCGGTCAGGCCCCAACGCGGCAGGTACAGGCCGCTGACGATATAGGTGTCTAGCGGATACTGGCGCGGCTCCTTCTCCACGTCGCCCCACGCCCCGCTATTGTCGTCCATGTAATCGAAGTTGACGTTCACCTCGAGGCTGTTGTTTCCGACGTAACGCAAGGAGACCTTGCCGCCCTGCTTGTCTTCGCCGCGCTCTCTCCCGAGAAGGCAGTTGCCGTTATTGTCATGCGGCCTCAGGCTCGGGAAGGAAAACGCGTTGTCGGCGGCGCTGCCCGGTGTCCCGTAAACGGGCGAGTAAACCGGCGTGCCGAAGGGCGACGTGCCGCGTCTGAACGGCGCCGACGATGCCGTCGCCGATGCCGGCCAGTTGCGGCGTTCCCTCCTTGATCATCTGGCAGGTGAAGTCCAGACGCTTGATATAGCCCTGCCGGTGCTTGGACAGCGCGCTCGCCCGGAGGAACAGCGTGTCTTCGATGAGCGATATATCGAAGCCGGCCTTGACGTCGATCCGGTTGAGCGAGCCGTAGGTACCTTCGGCGTAGCCGCTGCCGTCGCCCTGCGCCTTCTTGGAGACGATGCGGATCGCGCCGCCGAGGCTGTTCTTGCCGAAAAGCGTGCCCTGCGGTCCGCGCAGAACCTCGACACGGTCCACGTCGG
This sequence comes from uncultured Alphaproteobacteria bacterium, assembly GCA_963822835.1. Taxonomy (GTDB): domain Bacteria; phylum Pseudomonadota; class Alphaproteobacteria; order CAVTAV01; family CAVTAV01; genus CAVTAV01. The sequence goes on along the minus strand of CAWGIZ010000001.1, from coordinate 97,130 downwards.
TCAGGTCGAAAGCCGATCCCGCCAGAGTTCCGAAATAGACGTCATCGACATAGACGCCTACGGCGGGTTCCGACGCGTAGATGAAGTCCGTCGCGATGACGCCGCGGATGCCGATGGTCGGCGCCGCTTCGTTCGGCCGGATATAGGCATTCGGCACGACCGCTCCGAGAGTATTCACGTTATCCAGGCTTCGGACCGCGAGATTAGCGCCGGAGAAGGCGGAGATCGCCAGTGGCGTCTGCTGAAGATTCTCCGCACGGTACCGCGCGGTGATGATCACCTCGCCGAGAGCACTGCCGGCCTTGCTCGCGCCGTCTTTGCTTTGGGCCAGTGCCGCGGTCGACGGAAGCGACAGGGCGGCGATTCCCAGCGTTCCGATGATGGCAAGTGATGAAACAGTAGCGCTCAGTCCGTTCCGCGCGCGGCGGACGGACCTATCCCTATGACTTATTTTCATTTTTTCCCCCTGAACGTCTGAAATGCGTCGGGCCGTTGGTGTGCTGCCCCCGGTTCCGACTGCTCGATCAGAAAAGCCCGAAAAGGGTTTTCAATCGAGCAGTTGAAAACGCTACAGGCGTACAGAAAGATGAGTCAACATATGATTTGGCACTTACATATTATACAATTTAAGATACCAAATAAAATCAGTGCGCCCCTATCGGCAAAGTGGCTTACGGCAAACAAACAGCTCCCGGCCGCGAAAGCGTCTGCTTTCGCGGGCGAAGGTCGGGACGGTTTGTCAGTGCGTCAGTTGTTCAGCCTGAATACCCATAGCTGGGCGCCGCTTTCGGCCGGATTATGGATATCCGGCACCAGCCCACGGAAGGTTCCCGTATAAGGCGTCCCCGAGCCCGTCGGGACGGCGACATATTGCTCGCCATCCACTTCGAAGGTGATGGGGTAGGCGTTCGGTATGTCGTTCAGGCGCACCTGCCAGAGGATTTTGCCGTTGCGGTCGTCATAGGCCCGGAAATAGCGGTCGTAGTCGCCCTGAAACACCAGCCCGCCGGCGGTCGGAAGACTCGCGCTGGATTGCGGCGGCCGGTCGCGATGTTCCCAGGCGATCTCTCGGGATTCGAGGTTGACGGCGTCGAGGCGGCCGATATTCCCGTCGCTGTTCTTCGGCGGAAGGACCACCCAGTTGGCGCCGGCGCCGATGACATATTTCTGGTCCGGATCCTTCGGATAGGGTGTGTCCGCGCCGCAATGCACCTGCAGCGGCAGATACATCATCATGGTCTCGGGATTGTAGCCGACGCCGGGCCAGCTTCTGCCGCCGCCGGGATGCGGGCAGACGATCGCGGTTTTGCCCGGATCGGGATCACGTGACCGGTCGAGGGTCTTGACGCCGGTCTTCGGATTGATCGCCGTGGCGATATCCTGAATGCCCATGTCCTTGGCGAAGACGAACTTGCCCGTCTTGGCGTCCAGCGCCTCGATGATCGCCATCTTGCCGGAGGTGACGACGAGCTTGCGCATCTTGCCGTCGACCGGAACCTCGACGATCTGGCGCTCGAAGGCGTAATCCTGATCCCAGGAGTTGTTGGGCAGATGCTGATGATACCAGACCAGCTTGCCGGTATCGGGGTTCAGCGCCACCGTGCTGTTGGTGTAGAGCAGATCGTTGGTGACGCCCTTTTTCTTCACGAGAGTCTCGGTGCCGCGCAGCTTCGCGCTCCACGGATAAGGCTGGGCGACGCCGAAATAGACGAGATTGAGCTCGGGATCGTATGTGCCGGGAGTCCAAACCGAGCCGCCGAACCGGCCCTCGAGAGGCAGATCGTTCCAGCTGTTGCCATTGGGCTCGCCCGGCCGGGCGACCGTGTTGAAGCGCCAGATCTCGTCGCCGGTGTCGGGGTCGTGGCCGGTGATGAAGCAGCCGCCGGGCTGGCCGCCGCCGCAACCGCTCATGCCCAGGATGACCTTACCGTCGGCGATGATCGGACCGGTGGTATAATAATAGTGCTTGTGCCAGTCCTCGGTCTGCTTGTCGAACACCACCTTGCCCGTCTTCATGTCGAGGGCGACGAGATGCAGATCCGATGTCGAGATATAGATCTTGTCGCCATAGATCGCGAGCGCGCGCTTGGAGCGAGCAACGACGCCCCGCGGCAGCCGATGCTTGTAGCTCCACAGCATGTCGCCGTTCTTCGCGTTCAGCGCCTGCACGCCGTCGAGCCAGTCGGTGACGAAAATGATGCCGTCATGGACGAGCGGCGCCGCCGTGTTCGGTCCGCGCGCCATCGTCCAGGCCCAGGCGAACCGGAGATCCTTCACGGTGTCTCTGTTTATCAATTTGAGCGGACTATAGCCCCAGCCGTTCTGGGTCCGGCGCCAATTGATCCAGTCGTCCGACCGGCGGATTGCGCAGCATTTCCTTGGTGACCGGCGTGAGCTTGTCCAGCGGCGCCATCTCGCGGGCGAGGTATTCCGCCGTATGCGGGTCCGACTTGGACGGCATGGAAAATTGAAAAGCTTCCTGCCCGGCTGCGCCCGTGGCGCATAGCATGGCAAGAGAAACCAGACAGAATCCGGCGCTGCGCACTGTGTTTTTCGGCATTGGTGACTCCCCCTTGACCCCTGAGTCTTTCTTTTTCGAGGACCGAACGGTATCACAGGCATTCGGCTGCGATACAGGTTTGATCTTCAAAAAGGTCGACAATTTCCTAGTATAAGGCCGTCGAATTCAAAGAGGGTGTGGCATGAAGTCGTTCGTGAAATTTGGTGTTGGCGCGGTCGTCGCGGCCCTGACAGTGGCGGGTGCCGGTCGGCTGGCGGGACTGGACCGTGCCGAAGCGGCGGCGCCGGACGGCCTCACGATTTCCGCCGATCAGGTCCAGCGCGGCGAATACGACTATGTCGACAATTGCGTCATGTGCCATGGCTATAATCTGAACGACGGCGAGTTCGGGCCGCCGATCAAGGGTAGCGTCTTTCGGATGAAATGGGCGGGCAAGACGGTCGGCGAGCTGTTCACCAACACCGTCATGACCATGCCGCAGTCGAATCCGGACAGCCTCGATCCCGGCATGTATGCCGACATAATGGCCTATGTGTTTGCGCAGAACGGGGTAAAGACCGGCGGCAAGGACATGTCGGCGGACGCGAACATTCTGAACAAGATACCTCTTCCCTGGTAGTTCCGGCGGGCTTCGCGCCCGGATCGGACGGCTCACCCTTGACCGCTCGGCGATAGAGCGATATCGGGTGCCATCCATATACAGACTTATGATTTCAGGCGGCTGAAGGAGGCGATACGATGCGCGAATACAAGAAATTCTATATCGGCGGTGCGTGGGTGGATCCCGTGACACCGAAGATGCTGGACGTCACCGACCCCGCCACCGAGGGGCTCGTCGGCCGCATCAGCGTCGGGTCCGCCGCCGATGTCGACAAGGCCGTTGCCGCCGCCGCCAAGGCCTTCAATAGCTGGTCGGTCACGACGCGCGAGGAGCGACTGGCGGCGCTGGAGCGCATCGTCGAGGAATTCCAGAAGCGTGTGCCGGAGCTCGCCGAGGCGATCACGGAGGAAATGGGCGCGCCGAAATGGCTCTCGGAGGGCGTTCAGGCCCCGATCGGCATCAAGCATTTCGAGACCGCCATCGGCGTCTTGAAGAAATTCAGCTTCGAGGAAGACCGCGCCACCGCCCGGATCGTCAAGGAGCCGATCGGCGTGTGCGGCTTCATCACGCCGTGGAACTGGCCGATCCACCAGATCTGCGCCAAGGTCGCGCCCGCACTCGCGGTCGGCTGCACCGTCATCCTGAAGCCCTCCGAGGTTGCGCCGTTCTCCGGCCAGATCTTCGCCGAAATTCTTGAAGCCGCCGGCCTTCCCGCCGGCGTGTTCAACATGGTGCAGGGCGAGGGGCCGGTTGTCGGCGCCGCGCTGTCCTCGCATCCCGGCGTCGACATGATCTCGATCACCGGTTCCACCCGGGCCGGTATCGAGGTTGCCCGCGCCGCCGCCGCGACCGTCAAGCGCGTTCACCAGGAACTCGGCGGCAAGAGCCCGAACATCATTCTGGATGACGCCGACATGGTTCCGGCGGTCACCGGCAGCATCAACGCCATCATGCAGAATACCGGCCAGTCCTGCCGCGCGCCGACGCGTCTGCTGGCGCCGAAAAGCCATGTCGACGAGATCTGCCGAATCGCCAAGGAAGTCGCCGAGACGTGGGAGCCGGGCGATCCGAAGGGCAACAGCCGCATGGGCCCCGTCGTGTCCGAAGCGCAGTGGAACAAGGTGCAGGGCCTGATCGAGAGCGGCCTCAAGGACGGCGCGAAGATCGTCACCGGCGGCCCGGGCCGTCCCGAAGGGCTCGACAAGGGCTATTACGTGAAGCCGACCGTGTTCCGTGACGTCACCAACGACATGGAAATCGCGAAGGAAGAAATCTTCGGCCCGGTGCTCTGCATCCTGAGCTACGACACCGAGGACGAGGCGGTCAGCATCGGCAACGACACCGAATACGGTTTGGCCGGCTATGTTCACAGCAAGGATATCGACCATGCCCGCAAGGTCGCGGCGAAGATCCGCGCGGGCTATATCAGCCTGAACAATGCCGGTCTCAATCTCGACGTGCCGTTCGGCGGCTACAAGCATTCCGGCAACGGCCGCGAGTTCACGGATTTCGCGTTCGACGAATTTCTCGAAGCCAAGTCGATCCTCGGCTACAATCCCCAGGCAGCCTGACGGGGGTCTAGGCAGCGTCTGATCTACCCCCGCTCATGAATCGAACATGGGCGGGGCACAGTCCGAGTCCGTCCGCAGCAGGACGGCCGGTCATAAAAACTAGGGACAGCTTCATTCCAAACCAAGGAGAGACGATTATGCGGAAACTGTTAGTTCCGGCCCTTGTCGGCGGTGCGATTCTGGGTGGGATCATCGCCGGAGCGACTATTGCCGGCGCCGCCTCCAGCAACAGCAGCAGCTACGCGGACGACCGCGCGGCGATCCAGGATCTGCAGGCGCGCTACCTGTTCGCCCTGGATTGGGGCGATGCGAACACATACGCCTCCACCTTCACGCCGGATGGGGTACTCGATTATGCGGGCGGCATCGAGAAAGGCCGCAAGCAGATCCACGACTCGATCGAGCAGTTTCACCAAAATATGCTGAAGGCGGGTGCGGCCTCGGGCGTGCGCCCGGCCACGACGCGGCACAATATCCTGAACATGGTGATCAAGGTCGATGGCAATCATGCGACCGGCCGGGCCTATTGGGTCGAGTTCAACGACAACGATCCGGATCGCAAGGCGCAACTTGGCGCCTACGGGCATTATGAGGACACGTTGGAGAAGATCGACGGCAAATGGTACTTCTCGAGCCGCAAAATCTACAACGAGCAGCTGCCTGACCATCTCGCCGGACTGACAAATCCCGCTTGGTAAGCTGAGGAAAGACCTGTCATCCCGGCCGCAAGGGGCGCTCAAACCTCGGGTTTGGTGCAATCCTTGCGCGCCGGGATGACGTTGTCTTGGGGCCGCGGTTAGCCGCGGCTACGCCAGCTTCAGCAGCTTTACCGCGTTGTCCTTCATGATCGGCGCATGGGTTTCCGGGCGGAAATCCTGCTTCTCGAACGCGCTGATCCAGCGATCCGGCTTGATCAGCGGGTAGTCGGAGCCGAACAGGAATTTGTGCGCCAACTGCGTGTTCGCATAGCGCATGATTTGCGGCGGGAAATATTTCGGCGACCAGCCGGAGAGGTCGATAAAGACATTCTCCTTATGCAGCGCCATGGAGAGCGCCTCGTCGGTCCACGGCCAGGACGGGTGGGCGAGGATGATGTTCATGTCCGGGAAGTCGACCGCCACGTCGTCGAGCAGCATCGGCTGACCCCATTTCAGGCGGATGCCGCCGCCACCCTTCATGCCCGTGCCCATGCCGGAATGGCCGGTATGGAAGATCGCCGGCAGATTGTATTCGGCGATCACTTCATAGATCGGCCATGCCATGCGGTCATAGGGATGGAAGTTCTGGATCGGCGGGTGGAATTTGAAGCCCTTCACGCCGTAATCCTCGATCATCCGGCGTGCCTCGAGTGCACCGAATTTCGACTTGTGCGGATCGATCGAAGCGAAAGCCATCATGATATCGGAATTCTTCTGGGCGAATTCCGCGACTTCCTCGTTGGCGATGCGCTTGATGCCCGTGCCGGCTTCCATGTCCACCGTGAACATCACGAAAGCGATCTGCATCTCGCGATACATATCGATCGTTTCCTGGATGCTGGGGCGCTTGGACTTGGTCTTGAAATATTTGGTCGCCGCGGCCTGGAACTCTTCCATGATCGGATCCGGCGGCTGGCGGCATGACATTTCGGCATGCACATGGATGTCGATGGCTTTGATCTTCTGCAGATCCATGATCTGGCAACTCCTAAATTTCAGCCTTTGTGGCTCTATAATAGCTACGGGGTGGGTTAGCGCCAGCCCATGCGTGAAGTCAAGCTTTGGTATCGTTTGGCCGTGGGGCGGGACGACGTCTCAGGACCGCTTGTCCAGCTTCTCGTCGATCTTGGTGAGCAAGGCGTTGACGTCCTTGCGGCGGCCTTCGTAGCCGACTTCACGGCCCGGCGGCGCGGTTACATGCAGCGCGTGATCGAGCGCCGCCTTGGCTTCCCGGTATTCGCCCTTATTGGCCAGGAACTCGCCATAGAAGAAGTTCGTGTCGATGTCGTCGGGTGCGATGGCGAGAGATTTCTTGAGCAGTTCGCGGGCCTTGCTGTCGCTGCCGAAGGCAATCGGAAATCCGGGGACCTGATAATACAGGAAACCGAGATTCGCCATCGCGACGCTGTTGCGGGGATCGATGGCCAGCGCCCGTTCGAGAAGACCGCGCGCTTCCTTGACCAGGCCGAAGCCCTTCAATCCCTTGACATAGGATGCATAGGAGAATTTCCCGATGGCGCTCCAGATCAGGGCCTCGGCGCTGTTGGGACAGGCGGCTGCGAGCTTGTCCGCGTCGTCCATAAGGACCGCCATACGAGCGGATTCCTTATCTTTATCATGGACCGTATAGGTGATCTCGTCCCAACGATGGGCAATCTGATCCGTGGATTTGCATAATACGGGATTGTCGTCGGCAAAGGCGGGGCCGACGACGAAGATACCCGAGCACAAAACGGCGCAGAAAATGGCGAGGCTAATCGATCTCATCAGCAGTCACTCTACGCGCCCCTGCGGCACTATAGCAGGAAACCTGTCGACAGGCGAGGTCAGGAGCGGAAATTGTCGAGCACGGAATCGGCGATGCGGCGCTTGGACACCACACCCTTGATGTCCTCGGGCGTGGGCACCCCCTCGTGATCGACAACCAGCGCGCGCTCGGCGTTGTGGCGCGACATGCTCCGGAACAGATCGAACATGCTCTCGTCCGGCCGGGCGTAGACGAAGCTCGCATCCGCGAGTTCTCCGAGCGTGCCGGTGCCGCGCACTTCTTCCAGCGCCAGCAATGGATGTGAGATCGGCACGACGCCGCGTACCCGGCCATCCTGCGCTACGATGATATGGCTTTTCGACTTTTCCTCCTCGCGGAGCTTCTTGAGCGCTTCGTGAAGGGAAACCTCCGATGCCATCACGATGATGTCGGAACTCATCTGATCGGAGACGTGCTGGACCAGGAACATGTTGCTGTGCCGGTCCTTCGGGATGTAGTGGCCGCGCCAGGTGAGCTTGATGGTGTAGATGTTCTCGGGCGACAGGATGCGGCGCACGCCGATTGCCAGCGAAACGGCCAGGATCATCGGTACGATGATGTTGTAGTCGCGCGTCATCTCGAAAATCATGACGATCGCCGTCATGGCCGCGCCGGTCGCGCCGCCCACCATGCTGGCCATGCCGACCACGGCGAAGTCCGAGACGGTGAAATGCGCGTCCGGGATCCAGGGCAGCAAAAGGGCGCCGAAGGCGCCGCCGAGCGTCGCTCCGAGGAACAGGGACGGCGAGAATACACCGCCGGACGAGCCGGTTCCGAGACTGAGCGTCGTGGCGAACAACTTTGCGAAGAACAGCAATGTCAGCAACAAGAGGCTTGTCATGTTGCCGTCGAGGATCGACTGGATGGTGCCGTATCCCACGCTGTCGACATAGTACTGACCGAAGGCCAGGTAGAGGGCGTACATCATCACGCCGAGCATCGTCATGCCGACGGCATGGGTGATGTAGGGATGGCTGCGCCAGTACGGCTTCTCGAAATAGAATTCCAGGAAGGTCAGCAGGCGCACGAAGGCCCAGGCGCCGACGCCGCTCAGCACGCCTAGAGCCACGAAGCCCATCAGCGTCGCGAATTCGACGGGCTGGACATGGGTCTCGGCCAGTATGGGCACCACGAATGCGGGCGCCAGACCAAAGGCGACGCGGCCGATATAGGTCGCGGTCCCGGTCGCGATAACGACGGGCAGGAAGGTACGGGTGCTTACCTCCGGCATCATCAGTTCGACGGCGAACATCACGGCGCCGAGCGGCGTGTTGAACGTTGCGGCGATACCAGCGCCCGCGCCCGCGGCGACGAGAGTGATCCGCTGGGAAGCGGAGAGTTTGAAGATCTGTCCTAGGGTGGAGCCGAAGGACGAGCCGATCTGGATGATGGGGCCTTCCCGGCCGACCGAAGCGCCGCTGCCGATGGAAAGGGCCGAGGCGAAGGATTTGACGATCGCGACAACCGGACGGATGCGCCCTTCCTTATAGTAGATGGCGTCCATCACTTCCGGGACGCCATGGCCTTTTGCTTCGGGCGCAAAATTCTTGACGAGCCAGACGACCCCCATGCCGCCGATTACCGGGAGGAAAATGACCAGGGGTCCCCAGGGGCTGATCGGCGTGAAGGCATTGGCGTCGAACTGGGTGCTGAAGTGGCCGTAATAGAGGATGTTCTTGACCAGGGAAATGAGTGCCCGGAACAAAACCGCGCCGTAGCCGGCGACCACGCCGACCGCGATTCCGAAGGCTCCCATGACCCAAAGACTGACTTGCCGATCCTGTTCGCTCTTGTCCATTTCTTCGTCCGAATCCGTCGTGCCGATCAGCTCATATCCGGATGACACCGGCCAAGCCAATGGGGCTCGACCGACATACTCGTCGCACCCAGCGCCTGCCGCAGAGGCCGCCGGACGCATCCGGTGAATTGTGAATTTGGCGCGGCGGGGCCGAATACTCGGTGTTCGGGTATGGTGGCAAGTCGCTGCACCGTGCGCGGGGCCATGCTTATCGCAGGCGTAACCTCCGTGCAAGGCTCGCACGCTGAAATCTGGCCCGAAACGGTTGGCTTAAGTGCGGCGATAGGTCGCAAGGGCGCATAGTTAACCGGTGACAGGGTCGGCGGGGGCGACTAGCATCGTTTTCGAAATGAGACCCGGTCCCAGAATGACCGGGCCGTGACGTGCGATGGGCAAATAGAGGGGGTCGTGATGACAAGAAATCTGCTGACGATGGTGGCCGCTTTGGCGGCATCGGTTTTTGCTCTGAATGGGGCGAACGCGGAAACGCTGCTGGCGGGCGAACACGAAGCGACAATTAAAGCCATTCCGGGCGTGGTCTCGGCCGGAGCGACATGGACGCTGGTCTGGTCCAGCGATCTGACCGCGGACGGCATCGTCGGCTCGCCCGATGGCGGTCTCCTGTTCGCCCAGGAACAGTCCAACACGATCAAGAAGCTCGACAAGAATGGCCGCGAATGGATCGTCGTGAAGAACGCCGATGGTCCGGGTGCCGTTTCCCTCGACAAGGAAGGCCGGCTCTATGCGGTTCAGCGCACCTGCACCGATCCGGGACTCCATAATCCGAGCTGCCCGGAACTGACCAAGGTCGCGGAGCTGCTGCCGACGCCCATGCGGCTCGCGGACAGCTTCCCGGACGGCAGCACGCTGGGCCGGGTGAACGACCTTATCGCGGATGGTAAGGGCGGGGCCTATTTCACCTCCTCGCCCGGCGCCTGGTATGTGAGCTCGACCGGCAAGGTCATGACCGTCGAGGACAAGGACATCCACTCGAACGGCATCATGCTCGATCGCGACGGCAAGACGCTTTATGTGACGAACAACACCAGCGTGCTTGCCTTCGACGTGCATTCCGATGGCTCGACCTCCAACCGGCGTGAATTCGCGTCGCTCGATGGAGACAACGGCGCGGATGGCATGGCGATCAACTCGGACGGCCGACTTTACGTAACCGCGGCCGGCGGCATCCATGTTTACAGCAAGGACGGCAAGGCGCTCGGCGTCATCGGGACCAAGCGCCGTCCGATTTCGCTCGCTTTTTCGGGCCCGGACAAAAAGACGCTTTATGTGGCGAGCATGGGCGCTGTGGGTCCGGACGGCAAACCCTTCACGACCCCGGAGGGCGTGCGCAATACATCCATGACGCTCTACACCATGCGCATGGACTCGCAGGGGTATATGGGCCGTCCGAAATAGGGCAATCACATGAAAAGAATGGTTTTCGGCGCCGCCGCGGCGCTTGCAATGATGACGGCTGCGTTGGCGGTCCGGGCGGCGGATTTTTCCGGCGACTGGAAGATCAGCTTCAGCGTTGGCGGTAAGCCCGCGACGGTCAATTGTTCCATGATGCAGATGGCGAGCAATCTCCATGGCCGGTGTCTGCCGGTCATGCAGAACGGAACGCCGAGCGATCTGATGGGCACGGTCGACGGGTCGAACGCGACCTGGAGTTATGACGTGGTGTTCAACGGCAAGCCGGGACACGTGGGATACGAGGCCAGTCTGACCTCGGAGACCACCATGTCCGGCACGCTGTCTCTCGCGGGTAAGCCGACGCCGTTCAAGGCCGAAAAGCAGTAGGCGCGCCGTTCGGCCCTGAACGGAGGCCGAGAGCCTACATGATCTTTTTGAGCGCCATCTCGGTCTCGGTAGCGTCTTTCTGCGCGGCCGCGAGATCGTCCGAGGCAAGGCCCATATTGGCCATCTTCAGGGCGTCCATGAGCTTTTCCTTGGTTGCCGCGCTGCTCGAGTTGGGGATCGCGCCGCCGCCTTCGGCCGCACACGGGTTGGCTTCTTTTGCGTCGAAGCCCTCGCCGTTCGGGCCGACAAGGCAGTTCACCGTGTGATGCAAGTGCATGTGCACCTGCTTGATGTTGGCTGCTTTCGCGGCAAAGCCGGCGTGTTGCGCGGCGGTGGCGGCTTCCTTAGCGCCGTCGCCGGCATAGGCGGAGGTCGCCAAGGCGAGGGCGGCGGTGACGCCGGCGATCGTCAGGGTAATCCGGACAGGTGCGTGTCTCATGATCAGCTCTCCCGGTCGTGTTGGTGAAGCCCCGGGCAGGTCCGCCCGCAGCCGAAGGATCCGAAGCGGCGATTTTCCGTCCGTTCGGAAGGTGCAATGGTGATCCAAACGCACGTTACGCGCAAATAGTTGCCTGAAATCGCCGGAAGGTGCGGCTTTATGAAGCGGGCGCGGCTCGCTGCTCCTCGAGGCCGATCTCGGCATCCAGATAGCGGCCCGCGAGGTCGTCGTAACGGCCGGACAAGAGTTCGAGGCAGACCCGGCCGCAATTTTCCAGCACCGGTTCCGGGTCGGATTTCGCCTTCCACTCCTTCAGCGCCTCCAGCATATGAGGCATCCAGCGCTGGGCGTCGGGGTCCGATAGCGTGGCGTTCGCAAGGTCGGTCACTGCGTCGCCCGGCTGGATCGGGAAGACGAAAATGCCCTTGTCCTTGTTCTCGGCGTTCACATGGACCGCGAGATTGGTCGCCGTCGCTTTGCCGATGGCATAGGAGGACAGGTTCGGCTCGATGCGCGTGCCGGCTCGGGACACGACGTAGATGATCCGCCCGCCCTTGGCGGCCCGCATGTCGGCCAGCACCGCATTGGTAAAGAGCAATGGCGCCCGGACGTGAATTTCCTGGGCGTGCCACCAGGCGAGGGGATCGACATCGCCAATCGGCCCATAGGGGCCCGCCTGCCCGGCATTGTTCACGAGCACGCGGATCGGTCCGTATTGGTCGCGAACTGCCTTTACCGCAGCGTTTACCTGCGAAATGTCGGACACGTCGGTGGGAACGGAGAGCGCTTTGCCGCCCGCCGCCTCGATTTGCTCGCGGACGGTTTCGAGCTGGGATTTTGTGCGTCCGATCAGACCGACCGAGGCACCGGCGCCGGCCAGCGCCAGGGCGATGGCGCGGCCGAATCCCCGGCCCGCGCCCGTTACGATTGCCGTCTGGCCCGCCAGCGAAAACGTCATCTCGATTCCTCCCGGTTTGTTACGCGAATCCGCAGACCGCAGAATTCATCCAATGCCGCGCGATGGCAACACCGCCATTTCGCTGCCCCCTCCCGGCATATTGTCGTCATTTTAACCTATTGGAGGCCATTTTGGCGGGACCTCCGGGCGGAGGAAACTGTGATCACTGGACGTAAAGCCGACCTACGAAAAGAATGCAGATGTCGAGCATGCAAGCGGTTTCCGCGCCCAGCGCGCCGGCCAGCCCGGTGACGCGCGACTTGATCGAGGCCGCGCGGGCGTCCGATATCCGGCTCGTGACGGGCAATGAGGCGCGCGCCCTGCTCGGCGATCCCGGCTTTCAGGACCGTTACCGTCAGCTTTATGAGCGTTGCCCGTGGTCGACCCGGTTCCAGAGCCTCGAATTCCTAGCCATCTGGTATGAGAGCTACGCGTCTGAAATGACGCCGGTGATGATCTGCCAGGGGACAGACGATTACCTCACCGCCGCCTTTCCGCTCGCCATCTGGGAGACCTATGGCTGGGTGATTTGCGCGGGGAGCCACCACGCGGAATATCAGTGCTGGCTCGCCGATCCCGAGTCCAGTGACGCGTTTCTCGACGCTGCCCTCGGCATCATCCGGAGCGATCTCGGCGCGGCGCGCTTCTTCATGCGTTATCTCCCGGCCAACGCCCCGATCGATTGGGCCCGGAAGCCGTCCGGGATCTGGGAGCATATGAACCTGAAGGTGTTCAAGCGCCCGATCTTTGCGGTGAAGGATCAGGATGAGATCGAGCAATCGCTCAAGAAGAAGAGCAACAAAAGCCGCCTCAACCGGCTGAAGAAGATCGGCGATGTCGAACTCCGATATCTGGAGACCAAGGAAGAGCTTGCCGCCGTTATTGACCGGATCGCCGATCACTACGATCTGCGTCAGGGAGCGCTGAACGGCTTGAGCCCGTTCCGTCTGGATCCCTTGAAGAAGCCGTTCCATGTCGAGCTGATGCGGCATCCTGGGTTGATGGATGCGGGCGTGTTGATGGTCGGCGAGGAAGTCGCGGCGGCGATCCTGGCGATCAGGGACGGAAATCTGACGGATGTCGGCGTCTACGCCTATGCGTCGGCGCTCTCCAAGCACTCGCCGGGCAAGTTCCTGATGCTGATGCTGGCGCAGGAGCTTCTGGCGCGGGGGCTTCGAGGCATCGATCTCACGCCGGGCGATGACTGGAAGGATCGCTTCGCGACCGAATACGAGGACGTGCATCAGATCAAGATGATCTTCGATGCCGACGAGGCGAAGCGGAAGCGGCAATCGGACAAGCTATCGGCGACGTTGCGCCGGGTCGCGGCGATTGCCGGTCTGACGCCGGACGAAGCGCGCGCCAAGGTGCGCCGGATCCGGGGCTATCTGCCGCCCGCCGTGATCCGCCGCGCAAAGGCCGCGCTGCATGAACGCAACGAGATCCGGATCTACTATTTCGATACCCGAAATCCTGTTCCGGCGGTGCCGGGTTTTGCCAGGGACGATCTCGACGCCATGCTTTCCGTCGATCGGGAGTACGAGGGCGACGAGCGGCAGCGGTTTCTGTCCGATTGCGAGCGCCGGCTAGGCGAGGGTCATCACATTTACACCCGGATGGAAGACGGTCTGCTGGCTCAATTCGGATGGCTTGCGCCGGAACAAAGTGAAGGCGGCTTCCCGGAAGTCGGCCAGACGATTGCCTATCCGGCCAACACGGCCGTCATCTACGACCTCAGCCTGTCAAAGGGCGTGGCGTCGGCCCGGGATTGTCTCCTGGCCATGCTCGCGGATGCCGCGCCGCAGTCGGAGCGTGTCGCCATCGCCGTGCCCGCCGATGACGTCGATCTCCGCCTGATCGTGGAAGGCGCGGGCTTCAAGCCCGCGATCGGCCTTTTCTCCGAGACCCGCTTCGGCAAGACGCGCCAGTGGCGCGAGGATCTTGCCTGATCAGGCAAGGCGGCCGATGTCGTTGCGCATATGCGGCGATTCCGGGTTCAACCAACGTTGATGCGTCGAAATTCGCTGGGCCAGCAGGTCGAGGAAGCCGCGCACCTTGGCGGATAGATGCCGCCGGTGCGGATAGGCGGCCGTGATCGCGAATTCCACGGGGCGGTATTCGGGGAGGAGCGGGATCAACCGGCCTTTCTCGATATCCTCGCCGACCAGAAATCCGGGTGACAGCAGGATACCTCGTCCTTCGAGGGCAACGATGCGCAGCGTGTCGCCGCTGCTCGCCCGCACATTGCCGGTGACCCGTATCGCCTTTTCCTTCCCGTCCGGCCCGATGAAATGCCATTCCTCGCCAAAGGGGTAATAGGAATAGCGCAGGCAGTTATGGGCCTTGAGATCCTCCAGCGTTTTCGGCTCGTCATGCGTCTTCAGATAGTCGGGCGAGCAGCACAACATGTGCCGCCACTGCGCGAGCTGCCGCACGATCAGGCTCGAATCCGGTGGCGGCAGCGTGCGGATGGCGAGGTCGTAGCCTTCCTCCACCAGATCGACCATGCGCTCGCCGATCGAGAGATCGATCAGCACGTTGGGATACTGGCCGATGAATTCCGCGATGACCGGGGCGATGAAGCGCACGATATGGGTGCTGGTATAGACCCGCAGCGTGCCGCTCGGGATGTTCTGCGCCGCGCCGACCGCGCGATCCGCCTCCTCGAGCTCGCCGAGGATCTGCACGCAGCGTTCGTAATAGCCCCGGCCGACTTCCGTCAGGCTCACCTTGCGCGTGGTCCGGTTCAGAAGACGGGCGCCCAGATGATCCTCGAGCGACTGGACATGGTTGCTGACCATGGTCGTGGACATGTTGAGCCGCCGGGCGGCCGCCGAAAAGCCGCCATTGTCCACGACGCGGGTGAAGACCGTGAGGCTGGTGAGGCGATCCATGGCACCCTCTTATTATCCATCAATACGGGACAATCATTCCGAAAAAATAGATATTATCAAATTTGGTCGTCGTGTGCATCTTCTCCACCAGAATCGCCACGAGTCCCGGGTGGACGGGCCTGTGTGGCGTGGGAGAAAGAAAATGACAGACCAAGAAAAGATCCCGACTCTCACAAACCGCCGGGCCGCCAAGCCGCGCGGGAATGCGCTGAAAAAACTTGGCATCGTCGCGGTTGCCGTTGTCGCTGTCGTCGCGGCTGCGCGCTTCGGCTATCACTACATGACCGTCGGCCGCTATCTCGAGACGACCAACGATGCCTATGTGAAGGCGGATTTCACGGTGGTCGCGCCGAAGATCTCGGGCTATGTCGAGGACGTGCTGGTCGAGGACAATCAGACGGTGAAGGCCGGCCAGGTGCTCGCCCGGATCGACGACCGCGATTTCGGCACGGCGCTCGCTCAGGTCAAGGCGGATGTGGAAACGGCCAAGGCCGCCATCGCCGATCTCGATGCGCAGCTGGCCCTGCAGCAATCGATCATCGAGCAGGAGAAAGCGAATGTCAGCGCGGCCGAGGCGTCGCTCACCTTCGCCAAGCAGGATCACAATCGCTACGGCGATCTGGTGAAGACCGGCTATGGCACGGTCCAGAAGTTCCAGAACGCGGAAGCGATGCTGCAGGAGGCAACCGCCAAATTGCAGCAAAGCCGGGCCGGTCTGGCGGCGGCCGAGAAGAAGCTGACGGTGCTGGCGTCGCAACGCACGCAGGCGGAGGCCCAGGTCGATAGCGCCAGGGCGCGCGAGCAACAGGCCGAGCTCAATCTCTCCTATACGGTCATCAAGGCGCCGGTCGATGGCACGGTCGGGGCGCGCAGCCTGCGTGTCGGACAATATGTTCAGGCCGGCACCCAGCTGATGGCCGTCGTCCCGCTGCACGCCGTCTATATCGTCGGTAACTACAAGGAGACGCAGCTCACCCATGTCCGCGCCGGACAGCCCGCGACCGTGACCGTGGACGGTTTCCCCGGCGTGACGCTGAACGGCCATGTCGACAGCCTCTCGCCTGCGAGCGGCCTCGAATTCTCGCTGCTGCCGCCCGACAACGCGACCGGCAATTTCACCAAGATCGTGCAGCGCGTCCCCGTGAAGATCGTGCTCGATGACGACCGGCTCGCAGGCTTGCTTCGCCCCGGCATGTCGGTCGAGTCCACGATCGACACAAAGGCCGCCGCCACGGAAGAGCGCTGACCCATGTCCACGGCCAGCATAGCGGACGACGCTCGGCCGCCGGAGGCCGTCTCCGCGCCCGAGGTATCGCTGAAAACATGGATCGCCGTGTTCGGCGCCACGCTCGGCGCCTTCATGGCCATCGTCAACATCCAGATCGTCAACGCGTCGCTTGCCGACATTCAGGGCGGTATCGGCGCGGGGCTGGACGACGGGGCCTGGATTGCGACCTCCTATCTTGTCGCCGAGATCGTCGTGATCCCGTTGACGGCCTGGCTCGCGAAGGTGTTTTCGCTGCGCCGCTACATTCTTGTGAACGCGGTCCTGTTTCTCGTTTTCTCGGCGGCTTGCGGCTCCGCGCACAATCTAAGCCAGATGATCGTCTTGCGGGCGCTGCAAGGTTTCTTCGGCGGCGTGCTGATCCCGCTCGCCTTCACCATCGTGCTGACCGTCCTGCCCAAGGAGAAACAGGCGATCGGCCAGTCGCTTTTTGCGCTCTCGGCCACCTTCGCCCCCGCGATCGGCCCGACCGTCGGCGGCTATCTGACCGAGAACTGGGGCTGGGAATATATCTTCTACGTCAACCTCATCCCCGGCGGGGTGATGGTGGCGATGCTGTGGTATTCGCTGGAGCGGTCGCCGATGCAGTTGTCGCTGCTGAAGAACGGCGACTGGCTCGGCATTCTCACCATGGCGGTCGGGCTCGGCACGCTGCAAACCGTGCTGGAGGATGGAAACCGGAACGACTGGTTCGGCTCCGATCTCATCGTCCGGCTCTCGGTCATCTCCGCGATATCGCTAACGCTGTTCGTCTGGATCGAGCTCAGGCGGAAGGAGCCTCTGCTCAATTTGCGCCTGCTGACGCAACGGAATTTCGGCTTCGGGACGTTCGCGAACTTCCTGATGGGCGGCGCGCTCTATGGCTCGATCTACATCATTCCCGTCTATCTCGCCCATATTCAGGGATACAACGCGGAACAGATCGGCATGGTGTTGATCTGGACAGGTATCCCGCAGCTTGTCGTGATCCCCTTCGTTCCCCGGCTCATCCGGCGTTTCGATATTCGCATCGTGATGGCGGTCGGCTTCGCGATGTTCGCGGCCAGCAATTTCCTGAACGTGGACATGACGTCCAACTATGCCGGCGATCAACTGTTCCACGCGAATGTCATACGGGCCGTCGGTCAGGCGTTGTGCTATGCGCCGCTCGCGATGATCGCGCTGGCGATGATCGACAAGGCGGATACCGGCTCGGCCTCGGCGATCTTCAACATGACCCGTAATCTCGGCGGGGCGGTCGGCATCGCGATGCTGCAAACCTTCCTCACCAAGCGCGAGCAGTTCCACTCGAATATCCTGACCCAGTCGGTCTCGCTGTTCGGCGAGGCGACCCGCGCGCGGATCGAAAAGCTGACGGATTATTTCTTGGCGCACGGCGTGTCGGACCATGCCGCGGCATGGCATCAGGCGGTCGTCGCGATCGGCAACACCATTCGCAAGCAGGCCTACATCATGGCTTTCAGCGACGTGTTCTATCTGATCGGCGCCGGGCTTTTGCTGGCCCTTGTGGCCGGGCTGATTCTAAAGAAGCCGGCTCATCTGAGCGGCGGCGGTGGGCACTAGTCCATAGGGAGTCCCGCCGGCCCGGCCTGAAGAGGCCGGCGAGACCCCTTGCTGGCTATTTGATTTCTATCATCAGCCAGAACTTCTTGGTGTCGGTAGCGAAGGTCTTGGCGTTGTAGCTCGCGAATTTGAGTGTCGCCGTGACATGTGGACAAACCGGGCGGCCGATCAAGGCGTCCCATTCCGTGCCGTAATGCGCGCCACCGCTGGTGGCCGAAAAGTCGTGATAGACGAGCCGCAGCGTCGTGCCCTTCAATACGGTATTGGTGGCTTTGTAGGTGATGTCGGCATAGAGATCCTCGAGGCCCGTCGCCGGGGTGGAGAGGAACTTGTCCGCCCAGCCGTTGAAGGCGTGCAGCGTCGCGAGCGGCGTCTGGAAGGCGGCCGTGCCATTGCCGCCCAGCCGTTCATAGCCGAGTTTGGTGGTGAAGCCCCAGGCCGCAGATTCCCGGCTCGATGTGGATATAGTCCTCCGAATAATTCAGCGGGTTGAGGCCGAGATCCGACTGATGGGCATATTCGGCGAGATAGAGCGCGGTGATACCCTTTGCGACCGCCACCTTGCCGGACCATTGCGCGCCGAAGGTCTTGGATGACGACGTCGGCGCCGGCCTGATATTGAGGAAATAGCCATAGGCGTTGATCGTGCCGAAGCCGCCGGTGTCGTAGCTCAAATGCAGCAGGTTGATGTCGCTGTTACCCCAGCTCCCTGCGGCCGAGTTCAGGCCCGAAGATCCGGTGCACATGCCAGGCGTAGCCGTAATAGGCCGTCAGGCCCTTGATCGGCGAATAGCTCGCGGTCGCGATATCCAGCACCTGATCGTTCTGGCGCCAGCCGACCGAACCGATGAAGCGCTGGTTGTCGATGTTGACGATCTGGCGGCCGCCGGAGAGCGCCACGCCTTTCGCGCCGCTCCAATAGACCGCGGCCTGATTGATCACGCCCGTCCCGGGATCCGCGACGACCGGGTACTGAGTCAGACCATTGATCGTGTCGTTGTAACTGCCGGAAAACAGGGGGGCGACGGCCTGGAATTGCACGACGCCGCTGAAACCGTAGGCCGTGCCCGTCTTGGCGCCGGCATTGATCCGGAGGGTCGACGCGTTGGCGTTGAACGGCAGGCCGGCCTGATCGACATATTCATAGCGATAGCGCAAATCCCAGGTGGGCTTGAGTCCGGTGAACAGATTGGCAAGTTCGTCGGCCTGAGCGGCAAGACCTGAAAGGCAGATGGTCGAACCTACGATGACGGCGGGAATAGAGAACGTTTTCATCGTTCCTCCTCGTTCTGTTGTATTCGTCCCCGCCCGCCGTTGGGTTTGCCGGAGCGCGAATCTGGTTATTTGATTTTGAAGCTGTCGAGATAGGCCTGAGGCTTGGACGGATCGAAAATGCGACCGTCCATGAAGCGGTTCGGGCCGAGTTCCACGCTGCCGCCGTTGGCAGCGGGTATTGAATAGGGTTCGTCGTGCTCGCCGGAGACGAAGCCGTCGTCGCGGGGCACGGGGATGGCGATGGAGCCGACCGCCGCGCGATAGACGTCCGGCCGGAAGACCTTTGCGGCCACGCCGGCATAGTCGATATCTGTCTTGATTTGTTGCCAGCGGCGCATCTGGGTCAGCAGCCAGATGCCGTGAGAAACCCAAGGGAACGTCGCCTGCCAACGATAGAAGATGTGACGGTCCGGTTCGTGCGACGGTGCCGCGTCCGGCTTCAGCACGGGATGGCCCAGCAGCGCGGCCCGGAGAAGGTTCACCGGTGCGCCGAGATAGGTCTCGTCCGCCAGAATCGCGGCGAGCTCGGCGCGGTTGTTCGTGTCGTCGGCCCATATCGCGGCCTCGACGAAGGCGCGGATGAGGTTGTTCACCGTCTCCGCATTCTGCTCTGCCCAATCGGCGCGCATGCCGAGCACCTTTTCGGGCGCCGCCGGCCAGATATCCGATTTCGTCGTGATGATGACGCCGTGGTCGCGTTGCACCGCGCGCAGGTTCCATGGCTCGCCAACGCAATAGCCGTCGATCCAGCCGGAGCGCAGATGCTCGGACATCCGGGGCGGCGCGACGACGCCGAGCCGGACATCCTCGTCCGGATCCAGGCCGGCGGACGCGAGCCAGTAACGCAGCTCGTAATTATGCGTCGAGAAGGGGAATACCGTCGCGAGCGACAGAGGCGGCCAGTCCTCGGCGCGGCGCTTGGCCACCAGTCTGGCGAAGACCTGCGCCGCCAGCGCGCGTTTGCCGTCCATCGACGCGCGGTCGACATCGCACATCTGTTTGAACAGATCCAGCGACACCGTAATCGCATTGCCGCCATAGCCGAGCGCCATCGGGGCGATCATCGGTACCGGTGGGCCACCCGAGATTCCGAGCGTGGAGGCCAGCGGAATCCCGGCGAGAATATGGGCAGCATCGAAAACACCGTAAGCGAGCTTGTCGCGGACCGCGGCCCAGGACGCCTCGCGCGTCAGATCCAGCGCAAGCCCGTGTTTTTCGGCAAAGCCCTTTTCGTGCGCGACCACGGGAATCGCGCAATCGATCAGGCCGACATATCCGATGCGGACGTTTGTCAGATCCGTCATTTCCTGCCCCCTCCCAGATCCATCTCGAAGGCGGTGATCACGACATGCGCGATATCGATCAGCCGGCGGTTCTGCTTCATCGCCGTGCTGCGCATGGTCGCGTAAGCCTCTTCCTCGGAGATCCCCTTGTTCTTCATGAGGAGACCTTTGGCCTTCTCGATGATCTTGCGGTCCGCGAGCTTCGCCTGAGCCTCGTCGCGCTCGCGCCGGATCTGGTCGAAGGCCTGAAAGCGCGTGATGGCGGTTTCGATCAATGGGCGAATGCGCGCTTCCCTTAAGTCCGTCCACCACATAGGCGCTCACGCCTGCCTCGATCGCCTCGCGGATCATCGCGCCGTCGCTCTGGTCGACGAACATGGCGATCGGGCGCCGTACGGCGCGGGATACCTGGAACATTTCCTCAAGCGTGTCGCGATCGGGATTGCCGAGATCGATGAGGATCACATCCGGTCGAAGCGCTTCGATCCGGCCGATCAGATCGGCGGTGTTGTGAATGATGCTGACCCGGAGATAGCCGGCCTCGCTCAGTCCACGTTCCACGATTGCCGCCCGTTCAGGGTTTTCATCGATGACGAGAATATTGAGGTTGAACTCGGGCATGGACGACTTCAATGACTCAACAACGCCTAAATGCGTGGCGGGAGCGAACATGTGTCCCACGATCCGCTCCCGCCACTCGGAACCTACTCCGCCAGGGCCGGGGTTGCCGCCACCGTGCCCGCGCGATTGCGTTCGGCGACCGCCCGCTCGTAGCGCTCGCGCTCGGCGGCCACGGTCTCAGGCGAGAACCGTACGCCCAGCGCTGCGAAGGAGCAGAGAGCAACCGCGCAACCAAGATACAGAAGCCCCTGCTGATAGGTCAGGGACTCGGATTTGAACAGAAAGCCTGCGAGCACGGCGCCCGTGTTTCCGCCCGCGCCGACGATCCCGGCGACCGCGCCGAGCGTCTTCCGGTTCATGAAGGGAACCAGCCCGAAGGTCGCGCCTTCGGACATCTGCACGAACAGCGAAAAGACGACCATGCTGGCGACCGCGATCGTGAGCGCGGCCATTTGCGAGAACACGATCAGCGCGATGCCTTCGAGAAGAACGCAGACGAACAGGAACATCACTCGGCCGTTGAGCCCGCCCTTTGCGGCGAACCTGTCGGAGAACACGCCCCCGAGTGTGCGCGCGAACAGGTTCATCAGGCCGAACAGCCCGGCGATCAGCCCGGCGGTTTCGAGATCGAGCTTGAACCGGTCGAAGTAATAGATCGCTGCGATGTTGTTGATAGTGAGCTCGACGCCGAAACACGCGGCATAGAGTACGAACAGCGCCCAGACCCGCATGTCCTTAGATGCGGTCAGGAAGGTTTTCCAGGCCGATCCGTCGTGCTTGGCTTCCGGAAGTTTGCCGGCCGCGCGCAGCTCCTTGTAGTTGCCGTCCGGGCAGTCGGTGGTGAAGAACCAATAGCCGATCGCGGCGAGAAGCAGGGTCACGCCGGGCACGACCATCGCGATCCGCCAGCCGAGCGCCTGATCGACGCCGAAGGTCAACACGCCCGCGAGCACCAGCGGCATCACCATCTGGGTCACACCGCCGCCGAGATTGCCCCACCCCGCCGTCGTGGCGTTTGCAGTGCCGACGACGTTGGATTCGAACATCACAGAGGTGTGGTACTGGGTGATGACAAAGGAGGCGCCGATCGCGCCGATCGCGAGACGGGCAAGCAGAAACGCCTCATAGCTTTGGGCGAGACCGATGCACATTACCGGAATACTGCCGAGCGCCAGAAGCGTGGTGTACGTCTTGCGCGGACCGTATTTGTCGCAGAGAGGCCCGATAATGAAGCGCACAATCACGGTGATCGCGACCGAGGCGATCACGGTGTTGCCGATCTGACCCTTGGTGAGACCGAGATCGTCGCGCACCACGGCCATCAGGGGCGCGATGCCGAACCACCCGAAGAAGCACAGGAAGAATGCGAACCACGTCATGTGGAACGTGCGCATCTGAATGGATTTGAAATCGAAGAGATTGATCTTGGTGGCTTTGTTGGCGACTTCCATTGTTTCAGGCCCTCAATTGTCTGGCCGGAAGCGCATCGTGCGGACCGGCCTTGTTTCCACATCGGCCGTACAAAGGAAATCTCTCGAGTCCCCGGCGGCCGCCAAATCAAGGCGCGGCCGCTTCCCAAATTCGCGGAGGGCGCCTTGCTGTCCAGCAGTCCGCCTTTGGACGTGGAATTGAGATCGCCCCGTCATCGGGAACGAACTCCCCGACGCACACTCGATGCGCAATCGGGAATGTCTCGATCTGCGCGCAGCAAGGGACGTGCCAGATTTTTCGGGTGTTTTACCGGCGTGGCCAAAGGCCGCAGGATTCCTTATGAAAAATGATGCGCTGCAGCATTTTTGAGCATTGCCCGGAGTATTGGGACAGGGCTGCTTGCATATTTCATGCTCAACAATTCAATCGGCGGGTGAAAATTTGAGCAGACGAACCTTCAAATCACATGCCGACTGATCATCGAAATCACCGGAGATCCTAAAAAATATATTTCAGATCAGTAGCTTATAAATTTTCCAAAACCAGCCCGAGAGAGTGGCACATCTATTGCGATAACAGACAGCGACACGGCATGAGCACCCGTGTTAGCTGGGGCAAAGTCACACACGCCCCGTAGCGGACAACGGCGTCCGACAAGCGGTTGCTAAGGCAATCGTCCTGTCGGGCGCTTTTTTTATGCCTGCACAAGACCTGTGCAGATCATGAAAGGAACGAGAGATGACTCAGCCGAGCTCGCGTGAACGCCTTGTCATGGTCGGGAACGGCATGGCCGGCATGCGTGCCGTCGAAGAATTGATCGCGCGGGCCCCGGGCCGGTACGACATCACCGTCTTCGGCGCGGAGCCCCGGGTGAACTACAACCGGATCATGTTGTCGCCGTTACTCTCGGGCGAGAAAGCCTTCGAGGACATCGTGCTGAACGACGAGGCCTGGTACAGCGACAACAACGTCCGCCTCATCGCCGGCGATCAGGTGACCGCGATCGATCGCAAAAAGAAGACCGTCACCAGCGCGGGGGGCATCGTCGCACCCTACGACAAGCTGATGCTGGCGGTTGGATCGTCGCCCTTCATCATTCCGGTGCCGGGCGTCGATCTGAAGGGCGTCGTCACCTTCCGCGATGTGGATGATGTGAACGTGATGCTGGAGGCGGCCGATCGTGGTGGCCGCGCCGTCGTGATCGGGGGAGGTCTCCTGGGTCTCGAGGCGGCGGCCGGCCTGAAGATGCGCGGCCTGGATGTCACGGTCGTGCATCTCGCCGAATATCTGATGGAACGCCAGCTCGACTCGTCCGCGTCCTACCTGCTGGCGCGTGAGCTGGACAATCGCGGCATTCGCTTCAACGTCAAGGCGAATACCGAGGAGATCCTGGGCGACACGCATGTCACCGGCGTGAAGCTGAAGGACGGGCGCGTGCTGCCCGCCGATCTCGTGGTCATGGCGGTCGGCATCAGGCCGAATGTGACGCTCGCGAAGGAAGCCGGGCTCAACGTCAATCGCGGCATCGTCGTCGACGATTTCATGATGACGTCCGATCCCAGCATCTATGCGGTCGGCGAGTGCGCCGAGCATCGCGGCCAATGCTACGGCCTTGTGGCGCCGCTGTTCGAGATGGCGATGGTCTGCGCGGACCGGCTGGCGGATATCGAGTGCAAGGGCTATCCCGGAACCATCGTCTCGACCAAGCTGAAGGTGACCGGCATCGATGTGTTCTCGGCGGGCTCCTTCAACGGTGGCGACGAGAGCGAAGACATCGTGTTCCGCGACGCGGGACGCGGAGTCTACAAACGCATAGTTATGCGCGATGGCAAGCTGATCGGCGCCGTTCTCTACGGCGACACGGCCGATAGCGCCTGGTATCTGCGCTTGCTCAAGGCGAGCGAGGATGTCAGCGAGATCCGCGACACGTTGGCCTTCGGGCAAGCCTTCGCGGGAGGTGGCGCGCCAAACCCTAGGGATGCCGTTGCGGCTCTCCCCGATGATGCGGAGATCTGCGGCTGCAACGGCGTATGCAAGGGCAAGATCGTTGCGGCCATCTCTGAGAAAGGCCTGAATTCGGTGGACGGCGTGCGCGCCCACACCAAGGCGTCGGCTTCCTGCGGATCCTGCACGCCGCTGGTGGAGACGCTGCTCGCCATCTCGCTCGGCGACGAGTTCCAGGCGGGCGGCGTGAAGCCGGTTTGTCCCTGCACGGATCACGATCACACGACGGTCCGCAAGGCCATCGTGATGAAGGAGCTGAAGTCAATTCCCGCCGTGATGCAGGCGCTGGAATGGAAGACGCCGGACGGATGCCACGTCTGCCGGCCTGCGCTGAACTATTACCTTCTCTGCGCCTGGCCCGGCGAATATGTCGATCACGCCGCGAGCCGCTTCATCAACGAACGCGCCCACGCCAACATCCAGAAGGACGGCACCTATTCGGTCGTGCCGCGCATGTGGGGCGGGCTGACCAATCCCGAAGGAGCTGCGCGCGATCGCCGATGTGGCGGAGAAATACAACGTCCCGACCGTCAAGGTGACCGGCGGGCAGCGCATCGATCTCCTCGGCGTCAAGAAGACCGACCTTCCCGATGTCTGGGCGGATCTCAACGCCGCCGGGCTGGTTTCCGGACACGCCTATGGCAAGGCGCTGCGCACGGTCAAAACCTGTGTCGGCTCCGAATGGTGCCGTTTCGGTACGCAGGCCTCGATGGGCATGGGCGTCGAGCTCGAGAAGATGTGCTGGGGTTCGTGGACGCCGCATAAGGTCAAGATGGCGGTCTCGGGCTGCCCCCGGAACTGCGCCGAGGCGACGATCAAGGATTTCGGCGTCGTCGCCACGGATGGCGGCTGGGACCTGCATGTCGGCGGCAACGGCGGCATCAAGGTCCGCGCCACCGATCTTCTGTGCAAGGTCACGACGGCGGACGAAGTGAAGGAATATTGCGGCGCCTTCATGCAGGTCTATCGCGAGGAGGCGCATTATCTGGAACGCACCGCGCCGTGGATCGAACGCGTCGGGCTCGACTATGTGAAGAAGCGCGTGGTCGAGGATGCGGAGGGACGCAAGGCGCTCTACGCGCGCTTCCTGAAGAGCCAGGCGGTGTCGCAGGACGATCCTTGGGCGGCCCGGGCCTCGCGCCGTACCGAGCCCGGCGAGTTCCAGTATCTCAGCGCTGCGGAGTAGCCCTCATGAAACCTGCACTTTCCTGGATCGATGTCTGCGCGGTGGAGGATATTCCGCGACAGGGCGCACGGGTGGTCGAGACCCGCCAGGGGGCGGTGGCCGTGTTCCGGACCATCGACGATGCGGTCTTTGCGCTGTTCGACAAATGTCCTCACAAGGGTGGCCCGCTCTCCCAGGGCATCGTTCATGGCCACGCCGTGACCTGTCCCCTGCACAATTGGGTGATCGATCTGGCGGGCGGTCAGGTCAAGGGACCGGACGAGGGGTGCGCCGGCTCCGTACCGGTCGAGCTTGAGGCAGGACGGGTTCGTCTCGGACTTGCAACCCTTCCGGAGCGCGTGGCCGCAAATGGCTAATGTAAAGACCACCTGTCCCTATTGCGGCGTGGGTTGCGGTGTTGTCGTCAGTGAGGCGCGCGACGGGTTCGCGGTCGGCGGCGCCGTCGATCATCCCGCCAATTTCGGGCGGATCTGCTCCAAGGGCGCCAATCTCTCGGAAACCCTGAGCGACGATACCCGTCTCCTGCATGCCGAGGTGGATGGTCTGCGGGTCACGCGCGACGAGGCCGTACGCGCGGTCGCGCAGCGCCTGTCGCAAACCATCTCCAAATACGGATCGGAATCGGTCGCGTTCTATGTCTCCGGTCAGTTGCTGACAGAGGACTACTACGTCGCCAATAAATTCGTGAAGGGCTTCATCGGTTCGCCCCATATCGACACCAATTCCAGGCTGTGCATGGCGTCCGCCGTCGCGGGTCACAAGCGCGCCTTCGGGGCGGATGTGGTGCCCGGCTGCTACGAGGATCTGGAGATCGCGGATCTCGTCGTGCTGGTCGGCTCCAACCTCGCCTGGTGCCATCCGGTGCTCAACCAGCGTCTGCAGAAAGGGCGGAAGGAGCGCGGCTCGAAACTCGTGGTCATCGATCCGCGCCGCACGCCGACCTGCGATGAGGCGGATCTCCATCTGGCGATCCGGCCGGGCACGGATGTCGCGCTGTTCAATGGGCTTTTGTCCTATCTCGATCGAGCCGGCGCGATCGACCGCGACTATGTTTCCATGCACACGACCGGCCTGGAGCCGGCGTTGAAGTCCGCCTATGAGGATGCGTCCTCGGTCGATCAGACAGCGTCGCGTTGCGGCCTTGCGCCCGGCGATGTCGCCAAGCTCTTCGAATGGTTCGCCGAGACGCCGCGCACCGTGACCGTTTTTTCGCAAGGCGTGAACCAGTCAAGCCAGGGCACGGACAAGGTCAACTCGATTCTGAACGTTCATATCGCAACGGGCCGTGTCGGCAAGCCCGGGGCGTCGCCCTTCTCGATCACCGGCCAACCGAACGCGATGGGCGGCCGGGAAGTGGGCGGACTCGCAAACCAGCTCGCGGCCCATATGAATCCCAACGATCCCGTCGATGTCGATAGGGTCCGCCGGTTCTGGCGCGCGCCCAATCTCAAGCTCGGGCAGGGCTACAAGGCCGTCGAGATGTTCGAGGCGATCGGCGACGGGCGCATCAAGGCTGTCTGGATCATGGGCACCAACCCGGCGGTGAGCCTGCCGAATAGCGATCAGGTGCGTCAGGCCCTGTCGCGCTGCCCGCTGGTGATCGTGTCCGACGTTGCCAACAGGACGGACACGCTCGGCTTCGCGCATATCAAGCTGCCGGCCGCCGCCTGGGGCGAGCGGGACGGCACCGTGACGAATTCCGAACGCCGCATCTCTCGGCAAAGGCCGTTCCGCCCGATGCCCGGCGACGCGCGGCAGGACTGGCAGATTATCGCCGAGGTCGCCCGCGCGATGGGGTTCGCCAAGGAATTCCGCTATCGATCCTCGGTCGACGTGTTCCGCGAACACGCGGCGCTCTCGGGCTTCGAGAACAGGGGCCTCAGGGCATTCGATATCAGCGCCCTGGAACGCATCTCGGATCGCGACTACGAAAGTCTCGAGCCTTTCCAGTGGCCACGCCGGGCCGGCGCCGGAACGGACTCCGCCCGGGTCTATGGCGATGGCCGGTTCACCCATAACAACGGCCGCGCGCGTTTTATCGCGGTGCGGATGGCGCCGCCGCGTCTGAAGGCCTCTGCCCTTTTTCCGCTCGTCGCGAATACCGGGCGCTACCGGGATCAGTGGCACACCATGACGCGCACCGGACTATCGCCACGGCTGTCGGCGCACCGGCCCGAGCCGCTGCTGGACATCCATCCCTATGACGCCAGCGCCGCGGGCGTGACGGATGGCGGCCTCGCGCGGGTCTACAGCCCCGCCGGCGACGTGCTGATCCGGGTCGCGGTCTCCGCCGATGTTCCCGAGGGCCAGGTCTTCGTGCCGATTTACTGGACCGATCAGCAAGCCGCGCGATCGGTGGTCTCGCGGCTGTTCCCGCCCGAAACCGATCCGATCTCGGGCCAGCCCGAAAGTAAGTTCGTGCCCGTGAAGGTGATGCCCTTCCGCACCCAGTGGAGCGCGCTCATGATGTCGCGCCATGTGCCCGATCTTCATCGGGTGCCCTATTGGTGCCGTTATGCGCTCGGTCCGGCGGACGCCTACGATCTGGCGGGCGACGGCGACATGGATGTCGAACACTTGATCACCGAGATGGACGTCCGGACTCACGGAGAGCGGATCGAATATCACGATCAGGCGCAGGGTGTGACACGGGCCGCCTGGCTGAAGGATGGACGCCTCGAGGCTTGCCTGTTCGCGGCGCCCAACCGGCCGGATCTGGCGCGTGTCTGGCTACGGGATCTTTTTGCGGCGGGCAAACTCGGCGAGGTCGAGCGTCAGTCTATTCTTGCCGGCCGCGCCGCCGGCAAGTCCACCGGGGAAGCCGACGGGCTGATCTGCTCATGTTTGGCGGTCGGTCTTGCCGAAATCGAGGCCGCGATCCGCGATGGTCGCGCGACGACCGTCGGCGAGGTCGGAAAGCTGCTGGGGGCGGGAACCAATTGCGGCTCCTGCGTCCCCGAGCTCAAGCAGATCCTCGAACGGTGTAAATCCCCCGTCGCGGCCTGATACGTTATTTGAAGTGACGGCCGTCCTTATTGCGGCGGCGTCTCCAGGAAGACCTCGCCGGTCTTCGCGTTGCAACCGCCTTCCGGCATCACCGTACCGCATTTCACGATGCCGGTGCCGCGCGCGAGCGTGCCGAAATTGCGGCCGTCTTTGAGCGGATGCAGGGTGACGCGATGATGGTGCCCGGCGGGAACGCCTTCACCGAGACGCCCTTCGCCGCGATCTGGGCGGCCGGTCCCGTTTCCACGCCCCACATCACAGGCTTGCCCTTGTCGTTGAGAACGACCTTGCCCTTGTCGTCCACGAGGCTGAAGAGGAGCTGCGCATGGTTTGCGCCCGGCAGGAAGCGGGTGAGCATACCGGTCAGCGTCTCCGACTTCGTGGTGTCGTACATGGCGAACGAATGATGCGCGACAGCGGGAGTCGCCGCCAACATGGCGAGGACGGCGGCTGCGGCGCCGGCCATGCCCCATTTTCTGGAAAGCCTGGTATTCATGCGTGAGTGCCTCGTTTTCAATCTACTGTCATATGGTGCTGGAGCCGTTGCTTCGAAAGCTTTATTGACCGGGCAGTTTCTTGGGCTCACCGGGGATTTGATCCGGAATCTTCGGGATGTCCCAGTCCTTCTCGAAATGCTCCTGCCAGTCCTGGGCCCAGGGCCGGCCGAAGAAATCGATATAGCCTTCGTCGAAGGGCAGAAGCTGCGTCGGCCGTCCATCGGGGCCGTTGACGATCTGGCTGCTGGTACGGCACTCGACGAACTGGTGCCGGTGATCCGAATTGATGCCGCCGATGCGGTTCCACGTGGCGGTCATGGTCACCGGGACCTTCAGAGCCTCCGGGTCGTAAAAGGTGGTCTCGGTGATCAGCTGTTTGCCGTCGTCCGACATATGAATCTTCTCGATGGTCTCCATGGAGTTGCTGAATTCGAACATCGAGTGGGTCATCTGCCAGCCGCGGACGTTCTTCGTCCAGGCGATCAGCGTCTTGCCGTCCCAGAACCCGACCGTCTCGCCGTACCATTGCGGAACCTGCTGGACGTGCTTCTGGTCGATGAGGATCTTGCGCAGGAAGTTGTCCGCGACGCCAGCCAGGAACTGCACTTCATCGGGCGTCGAGATCACCTCGATCTGCCGGGTGGCATGCACGTACCACCAGCGCAGGAAGCCCTCCGGATAGCAGAAGGCGGCGCTCCATTGCGGCGCGTTGGTCACCGCCTCATGATAAATCAGCTGGACCATCCGTGTGCGGTATTCCGGCGTCAGGAGCGCCAGGATCGTCGGCGCCTGCATGTCGGTGCCGTTGATCCACTGGCTGCGTCCCAGGAATTCCTTGGTGTACCAGCCGTCGAATACCGGCATGTTGGCGCGGGTGTAATGGGTCGGACCGCCGTGTTCCTTGGCCTTCGCCATCAGGGCGTTATATTGCTCCTCGGCGGTCTTGTACGGATAGGGACTGACGATGTCCTTCAGCGGACGATCCATTTTGCAATCGCCCCAATTGCCCACGGTACTATTGTTCTGCATGTCCATGAGCTGATAGGGCGTGTTGCATCGGAAGTACCGGGGGTCCATCCAGTGCTTCCAGTCCTTGTAGAAATTCTTCGTGGTGAAGATGTCCACGTCCAGCGGCTTCACGCCTGCAGGCACTTCTTTCGTGGACTTGGGCCACCAAGACGGAAACCGCAATTGCGCGACCGCGGCGGCAGAAATTCCTGCAACAACAAGAACTATAACGGCAGAGGCCGTTAGTTTTCGAACCATTCGCACGCTCACTCTCCCCCATTTTTATTGGCAAGAGATTAGAATGGTGAAGTTGAACCGTCAATGAAACCTAGGCCGCCCTCGCTAAACACCACGTGATCGGGCAGTCGACCCGAGCTGGCGACGGAGAGGCCACGCTGCCGTCAGGTGCTTAGCGCATGAACTCCGGGAGCGGACTCTTCGCTTCGAAATACTGGGCGTAGCCCCGGTACAGCGACTGACGCCAGGTCAGCCGGCCGCCGGCATGGCGGATGGCATTGCCGATCTCGATTGCCTCGGGATGGACGTGGAAGAGATCGAGCCAGCGATACAGGAGCCGCCGCCAGGGGGCCGGCAGCCCTTCCTGGCGTCCGAAATCCACGATGTGAAGCCGTGCATTCGATTTCAGGCAGGTCAACGCGTTCGCGATGACAGTCGGCGCCTCGGGCATCATTGAGAGGCTGTAGGCGATGAAGACGGCATCGAATTTCGCGCGGCCGAACAAGGCTTCGGCCGAAAACTCCGTTGCGTCGCCCCGGGCGATCCGGATCCGTGATCCGAGGCCCAGCCGGGCGATCTTCGCCTCGGCGGTCCGCAGCATCTCCGACGAGATGTCGAAGCCGTAGAACCGCGCGTCGGGATAGTGCTTGGAGGCGGCGATCAGATTGCGCCCCGTGCCGCAGCCGATCTCCAGCACGGTTGCGCCCTTGGGCAAATCGAGCGATCTGATCAGGTGATTCCGGCCGAGAAGATAATAGGCCCGGGTAGCGTCGTAGATATGCCGCTGGCGGGCGTAGATGCGATCCATCAGATGCCCGTGGTCGAGTGTCGTCACGCGTCTCTAGCCCTTGAAAACGTATAGATGGAAGCCGCCATAGATCGACGAGCGGTCCCGGCGGGTAAAGGCGAGCGACTCCTCGAGCCGGTAATCCCATCGGCTGAGCGTTTCTTCGGCGACACGGCCGGGCAGCAGCGTCGGCTTGGCCGCCGTGCGGAAGATCACCCGGGCGCCGGACCGCGCCGTGCGCGTGATCTCGGACCAGAGCGCATTCAGTTGCGCGTCGCTCATCCAGTCCTGCGCATCGAGCAGGACGTAGGCGTCCATGCTGTTGTCCGGTTCGTGCTCCAGATGCTCGGTGAACGATCTGTTCAGAACGGTGACGCGGTCCGCGCGGTTGCGGATCGCCTCGAAATTCGAGCGCTCCAGATAGGGCGGCAACGGGCCTTCGCCGTTTGGCGCGTATTGCCGGCCGAAGGCCTGCCAGGCGAAGTAATTGTCGGAGAGCGAGAAGTCGCAGGCCAGGCGCTCCAGCCGCTGCTTGAGGACCACGGCCATATTGCCGCCGGCGTCGGAGGCGAGAGCATCATATTGCGCCGGCGGAATGCCGAGGCCGTACAGCGACACGCGCTTCGAGGTCGCCCAGCGGACCAGCCGCTTGTCGAACAGGGGCAGCAGCGCTGTATTGAAGAAGGCGCGTTGCTCCTCGAGGCCTTTCGAGCGCGTGATCTCGTTCGGATCGATGCCGTAGAGTTTCGCGATCGCATGGCTCAGGCCGATGAAATGACCGAGCAACCCGTGGCGGTAAAGGTCGCGGGTGAACATGCCGATCCTGCGCCGGCCGATGACGTTTCTCTTGTCCCAATAGACCCGCGTCTCGCTGTCCAGGTTGTCCCGGATGAAGCGCTTGTAGGTCGTGAGGTTGGTCTTACCTTCCGCGACGCCGAAGAACCGGTAGAAGGTTTCGTAGGTAGGGATGTTCGCGGCGGCCGCAAGCTTGAGCTTGGTCAGTGCGACATGGGCCGTGTTGAGGTCCACCGCCGTGACGTTCTTGGGATCCGCGACCAGATAGGAGAGAACGTTGCAGCCGCCCGATGCGATCGTGATGAGCCGGGAGTCCGGTCTCAGCGCCAGGGCCTCGATGTCGACCTTGGGGTCTTCCCAGATCTGCGGATAAACCAGCCCCTTGAAGACGAAAGCGAACAGTCTTTCAAGACGGCCATGGGGGGAATTCGGCCGGGCAACGGCCTCTTTCAAGCGATTGTTCGACGCGCGCCGCGAATGTGGATGAAGCATGGAGTCCGACTTGTGATTCAACACCTTGCCGGAACCTATGATGTCTTCGAGACAGTTTGATGACGTGAGCCTAAGCGGCGCGGAATTTTTGTTTACGTCCGGCGGACGCTATAGCAGTCCGAGCTCCCGGCGCTTCTTCCTGGAGAGGCCGAGGGAGACGATCCGGTGAGATTCCCGGATATAGTCCTTCAGATCGGCATCGGAGAGGCCGGGTTCTTCGTAATGCTGGATCCACTTCATCCCGCGCGAGGCGAGATAGGGAGCGGGGCGAAGGCCCGGCTGGTCCTTCAGGATCTCATAGGCGATCTCGCTCACCTTGAAGGTGTAGCCGTGCTCGCTGCCCGTCCACCCTCCGATGGCGAAGACCTTCGGGCCTACTTTCCAGACATGTGAGCCGCCCCATTGGACGACGTGAGAGGTGGCGGGGAGGCCGCGGCAGAAATCGTTGAACTCTTCATAGGTCAACGGACGTTCCCGCCGCGAAAGTGTCGAAGCCTCCCCGCGATCACCAAATTGCCTAGTGGCCGGCGGGAGCCGTCACCTGGAAGACCTCGATCCGGAAGCCGTCGGGGTCATTGAAGAAATAGACCTGCGGGCCCTTGCCGGCCGGCGCGCCGGCGGAGATCACCTTGATGCCGGCAGCCTTCACCTTCTCGATGAAGGGTGCGGGGTCGGGCATGTTGAAGATCAGCCGGCCGAAGGTTTCACGGCCGGGCTTCTGCGGCTTGAAATTGGTGATCACGACGATGGGCGACTTCATCGTGCCGTCGTTCGACATGATGATCTCGGTACCCTCGGGCACGTTCATCTTGTTGGCGACCTTCAGGCCCATCACCTCGGTGTAAAACTTCTGGGATACGGCAAGATCCGCGACGTTCAGCGCGGCGCCGGCGGCCGAGGGCGTATCCATGGCGGCCGAGGCCGGCCGCGTCGCGAACAATGCGCCGCTTACCGCGAATGCGCAGACGGCGAGCAAAATCGACTTTTTCATGCTTCTTCCTTTGTTTGTTAGTGCTGATCCCTATGACCCCGGCGGTGAGCCCGTCGGCGCTGTTCTTTGTCGGTGAAACGAGCGGAAGGCGATGCGGGTTCCTTCGCTGACGCTGGGCACCCCCTGCCATCCTGAACGAACCGTCCCCCGACGAACCGTCAAGACGTCGCCACGTTAGCCCCAAATCGCTCAAGCCTCAAAGACTTTGCATGTGGTGGGAGATGGGAATTCGTGCGCGGCGTGCGGAAAACAAACGCGCCCGCCGATGACTTTCGTCAAGGGCGGGCGCGGAACTCCGACCAGGTCGGTACGATCTTACCGGAACATATTGTTCGAGGTGTGACCGCCGCCGAGCCAGCGCTTCAGATCGTCGTGCGAGCTGGCGCGCCGGATCTTATCGATCTTCTTCACGTCCTTGTGGTCCACGGTGAATTCGAGGATCAGGCCGTTCGGATCCTTCACGTAGAGCGACCGGCAATAGCCGTGCTCGAGAACATATTTCTCGGGTTCCTTGTAGCCGGCCTTCTCCAGGCGCTCATTGATCGCGTCCTGATTCCGCTTGTCGGACTTCAGCGCGATATGAATGAAGGGCGAGCTCGCCAGTTCCGGACCGAACTCCTCCTGATCGCTCGGGCTGGCGAACTGGAAGAAGGCCAGCGCGCTGCCGTCGCCGAGGCCGAAGAAGGTGTGACAATAGACGCGTTCCTTGCCGAACAGTTCGTCCTTCTCGGTCCAGGTCGCGACCAGCGGAAGACCGATCAGATCTTCATAGAACCGGCGCGTGGCTTCCTGATCCTTGGTCACGTAAGCGTTGTGATGTAACCGCTGAGGAAGGCCACCCTTCTTCAGGGTCTTCGCGGCGGGTTTCGCCTTCGGCGCTGCCTTTGCCCGCGTGGTCCTGGCCTTCACGGCCTTTGCAGCGGTTTTCGCCTTAGCAGCCGGCTTGGCTTTCGCTGCGGTCTTCGGCTTCGCGGCCGTCTTGGCTTTCGCCCGGACGGTCTTCGGCTTGGCCGCCGACTTCGCGACGGTCTTCGGCTTCGTGGTCTTGGCCTTGGAGGCCTTCACCGCGGTCTTTGCTTTGGCCGTCTTCGCGGCCGGCTTCTTAGCTTTGGTTGCCATTCTCTCTCGCTCCAAAAATTGGTTTCAACGTCCCTAGAATTTCTTCGTTAGATCGGCACCCCAACGACGCGGCTCCGCTTTGAACACGAAACCACCCGGCGAGAACTCTGCATTGTATTTCTTATCAAATAGGTTCTTCGTCCAGGCTGTCAAAGACCAACTATTTCCTTCGATCCCGACGCGTGCGTCAACAAGATCTACAGGGTTACGGCTGGTCGTATTATAGGGCTCCCACCAAGTTCTGCCGATCCTTTGATAATCCACTCGGAACGTCGCGTCGACTTTTTCCGTGACGGGATGGCGATATTGCAGCCCGACATTGATCGTGTAATTCGGGACAATTGGCACCTTGTTGCCGATCACCGTCGGATCCGGGAAGTTCGTGATCTTGCTGTGGTCGGCTCCCAAACCGAGATTGAGATCGAGGCCTTTCATGAGGTTTGCGGTGATCTGCGCCTCGAAGCCGTAATGGGTCGCGCGATCGATATTGCCCAAATTCTGCGTCGAGTTCGCGGCCAGGAACACGAAGAAATACGAGTTGTGATCGATCGTGTAGTAGCCGCTCAGATCGAGCGTTACGCGGTTCTCGAGAATGGACGACTTGACGCCCGCCTCGAAAGTATCCGCCGTCTCGGCCTTGAAGAGGTCGTTGACTCCCACAATGCCGTTCGAAAAGGCCAGAGGCCCGACGCCCGTCTGGTTGAAGCCGCCGCTTCTGAACCCGCGGCTATAGCCGCCATAGATTGCGACGTTCGGAGTCACCTTGTAGCGCAGCGTCGCCTTGGGTTGCCAATCGGAGAAGGTGTGACGCCGGACCTGACCGGTCACGCCCTGCGGGAACCCCGGCACGTTGATCTGGGCCAGGAAGGCGGCGGGCGTGTCGGTTATATTCTTGCGGTGGTCCCTGTCGTAACGGATCGAAAACGCCGCTTCCAGCTTGTCCGTGACGTCATATTCAAAGTCGGCGAAACCCGCCCAGGCGAAGTTGCGCTGGCTGTCGGACAAGAACGAGAATTGCGGATTGAGAGGATTGGTCGATGGCGTCTCGTAGACCGGGAACACGCCGTTGCCCGTGTCGATCATGTTGCCGGTTGAGATGAAGCGGTGCGTCCCGATGGCATACAGCCCGGCGATCCAGCGGAAGCGCTGATCGGACGACGAGGTGACCCGGAATTCCTGGCTGACGGAGCTGACCTTGAGATACTGGCTCTGGTTGAGATCGAAGCCGAGTCCGAGGCCGAAGCCGTAGGGAGAATTCGCCGGCCGGTAGAAGAAGGACTCGGTGATCGGCAGGAAGTCGAATGCGTCGCCGGTCAGAATTTCGTCCAGCTTGTTGACGTCCGTCACCGAGGTGAAGGTGATGCCGTCCTTGTCGTAGTCGATCTTGATCGAGCCATCGTAAATGTGCCGGATATTCTTTCCGGGATTGTTGACCCGCACCGGCAGGCTGACGTCGTTCGCGTCGGAGACGATGTTGAAATAGAGGGCTCTGGTATCCGTGCGCGAGTAGTTGAAGCGCGTGTCGACGGTCAAATCGCTCGACGGTTCCCAGAGCAACTTCACACGGCCGGATAGATCCTGGAATGGATCGGCCTTGTCGTGGAGATAGGTATTCGGGATGTAGCCCTTGGTGTCGAAGAACGATACCGCGCTGCGGAATTTGAGCGTACTGGTGACAGGGCCGCCGACACTGGCGCGGATCTTTCCGCCGAAACCATTATCGAAGCCGATCGTCGCCTTGCCTTCGAGCGTGTCGCCCGGCTGCTTGGTCTGGATGATGATCGCGCCGCCGATGGCGTTCCGTCCGTAGAGAGCGCCTTGCGGCCCCTTCAGGACTTCGATGCTGTCGATGTCGAACAGTTCCTGATTGAAGGCGGCCGGCTGGGCCATCTGGACACCGTCGATCACCACGGCGACCGACGGCTCGCTGTTGCGCGCCTGGCTGATGCCGCGAATGACGACGAAGGAGTTACCCTGGTTCTGCGTTTGCACCAGGGTGACGTTCGGCGTCAGGGCGATGAAGTCGGCCGGCCGTTCGATGCCGGCGGACTGGATGTCCTGAGACGTAAAGGCGGTAACGGCGATCGGGACATCGAGCGATGTCTCCGCGCGTTTGCGGGCGATGATGGTGATCTCGTTGATCGCTTCGGCTGAGTAGGCTTGCGGAGCGATAGTTGCGAACGCAACACCGGATAGCAGCAGAAATTTCAAGGATTTCATTGGCGTCACTCCCCCCGAGGATCGCGCAGAATAGGCCCAGTGTGTTAACTCGGCCGGATGAGGGGATGCTATGGCTTGGCCTGGATCGAGTCAATTTCAATAGGTTGAAAGGCAAGTTAAATTTTTCGTTATCCGAAATCTTTCGGGGCGCCGACCGGATGAACGCTTCGAAAAGTCTCGACGTGCGGTGCCTCTTCATGTCATTCACGCTATGGTTCGGATATCGAAACGGGGGAGGGAGAAATGAAGAACAGCACCGATCGCATTTTGACCACGCATGTCGGCAGCCTGCCGCGCTCGAAGGAGGTCTCCAACCTGTTGTTCGAGCGCGACAAGGGGGCGAAAGAGACCCCGGAGACCAGGAAGGTTATCGCCGACGCGGTGAAGGAAGTCGTGCGGCGCCAGGTCGAGACCGGCATCGATATCGTGAGTGACGGCGAGCAGAACAAGATCAGCTATGCGACCTATATCAAGGACCGGCTGACCGGCTTCGCAGGCGACACGCCGCGCGAACCGGGGCAGGATCTCGTCGATTTCCCCAACCTTCTGAACAAGCTCGCCACCATGGGCGCGACGGCCAAGTATCAACGGCCGCGCTGCGTTGGCGAGATCAAGGTGAAGGATCTGGGGCCGGTTCACACCGACATCGAGAACATGAACGCGGCGATCGCGGAATCGAAGCCCGTCGAAGGCTTCATGAACGCAGCCTCGCCGGGCGTCATCGCGCTCTTCCAGCCGAACGACTATTACAAGACGCAGGACGAATATCTCGAGGCCGTCGCCGAGGGTATGCGCGTCGAGTATGAGGAGATCGTCAAGGCCGGAATTCTGGTTCAGATCGACGCGCCCGATCTCGGCATGGGCCGCCACACGATGTATCGCAATCGCTCGGAAGCCGACTATCTGAGCCTTGCCGCGCAGCATGTGGAAGTGACGAACCACGCGCTCAGGAATGTGCCGGCGGACCGTGTGCGGCTGCATATGTGCTGGGGCAATTACGAAGGGCCGCATCATCACGACATCCCGATGGAGTCGCTGTTGCCGGTGGTGCTCAAGGTGAAGGCGCAAGGCTTGCTGTTCGAGGCGGCGAATGCGCGGCACGAACACGAATGGAGCGTGTTCAAGCAGATCAAGGTTCCCGACGACAAAATCATGATCCCGGGCGTGATCAGCTCGACGTCCAATTATGTCGAGCATCCGCTTCTGGTGGCCGAGAGGCTGCAGCGCTTTGCCGACATTCTCGGGCGCGAGCGCGTCATGGCCGGGTCGGATTGCGGGTTCAGCACCTTTGCGGGCTTCGGTCCGGTCGATCCGGACATCGCCTATATGAAGCTCGCCTCTATGGTCGAAGGCGCGCGGATTGCCAGCAAGAGGTTGTGGGGCAAGGCGGCCTAGAAACCGGCCTTACAAGGTTCCCGAAAGCCTGAGCTGCGCCTCGATGCGCCGGCGGGCTTCGTTCAGATGCGGCAGGCGCGATCTGACGAAGGCGTCCAGGTCCGAGCGTCGCCGGACGGTCGTGCACGCGATCGCCGCGAAGATCGTGCCATCTGGTTGCAGGACGGGCACGGCGACCGATGTTCCACCGGTCTGATTGTCGCTCCGCACAACCACGAAGTCGCCCTTTTGCGTGGCTTCGTGCCGCGCGGTCTGCTGACAGTGATTGACGGCGCCGGGGCGACCGATGTCGCACACTCGGGGTTTTGACGCCTTGCCGGAGCGCGCCAACAGGATTCGGCCCATGGCATTTTCATCCGCCGGAAGGCGGGTTCCGACGGGGATCTGCGTATTGCTGCCGCAGAGCGCCGGAATGTTCGCCAGATAGACGATGTCCTTACCCGATAGCACCCCCATGGACGCGCTGTGGCCGGTTCTGTCCCGCAGCAACTCCAGGTGCGGCTCGGCGATCTTCTCGATCTTTGATGTCTTGAGATAGGTCGAGGCAAAGATCGTGACCTCGGGCAGCAACTGGAAACGCCGACCGTTCTGAGCGACGTAGCCGAGATGGACCAGAGTGTTCAGGCACCGCCGCACCACAGCAGGGTTGAGATTCGTCACGGTGGCGATCTGGCTCAGCGAAAGGTCCGGCAAGTCGGCCGAGAACGCCCTGAGCACGGACAGGCCGCGGGCGAGGCCGGTTATATACTCGCCGTCTTCCCTCGGATTCTGCTGAGGATTCTGTTGGGCCATCATCGTCATGGGTCGTCGGTCGTCGCTGTGTAGAGGGGGGCGCCCGAATGGGGGTGTTTATAATACTAGTATCAAAACTTAACTAGTTGTAGGCCTTTCCGCCGTTCAGAATGATTTGTCTTACAATTGGCGCCGTTGGGGCGGTTCCTGGGCCTGAATCCCGGGTCGCGAGCCGAGCGGATCTGGGTATCAAGGGGGAGCCGAAAAAGCCATGAAGCGAAGTGACAAAAGGATTCTGACCACGCATGTGGGCAGTCTCGTGCGGCCACAGGAGCTGATCGAAACAGGACCGGATTTCGCGGATCGGACCGTCAAGGATCCGGCGCGGTATCACGAGCTGCTTCGCAAGGCCGTTGCGGAGGTCGTCCGGCAGCAGGCCGAGTCCGGCATCGATATCGTGAGCGACGGCGAGTTCGTGAAGCCGAGCTGGGCCAACTACATTCTCGACCGGATCAGCGGATTCGAAGTGCGCGAGGATCAGAAACGCCGCCCGATCTGGCTAGGACGGGAACTCGACGAATTCGAGGAATCGATCCGGCAGGACTTTCCGCTGGTCGTGGACGGCGTGCCCACGGAAGCATGCATCGGCCCGATCGCCTATCACGCCTACGATGTCATCGGCGACGTTGTCGACAACATGAAGAACGCCTTGAAGGGCGTGAATGTCGAGGAAGCGTTCATCACGGCAGTGGCGCCGGCGAGCACGGCCTATGACGGCGTGAACGAATACTACCCGACGGAGCGCGACTATATTTTCGCGATCGCCGACGCGCTGCACGAAGAATACATGGCCATCCACAAAGCCGGCTTTCTGGTGCAGGTCGACGATGCGGTTCTGGCGAATATGTATGATGCGCTGGTTCAGGAGAGCCCCGCGCGCTACAACGAATGGGCCGCGCTGCGCGTGGAGGCGACCAACCGGGCCCTGCAAGGCATTCCGCAGGACCGGGTCCGCTATCACATCTGTTTCGGCAGCTGGCACATCCCGCATGTTTATGATGCGCCGCTCGAAGCTCTGCTCCCGCATATTCTCAACGTCAATGCCGGCGCCTATTCGATCGAAGCCGCCAATCCCCGGCACGAGCACGAATGGCGCGTCTGGGAGAAGGTGAAACTTCCGAAGGACAAGATCCTGATACCCGGCGTGATCACCCATCACACGACGACCGTCGAACATCCGAGATTGATCGCCGACCGGATCATCAGGTTTGCCAAGCTCGTCGGACGGGAGAACGTCATCGCAGGGACCGACTGCGGCTTCGCGCAGGGAGCCGGCGTTCAGCGCGTTCATCCGAAGGTGGTGTGGGCGAAATTCTCGTCGCTGGCGGAAGGCGCCCGTATCGCGACCAAGGAGCTCTGGGGCTAACCCGAGGTCTCCGGTACCCATAGTTTAGGCTGGGGCTGCCCTTCCGGGCGGCCCCTTTTTCTTTGGCGGCGTTTCGTCGGACAAAGACTTGGTGCAGTGCAAAAATGACCCATGTACTTTGTTGTGCCGCATATTCTTTTATGAGTAATAGTTCCGTGTGGAACGTTATGCTATTAGTGTCTATAATAGTATAAGCGCTTAACTAGTCGTTTCCTTGGACACCGCCCATAATCCCCTAGATCCGCGTATAGTTTCAGCACAACAGCGCGGACTTAATGTGAGTTCGGCTTTTGCTAGGGAAGTTCGCAACAGCCGGCGAAATTTGGGGGAGGCCTCATGACCATACGTTTACGTGTGCCAGAGTTTGTCGAACTCGAAGCAGCGAAACGTTGGCCTGAAGACCGTGTATACGGTCAGCAGGCGGGCGTTGTTTGCTTCGACGATATTATGCGCAGCCTATGTATCGACGCCGTCTTACGCGGCGGATAGTGCAGATACTTACTTCATTCTTACCGGAAGTGACGGTCACCGCCCAGTTCCGGCAGGAAAACGTCCAGTCCACACCGATCGCCATCACGGCGGTCAATGCCGCGATGCTCGATGCCCGCGGCCAGACCAATATCGCGCAGGTTGCCATGCAGGCGCCGAACGTGACCCTGGCTCCGCAAGGCCAGGCGAACGGTACGGGCCTCATCGCGTTCATTCGCGGCGTCGGTCAAACCGACTTC
This sequence comes from uncultured Alphaproteobacteria bacterium, assembly GCA_963822835.1. GTDB lineage: Bacteria > Pseudomonadota > Alphaproteobacteria > CAVTAV01 > CAVTAV01 > CAVTAV01. The sequence goes on along the minus strand of CAWGIZ010000001.1, from coordinate 55,962 downwards.
AACTACGCGTTGGATCCCGGCGTCGGTATCTATGTTGACGACGTATACTATCCGACGTTGACCGGATCGCTCCTCGATCTCCTGGATCTTGACCGCGTCGAAATTCTGCGTGGCCCGCAAGGCACGCTGGCCGGCAAGAACTCCATCGGTGGCGCGATCAAACTCTACTCCGCAAAGCCGAATGGCGAAGGCGGCGGTTCGGGTCAGATCACCGTCGGTTCGTACAAGCGAATTGACGTTCGTGCGGTCGCGGATTTCGCGATTACCGATGGGCTGTATGCCCGTATCGCCGGCGTGTCGAAAAACCACAACGGCTATGTGACGAGGTTGGACTACGGGTGCTCGCATCCGGGTTCCGGCGTCCCGACCAACAATGTCGGTATGGAGAACTGCAAACTCGGCACCGAAGGTGGCCAGGCCTTTACCGCTGGCCGCATGATGCTGCGTTGGGAAGCCTCGAACGACCTCGAGTTCAACCTGATCGGTGACTTGACACAGGACAATTCCGAAGTTGGTCCTGGCGTGCTGACCTATGCGAATGGGCCTTCCGCCACGGTCGACGGACGTCCGTTCCTGCCGAGCACGCTCGATCCGACGGGCGCTACGGCTATTCCTTACGACAGCCGGTTCGTTCCTTATGGTGTGAATTGCGGCGATCCGAACGGTTGCAGCAACAAGTTCCTGAGCTATTCGAACTTCCTTGACGGGATGGCCCCGAGTGCTCAGTTGCCGTCCAAGCCGGCCTCTGTTCCGCCGATCCAGCACCTGACGGATTACGGTCTTTCGGGTACGATCGACTGGACCCTCAGCGATGCTTTCCAGGTCAAGTCGATCACCGTCCTGGCGGCACTATGACTCGTCATGGGCCCAGGACGTCGACGGTTCGCCGGTCCCGAGCCAGCAGCTCCTCCAGACTCTCCACCATCACCAGTGGAGCGAGGAAATCCGGCTCAACGGCAAGCTCTTCGATGACAAGGTGGAGTTCACCACGGGTGGCTTCTGGTTCGAACAGGGCGGTACGCTTCATGCCCGCGTCGACCTGAACTATGCCGGTATCGACTTCATCCACGGCCCGGATACGACCCCGTCGTCCTCGAAGGCGGTGTTCTTGCACACCGTGTTCCACGCGACGGACAAGTTGAACCTTACCGGTGGTATCCGCTACACGAAGGATCAGAAGACCTATACCTACTTCCGTCGCAATCCGGACGGCACGATCCCGCCCGCTTGCGACTTCGCTGCCGGTCCTCCGACTGCGAACTTCCAGCCGCCAAACTGCTTGCTGGTTGGGTTGTTCAACATCAGCGATACGTTCAAAGGTACTCGTACCGACTGGCGTGTTGCGGCGGACTACCAGTGGACCGATCACCTGATGACCTACGCTCAGGTCGGCACCGGGTATAAGGGCGGCGGCGTTAACCCGCGTCCGTTCTTCGGCCCGTCGGCTGGCCCGGTTCTGAACCAGCTTGGCTCGTTCAACCCGGAAACCCTCCGGAGCTATGAAGTCGGCTTCAAGACGGATCTGTTCGAACAGCATGTCCGCTTGAACGGTGCATTGTTCTATAACCAGTACAACAACATCATCCTGTCGTTGTCTGCTTGCCCTGGCCCGCCGTGCGCCAAGCCCGTCAATGCGGGTCGAGCCCACGTGAAGGGATTTGAACTTGAGACGGAGATCCATCCGACCGAAGCTTTCCTCATCGACGGATCGATCAGCTATCTCAATTTCAACTACACGTTCCTGGCGCCTAGCACGAATATCACGCTCGGCATGGTCACTCCCTATACGCCGGAGTGGAAGTGGGCGCTTGGTGCTCAATACGACGTGTCGCTGGGTAGCGCTGGTAAGGTGACCGCCCGTATCGATGGCGCGTATCAGTCGCACATCTATACGCAGGCGATCAACAACGTGACCAACCAGATCGATGGCTACTTCCTCGCCAACGCCAAGGTGACGTGGGTGCCGGAAGACAGCAAGTGGACGATGTCGTTCGAGATCCAGAACCTGACCGACAAGTACTACTTCACGTCGATCTTCGACTCTCACAACTTCTCTTCGGGCGGCACGATCAGCGCGGCGCCGGCAATGCCGCGCACCTGGGCTCTGACCGTGAAGCGCACGTTCTAAGGAATACCTCCCTAGGGGCTAAACCTCCTAGCCACTGCGATGGGGCTGTCGTTCAGGCGACAGCCCCTTTTTTTATTTGTCGAGGACGCCGCCCGAACGGACTCCCCCGGTGAACTGCCGGTAGATCGTCCGTCAGGCGACGTTCGCGCTGGTTTTCTTGGAGAATGTCCCGTCTCGCAAGCGCGCGAGTGCAGCGCCGGACTCGGCGTCATAGGGCGAGAACATCAGGAGCTGAAGATTAGGCGCGCCTTCTATGAAATAGGCCGTGTGCTCGAGGGTGAGGCGCCCGATATTCGGGACCTTGAAGTCGTTGACGCCTTCATTGTGGGCGACCGATGACGGGTTGGCCCAGGCGCGTCTGAAGACCGGGCACATCTCGCTCAGTTCCTCGATGAGAGCGTCGAATTCCGGGTCGCCCGCCGCCCGCGCAAAGTCCAGACGCACATTCGAAACCCATCGACGGGCCATATCCTCGAACAGGCGCGGGTCCTTGCGGTATTCGGGCGCCGTAAACAGGTGCTTCAGAATATTGCGCTGGTGCGGTGGGAGCTTTCCGAAATCGCGAAAAGTTCGTTTCGCGAGATCGTTCCAGTAGAGGATGTCCCAGCGAATGTTGATGAGCATCGCGGGCACGTTGATAGAACAGATCATGCGGTTCACGGCGGGATCAATCTTGCTCTCCTCCTCGTTCTTGAGCGGAGGAGGCCGGTGCTGGACCAGTTCGAAGAGATATTCGCGCTCGTCGGGCGTCAGCCGGAAAGTCCGGGCCAACCGCTCCAGGACTTCAGCCGATGTCTGGATATCCCGTCCTTGTTCGAGCCACGTGTACCAGGTGACGCTGACGCCGGCCAAGGCGGCAACCTCTTCCCGTCGCAGGCCTGCCGTGCGGCGCCGCTCTGAGCTTTCGGGAAGTCCGGCTTCCGCTGGTGCGATGCGCGCGCGGCAACTCTTGAGAAAGCGGGTGAGCTGCGAGCGCCTGTCGGATTCGGTCATGATCAGCCCATTAGTTGGACTAATAGTATAACCAGTGCCTGTCTCGGTCCAGTCTCATGGAAAAAGACGGTGGGGCGAGGATGTTTCAGCTCGACCGCCGGGTGCGCGTCGCTTTTGCGGGCTCTGTCGCCATACGAGAGATCTTTTCCGCGATCTCCGCGTCCTGCGGAATATAAACAACCAGCCGCAATGTCGGATGACCTTCGGGAACATAAGAAGTGTGCTCGAAGGCAATTTTCCCGAGCGTCGGATGGCGCACGATATTGATACCGTAGGAGCGGCCGGTAACGTCCGTATCGCGCCACGCGCGGCGGAATGACGGCGAGATTTCGTTCAACTCCTCGATCAGCGCCTCGAATGCCGGGTCGCCGCCGGCCTGGCTGTAGTCGACCCTGACCTTCGCCACGACCCGATGCACCATGGCGTCATACTCGTTTTCGTCGACGCGGTATTCGGGACTCGTGAAGAGCATCCGCGCGAGATTTCGTTGATCCGGCGCCAGAGCCGAAAAATCCCTGATCGCCTTTGCATAGGCCTTGTTCCAGGCGACGGCGTCCCAGCGCATCGAGATCACGAGCGCCGGCACGCTGAGCGCGTCGATCATGCGCCGTATGGCCGGCCCGGCTTCGTCGATCTTGCTGCTCGCCAGAGGCGGCGGACGATTTTGGGCGAGCGTGAACAAATAGTCCCGCTCATCGTCGGAAAGCCTCAGTGTACTGCTGATCCGTTCGAGCACATTCGCCGAGACATGGACGTCGCGGCCCTGTTCCAGCCAGGTGTACCAAGTGACGCTGACGCCGGCCAAGGCGGCCACGTCCTCGCGCCTCAATCCGGCCGTGCGGCGGCGATCCGGCTCAGGCAGCCCCGCCTCGGACGGCGATACCCGCGCCCGGCAATTCTTCAGAAATTTTGAAAGCTGTGCGCGCTGCGTGCTGCGGGACATGGCCCTCTGGTGCTTGGCTTAAAAATGGCCCGGTGTGCCTCCCCGCACACGAAGTCCACTGAAAGTCTATACCCAGTTTGCCCGCCGCCGCGACAAGAAAAATGGGCGGGTCCCAAAAGAACCCGCCCAAAAAAGCGTCTCGACAAGTCCGTTCGCCGGACCTGCTTGTAGTCAGACCTACTTGCGATACTTTTTGCGCGCGACCTCGGCATAGGGAACCGGGCTGACGATCGCGCGGATTTCCGTTTGCGCATGGGGCTCGACGGTCGGCTTCTTGGTGCCGCCCTTTTCCTCGCCCCAGACGAAGGTCACTTCGGTGCCCGGCTCGGCATATTTGGCGTCGAGGATCGCGAGCGTCAGCATGCGGCGCTCGTTCGAGCTGTAGCCGACCCAAGTCGAGAGGCCGACGGTCTTGCCGTCCACCGTCACCTTGTCATAGGGGTGCATCGAGTAGACCGCCGACGGGAACTCCATGAACTTGGCGCGGTCGCCCTTGGCGAGCTGCGAACCGATCGCCTTCATGACGTCGTCGGTCTCGAGGGCAAGCGTGACCTTCTGGCGATGATTGCCGGCCTTGGCCATCTTCTCGAGCGCCTTGCGGCCGATGAAGTCGTGATCGAATTTCACGATCGGGCCGTAACCGATATCCCATGGCGTCAGATAGAAGTCCTGGATCTTCTTGGAGGCGAGGCTGCCGCCGATCGAAGCCATGGCCTCGTAGCAATTCGCCGGAAGCCATTGGCGATAGGCCTTCATCTTCTCGCCCGTATAGATCGCGGGGAGCGGAGAGGGAACCCAGCCCGATTCCAGCGTGTTTGACGAATAGGCGCGGCCGCCGACCTGGTGCAGGCCGAATTCCTTGCCGGCTTCGACCAGAGCCTCGCGCACGATCTCGCCTTCGCCGTAGGGGCCGAAGAGTTCGAAGCCGGGCTGGCCCGCCATGCCGTGACGCAGCGCGCGGACGTTGCGGCCCGCGATCTTCATCCAGCACATGTTGAAGAACTTCAGGTCCGGCGGCGTCTCGCCGAGCACCTTGGTCATGAGCTTCATCGCGTTCGGGCCCTGGATCTGGAACCGGTAATTCGTGCGATTGAAGGGATCCGGGCGAGCGGCGGAGCGCTCGTCCAAGGTCATCTTCACCTTGTAGCCGCCGGTCTCGCCGTGGAAGCGCGCCCAGTTGATCGCCGGAATGCGGCCGACCAGGTTGAACGTGTTCGGCGCGAGGTAAAACAGGATCACGTCGCCGATGACATAGCCGTCATAGCTGACAGGCACCCACTGCTTGGCCTTGTCGACGGTGAAATTCTTGAAGCTGTTGACGCCGAGATCGGACAGCAATTTCAGCGCGTCGGTGCCTTCGATCAGAAGTTCCGCCATGTGATAGGACTGATTGAACAGCACACAGGTCTTTTGCCAGGCCTGCTGCTCGTTCCGCCAGTTGGTGAATTCGGGAGGGACGCCGGGATAGACATTCGGGCCGGTCTGCATATTGCGCAGATACTGCACCGTGTTACCGACGCTATTCAGTACGTCCTCAAGGCTCTTGTGACTCATTGTTCTTCCTCTCGACAGTCAGCTTTCCCCGTCGTGCCAGCCGTTGTTTTCGTTGTTCGGCGCTCCCCAAGAGCGTACGTCGAACGGCCGCCAAGGCTTCCGGGCAAACCATGGTTCGAGGTGCTTCTACATCCCCTCGGCCGAAACGCATAGAAGAACAACGATACTATCATTGGAACTAACAGGCTGAGCGGTCCCCACCGCCCCGGACGGCCCGATTATAGGCGTCCCCGCGCGAAAGTTCGATAGCGGACAAACCTTCGCATAGCGAATTTTATATTCCCCTCTTTCGGGCGACCTATTAAGCTTTTTCCCCAATTAGCGCGCGGGGAAGGGGTAAGACGAGCGAGAACGTCAATCGGTGATCCAACGGCCGATTTCGCACCGAAAGAACACCAACACAAGATGCCGTGAAACCTCCCCGACGACCCCGAGTTCCACACTCAGCCTTACGTATCCAGTTCCAATTTCGAGCGGATTCCGCCAAAGTCTGGTTGGGATCCCAGGCCCTGCAAAGTCGGCTAACCGCGATTGGCTGAGCCGGCCACACAACAACAAGACGATAGGAGAGTTACATGAAACGTTTCGCGCGCAGCACGCTGTTGCCTGTACTGGCGATGGCCGCGGTTGTTTTCTCTATGGTTCAGTCGGGGACGGCGAGAGCCAATAGCTTTGCGGAGGATCGGGCTGAGATTGCGCAGCTCGAGGCCCGTTATCTGTTCGCAATGGATTTCCGGGACGCCGACGAATACGCCTCGTGCTTCGCCAAGGATGGCATGCTGAATTGGGCCGGCGGTATCGTGAAGGGTCGCGAGACGATCCGTAAGTTTATCAGCGAACAGCACAGCAAGGCCGGTTGGGGCGATACCAAGACGGCGCCCGGCGCCTATCCGGCGACCGCCCGCCACTTCCTGACAAATCTCGTTGTTCACATCCATGGCGATCATGCCACGTCGCGCGCCTACTGGTTCGAGATGGGCAACAACAATCCCGGCCGCAAGGCGGAAGTGGGCGCCTATGGTCATTTCGAGAACGACCTGGTCAAGGAAGACGGCCAGTGGAAGTTCCTCAACCGCGTGATCTTCAACGAGCAGCTCGAGAACAAGCGCGCAAAAGGCGGCGATCCGGCCAAGGAGTAACCGTCTGACCGACGCGCAGATCTAGCGTCCAGAGGCGGCGGCTTTGGCAGGAAACGCCGGGGCCGCCGCCCGCATTTCGGGTGCGACACGAATTCGCTTCAAATTTCCGGGCAACCGTTTGAGAGTGGTGGGGAAACGGTCGGCGCGCAGCAGGCGCCTCATAATCGCCAATTCTCGGGGCGGTTGGTTCAAGTGATGACGCGACCAAATTTATTCATACGGTTCGTTCGCGAACCTTTTATCCAGTTCCTGTTCATTGGCGCGTGCATCTTCGCCGGATCGCAGCTGGTTCAAAGCTATCAAGACAGGTCGCGCCATACGATCGTGATCGACGATGCCGTCGAGAAGCGTATCGTCGAACTCTACCGGACACAGACCGGCGCCACCCCGACCGGCGTTCAGGTCGACGCCCTGATCGACAACTATATCCAAAGCGAAATTCTCTACCGCGAGGCATTGCGCCTCGGCCTCGACCGCGATGACGAGATCGTCAAGCGCCGGCTCGTGCAGAAGATGAGCTTTCTGACCGCGGACAATGAGACCGTCCAGCCGGTGAGCGACGCGGAGGTCCGGGCCTATTACGACGCGCACAAATCCGATTTTGCGACGGCGCCACAGGTTACCTTCCATCATGTCTTTTTCCGGGCCGACCGGCCGGACGCGGAGGGTCGGGCCAAGACCGCCCTTGAGCAGCTTTCGGCGTATCCTTCCTCGACCGGCGATGTCGGCGATGCCTTTCCGCTCGAGGATGCCTATTCGCAGCTCTCGCGGAAGTCGGCGTTCCAGATCTTCGGTGATACACCTTTCGTCGGAGCATTGTTCAGCGCGCCGGTCGGCACATGGCAGGGGCCGTATCGTTCCGGATATGGCTGGCATCTCGTCTTTATCAGCGCCCGGAACGAGAGTGCTGTTCCTGCCTTGGCGGATATTCGCGACGAGGTGACGAAAGCGGCCCAGATGGCCGCTCAGAACGCGGCGGACGAGAAGGCCTTCGCGGCGTTGAAGGCCCGATACACGATCGTGCGGTCCATCCGGGACGGCATTTCTGATGAAGGCGAGGCGAAGCTCGCGAAGGCCGAACAGCAGGGAACGAGCGAATGAGAGTGCTCGCCCTTATTGTCATGGCACTCATCGCGGTCGCGCGGCCGGCCGGTGCTCACGAGGTGCGGCCCTGCTATCTGGAGATCACGGAAGCGCCGGACGGCGTGGTCCATATTCTCTGGAAGATGCCGGCAACGGGGGAGTACGGTCTACCGATCCGGCCGTCGCTGTCGTCGGGCTGGCTGTCGCGGGACCCCGATCAGTCGATTCTCGACGGGGTCAAACTCGTTCAGCGCTGGACGATTGCCGCGCCTCATGCGCCGCTCAAGGGCCAGGAGATCGATGTCACCGGGCTGGACAAGACGATCACCGATGTTCTGGTGCGCGTTCAATTTGCCGATGGCAGCGAGTTCACGAATCTCATCCAGCCGGGTGATCCAAGCTTCGTAATCCCGCAGGATGGCTCGTCGTCTCTCAGCGTGTGGAGTTACTTCCTGCTCGGCGTCCATCACATCTGGACCGGCGTCGATCATTTGCTCTACGTGCTCGGGCTCCTTCTGCTTGTGCGAAATGTCAGGACGCTGGTGGGTACGCTGACGGCCTTCACGGTCGCGCACAGCATCACACTCGCCCTCGCCACGCTGAACATCGTTCATGTTCCGCCGGCGCCCGTGGAGGCGGTGATCGCTCTCAGCATCGTCTATGTGGCGGTGGAACTCGTCCGGCCGGGCGACAAGCCCGGACTCGCGGCCCGCAAGCCGTGGCTGATCGCGTTTTCGTTCGGCCTGTTGCATGGGCTGGGTTTCGCCAGCGCGCTCCGGGAAGTGGGATTGCCGGACGGCGAGATCCCCGGTGCGCTGTTCCTGTTCAACCTCGGCATCGAGGCTGGACAGATCGCTTTCGTCGCTGTCGCCCTGACGGTTCTCGGCGCGCTGAAGCTCGCCTGGCCGATCCTGGAATTTCGAACCAAGCAGGCGGTGCCCTATGTCGTGGGCTCGCTCGCGTCCTTCTGGCTGATCGAGCGCTCGCTCGTCGCTTTCAATCTTCTGACACCTTGATGGTGATGTAACACGAGGATCCAAGTATGTCCGGTTATCTAAAGACCACCTGCAGCATCGCGACCCTGGCGCTGGTTCTAGCCTCGGCTGGCTTGGGGTCGTCGGCCACGGCGGCGGAGGATGGGGCGCGTCCGGCCGCCAATCCGTTGCGCAACGCCTATTTCGGCGACCTGCATCTGCATACCAGCCTGTCCTTCGATGCGGCGTCGGCCGGAACGAAGACCATGCCCGAGGACTCCTATAAGTTCGCGCGCGGCGAAACGGTCGAGTATCTCGGCCAGAAAGTGCATCGCAACGTGCCGCTCGATTTCCTCGCGGTGACGGATCATTCGGAATATCTGGCAGTCATTCATGACGCGCTCGATCCGAACGGGTCGCTCAAGGGCACTGACTGGGGAAAACGCATCTCCTCGATGCCGTTGGCTCAGATCATCCATTCCTTCGCGCAGTCCGGTTTCTTCAACAAGGAGAAGCCGATCCCGGAACTGACGACCGAGAAGCTACTCGAAACCAACTGGCAGATTGAGGTCGATGCGGCTCAGAAATATTACGAGCCCGGCAAGTTCACGACCTTCGTGGCCTATGAATGGTCGCCCATGCCGAACGGTCATCATCTCCATCGGTGCGTGATCTTCGAAGGCCCGAAATTCCCAAAACGGCCGTTCAGCTCGCTGGATTCGCCGAAGCCTGAGGACCTCTGGAAGTTCGCCGAGCGGAACCGGAAGGAAGGGATCAACGTGCTGCTGATCCCGCATAACTCCAATCTCAGCGACGGGCTGATGTTCGCCTACAAGGATTCATACGGCAATCCGATCACGAAGGCTTACGCGGAAGAACGCCAGATGAACGAGCCCCTGGCCGAGATCGCCCAGAACAAGGGCACAAGCGAGACCCGGCCCGAGCTTTCGCCGACGGACGAATTCGCCGGCTTCGAGCTATTGCCGCTCAAGGTTCAGGGCGTGGTCCAGGAGCTTCACGGCAGCTATATCCGCGACGCCTATAAACGCGGCCTGGAGATCCAGTCCAAGGTCGGCGTGAATCCGTTCAAGCTCGGTCTTGTCGGCGATACCGACGCGCATTCCGGCATCTCCGCCACGGAGGAGGACAACTTCCCCGGTGCGCTCGGAAACAACGACAGCCAGAAGGATCTGGATACTCTCTTCAACAAGCCCAATCCGATCATGGGTGTGCCGAACACGATCCTTACGCCCGGCGGCCTTACAGGCGTCTGGGCGGAAGAGAATACCCGGGAGTCGATCTTCAGCGCCTTGAAGCGCCGCGAGGTCTTCGCGACGTCGGGCGGCCGCATCCGGGTCCGTATGTTCGCGAGCTTCAACTATTCGAAGGGGATCACCGAGCACAAGGACTGGATCAAGGACGCCTACGCCAAGGGCGTGCCGATGGGGGCCGATCTGCCCCATGCCGGTTCCGCGCCGGAGAAGAGCCCGCGCTTCCTCGTCTGGGCGCTGAAGGATCCGAATTCCGGCAATCTCGATCGCATCCAGATCGTGAAGGTCTGGTACAAGAACGGCGAGAGCCACGAGCATGTGTACGACGCGATCTGGTCGGGCAACCGCAAGCCCGATCCGAAGACGGGCAAGGTTCCGCCGGTCGGCGACACCGTGAATGTGATCAAGGCGACTTATACGAACGACATCGGTGCGGTGGAGCTCAAGGGCGAGTGGACCGATCCGAACTTTGATCCGGGCGTCTCGGCGATCTATTATGCTCGGGTTATCGAGATTCCGACGCCGCGCTGGGCGGATTATCTTGCCGCGAGGAACGGACGCACCCTGCCCGAGGGGACGCCCGCCGAGCATCAGGAAAGGGCGTGGACGTCGCCGATTTTCTACGACCCGAGCTAGGGGAAGTTTCTGGGGGGCACGATGTTTGGTCATTGCAGGGCGGCGTGCAGCGTTGCCGGACTGGCGATGGTTCTGGCTTCCGGCGCGTGGATTTCGCCGGGCGTAGCGGCGGACAGCGCCTCGACGCCGGCCCCGAATCCGCTGCGTAATGCCTATTTCGGTGACCTGCACCTCCACACCAGCATGAGCTTCGACGCGGCCGCCGCGGCGACGAATACCCTGCCGGAGGATTCGTACAAATTTGCTCGCGGCGAGACCGTGGAATATCTCGGCCAGAAGGTACGCCGGAAGGCGCCGCTGGACTTCCTCGCGGTAACCGACCACTCGGAATATCTCGGCATCGTCCGCGAGGCGCGCGACCCGAATGGCCCGTTCAAGAACACCGATTGGCCGTCTCGCCTGGCGAATCCGACGCAAGCGAAGATCATGGGCTATTTCAATCCGTCCGGTTTCCTGGGGGTAGGCAAGCCCTATCCGGAGTTTACGACGGAAGAGCTGATCGAGAGCAACTGGCAGAAGGAAATCGACGCCGCTCAGAAATATTACGATCCCGGCAAGTTCACGACCTTCGTCGCCTATGAATGGTCGTCGATGCCGAACACCAACAACCTGCACCGATGCGTGATCTTCGAAGGCCCGAATTTCCCGAAGCGGCCTTTCAGCTCGATGGATTCCCAGAAGCCGGAAGATCTTTGGAAATACGCCGAGCGGAACCGCAAGGAAGGGATCAACGTGATCCTGATTCCGCACAACTCCAATTTCAGCGACGGCCTGATGTTTGCCTACAAGGATTCCTACGGCAATCCGATCACGAAGGCTTATGCGGAAGAACGCCAGATGAACGAGCCTTTGGTGGAGATCGCGCAAAGCAAGGGCACCAGCGAAACCCGGCCGGAACTTTCTCCGACGGACGAGTTCGCGGGCTTTGAATTGGTACCTCTCGTTATCGCCGGGAAGAAACGCGCCGCGGCCGGAAGCTATGTCCGCGACGCGTATCGGCGTGGGCTCGAGATTCAGTCGAAGGTCGGCGTCAATCCATACAAGTTCGGGCTGATCGGCGATACCGATGCCCATTCCGGCGTCTCGGCCACAGAGGAGGACAACTTTCCAGGCGCGCTCGGCACCGACGACAGCCAGAAGGATCTGCACAGGCTCTTCACCCAGAAAAATCCGATCATGGGCGTGACCATCACGGAGCTGTTGAACCCCGGCGGATTGACGGGTGTCTGGGCGGAGGAGAATACCAGAGAGTCAATCTTCAGCGCGCTCAAACGCCGCGAGGTCTATGCCACTTCCGGCGATCGTATCCGGGTCCGTTTCTTCGCCAGTTTCAACTATCCGAGGGGCGCGACGGACGAGAAGGACTGGGTGAGGCAGGCCTATGCGAAGGGCGTTCCCATGGGCGCGGATTTGCAAAAGGCTCCCGGCGAGAAAAGCGCGCCACGCTTCCTGCTCTGGGCGCTGAAGGATCCGGATTCCGGAAATCTGGACCGAATCCAGGTCATCAAGGTCTGGTACAAGGACGGGCAGAGTCACGAAGCGGTTTACGACGCCGTCTGGTCCGGCGATCGCAAGCCCGACCCGAAAACCGGCAAGGTGCCGCCCGTGGGCGATACCGTGAATGTCGAGAAGGCGACTTACACGAACGATATCGGCGCGGTCCAGCTTAACGGGGATTGGACCGATCCCGATTTCGACCCGGACGTCTCGGCGATCTATTATGCACGGGTCATCGAAATTCCGACGCCGCGGTGGCCCGATTATCTTGCGGCCCGGAACGGCGTGAAGCTGCCGGATGGCACGCCCGCCAAAGTGCGGGAACGCGCCTGGACCTCACCGATCTTCTACGACCCGAACTAGCAAACCGGTTCGCGTAAAACGAGCAGGGAGGCGGCGGCAAAGTCTTTTCCGCCGCGGTTCGGTGCAAGTTCCCCAATCTCGACCTGATCCTGATCGAGTCGGGCGGCGACAATCTTGCGGCCACTTTCAGCCCGGAACTCGCGGATATGACGATCTATGTGATCGATGTTTCGGCCGGCGAGAAGATCCCTCGCAAGGGCGGGCCCGGCATTACCCGGTCCGATCTTCTGGTCATCAATAAGATCGATCTTGCTCAGTTCGTCGGGGCATCTCTCGAAGTGATGGAATCCGACACCAAGCGGATGCGCGGCGACAAGCCGTTCGTGTTCTCGAATCTGAAAAAGGGAATCGGTCTGCCCGACATCGCGGACTTCATCGTCAAGAACGGCGGGCTATAATCCGCGCCAGGCATACTCCGCGACGGCGTCCTCGTCGATCTCCGCGCCCCAGCCGATGCCGGTCGGCACAGTCATTCGGCCATTCTCGATAACGGGGCGCTCGGTCAGCAGGTCGTATTTCCAGGGCACATCGTCGCCCTCGTGCTCCATGATCGCGACATTGCCGACAGCAGCGCAGAATTGGGCACTCATGAGATCGGCGAGCGGCCCATAGAAATTATGGGGCGCGACGTTGATCTCATATGACTCCGCCAGGTTCGCGATACGCACCGCCTCCGTGAATCCGTTCCAGGGAATGTCGATGACCGCGATATCGGCGGCGCGCGCGTCCAGATAGGTGCGGTAGTTGCGGCGGCCGTAGATCGACTCGAGCGAGGCGAGGGGCACAGCCGATCCCGCCCGGACATCGGCCAGGGCGGCAGGATCGTGCAGATCGGCTTCGAGCCATGTCGGGCGGCTTGGCGCGATGGCGGCGGCGATACTTCGTAGCGCCGTCGGCCGGAAACCGAAATTGACGTCGAACATGTATCCGGCATCCGGGCCGAGCCCATCGCGCAGTGCCGCCGTCTGATCGGTGAGGCTTCGGAGCGTTGCCTCGTCTATTGTGCGCTCGAATGCAAGGCCATCGGCGCCGAAGCCCGGATTCAGTAACCGCGGCCCCTCGGAGCCGAAGACGATGGGGTTGGTCTTCGCCGCCCGGTAACCTCGCGCGACCGCTTCCTCGCCGAGCGCGGTGACGTCATCGAGAGTTGTTAGCCGGGGAAGTCCAAGAACGGTCTCGAAGAGATCCGGGTGGCTGACGCGGAACGAACCGCAATGCGACCAGTAGAGATCGACCTCGGTCCGGAACGGCCCGCCGAACAGGGCGTGGACGGGCAGGCTCGCAGCCTTGGCGGCGATGTCGATGCAGGCGTTTTCGATCGCCGCGATGGCCTGCTGACTCAGCCCTCCGGCCGTAAAAAGGGTGAGTGCCTGAAGTTTTGCCGATAGCCGTGCGAACTGCCGCGGGTCCTCACCGAGGATATGTCCCGCGAGCGCCCGGATCACGTCGTCGAGCGCCGGGCTCCAGGGCGCTTCGGAGAATTCGGACCAGCCCGAAAGGTCGTCATCCGTCTCCAGCTTCAGGAATGAGAACGGCCTCCAGCCGCCATCGGCACGGAACAATTTGATGTCTTTAACGCGCATGACGACGATCCTTCCGCAAGCCGCCCGATGGCGTCACTCCCGTATGTCTTCGGGGGGCAGGGCGCGCCCTCGAATCAAGTCGGCCGCCTTCTCGCCGATCATCATGGTCGGCACGTTCGTGTTGCCGGACGGATCTTCAGGCATGACCGAGGCGTCGGCCACGCGCAGATTCTCGATTCCGTGGACCCGCAACTGCGCATCGACGACCGCGTCGCTGCCGATGCCCATCTTGCAGGTGCCGACCGGATGATGCCGATGCTCGGCCTGTTGGCGGATGGCCTGCTCCATCTCCGCGTCGGTATGGAGGTTTTCGCCGGGGAGCAGTTCTCTTTTGACGAGATCGCGCAGGGGAGACTGCTGAAACAGCGTGCGGCTCAGCTTGAGCGCTCGCACCATCGTGTCGAGATCGGTCTTCTCGGTGAACATATTGAACCGGATCCGTGGCAGGGCGAACGGATCCGACGACCGGAGCTTCACCCATCCGCGCGACTGGGTGTGCAGCACGCCGACCCGGGCCGTGAAGGCATAGGTCGGCTTCTTCGTTAGCCCGGGGAACCAGAGTTCGCCGTGCTGATGCACCGGCATCGTGATCACCTGAATGTCGGGACGGTCGAGCTCCGGCCTCGACTTCATGAAGATATTGGCGACCGTGCCGGCGGTCGTGAAAGGCCCTTCGCCCCACAGGAACCATTTGAGCACGGAGAGCGTCGCGCGGTCCCAGCGGAGATACCGGGTCAAGCCGAGTGCGCCCTTCGTCTCATAGATATTCAGTAGATTGGGGTGTTCGAGCAGGTTCTGGCCCACGCCCGGCAGATCATGCGCGACATCGACCCCGACGGACCGCAAGTGATCCGCCGGCCCGATTCCCGACAACATCAGAAGCTGGGGCGAATTATACGAGCCGCCGGACAGGCAGACTTCCCGGCTCGCACGGGCCTGTTCGAGCTGGCCCTCCCGGCGATATTCGACCCCGACGGCGCGTCGCCCCTCCAGCAGGACCCGGGTGACGTGAGCCTTGGTCAGGATCGTGAGATTGGGGCGGTGCATTGCCGGATAGAGATAGGCCCGCGCGCTGCTCGCCCGGCGGCCGGAATTCGTCGTGAGCTCGATCCGGCTGACGCCGTCCTGCGAATCCGCATTGTGATCGCCGCAGACCGGCAGGCCCATATTGACCGCCGCTGCCTGCAGATGCGGGAACATCGCTTCGGTATAGTCGACCGGTACGTTTTTCACCGGTCCGTCGGCGCCGTGATAGAGGCCGGGTCCGCGCCAGCTTGTCTCCAGGCGCTTGAAATAGGGCAGCACGTCGGCATAGCCCCAGCCGTCGAGGCCCTGCTGGCGCCACAGATCGAAGTCGCGCCGGTTTCCCCGAACATTGATCATGGCGTTGATCGATGAGCAGCCGCCCAGCGTCTTGCCGCGCCAGATCGGCAGTTGACGGTCGTTCAGTCCCGGTTCCGGTTCGGACTGGAACGGCCAGACATAGGACTTGGTCGTGGCGACCTTGGGAAACGCGATCGGCATCCCCATGAACGGGTGGTCGTCCTTGCGGCCGGCTTCCAGGAGAAGCACCGAGACGTCCCTGTCCTCGCTCAGCCGGGCCGCGACGATAGCGCCGGCCGATCCCGAGCCGACGACGATGTAATCGAATTCCTTCATGATGCGCGCCTCAATTCAGCGCGCGTGGCGCGGCGACCCGCGATCGTACGGTCTGTGAGCGACGTCAATGGTGGCACCCCCCGGACTCCTTGAACGCACATTATCGCCGATTCTAGAATATTTTCGAGGCCGTTATCCCGAAGGTGCGTGGCGCTGCGTAATAAACGTTGAACTGCCCGAAGGCCGACCGCTCATCACGGTTCGTGGCGTATAGCGTACCCGTCAGGTTCTTGCCCCAGAGGCCGATACGCCAGTCCCTGGCTTCGAAGTCTATCCGCGCGTCGGCCACGGCATAGGACCCTTCCGAAAGCTCGGGTCTTGACGCGACATCGAACGTCACCTTGTCCTTGTAGCTCACGTCTCCGCGCAAGACGAGGTCGCCCCCCCAAGTCGTTGGAATGCGATAGGTGGTCGCGACAACGCCGCTCCACTTGGGCGCGTTCTTGAGCGGATTGCCAGAACAGTCGATCAGGCCGCTCATCCCCTGAAGGCAGTCCGGAAAGTGAGTGTATCGGGCATTCAGATAGCCGACGCTCGTTCGGATCCCGAGGCGTTCGTTCGGTGCGACCACGAGTTCCACTTCGGCGCCATCGGCCTTGGCCCTCCCGGCATTCGTCAGTTGAACGCTGGCGAAGACAATCTGGGAGACCTGCAAGTTACGATAGTCGACGTGAAAGGCTGCGGCGTTCAGAGCGACCTTGCCCTCGAAGCCCGTAACCTTGGTCCCGATCTCATAATTCGTTGCGTGCTCGGGCATGAAGGAGATGTCCGGGTTGGTTACGAAGTCGGTGTTGAACCCTCCGCTCTTGAAGCCGCGGCTGACCGTCGCGTAGGTCAAGACATTCGACCACGGCTTTATCGAGAGCGTCGCCATCGGTGAGATCGCATGGTCGCCGATGTGACCTTGGGTGTTGATGTCCGGAAAGATTCCGAGGCCATCCTGGCGATATTGGCCGTATTTGCGCTCGTAAGTGTAACGCAGGCCGCCGGCGAGACTTATCCAGTCGGTAAGCTGCAAGTCGGCATGGAAATAGCCGGCGTAGCTGTTTGTCGTGACGCGTCCCTGTTGCTCCAGGAGCTGGTTGGCGGCCGAAGGGAAAATGAAATCTGTGCCGGTCAGGTTTGGCCGGTATGTCTTGGCGTTCTGCCAGAAATAATAGGTGCCGACGACCCAGTTCAAACGATCGCCGACATTGCCGAGGAGTCTGAGTTCGTTGCTGACATAGGAGTTGTCGTCGCGCCAGCGGGAATAGAACTGATCGACCGAGGTACTGTCGTCGTCGAGCGCCGCGTCATAGATGGATCGCCTCAGCGCGCCGATCCAGATGAGCTTGGTGCCGTTTCCGAAATCATAGGTCGAATGCAGCGAGAAGCCGTAGACGTCCTTGTCGAGATCGTTCTTGCGATTTCGATTGGAACTGTATGGCGGCAGGACCTGATCGACATTGCTTCCATAGGCGGTCTTGAAGAAGACCGGGATGGAGCGATCGACCGTCGCATCGGCGCGGAAAATGACCTCCAGCTTATCGGTCACGACGGCCCGAAGGGTCCCGCGCGCACTGCCGACATTGAGAGTCTCGAGACGGGTGTTGTCGTAGTTGTTGTAATAGAAGCCGGCCCGTCGGGCATAGCTGACCGACAGACGGGAAAATATCCGATCGGTCATGATCTCCTGGTTGGCGGTGCCGTCGAACCGGAAGAAGTTGTAATTGCCGCCCTGTACCTCCGCTCTGGCACTTGAACCCGGTCCCGCCGGCTTTGTCGTTATAAGGATCGCGCCGGCTACCGTGTTGCGGCCGAACAGCGTCCCCTGCGGGCCTCTCAAGACGTCCACGGCGGCGACATCGGTCAGGTTGACGTCGAATGCCTCCGGCCGGCCCTGTAGCACGTCGTCGACATAGACGCCGATGCCGGCTTCCACGCCGATGGTGCGGACGGTCGTGACATAACCGCGCAGGCCAAACTCGCCCTGAAGTGAGGTTCCGAGGCCGCCGCCAAGCGACATATTCGGGACTAAAGAGACCAGGTCAGCCAGGGAGCGGGCGTCGACGATCTTGAAGTCGGCGCTCCGCAGGCTGGTTACCGCCATCGGCAGGGTTTCCAGCCGTTCCGAACGACGCCGGGCGGTCACCAGGATTTCGCTGACTCGCTTGAATTCGTCGGCGCCCGCAACACCGTTATCTCTTGCTTCCACTGCTTCCGCCGTCGACGCGATTCTTGGAAAAAGTCCACTCGCGAGTACGTAGGCGATGGCCATCATCAGCCATATCTTGCCCGACCAGAGATTACGCAAATCGTTATGCCCCCACGGACCGCGCGACATCGATACGCTCCGGGCGTATCACCTGGGTTAACTCCCCGGTCTTGCAAACGCGATCAATTCGCACAGAGTCCGTCACAGAATTCCGTGCGGCTCAAGCCTTCGTTGTCGGAAATATTCAATTTGATGCGTTCTATATGCCGTATTAACGAAACCTTTCCGCGCGGGCGCTATATTATCGTTAGATGTTTGAGTACAATTTCCCAGACTCAGCGCACGCGGTCGGGCGGAATGGTCAAATCATCTCAACACCGGTCAAAAACCGAGTCATCATTGACCGGATGCGACCCCCAAGGCTCGTGAACGGGTAAAGAATGTCCAAAGCACTCATCATCGCGCCCCAGGCCGTCATTCGTCTGGGCCTAAGTTGTATTCTGGGCAAGTTATGGCCCAACTCGGACGTCATTGAAGCCTCATCGGTGAAGGATGCGCTGGACGCCGTCGAGGGGAGCGGTTCGCCGGATCTGATAATTCTCGAACCCGGCGCGGAACACCCCAACTGGGCGAGCGCCGTGGCGTTGCTGCGATCCGCTCATCCGGACGCCGCCTTGTTGTTGTTTGTCGATGGAGCCACGCGACGCGCGATCATAGGTTCCATTGAAGCGGGTGCGGCCGGGGTGATCTCCAGGTCCGGTAGTTTGGAAGAAATCATGTCCGGGCTCAGGATCGTGAAGGAGGGGGGCTATTTCATCCCCAAGACCTTCTCTGTGCCCCAAGGGTCGGAAAGAGACGATGACGGCGCCGGGGATTCTCCGCAGCAGGAGCCGTCTCTGACCCCGCGACAGAAACAAGTTCTCGCTCTTTTGGCCGAGGGACTGTCGAACCAAGAGATCGCCGACCAATTGGGAATGTCCGCTTTTACCGCCAGAGTGCATGTTTCCGCAGTCCTCAAGGCCTTGGGAGTATCCAACAGAACCAAGGCGGCGTTATTCGCGGCGACCCAGACGTATCGACTTGCAAACAGCGCTGAAAACGAAAAAGATCGTAGTGTTAAATCTAAAGTGAGCAATTAGACTTGATTGTGGTCACTAGTAAGCAGCCTTGTCTGGGCCTAAGAATACGAAGTCGCCGGAAAGCCTGATCGGAAAGAATGCTATTTTCAGACTACATCGAAAAGACTAACCGCGCGAAGACGCCGGCGGATGTTTTCGGGATATTCCTGGAGACGGCCGTGAAATTTGGTGTCGATCGCGCCGTCTATGCCGATGTGTCGAATTTTCCGACAACGGAGGTCGATCCGACGACCTTCGTCCTGAATTATCCCGATGACTGGGCGAACTATTATTACGCCGAGAAATTCGACGAAATAGATCCCGTCACGAAATACGCGTTTGTCGCGCCCAGGGCGTTCATGTGGGACGACCTGTCCGACCGGGCTGTCCTGTCCGAGCGCGAAGCGCTTTGTCTGGAACTCGGCCGCGAGGCAGGGCTGAACAACGGCGTATGCGTTCCGCTTCATGGACCAATGGGGCGGCACAGCAATATGTCGCTGGCATCGAGCATTCCCAATGCCGAAATCCAACAGCACCTCGACCTTCTGGCCTTGATGGCGATGCAGTTTCAGATCGCCTATGGGCGGCTGGTCGAGGAGACGATCGCGGACCGACAGCAGGTGAGCTTGACCAACCGTGAACGTGAAGTCATCGGCTGGTGTTATCGTGGCAAGAGCAGCTGGGTCATCGGGGAACTTCTCAAAATCTCGGAAGACTCGGTGAATTTCCACATCAAGAATGCGATGCGGAAGCTGAACTGCAGTTCCCGCATGATGTGCGTCCTGAAAGCCATCCGGCTCGGACTTATCATTCCATAACAATGGCTTAGAGATCCCTACCCGATTTGGTAGGGTGAAGCCTCCCGGCATAAATGCTTTCCTCCGGTCATAGACCAAGTGGAGAGCGCGATGCACCCAATCATCAACCGTGACATGCCAGCCGGAGTGCAAGAGGGTGCGCTCGCGGCGAGCTATCGCGGGAGTCAGCGCCATGAATAGCGTTGCTCCGGAGAATCCTCAGACCGAGTCTCGCTCGATCGAGGGCGAATTGCTCCATGGCCTCTCCTATCTGGAAAGCGAGGCGCGCGAGGCGAAGCTGCACGACCTTGCGGACATAATCCGCGGTTCGAACTCAGCGATATCTGAGCGCGCGCGGATCAAAGGTCTTGGAGTACTGAGGGATGATGAATTTGAAGACGGATGAAATTCGGGCGACGAGCGCGGATCTGACTGGCCTGCTGCTGATTCTGGAATATGCGGCCGAGCAGGCATCAATGCTGGCGCTGCCGTCGACGGCGCGGCTCATCAATCAGGCTTTGTGGTCGATAGAGCCCAAACTTGCCGTCGCTCATGAACAGGAAAATGCGGGGCCGGACGATCTTGAGTCAGGGCGGTCGGATGCCTCAGCGGCGCGCCAGTGGCGTTGCCAGTAATGAAGTGACGTGTTCGCGGACCTGCGGAATATCCCTATCGAGGAGCATAACATGGGTATCACTTATCTCGCGGCGAGCGCTCAGATCGATGACGTTGTCGGTGCGCTGGATCGGGACGGGGTCGTTATCCTGACCGAGCTTCTGCCGGCCGAGTCGCTGGACCAGCTTCGTCAAGACGTGGGCGCGGTGCTCGGCATCACGCCGAACTGCGAAGGCCATTTCTGGGGCAAGAACACGACGCGGTCCGGCGGGCTGGCCAAGAAATCCCGGATCGCGCGGGACATGATCCTTCATCCGACCGTTCTGGGCGCGGCCAACGAGGTCCTCGGGCCGTTTTGCGACCGCATCCAGTTGAATCTCACCCAGGCCATCCAGATCCACCCTGGCGAACGGGCCCAGGTGCTGCACAAGGACGACGAGGTCTTTCCGCTGGCCGGCACGGGAATGGAGTGCATCGTGAACGCCTTGTGGGCGGTCGATGACTTCACGCGCGAGAACGGCGCCACGCAGCTCGTAGTGGGCAGCCACAAGACTCCGCTGCAATCGGATGAGGAGCGGTTTCCGGACCCCTCGACGATCAGCTACGCCGAAATGCCGGCGGGGTCCGTGCTCCTTTATCGCGCGTCTCTGCTTCATAGCGGCGGGGCCAATGTGAGCGACAAGCCGCGAACCGGCGTCGCCATCGGATACAGCCTCGGCTGGCTTCGTCAGGCGGAGAACCAGTATCTCGCCTATCCGCCTGAAGTGGCGCGCGAGATGCCGCCGGAGCTGCAGGCGCTCATCGGCTATGAAATTCATCGCCCAAATCTCGGCTGGTACGAAGGGCAAAGCCCGAAGGTCGTGCTGGAAGGCAAGCAGGGACAGGCCCTGGCCACGCAGGATCATATCCGGCCCGAGGTCAAGGAAATGCTGGCCCAACTCTACGACGCGGCGTGACGCGCCGCGGCTCATCGGAGATAGCGCATGTCGAGTGATGCCGCAGTACGCGTTCGGGACACGAGCGAAGACGAAGCTCTTCGCCTGAACGTTCTCGATCCGGCTTTCCTGAACGATCCATACCCGACCTACGCCACGTTTCGGGCGGAAGCGCCGGTGCATCACGATCCCGCCGGATTCTGGATGATCTTCGACTATGCGACGATCTCCGAGGTGCTTGCGGACAATCGCTTCGTGAGAGCCTTCGACAGTTGTTTCGGCGCGATCCATGGGCCGGAGCGGCTCAAGGAGCGAGCCTTCAAGACGATGTCGAAATGGATGCTGTACGCGGATCCGCCGGAACACACGCGGTTGCGCAAGCTGGTCGCGGCGGCCTTCTCGCGACGCAGCGTCGAGGCGCTCAGGCCGCGCATCCGGGCGACGGCGCAAGCGCTGGTCGACAAGAAGAAGTCCGAAGGGCGGATGGATCTCATCTGGGATTTTGCGCATCCGCTCCCGGTTCTCGTCATGAGCGATCTGCTCGGAATTCCGGAGGAGGATCGCGCGCAGTTCCTCGAGCACTCCCTTGTGGCGGCCCGGCTGCTCGATCCGACCCCATTGTCCGACGCGGAAATGAAGGACGCGAACGCGGCCGACGTCTTTCTCTATGACTATTTCCAGTCTTTGATCGAGCAACGCCGCAACGCGCCCGGCAACGACCTGATCTCGGCGCTCGTGCAGGTCCGAAGCGATGACGGCGGTCTGAGCGACGACGAAGTCATCAGCAACACCATGCTGCTCTTTCTTGCCGGCCATGAGACGACCGCCGGCGCGATCGGCAATGCCTTTCTGGCCCTGCATCAATCTCCGGACCTGCTCGACGAATTGAAACGGGACCGTTCGCTCCTGTCGTCGATGGCGAACGAGCTTGTGCGGTATGATACCTCCGTGCAGACCACCGCGCGGGTTGCGTCGGAAGATGTCGCGGTGGGGGGCGTCACGATCCCCCGAGGCTCGATGGTGCTGTTGTCGCTGGCGTCGGGCAATCGCGATCAGGCGCAGTATCAGCGTTCGGATCAGGTGGATCCGCACCGGGCGAAATCGAAGTCTCTGTCGTTCGGCGGCGGCATTCACTACTGTCTCGGTGCGCAGCTCGCGCTTATCGAGCTCGAGGTCGCGCTCGATGTCGTTCTGACGTCCCTGCCGGACCACAAGATCCCCAATGTCACGACTCCGGAGCGGCGCCCCGCCTTCACGTTGCGCGGCCTGACGCATCTTCCGGCAACATGGCCCGTGGCGGCTGAATGACTGTGATGGCCCAAAGTTGAAGAACGGTTCGAACGATCTGATCGACAGGCTGGGGCAGGCGGCTTTCCGGCTGCAGAGCCGTGCGCAAACCTGCGACGACGCATCGCTTGCGGGCGTCGCAGATCTGCTCATGGAAGTTGCCGTGAAGCTCGAAACGGAGCGCTTGCAGTCCTTGTTGCTGTCCACCTTCGCCAAGGAACTCAGAAACGGCGAGAACCCGATAGAGCAGTCCCTGCCTGAACTCGTCCGCGAACTGAACGATGTCGAAAGCGCCTATCAGGACTACATGTCGACATCGGTCCAGACCTCGCGCGGGGAAGTCCGCGCGTTCCTGGTCAAATCACGTCCCTGAAGATAGATCGGGATTCCACCGATCGGTATTCTTCCTCCCGAGGGACGGGGTCGCCGGTGCGGCGCGAGGCCCGTCGTTGCAGGAGTTCTTCGCGGGCCGAACATTTCGCAGTATAAGTGACGTGGCGCGTCACCAGTTCCGTAAATGCCGATGGCACTGGCCGACCCCTCTGATCTAGAGGCCGTGTTGGTTCAGTGCCCGGCTTTACGGGGTAGTCTCGCTTTCCGGCGCATAGGGGGAATTCATGAGCAAAGAGACAGATCGCGTTGGCCGCCGCTCGATTGTCACCGGGCTCGGTGTCGGTGTGGCCGCATTGGCGGCCAGTGCCGGGGGAGGCGGGGCGGCCGAGGCTCAGCGCTGGCAGCCCACGCTCGATCCCAGGGATGACTGGATGGAGCTGCCGGGGCAGCATCGTTTCATGTTCGATTCCACCTCGCCCGAGGGCGGGGGACACGCCTTGTTCTACGCACGGAATTTCTTCACCGCCAACAAGGAAGGCTACGGACTCGAACCATCGGCGCTGGCGGTGATCATCGTGCTTCGCTCGCAGGCTACGCCTTTCGCCTATAATGACGCCGTGTGGACGAAATACGGCAAGGAGCTGTCGACGATGACGAAGCTCGAGAAGACCCACATGACCAACCCTTACAACGGCACGGAGAAAGGCCTCGCCAACCGCGGCGTAACGCTGTCGACGCTGATCGACTACGGGGCCCGTTTCGCAGTGTGTGGCATGGCGACCATGGGGATATCGCACGCACTCGCCACGCAGACGCACGGTGATGCCGACGAAATTCATAAGGATCTCGTGACAAATCTGGTGCCCAACAGCCATCTGGTTCCGGCCGGTATCGCGGCGGTCAATCGGGCCCAGGAACGGGGCTACGCTTTCGCGTATACGGGATAGGTTGGGCCGGAATTCCGGCCGGGTCGGCTTTGGGGGGAAAGAGATGAAGCAGTTCGCGCTCGTTGCATTGGCGCTCGGCATCGTTGCCGCGCGGCCCGCCTGTGCGGTCACGGGCCAGGACATCGCCATGCAGGGCGCGGGCGACGTGCCGGCCTGCTCGTCCTGCCACGGGATGAAGGGCGAGGGGCAGGCAGACCTTGTGAGCGCAAGACTGGCGGGCCTCGATGCCGGCTATATTCTCCGCCAGCTCGCGAGCTTCGCCGACGGCAGCCGCAAGAACGATACGATGCAACCCGTTGCCAGCGGATTGAGCGAAGCCGACCGGAAGGCGGTGGCGGGTTATTATGCCGGACTTCCCATTCCAAAAGCCGCCGGCACGCCGGGAGAGGCGTCGCAGATTGCCGCCGGGGCCACGCTTGCCAAAGATGGAGACTGGTCCAGAGGCTTGCCGGGCTGCGGCCAATGTCACGGCGCCGACGGCAGCGGAGTCGGCACGCTCGTGCCCCGGCTGGCGGGACAATCGGCCGAATATATCAAGGCTCAATTCGACGCCTGGAGAAGCGGCGCGCGCAAGGATGATCCCATGGGCCTGATGGCCGGGATCGCCCGGAAGCTCGACAAGGCCGAAATCGATTCCGTTGCGGCCTATTACGCGGCCGCGCCCGATGTGCCGCCTGCCGCCAAGGCCGTTGCGACGACCAATGAAACAAAGACCCGCCCGGCAAGCGGCGGGACGTTCACGCCGCCACCGGACAGTGCGATCCCGGACAACGACTTCGGCCGGATGGTGCGCCTCGGCGAAAACATCTTCCGGGACACACAGCATTATGCCGCGCAATATGTCGGCAACACATTGACCTGCCAGAACTGTCATCTGGACGGTGGCCGGATGGCCGATTCCGCGCCGCTATGGGCGGCCTTCGGCAGCTATCCCGCCTACCGTTCGAAGAACAAGCACGTAAACACCTATGCGGAGCGCATTCAGGGGTGCTTCCGCTACAGCATGAATGGCGACGTGCCGCCGCTCGGCAGCGAGACATTGCTTGCGCTCGAAACCTATTCCTTCTTCCTCGCGAAGGGAGCGCCCGTGGGTGTCGATATGCCCGGCCGCGGTTATCCGGATATGAAGAAGCCGGCGATGCCGTTCGACTATGCGCGCGGAGAAAAAGTCTACGCGAAGAGCTGCGCACTCTGTCACGGCGCGAATGGCGAGGGGCAGAAGTCCGCCGATGGAGAGCAGGTCTTTCCCGCACTGTGGGGCGTGCAGTCCTTCAATTGGGGCGCGGGCATGGGCAACATCAAGAATGCGGCCGCGTTCATCAAGGCCAATATGCCGTTCAGTCAGGCCCGGACCCTCTCCGATCAGGACGCCTGGGATGTCGCCGCCTTCATCGACAGCCACGACCGGCCGCAGGACCCGCGCTTCACCGGCTCGGTCGCGGAGACGCGCGAGAAATTTCATAATGGCGCGACGTGGATGTACGGCAAGACGGTAAATGGCGCCGTTCTCGGCGAGCATTCGCCGCCATCCGGCAGACGGTAGGTTTGCCGGCGGCGGTCATGAATGAAGCCTTAGTCGCGATTCTCGAGGCGTATCCCCAGGGTGCCGAGACGGACGTTCTGCGCCGTCATTCGGGATTGCCCCTTGCCCAGGCGGAAGCGCTGATCGAGCAGGGCATCGCCGAAGGGGAACTGGAACGCTGGCCGTTCTGGCCGGTCCGTATCCGCGCGACCGGCCGCAACGCGCCGCCCTTTCTGCGCGAACTTGCCGAACTCCGCCGGGCCGCCATACCCGAACTGGAGCGCATAGCGGCGGTGTCCGGCTGGCCGGCAACCCTGCATCTTCTGGTGAACGGGGCCCATGCCGTTATCGAACGGTATCCGGCGGACGGCGACCCCGATGAGATCGCGCGCGAGCAATCGCGCTACGCGACCCCGCGCTCGTTGCGCAGTGGCGCGACCGCTCTGGCGATCGTGGCCGCCATGCCGGAGCCGGAACGCTCTGCTCTGATCGAGACCTGCGGGCTCAAGGACCGGCGAGTGCTGCTGGATACGGTGCGCGAGCAAGGCTATTGCCTGAGCCGGGGCGCCGAGGTGAAGGGATCGCAAATTCTTTCCGCGCCGCTCAGCGCGCCGGACGGCTTTCCCTATGGTGCGTTGTGTACCTATGGCTTTGCCGACCGCCTGCCGGATGGCTTCGCGGAAAAGGCAGCGGCAGCGATGACCCGCGGCGCCAACAGGGTTTCTCAGTCCGTCTCTCTACCAACCGTGGCGCGGCGAGCCCGGGACTTTGTGGACTCTATGATCAGTGAGGCAATGCAGACGTGACCGCTCCCGCAACAATTCCCCGTCTGTTCGATGTCCACGCGCATTTGATCTCCGACGACCCCGGGAAATATCCCTACGCCCCGCTTGGCGGTGTGGTTGACGAAAGTGTGCTCCATGATCCCATGACAGCCGAGCGGCTGCTCGGAGAAATGAAGGCGAACAGGGTCGAGCGTGCCGTCGCGGTCCAGCGCGCGCATGTTTACGGCACGGATAACCGATATGTCGTGGACGCGGCGGCGACCCATCCCGACACTTTCGTCTCCCTTGTCCTGGTCAATCCGCTCGCCCAGGACGGGGCGGCGGCGGCACGTCACTGGATTGCCGAGGGCGGCGCGGTGGGCGTTCGCCTGACGGCGCCCTCGATCGATGATCGAGGGGTGGATTGGCTCGCTTCACCGCCGGCGCTTGCCGTGTGGGATATGGTGAGCGACCTTGGCGCAAGCATGCGCCTGCATTTCTACGGCTGGAATCGCGAGGCGGGCTTGGCCGAAACAACCATGCTGGCGCGGCGATATCCCGGCACCGCCATTGTTCTGGATCATCTTTCGAATGCGGCTGCAAGTCCCGAAGGCCCCGACTATGGGGTCGACGATGCGCTAAAGCGGTTGGGCGACTGTCCGAACGTGTCGATCATGTTCTCGACGATCAATGTGACGAAATCCGCCGCCGCCGCCGTGGAACTGGCGCCGCTCGTGGCCCGTATATCGGACGTCTTCGGGCCGGGGCGCGTGATGTGGGGGAGTGACGTCGGACAATCCAAGCCGAGTTACGCCGAGATGGTGTCCATGGCCGTCGCGGCGGTAAGGCTGCTGCCGGAAGCCAGCCAGCGCGAAATATTGTGGGGAACGGCAAGCCGCCTTTACGCGAGCCGTTAGCGCGCCGCCGCCGTCGGACGGCTTGCTGTCAGGTCAATGTCGCGGGCCGTAATGCGGCAAATCCTGGCCGAACTCATAGGCGCCGATATCCGGCGCCTTGCCCGAATAGCCGTCCGTGATGTTGTCGAGGACCTCGCCATGATCGATGGCCGACGAGCCGCGCTTGAGGCGAAGGTCATAGCCCTCCGTCGGATACATGCGCGTCTTGTCCGGATCGTCGGGCATGGAGAGGCTCACGAAGCTTTTGGGGTCGAACATGACGCTGTGAACGTCCTGCCCGGTCGCCTTCTGATAGTCACGGAGATTGGCGAAATTCCGCTCTTCCGGCTTGTTGTCGTAATCGGATTCGACGCCCTTTGGCGGAGACGTCCAATTGAACGGATTCTTGATCGAGGGCGCGGCATAGAAGCCGTTGTAATCCGAGCTCGAGTAGTTGGTGTATGTCGTCACCGCGTAACCCGTCGTCGAGCCCTGACCGCCATGACTCACAAGCAGGTTGTTCAGGAAATGGACGTTCGAGCCGCTGCCCGACATCTCATTTTCACCGACGAAGGTGTTGTTGATGTAGAGCACGCCGGCGGGTGTGATCGACAGTTTCGGGCCGCCCCCGACGCTGGCGATCAGGACGTTGCGGATGAAATAGGCCGGGCCGCCATAGATCGTCTGAGAGCTGTAACCGCCGCCGACACCATTGAGGCAGAAATTGTCGAACACGCGGATATTGCGGGCGCCGCCATCGGCCTCGAAGCAATTGTCCCCGAAGCCGTTCATGTAATTGCCGTAGATGTCGATCGATTCCGGAAGCAGCGCCTCGTCCTTTTCGGGCGCGCCATAGGTCGCGACGTCGATGCCGTCATGGAAGTAGCGCACGTCGTTATAGGCGACGACATGCCCGCGGCCGTAAACCTTGACGGCATATTCGGAACCGCCGGGACCGGAGATCTTTTCCGGAAAACCGGGCACATCGCTCCAGAAGTCGGTCCACCCCAACTGCGAGGTCGGGCTGTGGCGGCCGATGAAGACATTGTCCGCGATGTAAAAGTCCTTTGAGCCCGGCCAATTACCCTGCACGCCCCGGCCGATATTCTCGATCTTGGAATTCGTCAGCGAGAAGCCATCCGATCCGGCGATGCCCTTGAGCCCGGTGAGGAAGGCGACTTCCGTGTTCCGAACGGTGATCCCGTCGAAATGGTGATAATTGCCGCCCATCATATTGAACAGCACCGCGTTGCCGGCGCCGTCGAAGATGACTTCGCCGTCTCCGGCCGCCTTGATCGTGATCGGCTTGTCCGGGGTGCCATCGGCAATGAGATAGTAAGTGCCGTCGAAGGGGGTGGCGAGGCGGGCTTCGGTCTTGCCCTCGACGCCGTCGTTGTAGTGCTCGCGATGGTCCTTATAGACGCCGGCATGCACGATGATGGTATCCCCCGGCTTGACCCGGACGGGGCCGACCATCGACCAGTCGGCATGGCGCGCCTCCATATAATAGGCCGCCAGCAATCCGGTGAAGGAGGGCTCGATCCTGGGACCCTTATAGTCCCAAGGATAAACGTGATAGACCTTGCCGCCGCCGTCTCCCGCCACGGGAACCTTCCGGGTCCTGAAGCGCGCGGTCTGCACGGAAGCTCCCTGGACTCCGTCTGGATCGGACATGGTCACCCGCACTTCATATTCGGTGTCCGGCTCAAGATGAAACAGGCTGCCGGAGAACATGTTGGGGACGTCGTAGACCAGCAGCGGGTGGTGCATCAGCGCGCCCTTGCCGCCGCGTCCTTGCATCAGTTCCGTTGCGTCTCCGCCGGGATAGGCATTCATGTCCTCGCGCTGGAGCCGGAAGAGATCCATGCCCTTCTTCCACTTGTCGGATCCCACTTTCCGGTACTCGACCTTCGCCACGGCGTTCCGATTATCGTCCCCGAAGATCTTCCAGTCGACGCCCCCGGAAATGACGGTCGGCGGCACGATCTCGATATCGAGCGCCGTCACCTTGTTGGCCGCCAGCGCCGCGTCCGTGGCAACCATTCCCCAAACGAGTAGAAGCGCGGCCGCGAGGCCACGACGAAAATCGCGCGTTTTCATGATCCAACCGCCCCCAATGGCTCTTGTCCCTGAGCCATCTTGCGCCAGAAGCGCCGAACCGCCAAGCATTAGGTAGCCCGAGCGGATAGAAGCGCTTCGGCGCCGGATCAGTGCGTCAGGAAGTGAATGATCTCGTTGAGCTGGTCGTCGGTCACCTGTACCCGCGACAACGGCATCATGCTGTTGATGCCTCTGCGCACCACCGTCCGGATATAGTCTGGGTCCAGATCGTCGCGTTGGGT
The DNA here is from genome assembly GCA_963822835.1 of uncultured Alphaproteobacteria bacterium. GTDB lineage: Bacteria > Pseudomonadota > Alphaproteobacteria > CAVTAV01 > CAVTAV01 > CAVTAV01. Next base: position 26,389 of record CAWGIZ010000001.1, on the reverse strand, counting down.
GAGGAGAGCCTTGTCCTTGCCCACTCGCTTGGCCAGCATGATGCTGGCGGTCGCGCCAGCCGCATGGCAGGGGACGCATTCATGATGATAGAGCGCGGCGCCCGCGGATTGCTGTTCGGCCGCGTTAACAGACACGGCAAACGTCGCGACGGCCAGCAGCGGCAGAGCCGCGGCAAGGAATTTGCGCATCACCGTCCCCTCCTGTAGGCCGCCGGCCATATGCCTTGTTTGCCGGGCGCCAGAATACCGGCCGGATCCAGCGTGTCCTTGATCCGCTCGTTCAGCCGCCAAAGCGCGTTGTCATTGAAATTGAAGGTCTTTGCGACCTCGTCCATATAGCTCAGATGGGTCCGGTACTCACCATACCCTTGAGCGGCGGCATCCGCGACCAGCACATGGAACAGTTTGTCGATATTCTCGGTCACCACGTGGTCGTCCCGGTTGAACAGGATCATATTGACGTTGGTGACCGACCGGTGGCTCAACGTGAAGGAGCCGTAATAGTCGATGCCGTATTCCTCGAACCGCTTCTTGGCGCGTTGGTATTGAGCCTGCACCTTGTCGCCATCCGGCGGCAGCGTCGGGGAAAAGCCCAGATGCGCCCCGCGTCCGCCCATCCAGTTCAGGCGTTGCAGGCTGCGCGTATGGGGGATGCCGGCGCCCGATCGCTCGATAGGATCGCCCTGACGCCACGTGGTCCAGACCGGCTTCGTATCGAGACCGTCCTCGATCGCGGCCGAAATGATCTTGGCATTGGCCGCCATCACCTCTTCGTAGCCATAGAGCGTGATATCGAACGTCCACCAGCCGATGCCGAGCTTCTTGCGCATGGCGGCGGCGGCATCCGCCGGCATGGGGCCGGTGCCCTGGTACCATTCTTCGCGCTGCGAACGGCCGGCGGCGATGGCGATATAGTTCCTGAAACCGACGTCCTGACCGAGGACACCGCGCAGGCGAAGCGGATGCAGGCGCTCGACCACCCATCCCAGATCCTCTTCCCGGGGCAGCGACACATGCAGGCTCATCGTCGCCTCGGGGGCCGGCATCAGCCAGAACCCCATCTTGGTGACGATGCCGAAATTGGACTGGCAGAACATCTGGTCCCAGGTAGGGCCGTAATTGTACGGCGACAGGTTCCATGTCTGGCTGTTCGCCATCGCGCCGGTGCCGGTGCGCACCAGTTCGCCCGTCGGCAGCACGACCTCGAGGCCGCAGATATGCGCCGTATGAAGGCCGTAGGGCTGCGGTCCGACGCCGCGCTCCAGGGCATTGCCGGCGACGCTGCCGAGCGAGTTTCCGGGCACCGACATCCAGAGATTGATCTTGTGCGCGGTGAGGTAGTCGTAGAGATCGAAAAAGCCGACGCCGGGCTCGATCAGGCAATAGCCGTTCTTTTCATTGACCTCCAACACGCGGTTCATGCGCGAGAGATCGAGAACGACCGTGCCGGGCATCTCAGGGGCCGCGCCGCCATAGCCGTAATTCTTACCGCGTGCGATGGGCCAGATGGGCAGCTTGTATTCGTTGGCGGTCTTCACCACGGCCTGGATCTGCTCGACGCTGTCCGGCGCGACGATGGCCGACGGAGCGTGCGACGAACCGTCATCCAGCGCGAAGGCATCCAGATAGGTGTAGCGGTCCTCGTCGCTGTTGAGGACCCATTCTTCGCCCACGATCTTCGCCATGGCCTTCAAGGCCGCGTCGAACTGGGACGCCGACATGCGCGGCGGCAGCACTAGTTTCACGATCCGTCCCCTCCTCTCCCGGCGCGGTCCCCCTATCGTGACTAGCGCCGGTAAGCCGGATCATAATAGATGTTGCAGTGGGATCACACCGTATTGATTGCCGCCGACCTCCGAAATCGGGCGGAGCTGAAGCGGACAATCGAGTTGGGCGATTACTCGGGCCACGTTCCCGGAACCTCAGAACATCAACCGATAGCCCGTATAGAAGAACGTGCCGGTCGTCGTGGCGCTTGGGAGGTTTACGAGCATGTCGTCGTACCATTCCACGCCGCCCTCGAATTCGAACTGGATCCATCGGCTGAGGCGATAGTCCATGCGGACCCAGGGGCGTACCAGCAGACGGTCGCTGGCGCCTCCTTGACCGGCGCGGTAGTCGACCAGCATGCGGGGATTGATGCGGAACTTGCTGGTTACGGGGAAGCGGTAATTCAGCGTGACGCCGTAACTGTTGTAACGGTCGAGCTTCGAGTAACGCAGGCCGCCGATGAAAATGGCTCCTTGCCGGAACAGGTCGCTCGCCACGAGTTGTGTCGTCCAGTAAAGGTTCGTGCCGGTTCCGTTGAAGCCGGGGACACCGCCCGACGCCACCGTGCCGGAGATGCTCGACATCGTAAAATCGGAATAGAGCGACAGCCGGTCGTTCAGTACCTGCGTCAATCCCAGCGTCGCGGATTTGCTTGTCGCGGTGCGGTCAAGGGCCAACTGATAGATCTCGGTCGGCGTGAAGACGCCCAGGAGGTCGCTAAGCGAGGTTACGCCCTGGCCGACAATCGCGTTCTCCGTCGTCAGGAATGGTCCCTTGCGGTAGTCCAGTGTGGCGCTGATCGTCGTCTTCTGGCCGAAGCTGTAGCTGCCCATCACGAAGGCGGTGCTGAGTTCCTTGAAGAAGATGTCGTAATCGAGCAGCCCGTACAGCGATTTCCCGGCCTCGAAATACTTGACTTCGGCCCCCACCGCGCGCCGGTCGATCAGGCCGGTATTGGTCTGTTCGACGAAGTAGGTGCCGAAGGACCACGAACCGATCACATTCTTGAAGTCGAGACCACCGCCGAACAGCTTGCGTTCGCTGTTGATCGAGACATCCCGGCTGCTCTCGACCGGATAGCCGAAGAATCCCTTCACCGCGAGGTGATCCAGAATGTCGGCGGAAAGTTGCAGGCCGTCGAACCGGCCGAACACGCCGCCCGTGTTGCTCGTCTGACGGCCGAACTTGCCATAGAGCCCCCGTTTCAGGTCGCGAAGCTCGATCGTCGCGTTATAAAGCCGTTTGACATTCGTTCCGAGCGACAGGAAATCGGCGTCGTAGCTGCCGACAAAGAGCGCCCGTAAGTCGTAATTGTCGCTCCGTGCCCGCACCCGGGCATCGACATTCGTGGTAAGCGCGGATTGCGTGACCTGGTTCGGGCCGCCCGGCGGATTGACCGTATTCCGGTAGTAATACTGCGCCAGACTGCCGTCCGCTTCGGTACGCCACTTCTTTTCCGGCTTGGGTTTGCGCACTTCCTGGCTGGCGGTTGCCGCAGGCGTCTTGTCGATCGTGACGAGGGCGGAGAGACGCTGGCGCACCCGATCCGAAGTCCGGGCCTATCGGGTAGTCCTTGAGGTAACGGCTATATTCCGCGACGGCTTGCGCCAGTTGATGATTGCGCTCGCGCGACAGGCCGAGAAGTTCAAGAGCTTCGCGGCGCAGCGGACCGTCGCCGCTCTCGACGATCTTGGTGAAAAGCTGAACCGCGCGATCGAGATGGCCGTCGATCAGGGCCTGCTTCGCCTCCTTCATGACCGGCTGGGCGGAAAGATCGATCTGGGACACGCTGTCGTCGAAGCTAGGCGCCCCGGCCAATGACTTCACGATGCCGACCGGCGCGATGTCGACGATCAACGACTTCAGATCCGCGTCGTTGCGGACGGAGATCGTTGCGGCGCGCGTCAGCCGGAGCGTGATCGTCGGCCGGCCCGTATTCAACCCGTCGTACAGCACCTCCTGTATGGGCGCAGACGTCGATTTGTCGAAGCCAATGTGATCCTGAGAGCGTTCTGTTGCCTCGTCGATGGCCTGCCCGGTCGGACGCGGCAGGAGCTCGATGATGAATTCCCTGGCCGGCCCCTGCGGTGAAACACGCTGAAATCCCATCGGGATGGAAAGGCCAATCCGCAGCTGGAAGCCTCTATCACTCTCCCGGACATCCGCCTGTTCGAGCACCGAGGCCGAAGCCGGGCCGGCGAAGGCAAGACATGCCGTTGTTGACAGAAGCGCCATACAGATATGCGGCACGAAACCCAGAAAGCGTCGCATGACAGAACCTATTGCCTCGTGCTCCCCAGCCCGCTGCATCAATCGAAACTTCCATCGGACGGACGGTGATGGCCTGTCCGGCTCCGCGAAATCGTCGTCAGAGTGGTGTCTGTGTAGGTGTGGCACGCGCCGGAACAGTCGCGTAGTTCACTTACCGTGTAGTTCGTTGCCGGACTGATGGTCTTGCGGTGCTCGCCGGCCCTGTACTGGTTGGCGTGGCAGGCGGCGCAATCGGGCGCATAGGTCGGATTGGCCAGGCGATCGTCTGGCTGTTCGATGTATGGCAGTCATTGCATCCGACGCTGGAACGATGGTCACCCGGATAGTTCGGTGAAGTGTGCGTGAAATGCGTGAAGGCCCAGCTATTGATGGTATGGCAGGAATCGCATTCCACGGTCGTCACGAAATGCGTCGCGGACTTACCGGTTGCGGTGGTTCCGTTATGGCAGCTCGAGCAGGATCCAGTGACCAGTGCGTGGTCGAAATTCGCCGGCGTCCAGGCCAGTGTTGTGTGGCAGCCATCGCACTCGGCGTTCGTCAGGATATGCGTCGCGCCTTTGCCCGTGGCCGTCGTGCCGTTGTGGCAGCTCGAACAGGTGCCCGTGACACCCGTGTGGTCGAACCGGACATCGGTCCAGACCGTCGTCACATGGCAGTCGTCGCAATTATTGCTCGTGTTGAGATGGGTCGGGCCTTTGCCCGTGGCTGTCGTGCCGTTGTGACAGCTGTAGCAGGTTCCCACCACGTCGGCATGATCGACCTTGGAGACGGGATTCCACGCGACGACGGAATGGCAATCCTCGCAGAGATTGGTCGTGTTGATATGCGTGGCGTTCTTGCCTGTGGCCGTCGTGCCGTTGTGGCAGCTGAAGCAGCTTCCCGTGATGTTGTCGTGATTGACGTTCGCGGGCGACCAGGCCGCCGTCGTGTGGCAGCTGTCGCAGGTGTTCGACTCTGAATGTGGGTGGGGGACTTGCCGGTGGCCGTCGTGCCGTTGTGACAGCTGAAGCAAGTTCCGACGACGTCTATGTGGTCCACACGAATGACCGGCGACCATGCCGTCGTGGTATGGCAATCCTCGCAAACCGTATTCGTAGTGATATGCGTTGCGCTCTTGCCGGTCGCGGTGGTGCCGTTGTGGCAGCTCGCGCAGCTTCCCGTGATGCCCGTGTGATCGAACGTCGCCGGTGTCCAGGCGGTCGTCGTGTGGCAATCGTCACAATTGTTGGTGCTCTGGACGTGAGTGACGTTCTTGCCCGTGGCCGTGGTGCCGTTATGGCAGCTGAAGCAGGTGCCCAGGACGTCCGCATGGTCGACGCGAGATACGGGATTCCATCTCAATGTCGTATGGCAATCGTCGCACTGGTCGGTGGTGCTGATATGCGTCGTGTTCTTGCCGGTGGCGGTGGCGCCGTTGTGGCAGCTGACGCAGGGTGCGGTCACGCCGGTATGATCGAAACGGACATCGTTCCAGACCGTCGTGGTATGGCAGTCGTCGCAATTGTTGGAGCTTTGAAGATGTGTCGGCGACTTGCCCTCGGCGACGACATTGTTGTGACAGCTCGCGCACGGGCCTATGACGGAGCCGTGGTCCACTCTCGACGTCTTCGTAAAGTTTCGAAGCGTATGGCAGGATTCGCAGTCATCCGTCGTGTTGATGTGATTGACCGGTTTTGCCTCGGCATTGATCGGCCCGCCACGCTGGTGGCATTGAGCACATCGCCGAGGCGTGCCCGCGAAGACGCCGTTCACGTGGCAGCTCTCGCATGGAACGCCGGCATGGCCATCCTCCAACGGGAAGCCGGTCGAAAAGTGGTCGAAGTCGCGGGATACCTCGGCCCCTAGCGACGCACGCGGCGTGCAGGCCAGCAGGGCCAGAACCAAGGCCGCCATGACCAGGCCGAGCACGTAGTGAAGAGAAAGCCGTCGGGTCATCGTCGGATCCTCACATTCTTGAAGCTGTCGGTCTGATGGCACTGTTCGCAGCGATGGCCGAACTGGCCCGCATGCTCATCGTCCTTGGCGTGACACGAGTAGCAGGTCTCGCTTTGGCTGGCCTTTTTGTAGACCGGCTCGTGATGGCATTCCTTGCAGGCGATATCCTTGTGCGAGCCGGTCAGAGGAAAGTCGGTCTGCGTGGCGTGATCGAACTGCCAGTGGTCCCAGCCATTGGGGTTGTGGCAGGAGGCGCAGTTGTCGCCGAGCGTTCCCTTGTGGACGTCGTCGGCCTTGTGACAATCGAAGCAGCCCGCCTTGGCATCCTTGAAGGCGAGAGTCACGTGGCAGGATTCGCAGGCCACCGCCGCATGAAGGCCGAGCAACGGGAAACTGGTCAGGTCGTGATCGAAACGAACATCACTCGACCAATTTGTAACCCCATGACACGTGTCGCAGCGTTCGCCGAGCTGCTTGTTATGAGGATCATCACCGGCGTGGCACGAGAAGCAGGTCGTGGAGAGTTTTTCCTGAGCCGGATTGCCATGATGGCAGTCCGTGCATTGCAGCCCCGCATGTGCACCACGGAGCGGGAAGCGCGTGTCCTTGCCGTGATCGAAGGAGACGGTCTTCCAGCTGCGCTCATTATGGCAATCGGCGCATTTCGTGCCGTTCCGGCCTTTGTGAACATCCTGGATCGAATGGCAGGAGACGCAAGTCGTCGGCAGCTTCAGATCGGCCTTGGGATTCACGTGGCAGCTGTTGCAGGCGAGGCCGCCATGCGCTCCGCGCAATGGGAATTTGGTGTCCTTGTTGTGATCGAACGAGACCGACTTCCATGCGGCCGGTGAATGGCACGTCTCGCATTTTGTACCGAAGCGGCCGCCGTGCGCATCGTCGACGATGTGACAGGCCGCACAGGCGACAGGTGTCCCGCGATAGGCACGATTAGGGTGACACGCTGCGCAATCGACCTTGGCGTGTTTGCCGGTCAGCGGGAACTTGGTCTTCGAATGATCGAACCCGGAAACCGACCACGTCGCCGTGGTGTGGCATTCGGCGCAATTCGCGCCCATCGATCCTTTATGAACGTCATCGGATTTATGGCACGCTACGCAGTCCTTCTCGGCCTCGCGGAACTTCTTGCCGGAGGCGTGACACTGTGTGCAGTTCGCTTTGGCGTGCGCGCCGGTGAGCGGAAAATCGGTCGCGCTGTGATCGAAGGATTCCCGGTCCAGCCCGACGATATTGAAATCCCGGCCCTTGTGATCGGTATGGCAGGATTTGCACTCGACGCCCGCGACCGAAGACGAACGGCCGTGGAAGCCAGTCTTCGCCTTCATGTCCGCCGCCACGTCCTTGTGGCAGGAGAGGCACAGCGTGTTCTGCGTCTGCTTGCTGTAGGGCGAATGGCACTGGTTGCAGTCGCTCTCGAACTTGGCGTGCGGCGCAGTCAGCGGCCCGGGCATCACCAACCGCTCCAGATTCTGGGCGTGCGCCGCCGTCGCGCCAAGTAGCGCGATCACGGCCAGAGCCCAGAGACGGAGTGTGCGGTTGAAGCCCATGCGCGCCGAGACCCCGTCAGTATTTGTGAACGGCGATGACGTGGAAGATCGCGGCTCCCACGAGTGCGACGAACAGAGGGATATGAGCGACGTGCCAAAGCGAAAACAGCCGCTCATAGAACGAGAAATTCGCGACCTGGCGCGAGTCCGCGATGAAGCGTCTGGTGTGCTGGCGGATTCGCCGCGTTGCGTCGCGGGCCTCGCGATTGCTGAGACCGGCGGTCGCGGCATTCGCCCGAACTTCGCGTTTCGCCAACCCGCGAACGCGTAATCCGGTCAGGGTTCCGTCAAGGTGGCGGACGGGTAATTTGAGGAATGTCGCAAAGAAATTGCCGCGCGCCGCCAGAATTCGATCCGAATAGCCCGAAAGAATAGTCTTCACGGAGGGAGCCAGCGCAAAGAGATCGCTCGCCTCGTCCCGGCTCTGAACGAGTTCCTTGCGCAGTTCCGCGAAGTCCACCTTGCGCTCGGACAGGCCGTGGTGGATGCGGACATAGATGAAGCGGCCGATCAGTCCGCTGCCGGCCACGATCAGCATCGAGAACAGCGCGACATTGCTGTTCGTCGATCCGAGACGAAAGTTACAGTGAAGCAGAATCAGCGCCGGCCCGAGGATGCCGAACATCATATGGGTGTTGAACCAGAAGCGAACCCCGCCGAGCACAGCGAGCGCCTTCACGCGTTTGCGCAGCGGATAGACGAGCAGCAAACCCATCAGCGACGCTCCCGCGATACCGAACCAATAGCCGATGCCGCTTTCTGCCGTCACCAGATCGAGGTGCCGAAGGCGATAACCGACGACAAGCACCAAGGCGACCGAGATCCCGAAGATCCAGGGCACGGAGCGGGACAGTTTGCGGCGGAGGGGCGCCGGCCTCCTCGCGGCGGATTTAGGGGCGGCTGTCGGCCTTTCGATCGTCGCGGTCATGGCGTTGGTCGTCATTGCAGAATCTCCGAAATCCAGGAGCGGGAAGCTTTCGCTTCGGAAATCGATTTTCGAAGCTCGGTCTCGCCGGCAGGGGCCACGTCCAGCGCCTCCTGCCGGCGGTTGTTTTTCAGGCGAGGGTTGGCGCCGGCCTTCAAGAGCGCCGCGACGATATCCTTATGACCATTGCGGGCAGCCAGGATCAGCGCGGTGTCGCCGACGTCGTTCTTGGTGTCTACGGCATTCGAAACGCGCAGGAGCGCCGTGGCGGATTCTGTCCTGCCGGCCTCGGAGGCGAGCATGAGGGCGGTGTTCCCCGTCTCGGTCGCAAGCGCGAGATTGGCACCCGCCCCGACGAGCAGCTTGACGATATCGGCATGGCCGTAGCGCGCCGCCTTCATGAGCGCGGATTGATGAAGCGAATCCAGATGATTGAGATCGGCGTGGCGCGCAATCAGTAACGAGGCCGTCGCCGTCCGGCCGTTCTGCGCCGCGAGAATAAGCGCCGACCGGCCTGCACTGTCGGTCGCATCGATATCGAGGCCGCGATCGGCCAGGGCGGCGATCAGTTCCGCCGGCGCGGCTGGGGCAGCCGATACCAGCGGAGAAATCTCCCCTTTCGCCGATTGCAGTTTTGCGCCCGATTTCAACAACTCCAAGGTGACGGGCCAGCGCTGCTTTGAAATCGCCGCGGCAAGTGCCGAATTCAGCACGGACGGAAAGCTCGGCGTATTCCGATAGGCGGGGACCAGCAGATCGATCATCTCCACGTCGCCGGCGCTCACCGCAGCAAGCAGAGGATGGCAGGCGGAATCGCGGTTGCAGCCTTCGTCGCTTGCCTCTCCGAGCAGCAACCGGGCGACGGCCGCATGGCCCTGCGCGGCGGCGATGGTGAGCGCCGTCTGGCCGGCCGGGTTCTTTGCCTTGAGATCGGACGACGGGAGCAGAGACTTGACCAGATCCGGCCGGTCGCGCCAGGTCGCTATCATCAGCGGCGTCCAACCCTTGAAGAAGGCTGGATTGCTCTCTGCGATCGATGCAAGGCCGGTGCGCTCGGCGTTGCTGCGCGCGTCCGTCGTCTCGGTTGCCCCCGCCTTCCTCAAAGCCGCGACCATCTGCGGCTGATTCTTCTGGAGCGCGATGTCGAGAGCGGTGCGGCCAAGCGGATCTTTCGCGTTGATGGATGCGCCCGCCGCGAGCAGCACGGTCACGATTCCTGACTTGCCGCCCGTCGCGGCGATGACGAGCGGTGTCGCGCCCGCCCGGTTTGTCTGGTCGACTTTCGCTCGTGCCTTAAGAAGCGCGCGTACGGTTTCCGTGTCCCCGGATTCCGCCGCAAGAGTCAGCGCCGTGTCGCCCGAAGCGTTCGCGGCATCCGGCGCCGCGCCGTGAGCGAGTAAAAGTTTCGCGACATCGGGCCTCGCATGCGTGACGGCCTCGGTCAGCGGCGTACGCCCGAACTTGTCCGGCTTGTTTGGATCGGTGCCCTGATCGAGCAACCGTCGGATATCCCCGATATCGTCGGTGCCGGCGGCATCGGCGAGCGAGTGCTCGACAAGATCTGCCGTGTGTTTCTCGAGGCTTGCCAGACTGGCGGTTGCCGCCGTGTTTCCGGCCTTTGCCGACACCTCGTACCACCGCCGTGCCTGTGCGGGATCGGCACTCGTGCCCCAACCATATTCATACATTTTGCCGAGACTGTAGGCGGCTTCGGTGTTCCCCGCCTTTGCGGCGCGTCCATAGAGATCGAAGGCCTTCGCCTGATCCTTCGAAACGCCCATGCCGTTGCGATAGAGATTGGCCAGTTGATAGCTCGCGTCGAAATCGCCCTGATCGGCGGCGCGGCTTAGAATCGTGACGGCCGACGCGTAGTCGCGATGCAGGATCGCCTGCCGCGCTGCGTCAATATCCGCTTTCGCGGCCAGGCATGGCGTGGCCGCGAGCGCCAGCAGAAAGCCGAGCGAGGCACCCGTCATCGAGCGCGTATGACGGTCAGGCCGAGCCATATTTTGTCTCGACCTCGATTCCGATGTCCTTGAGGAAGGGCGTCGGCAAGACTCCCCCCGCGCAGACGATCACTGCGTCGTTCGGCACAGCCAGCTCCTTTTCCCCAGCACTGAGTAAGACGTCGTGCTCGGAGACTTTCATCACCTCCGATTTCAGAAGTACGCTGAGGCGGCCGGATTTTGCGGCGTCGGCGACCTTGTCCCGGTTTTTTGCCTTGGCGCGCGAGAAAGCGTCGCCGCGATAGCTCAGACTCACCGTCGTGCCCGGCATGTCGGCAAGCGAGGTCGCCGCCTCCAGCGCGCTGTCGCCTCCACCGACAACGAGCACGTGACGGCCCTGATACTGTTCGGGATCGATCAGGCGATAGACGACCTTGGAGAGATCTTCGCCCTCCACGCCTAGTTTGCGCGGGGTGCCGCGGCGCCCGATCGACAGCAGGACCGAACGGGCGGGATAACTGCCGGTACCCGTCACCACGGAGAAACCACCGTCGATGCGCTCGATCGTTTCGACTCGTTCGGAATAGTGGATCTGAAGCTCGTTCTCCTGATGAACCTTCTGCCAGAAGTCGAGCAGGTTCTCCTTGGTCGTTTCCTTGAAACGCGTCTTGCCGACGATCGGTAGGTCGACAGGCGCCGTCATCACGATCTTGCCGCGCGGATAATGCGATACCGTACCCCCGAAGCTTTCCTGCTCGAGAGTGACGTAACGCAGGCCTTGCTCCTTGGCGGCGAGGGACGCTGAAAATCCGGCGGGCCCCGCGCCGACGATGACGACGTCGTAGGCCTTGTGACTCGCCGGCCGGCCCCGCTCCTTCAGGTAACCCCGAACGGCGTCGATCGCCTGCTTGCCCTGGGTGATCGCGTTCCGGATCAGGCCCATTCCGCCGAGTTCGCCGGCAATGAAGATGCCTGGAATATTCGTCTCGAAGTTCGGGCCGACGAGGGGAATGTCGACGCCCCGCGTGGCCGAGCCGAAGACAAGCGTGATCGCGCCCATGGGACAGGCGGTCCGGCAGGCGCCATGTCCGATGCAATGCGTCGGATTGATCAACTCGGCCTTGCCGCCGACGATGCCGAGAACGGACTGCTCCGGGCAGGCCCGGACACAGGACGTGCAGCCGATGCACAAGGATTGATTGATGACCGGATGCAACGACGCCGGCTCGGTGAGTCCGGCGTCATGTGCCTCCTGGAGCGCCGCCTTGCTGCGGCGATCCCGGGTCATAAGGATGATGATGTAACCCGCGACCAGTCCCCCGATTGGAAGGCCGTAGGTCAAAATCGTACTGCCGAAAATGACTGACACTAATCGCTACTGCTTTCGATCGATTCCCCTCGTCAGTCATCCAAATGCCCCTACGGCCGCGACCGTATCCCAAGCCCCAAACGGATACCGACGATCCTTCGAAGATCTTTTACTTTTACTTGTTACCTATTCGTGAATATCTGAGTATTTGAGTGTGATAATGAAGGAATCCGGCAAAAATATGTCGATGATTTGATGTATAATACATCACTATCAAAATGATTTTCGTTAAAATGCGATTCATTCCTGTGTTCATCATGTGATTACTAATAAAAATAGTTCTCAATTTCAAAATGGGTGGCACTTTACTTGTCGGGCTGTCGATGCTCAGAATGCGAACATGTCCAAGTCTCATCATTTGACCCCGAGACGCCTAACTCTCTCGCTGGCGGCGCTGGCCCTGGTCGCGCAACTCGCTCTCGTGGTTTCTGGATTGCGGCCAGCATCCGATGAAGGAGACGGGGGCGGCGGTCGGATACCGCCATTTGCGATCGCGCATCTGGACAATCCGGCCCGGACGCTTACGGACCGCGATCTGAAGACGGGTCATGTCGCCGTGCTGAATTTCTTCGCGTCCTGGTGTGGACCCTGTGCCGTAGAACATCCGCTGCTGACCGATCTTGCCAGGATGGTCCCCGTCATCGGCATCGACCACATGGATCGATCAAGCGAGGCAGCCGGCTATCTCGCGCGGCTCGGCAACCCGTATGCGGCGATCGGCGAGGATGCGGACGGCAAGGTTCTCGCCGAGTTCGGTTTCGACAGCATCCCGACGACGTTGATAGTGAATGGCGACGGCACCGTCCTATATGTACATCGCGGGCGGCTGAGAGAAACGGATATCGATAAGTCCATCCGCCCGTTGCTCGCTCGAACGGCGCCGTAGCAGCGCAATGCGAAAGGTCTGAGCCATGGCTTCCAATCTTCTATGGACCGTTCTGCTGGTGCTTGCCGCACTGTGCGCCGGCCTGATCGTCTATTCGTTTTGGCCCTGGACAAGGTCCGGCGATCGGCAGATGGCGCGGCGCGCGCTCCTGATCGGCGCTGCCGTCCTGGTCGCGGGTATTCCCGCCGCGCTCAAGTTCTCTTTGACGATGCCCGCCGATACCGCGACGACCGCCGATCAGGACGAAGCCGCGCTCGCGTCATTCATCGCAAATCAGGGCAAGCTGAACTCCCCGTTGCAGCCCCCGGCCACGTCCACTCGTAACGAGGCGCCACATCCCGACATGTCGCTCGAATCGGTGACGGCCGGCCTGGAGAAAAAGCTGGAAGCCGCGCCAGACGACCTGAACGGCTGGATACTTCTTGGCCGGTCTTACACCGCACTGCAAAACGCCGATCGCGCGAAAAAGATATTTCAGCAGACAATGCAAAAATGGCCCGACAATGTTGACGTAAAGATCGGCTATGCCGAAAGCCTGATGGCGGGTTCGGACGGGCGTGTCACCGAGGAAGCAAGGCAGGTGTTCCAACAGGCCCTCGCGGCCGATCCGTCAAATTTGCGCGCCCGCTACAATCTCGCTCTCTACGATTTGCAGAATGGCCGCGCCGCGCAGGCGCGCGATGCCTGGATCAAGCTCGCCGGCCAGTTGCCTTCGGATTCGCCTTGGCGTCCGGAAATCCAGAAGGGGCTCGACGAGGCTGCGGCAAAACTTGGCGAACCGGCCAGTCAGGTCGTTGCCGCCACCCAGACGACGCCCACGCCGCCACAGGGCCCGAGCCAGGCTGACATACAAGCCGCCAACGCCCTGAGCCCACAGGAGCGGAACGCGTTCATCGACAGCATGGTCGAGGGACTGAAGGCGAGGCTGGAAGCCAATCCAAACGATCGCGACGGATGGCTGCGCCTCGGTCGCTCCTACGGTGTCCTCGGCCGTTGGGACGACGCCCGCGCCGCTTACGAATCCGGTCTCAAACACTTCCCCGGAGACGAGGGCCTGACCACCGGCCTGGAAACGGCGAAGAACAAGACCTGATGCCGCCGCCGTCCGCTGGAGGCAGTGGCTAAAGACTCGAAATCTGCCGAACGAGCCTGTGGGCGCCAACCGGCGCGACAATGCCCGCTGAACCAGATCGTCGCTTATTCACAAACGAAACTGTCGGCACTGGAAGTCGGACCGCCCTTATAGCGCGCAACCTTCGGCCAAGGACAAAGCGGGCGAGAAAGGCCAGGGAATTGCTTCCCCTTGGCCACGATGCGGTCCGGTACCTGACCGCGCTCGACCCAATCCACCAGTGCCGTCAGCGGATCAAATTCGTCTGTCGCCATGCCACCACTACAGTGCCCCATGCCGGGCACGAGAAACAGCCGCGCCCAATCCTGAATGTGGCCTCCGGTATCGTGGCCGGCTTTTTCGTACCACGCAGCCAGCCCCTTGGCAGACAAACCATAGTCGCTGTTACCTTGATACAGGATCAGTTTGCCGTGCGCGGCAAAGCTATTCATGAACGTCCAGTCGGCGTCGTTCATCGCTGCCGTCTGGCGCACCTGCTTCCAGGCTTTCTCGACGTCGAGATCCTGTGGCTTGAGGTCAAGATCCGGCGGGGTTAGCGAGTAATAGCGTAACGTGTCGAGACCAATGGTCGCTTCCATGGAATTGGCATCTGAACTATCGGAGGTGCCAAGGTGGGTGCCACGCCATGTCGTGGAGATACCGGTATCATACGGAAATGGAGGAAACAGCGGTTTGCCGACCGCGTCCTTCGGCCCCTCGAAGACCTGCTTCATCGCGGCTACCTGATCGCGCGACAGACAATCCGGCTGCTTTGACGGCCCTTTGCATGCGAGAACAGACGGATCGAAATCGCATGCAGCAACATCGTTGATCATGCCATCGGCAAGACCGTCCTTCTTGTCGCACTGGGCCACGACCGCGCGGCTAACCAATTTCAGATCGTCATCCGAAAAGGCACGCGACAGGATCGGCCGGCCGCTCGCGTCTTTAGGCGCTATCTTCGCAAGGACCTTCTGGTTCCAGGTCAGCCATATCGACAGGTGCGTGATATTGAAGGAAGGATCACCTGCGATGATGCCATCAAAATATTCCGGGAAACGCTCGGCCATCAACATGGCCTGACGACCACCGTTGGAGCAGCCCATGAAATAGGCCCGATCCGGACGTCTCCCATAGTAGGCCCTGACGAGAGCTTTGGCCTGCAACGTGACTTTGTCGAGGGCGTTGAAGCCGAAGTCGAGCCGTGCTTGCTGGTCCAAAGAAAAACTGGCGCCGGTTGCTCCCGATTTGGAATTGAGATGACCGGAGTCCGTTCGAACGACCGCGAAGCCTCGCGCCAAGGCAACCGGAGACAAGCGCCCGAATAATGACCCGTAGGCCAACCAGGACACGCCGTCCATATAGCCTCCGCCTTCAAACAAGAAGCGACCGTTCCAATCAGTCGGCATCCTGAGTTCGAAGCCAATCCCGTATTCCTTCCCGTCCACGCCTGTGCGACGCGAAATCACTCCGCGCACCAGACAATGCTCCGGAAGAGTCGTTTCGTCCTCTATAGCGGCCTTCGAGCCAGGCGCGGGCCCCGCAGCGATCAGGCGCGCATCAGTGATATCCAGTCCCACAGCCTGAAAATTCTTCAAGGAGACGCAGCTATCGCTTTGGTGGTTGGCGTCAGCGGCTTTGGGGTGTTCAGGCCCAACGAACACGGAACACAGGACGACCGAAATGGCGAATGCGCAAAGTCTCGGCACGAAAGCGAAACGTCTCACGTCGGATTTCAGTTTTCTCATCTTGGTCCCCCACCTTTTTGATTGGCGCTGCGTCCAATGGCTCATCTTTTTGCCGATTCTCGTTCATTCAGGATATCGGATTGATGTCCATTGCGGGATCGATTTTCGCTTACTTTAACACTACAGGGGAACAGGGCGATTACGCGGATTATCCGAATGAACTGTCTTTCGGCAGAGCAATGGCGCCAGATACTCTGGCAAACCGCGAAGCCGATGCCAGTTCGATCGCGCTCTTCATAATCGAGTTTGCCGCCGCCCGCTTGGTGAAGCGCCTCCAGCGGAGACGTCAGACTTCCGGACACCAAAACAAGAACTATTCTGCTGCAGCTTGGGCCAACTGATCCCAGCCCCCTCGGGTGCATGCGGAGCGCGAGCGAGTTGCGCGCCTGAACGCGGCTTGGCAAACCGGTCCATAAGTTGCAAAACTCTACCCAGGGTAAAAATCGGGACACACAGTCCCGATAAAGGGGATCACCGTAATGCACAAACAATCTCGCCTGGCTCTACTTGCCTTGTTGCTTCCTGCGGCCTTCCTGCTCGGCCTGGGGGCTGCCGCCGATGCTCAGGAAGACCACGCCCATATGGACATGCCCGCCCAGGCACCCTCTTCGGCGGTCACGTGGTCGCGGTGGTCCGATCCGGCGTCCTGGCCCGACGGGAAGGTGCCGGGCGCGGGAGACGCGGTGACGATTGACCGGGGCAAGGACATTGTTCTCGACGTCAGTCCGCCGGCGCTGCGCAGTCTGACGATCAACGGCAAGCTCAGCTTCTCCGACGATCGCGATCTCGATCTGGCAACGGAGTGGATCTATGTGGCGGGCGGCGAGCTGGACATCGGCAGCGAAGCCAAGCCTTACACGCACAAGGCGACAATCACCCTGACCGACAACGTCCCCAACGAAGACATCAATACCATGGGGGACCGCGGGATCATGTTGCTGCTCGGGACGTTGAACCTGCACGGCGACCGCACGAACAGCTGGACCAAGCTCGCGAGCACGGCCAAGGCCGGCAGTTCCAAGATCAAAGTCCTGAATGCCGCCGGCTGGCGCAAGGGTGACGTGATCGTTCTTGCGTCAACCGATTTCGATCCCCACCAGGCGGAGGAGCGCACCATCGCCGCCATTCACGGAAACGCGCTCACCCTCGACAAGCCGTTGAAGTACATGCATTTCGGCAAAATCACCTATGGCGTCGACGAGCGCGGCGAAGTCGGCATGCTGACGCGGAACATCAAGATCCAGTCTTCAGCCGACTCCGAAAAGACCTATTTCGGCGGGCATATCATGGCGATGGCCGGGTCCAAGATGTACGTCTCCGGCGTCGAGCTTTATCACATGGGGCAGAACATGCATCTGGCCCGCTACCCCATCCACTGGCATCTGATCGGCGACGCCAAGGGGCAATATATCCAGAACTCGTCGATTCACGACACCTACAGCCGCTGCGTGACCGTGCATGGCACCAATGACGTGCTGGTGGCAAACAATGTGACCTACAACAATGTGGGTCACTGTTTCTTCCTCGAAGACGCCGTCGAGCACGGCAACCAGTTTATCCACAACCTGGCGATCCTCACCAAGTGCCATCCCGACGGCAAACCCTGCGTTCCAACGGACCTCGGCCCGTTCGGCGTGGAGGGCGGCAAGAACTTCAATTTGGCCGGCCAGGACGCCAAGGATATCCTGATTCCGTCCGACAACACGGCGTCGAGCTTCTGGATCACCAATCCGGACAATACCTACCGGGACAATGTGGCCGCCGGGTCCGAGGCGACGGGCTTCTGGTACGCCTTGCCGCAGCATCCGACGGGATTGCATCATGATGACAACTACTGGCCACGCCGTATGCAGGTGCGGGAGTTCAGGGGCAACACGGCCCATTCAAACTTCGACGGCTTCATGTCCGATCGTGGCCCTCAGCCCGACGGCCATTTCAGGACCGGCGGGCATATCGCTCTCGCCAATCCCGCTGACGCGAACAGCCCCATCGTGGAGACGGTCATCGAGGATTTCACCAGCTACAAGAACCGGAACAGCGGAATGTGGACCCGCGGAGAAATGGACACATTCAAGAACTTGAAGCTGGCCGACAACGCGATCGGCTATACGCATGCGTCGGGCAACCTCGGTCGCTCCCCCTTTACGTCACGGGTCGTCGACTCGCGTTTCGTGGGCGAGAGCGACAATATCGGCAACCCCACAACGCCGACGGAAAAAGCTTACGGCCGCAGCTTGCCGGAGCCCGGACTCCCGGATTTCCCGATCCGCGGCTACGAGTTTTACGATTACCTTCATCACCTGGACAACGACACCTTCGTGAATTTCCAGGACAACGCCACCCGCAAGACGGGAGCAATCTCTTACCTGCTGTATACCAGCTTCGGAATGAGCACCAACAACACGGTGAAGCGCGCGAAATTCATCAACGCCAAGCCCGTGTATTTCCCGCCGATGGAGCACAAGTGGAGCAACGACGATTACGGCAATGGGAGCTATAAGACCTCGGTGTTCCACGACCTGGACGGCTCGGTCACCGGTGTCCCGGACTCCTTCATTCTCATCAATGACGAAAATGACGGAATCGCCATCGACAAGACCTGTGAGGTCAAGCCGACCTGGAATGCCGCTGTGTGCAAGGGCGATTTCGGACGCTTGGCTGTGAACACTCCCGGCGCCGGCGGCGGGTTCCCCGGTTTCGGCCGCCCTCCCGGCGGCAGCTGGTCCCGGTCGCGGCCCTGGCCCAGCGGCGGGTGGCGGCGGGCCCCGCATACCATTTTTTGGCCGGCCCAGCGGCCCGCCTCAGCCGCCGGTCGTTCTCAGCCGCAATGGCAAGGAGTTCACCATGGCCGGGGAAACGAACGTACGCGCCGGCACCGAGGTCAAGGTGAGCACAGAACGGCCGTCCGTGGACCTGCGCCTCAGCGAAATGGAAAAGGGCTCGTGGGTGATCTTCGAGCTGCCGGGATTCACCACTGCGGCCTCGGGGGCGCCGGAGGACAGCCTGGACGCGCTGCGCAAGGCCAGCGACACCTCGTACTACAAGGGCAAGGACGCGCTCTGGGTCAAGGTTGTCTCCAACGGCGAAGGCGCCCGCATCGCCGGCCCTGGTGCCGGCGGAACCAGCGTCCAGGTCAGCCGGTAAGCAGGTCCTGTCTTATGAGTAAGAGCCCCCGGCACAGGTCGGGGGCTTTCGTACCGCCTTCACATGATTGTCTGGGGCTGGGGTCGGAGCGGCACCACGCGAGAAACGGCCTCGGTAATATATAGCTTCCGGAATTCCCGCCCGGAGCGGTCTTAGTAGCCAGTGCGAATTAAACCTTTGCGAAACGATACGCTCGGCATTCATGGACCGACCGTCAAATATTCGGGACGAGGGCGCCAAACTGCCATTAGACAAAAGGAGCGAAGGTAACTGGAATCAAACATTTCAAGGAGGCAGGATGATTGCAGGACCTTCCGAAGTGTTAGAAGTCGGTTCTGGCAGAGCAGTAACGCCGTGGGAAACTATTGAGTTGGCCGACCTCCTTGGCTGCACACTCAGGCGTTCTACTGAACCATAGATTGGCTTTGCCATTAACTTCACTTGGGTCTTGTTTTTAGAATAAGTCCTTCTGGAGTAATCGTTTTCGTGCGTATGGAAAACGATGCTATGTTGATACTAAAGGGGGATGCTGGTCCCGATAGTTTTTCCAGGCGTCGGACGCTTTGTCTGGGCAACGTCCCTCAGGTACACGACGAAAGATAACGCCTGAGGATCCTGAAATGAAGTCGCTATCCGCCTTCTTTATGATCGCCTCCATACTTTGTGTCGCGGCATGTGGCTCCGGCGATCGCGAGCCGTCTGATAAGGAAATGAGGAAGGCGATCGAAGCGACCTTTGCAAATGTAAACGCGAATTATCAGGAGTTAGGGAAACGGTGCGAACGCCGCGAATTCAATAACGACCCTTTACTTGCGATGCAGTGCCTTGCCCTCTGTGGTGCAGGCGGCGGTAAGTGCAGCCTGTCATTCGAAATCACTCAGTTCAGAAAGCTCGGTTGTGAGAAGGCGGAAGGCCAACCGGGCTATGTCTGCGACTTCGTGCTGGGCTTTGCCTCGGACAGTCCTTTCGCGCAAGGTGCCTTGCGGCAGCTGACTGGTGGGGGGAATACGGGGCAGGGACGCTTTCTTCGGAATGACGGGGGCTGGTTGTATCTGCCGAACAAGTAACATCCCCAGAATATTGCGTCGCTCAGGGCTGATAAACTTGCGCTAAAGACGAGTCTTTGTAACACTTTTAGCGAGGGGTTTCTCGCCAAACTAGAGCGGCTAGTTGGACTTGGCATGGATGGGGCTGGCAAAGACTGGCGTTACTCGGCGTTCATAAGTCACGCCAAGGAGAACGCCCGATTTGCAGATACGGTCTGCGAACATCTGGAACGAAAAGGGCTGAGGTGCTGGGTCGCCCCACGGGACGTCCGGCCCGGCCATGAATATGCCGAAGAAATCGTCCACGGTATCGAGAACTCCAAGACACTCGTCGTCCTGCTTTCTAAGGAGTTGAATCTATCGCGCTTCGTAAAGGCGGAAGTGGAGCGCGCCTACAGTAAGGGCCGGCCGGTCTACCCCGTCCGCATCGAGGATGTCGCGCCGTCGCCCGGCCTCGAACTCTTCATCTCCACAAGCCACTGGATCGACACTTGGCGAGGCGATCTGGAATATCACCTCGATCACTTGGCGGATACGATCGATGGTCAAGACACAGTCCGCACGCCGCCGATCCGTCTGAGCGGAAATCGCTCGAAATGGCCGATCTACGCGGCAGCACTTGTTCTGCTCCTGGGTATTGGCGGCACCGGCGCTTACTTTGTAATGGGACGATCCGGTTCTGTCGAAAAGGTGGCGACCGAAACGGTACCAGCAGTGCCGGCGAAGGTAGCCCTGCCGGAAGGCACAACCACGCCGGCCGCCGCAGTGCCCAGCGCTATCTCGAAG
This sequence comes from uncultured Alphaproteobacteria bacterium, assembly GCA_963822835.1. GTDB lineage: Bacteria > Pseudomonadota > Alphaproteobacteria > CAVTAV01 > CAVTAV01 > CAVTAV01. The sequence continues at coordinate 5,887 of CAWGIZ010000001.1, read as the reverse complement.
CAGGCTGCTATCAAAGACGAGCCCGCGCGACCTTCGCCTCCCGAGGACTTGGCCATCGATGCCCCTGCCTATTCCAAATCAAAACCTGCGGCGCCCGTGAAGCAAGAAGCGGTAACGCAAGTGGCACAACATGCCGCCACGCTCATCACGCATCGGGTTGAACGCGATATCTCGGTACAGGATTTGCCGTCAGCGATATCAAACACGATTGCCCGATTAAGGGCCGGCGATATCGTCAAGGTCGAAGACTTCAACAGTAGCCTATGGACGAAAGTACATCTGGATGACGGACGCATCGGATATTTGCCGAAAGATGCGACGCGGCCGTTCTGACGCCGGCACATGATGGGAAGGTGGGTCATGAAGGCTTTGAATAAGCGAATCTTTGGGATTGCCGGCGTGACGGTTGCGGTGCTCTTCGTCGCGGTTTGCCAGGACGCGCCATCAGTACATGCTCAGTCGACCGCGAAGGCGATAACCGAGCGGGCGGCCGAGCTGAAATCCTTTCGTGATCTCTTGCGAAGCGACGATCCCATCGAGCGGCTCGCAGCTCTGGAGGCCGGGCTGGCAAGCGATGACGACATCGTCCGACGAATTTCCCTAGAGGAAGGGTTCGGCAGCAGCGACAAGGACATGCAGTCTGCCGCGCTCAAAATGTGGCTGAAGTCCCGGACGAGCATCGTTGCGGAAGTGGAGCTCCCCGACCGGCCAACCGATGCACAGAAAAAACTGTTCGAGAGGGTTGCCCCTAGCATCTTGCTGAACCGTATCGAAATCTCTGACAACGGCGAGATCAAGACAAACAGTTCCTATAACGGATGGAATTACGGCCAATTCGTGCCGGGTGGCCTCATTATCAAAGCCAGTAACTGCGATCTGCGACTGATGATTGCGGATTCGAAAACGATGTCCGGTTCTTTCGGCTGCGGCGCTTCGGGAAATCTTCCACTGATCTCCAAGATCCAGTGAGTCTCTTGTGATGGAGACTGCGTCATCGTTTGGTCGCTCCATTCCACCCCGTTGGTAGTCTCAGATGCCGTCCTCCACCAAGCGCGTTTTAATTTTGGCCGTCGCTACTCTGGCGATTGCCGGTGGCGTTCTGACGTTCGTCGGCTGGTACATTGCCCTCGCGCAACCCGAAAAAGTCGACTGGCTTGAGATCCTCTATCGCACGTATCTCGCCTACAAGCTCGATCGTCCCGGCGGCGATTACTCGTCGGCCAATTTCTTCCTGAAGCTGGGCCTTGTCATTGCCCCGCTCGCAACGCTCTCGGCCGTTCTTGGCGTCGTCCTTGAATTTCTGGGAAGCCGGATTGAAGGTTGGAGGGCCAGCCGCCAGAAAGATCACTACATCGTCTGCGGTCTGGGTGAGCGAGGCAAGGCGTTCGTCGACAGTCTCGTGGCGGGCGGGCATGCGGTCGTTGCCATCGACAGTGCGGGCAATGACGCGCTCGCTGCATTTTGCCGGCGGCACAAAGTGCCATTCGTGGCTGGCGACTGCCGGAATGCCAAGGTGCTCCACTCCGCGGCAGTCGAAAAGGCGAAAGGCGCCGTCATTGTAACCGACGACGACAACGCTAATCTTGAGGCGGCGCTCGCCATCCGTTCGATATGCAAGGATCACCAGCGTTCGACCGCACGCAAAGTCTTCGTGTCGGTCAGGGACGCCGAGCTCTGGCGCAAGCTCTCGAGTTCCGATGGTGTCAAGCGGCGAGAGAACGGTACGGATCTGATCCCCTTCAGCCTGCCCGCTCTGGCCGCGAGAAAGTTCTTCTGGGACCACCCGCTCTATACCGTAGCGGACTTGCGCGGCCAGCGACTCATCCATCTGGTCGTCGTGGGTTTCGACGACTACGCAATTAACGTCGCCGCTCAGCTCATGCGAGTCGGGATATACAAGGACTTCGCCGCGCCGCGCATGACCGTGCTGGTGCCTGACGCTGCTCACGACGAGCAGCGATTTCGCCGTATCCACCCTGACATCGATGTGGCGTACCCGGGGCTTGGCCGATTGGGCACGGTTCGCTTTCTCGAATTCGACACCGCGATCAACAGCCTCACCGACAAGGTGATGGCGGACATCGAAGGTGAACACGCTGTTACCGCGGTGATAGTCACGGCCGATAGTTCCAGCGCAACGCTTCAGCATGCATTGAGGGTTCGCGATGCCATGCAGATCAATGGGCGATGGAAGGCACCCGTCTATATTCGCGCCGGATCGCTTAGCGGAGATCTCGGGATCATTTGCCGCGACGATCTCACGCCCTATTTCTCATCGATCATTGCACCCTTCGGAACAGTCGCCGAACTCTGCACTCTCGATCTGCTCGAAGGTCCGCTGGAAGGGATCGCCAAAAATATTCACGACTCCTACCAGGCGGCCCGGTCGGCGGAGTTCAAGAGCACCGTATCTCAGGAGAGAGCCGAGAGTGCGCAGTCCTGGGACGACTTGCCGGAGACCTACCGACAGGCAAACAGGCGCGCTGCGGACCACATCAAGCCGAAACTGGCCAGTCTCGATTGGTACGTGCCACCGGGCTTCTCGCTGAAGGCAGCGGCGGCCGCTCATATTCGCGATTTTAAGACAGCAATGGAGCAGTTGGCGCGCCTGGAGCACAAGTCCTGGTGCGCTGACCGGCGCATCGATGGTTGGAGATGGCTGCCGGGCGCAAAACGTAATAATGAACGGCGGATACACGATAACCTCGTGGGCTTCGACAAACTCGATAAGACGGCTCAGGACTATGACTTTCAGCAGATCGAATTGCTGGACGACAAGATCCTCGATCGGCGTGATGACACGACGTCAGATCGAAACGTCATTCGCCGTGACATCTGGATCGGTCTGATCGGCCATAACGCGATCAGGCTGAAGGAAGCAGAGAGGATTGCATACTGCGTCGCTACGGACGTACTTTCCAAGATCTGCGCGCGTTTTCCGAACGCGTGTTACACGCTTGTCTCGCCGCTGGCCCCTGGCTCCGATTACGTTATGACTCAGGCCGCGCTTGATTACCTGGAACGGGAAAAAAAGATGCATCGGTTGCTCGGCGTCGAGGGAGTGCCGGAGTCGTTCATGCTCGACGACTACGAACCTCATTTTAAAGAGGGCTACTCTTGGGATGGCGGAGCGTCTGCCGCCGGCGCGCTCTGGTCCAGCGAGCAATCGAGTAGCAAGACCGTCCGAAGGGAGATATCTGCTTCTCGATGGAATACATGGACTAATCAGAAGAAGGCTGTGCAGCGCCTTTCCGGTTGGGTTATCGATTTGACCGATCCGAACCTCAATTACGATGACAATAAAAACCGTCAGAGCGGCTACGCGAAAGCCGCAGACTACATCGCTCGCCGAGCGACGTATCTGATAGCCGCGTGTCGCTCCGGTGGGCCGCGTCTGACGGGAGGAACCAGCGATACTTTGGTGTTGAGACAAGATCTCTGTGAGAACGGAACTCTTGGTAGTTGGGCTGGCGAACGGGAGGCCGTGACTATTCAGATTGACCCATCTTCAGGCCAAGCGGTCACTTTGTCGTCTCGCGGATGGGCGGATATGGAGAACCCTCCGGGTTTATGAACGGGAGTCCGACAATGGCCAACCCTTCGCTCGAACATCACCTCTTTGGATCTGGCCCCAAGCGAATATTGGCACTTGATGGTGGGGGCGTGAGAGGAATCATTTCACTCGCCTTCTTGGAACGGATTGAGGCACTGCTGGCGAAGGAGTTCGACCAGCCTGACCTTCGATTGAGCGACTATTACGACCTGATTGGTGGAACATCCACAGGCTCGATCATCGCGACGGGGCTTGCTCTCGGCTACTCCGTCTCGGAACTCATCACGATCTATCGGGAACTTTCTGCCCTCGCTTTCGGCGATCGAAACTGGTTCTGGTTCTATGGGCTGTTGGCGCCAAAGTTTCCTGCTGAACCTTTGATGCAAGCCGTCAGACAACAAGTTGGCGAGGAGTTGCTTGGTTCCGAAAAGCTGAGGACTGGCCTCGCGATCGTTACCAAACGTCTGGATACGAACAGCGTCTGGGTCTTTCACAATAATCCTCGAGGCAAATTCTTCGACGGCAATGACGCATCCTACACACCGAATAAGGAACTTCCGCTGGCGAGCCTCATTCGCGCGAGTACGGCGGCCCCGACCTACTTTGAGCCCGAGGTGATCGCGGTCGCGCCGGGCGTAGAAGGTTCCTTCGTGGATGGAGGCGTAAGTCCGCACAACAATCCGGCCTTGCTAATGCTCATGCTGGCCGGAATTTCCGGCTATGGCTTCAACTGGCCATTCGGCGCCGATCAGCTGACGATCACCTCGGTGGGCACGGGAAAGTATCAGCAGACATTCGATAGCGGTTCTTGGTCGGCGTCGACCGGCGCCGGTCTGGCTTTGAGTGCCGTTCAGTCACTGCTATCCGATAGCGACGGCCTGGTGCAGACCTTGATGCAGTGGATGTCGCGAACGAAGACACCTTGGCATATCGACGCGGAGGTTGGTAATCTCGCCAACGATAATTTTGACGGGCGGTTGGCCTTCACCTACCAAAGGTACAATGTAGAACTGAGCCTGCGTTGGCTGAAGCAATATCTTGGTCTCGACCTGCCTCCCAAGGGAGTCGCCCGGCTCGCGCAAATCGACAGCCCGGAGACCGTGGAAGAGCTGTTGGAAATAGGTCGGAAGGCTGCAAGCACCCAAGTGCAGGGCGATCAATTTTCGAATTTGATCCAGGCCTAATTTGTTTTTCGGATGGTAGTTGGTTGGCACTGTCAAGTTAGTCGTGGATGCCGCACGTCAACGGCCGACGCATGTCAGGTCCCCGGAAGCCATCTTGCCTTGCCTTGCCGGCCTGCCCTACGCTGCGTTTCGGGCAGCCCACCAGGGCGACCATAACCACCGGACTCTAACTCGACAGGTGGACTACCCAAATAGGGCAGGTCAGTTCTGGAACAGGCCGCGCTGCAGTCAGAGGTCTGGGCGACCGCTTAAATAGCGTCTGTGGGCACAAACCGATGTTTGTGCCTCGTCTCGATCACTTCCCAAACTTTCTGCGAGACCATCGTTCGGCGAGGAATTTGTAACGCGCTGAAGGGGCTAGATTATAAGGGCGATAGGACGCGGCACTTAGTGCGCAGCGGCGGAGAATTTTGACCTACGGAGAATGCAATTCCGCGTAATCCACCGAAGTCTGCAGTGCACAGGTCTCCGTTCGAAGCGGGGCGGAGCCGCGCCGTTTTGCGCCCGGCTCAGGCCGCAGGAGTTTGTTATTTGGACTGAGAATGGCGGAGAGGGTGTCTGCCATTTCTGGGTCCAATGGCATCCAACGTTATCCACTTTTTCATGCTGCAATAGATAGTTAAAGAAGATTCATTGATTGACAGCGTCCCAGGACGACCGGCAAAATCCGACTGATAATGTGGGATGTTTTGTGGGTTGTGAGTTCGAATGCGAAAGTCAGGTAGCCATCCGGACAAGGCGCTAACGGCGCTCAAGGTCCGAACTTTGAGCAAGGCTGGCCGATATGCCGATGGCAACGGCCTCTATCTCGTCGTTGATGCCTCAGGCGCGAAGCGCTGGATGCTTCGTACGGTCGCTCAGGGGCGACGGCGGGATGTCGGACTCGGAAGTGCGCGGCTGGTGTCTCTGGCAGAAGCGCGTGAGCGTGCGGCCTCCCTTCGCAAGGTCGCCCGTGATGGTGGCGATCCCGTTGCGGAACGGCGACGCGCTTCTGTTGTCGTGCCCACCTTCGAAAAGGCAGCGCGCAAGGTCCACGAAGAACACAAAACCGGATGGCGTAACGGCAAGCATGCCGACCAGTGGCTGAACACGCTAACGCAGCATGTCTTCCCGGTAATCGGCAATCGACCCGTCAATCAGATCGAGACAT